>NZ_JAVQLW010000001.1:1807500-2407500 GCF_031822435.1 Paracoccus sp. MBLB3053 | reverse complement strand
CACGACATCAGGGTGGATCGACAGCGATCCTTCGGCATGAATGATGTGAAAATCTTCGCCCAGTTGCACTTGCGGCGGGATCCAGACCTTGGTGACGTTCAGCACGAAGATGCAGAGAAAGCCATAAAACTTGTTCGCGATCCAGCGGCCGGCCGAGTTCTCTATGCCAGCCGCCCATCGACCATATCGATAGATCGCCAGAGAGACGAAGGCCGCGTCCAGGATCCTCTTGCCATGTCGGTCGTAGTCGCCCCTGATTTCCTCAAACAGCTTCATTCAAACACTCGGTAATTGTGGCGGAATCAAATGCATGAAGGGATCATTGATGGCGGGTCGCAGAAACTCAACCTGCCTGTTCGTACGGGTCCGATTTTTTTAGCTGCATGACCTTGTCGAATGTCCGAAGGACATCCTGCGGCTCGACCATGAAGCTTTCGGCCGTGCCATATCCGACAACCATGGCGAAACGCTGCTGCCACCGATCCGTCAGCAGCTTCATCGCCGTGGTCGCGCGATCGGGCGGTTGGATGGTCAGTAGCGTGCCGCCGGGGGGCATAGCAACGACCCCGTGATTGAGCTGGCTGCCCTCGATCCCGGCCACGACCCGTGCCGCGCCGCAGGCTGACATAAGTTCGTCCACACTGTGCTGTTCAGGCGACATCACACGGAAACCATGAGATTTTTCAAGCTGCTCCGCGATCTGCATTTCATTTTCCATGATCCTTTGATCGCCGGTTCGACCCCGGACCAGAAAGACCAGATCGTCACCACCCATGGGGGGATTTCCCATCAACCTTCTGCGCATGTCCTGCGCCCGGGCAATGCGATTGCTGTTATTGGGGTGATCGTCGAACAGAATCGCTTCGTCGAGATGGGCATCCGTGATGCGCTGCGGTTTCATCGCCAGAAGTTCTTCGTAGCGAGGCACATGGCCACCCCGTTCGGGCATGGTCGTCATGACGGTTCCCAACGCTTCGGCGAGCCTGTATGTCAGGCAGTCGTCGGTCAGCCAGTTCCCGAACCAGCGGTTCCCAATCCAGGTTTCGTAAAGGACACCTGATCCCAGGTCGTCGATACGCGATACCCCAAGGCGGCGCTTTCTTTGGCGCAGATGCAGGGTCATGCCACGCGAATAAAGAACGCCGTCAACGATATCGACATCAGACAGCCGGTAGCCCAGCGTCGGGCCGACCTTTTCCTCGGGGTCCCCGGCCAGCGACTTGATGAGCCATGGCAAGGTCGAAAACTCGGCGCGGGTGATGCGGTCTGCCTGACCTGGAAGGATAATGACCGGATGTACTTCACGCGTTTCTTCCGGCGCAATGGTCCAGATGTCATCGGCAGCCGCGGCTAGATCGCCATTTCCTCGTCCCAATAGGTTTCGAACGCGATAGGTCAGCGGGCGTAAGGACATTGGATCACCAGATAAAATCGCGAAAATCGGTCACAAACTGGTTAATACCTATCACGGGTTCCGTGTCCGGGAGAGTGTTTTCTATCCGTCCCTCTCTTGGATAGCGCTCACGATGCGGTCAGCGATCGCTTGATGGTCCTCTGCCGACGGGTGCCACAGGCATGCCGACCGGTCGAGATCGGGCAGGGTCACCAGCACGACATTCGCGCCATCCTCATGCAAGGCTTTTTCGGCGGCCTCATAGGGTCGGACAAGGGGCGTGCCGTATTCGCCAAAGGCCAGCAGAACCATCAACGCCCCCGGGTTCTCACGCAGACGGTCGCGCAAGAACGAGATGAGAATGGGCTCAAAATCGGTGCTGAGTCTGTCTTGGTCCTGCCAGACTTCGCCAGGGGCGAAATCCGAGCCGAAATCGTTGGAACCGAGTCCGACGACGATGATGTCCGCGACCCGATCAGAGAGCCACGTGGCGGAAGGGTTGCTTGGAAGGGCAAGGCCATAGCGAGATGTCATCGTCGAATTGGGCGCGGCCCCGCCGTAGTTTCTGAGCAGCCCGATTCCCGATCGCGCGATGATGCGATAATCTGCGCCAAGTCTCCTGGCGACCTGAGGGCCAAAGCTCTTGCTGGTATCGGTCGCGGCGAAGATTTCCTCCTCGGTACAATTTCGGGTCTGGGCCGCATTGCCGAACCCGACCGTGTCGGAATCGCCGATGAATTCGATGAGCCGGGGCATGGGTGCCGGAGGTGGCAGTGCTGCCGCGTCTTCTGCGATAAGTATGCCGCCAAAGCTTGCCGGCATCGAGGATTCGCTGATTTTTTCGACCCGTATCCAGTGATCAGCCTCTGGAAGCCCCTGAATGCGCAGATCGCTGACACCCGGGCGAGAGATTTCGATCCCGCCAGAGCGTCCGTCATCCAAGGTTATGCGCCAGCGGTTTTCGCTGTCCTGGAACCGGACCGTTACGGATGTCCCGTGAAATCTCGCCTCGGCATGGAAACCGGGCCATTCCTGAAGGAGGGCGCCCCGCGGACCGGTCGATGCCCGGCCGGTGACTTGCATCGACACTGCGTTCAGCCCATCCTGCGGGGGGCGCAGATCGGCGGCCAGCCAGAAATCATTTTCTCCGCGAAGAATACTGATCTGCTCGACGGGCACATGCGGTCGCGCGGGCTCTGGCCAAAGCCAGACCGTCGTCAGGATCGCAATCACCATCGCGGCCGACCCGAGCGCCAGCCTCTTGCCCCATTTTTCCATTTGCCTCGACCCGAGTTCATTCCGGATCATGCATCGGCAAAACTTCGCCTGTCTACTTCACCATTCCGGCAGGTCTCCACCGAAGCCCTTGCCACAACAAAAAAGGCGGCGCGATCGCGGCGCCGCCTTCCATTCCTGTCCGGCCGATCGAAACGCCGCAGTTCAGTAAGCCGCTTCGAAGACCGGCCGATAGATTTCCTTGAGCCGGACGACCGCTTCTTGGGGCGACACTTCGATCGATTCTCCGCTGCGGCGCGAGGTAAGTTCGACCTTGTTGTTCGCCAAGCCGCGCGGCCCGACAGTGATGCGCCAAGGCAGGCCGATCAGATCCATCGTGGCAAATTTCGCGCCCGCACGCTCATCGCGATCATCGTAAAGCGGATCGAGCCCTTGCGACCTGAGTTCGCGATAGAGCGCCTCGCAGGCGCTGTCGGTAGAGACATCGCCCTGTTTCAGATTGACGATGCCGACATGGAAAGGGGTCACGCCTTCGGGCCAGATGATGCCCTTGTCGTCATGGCTGGCCTCGATGATCGCACCGAGCAGGCGGGAGACGCCGATGCCGTGGCTGCCCATTTCGACCGGGACGCGGCTGCCATCGGGGCTGACGACGGTGGCGCCCATGGCTTCCGAGTATTTCGTGCCGAAATAGAAGATCTGGCCGACCTCGATGCCGCGGGCCGAGCGGCGGCGTTCCTCGGGGACCTCGGCGAAGATCGCCTCGTCATGGGTCTCGTCGGTGCGGGCATAGCGGCTGGTGAATTCTTCCAGCACGGCCTGGCACTGCTCGACGCTGTCATAGTCGATCTCGCGATCGCCGAATTTCAGGTCGGTGATCTGGCTGTCATAGAAGACTTCGGATTCGCCGGTCTCGGCGAGGACCAGGAATTCGTGGGTGTAATCGCCGCCGATCGGGCCGCCATCGGCGCGCATCGGGATCGCCTGCAGGCCCATGCGCTCATAGGTGCGCAGGTAGCTCACCAGGTGGCGGTTATAGGCATGCAGCGCATTTTCCCGGGTCAGGTCGAAATTGTAGCCGTCCTTCATCAGGAATTCGCGGCCACGCATCACGCCGAAGCGCGGGCGCATCTCGTCGCGGAACTTCCACTGGATGTGGTAAAGGGTCAGCGGCAGCTCCTTGTAGCTGCTGACATGGCTGCGGAAGATGTCGGTGATCATCTCTTCGTTGGTGGGGCCGTAGAGCAGGTCGCGCTTGTGACGATCCTTGATGCGCAGCATCTCGTCGCCGTAATCGTCGTAGCGGCCGCTTTCGCGCCACAGGTCGGCCGATTGCAGCGTCGGCATCAGCAGGGGGATGTGGCCCGCGCGCTGCTGCTCTTCATGCACGATCTGCTGGATGCGGTTCAGCACCTTGTAGCCCATCGGAAGCCAGGAATAGATGCCGGCTGCCTGCTGTTTGATCATGCCGGCGCGCAGCATCAGCCGGTGGCTGACGATCTGGGCCTCTTTGGGATCTTCCTTGAGTACGGGCATGAAATAGCGCGACAGACGCATGGCATTTTCCTCATGATGGCGAGCGACGAACTAACCCAGAGCGCCTCATGGGGCAACGCCCTTCCTTGCAAGCCGCCTCAGGACGTTCCAAATAGACCGTGACGCGGGGTTACGGAGTGCTCGGCCATGAGGCTGTCGGCTCAGAAACAAGTCTGGTACTGGAGCGCCGCGGCCATCGCGATGCTCGTCGTCCTTTGGACGCTCGGCAATGCAATACTTCCCTTCATCCTTGGCGCGGGTATCGCCTATCTGCTTGATCCCGTGGCCGACCGGCTGGAGCGGCTGGGGCTGACACGCACGTTGGCGGTGGTCGTGATCACGCTGGTCGTGATCCTCGTGGTGGTATTGGCCTTTCTCGTCGTGGTGCCGGTGCTGGTCAGGCAGACCAATGCGCTGATCAACACTGCGCCAGAGATGGCCGAGCGGCTGCAGCAGTTCCTCATGGCACGTTTTCCGCAGATTTTCACCGAAGGGAGCACGGTCAACAATGCGCTGACCGACGCGGCCAAGAACATCAGCGCGAAGGGCGGCCAGCTTGTCAGCACGGTGCTGGGCTCGGTGATGGGGGTCGTCAGCATGCTGGCCCTCATCGTCATCGTGCCGGTCGTGGCGTTCTACCTGCTGCTCGACTGGGACAAGATGGTGGCGCGACTGGACGAACTTCTGCCCCGAGAGCACGCGCCGACGATCCGCTGCCTGGCCGGGGAAATCGATGATGCGCTTTCCGGCTTCGTGCGCGGGCAGGGCGTTGTCATCCTGATTCTGGGCACGTTCTATTCGCTGGGGCTGGGATTGGTCGGCTTGCCTTTCGGTGTTGCCATCGGCGTGCTGGCCGCCTCGCTTTCCTTTATCCCCTATGTCGGTGTCGTGATCGGCGGTGCGACGGCAATCGGGGTTGCGCTGTTCAGCTTCTGGGGTGATCCGATCTGGATTGCCGCGGTGATCGCGATTTTCGTCGTCGGCCAGATGGTCGAAGGAAACTACCTTCAGCCGAAAATCGTCGGTGGCAGCGTCGGGTTGCATCCGGTCTGGCTGATGCTCGCATTGACGGTGTTCGGGACGCTCTTTGGCTTTGTCGGGCTTCTCGTGGCCGTCCCCATGGCTGCGGCGCTGGGTGTGCTCGTGCGCTATGCGGTCAGTCGCTACAAGGAAAGCGCGCTTTACACAGGGCGCGAGGTTCCGCTGCCTCCCGATCCCCCGACGCTGATCGAGATCGTCCCGCCCGGGACGGTGGAACATGCGCGGCGCCTTGCGCAATATTCCCATGACCGCAGGGTGGCAGAGTTGCAGCTTCAGGAAGAACGGTCCAAACTGCTGAAGGAACATCAGAAACAGGCCCTTGCTGATGACGCAGCCCCGTCGCCTCAGCCCGAGGGGCCACCTTCGCCAGCCGAACTGCACCGTGAAGCGAGACTGCGGGACGATGGTGTCAAGAAGGAAGGGTGACTGATCTTTGCAAAGCCAGTTGGCCCTGGATCTGACCATTCCCCCTGCCTTGTCGCGGGACGATTTCCTGACGACGACGGCAAATCGCGATGCGCTGGCCATGCTCGACGAACCGAACCGCTGGCCGGGTGGCCGGCTTTTGCTGATCGGGGGAGCAGGGGCGGGAAAATCGCACCTGGCGCGATTCTGGGCCGAAGAAAACGGCGCCCCGATCATCCGGGCTTCTGCCATCTCGCCCACGGGCATCGACGCGCTGCTCGACCCGGCCGGGGCCTTGGTCGTCGAGAATGCGCATCAGATCGCCGGTATCTCCGAGGCGGAGGATGCGCTTTTTCACCTGTGGAACCTTGCCGGAGCGCGACAGGCGCTGTTGCTCATCACCGCGCGCATGCCGCCGAGGGATTGGGGGATTCGTCTTCCGGACCTGCTGTCGCGACTGGAATCGGCCGCGCAAGCCGTTCTTGGTCCGCCTGACGACGCGCTTTTACCCGCCGTGCTCGTCAAGCTCTTTGCCGATCGCCAGATCCAGGTCGCGCCGGATGTCGTCGACTGGCTGGCCGCGCGGATGGAACGCGACCTGGGTCTTGCGCGCCACCTTGTGGCGGCAATCGACCGCAAGTCGCTCGCCGACCGTCGCCCGGTCACCCGTCGACTGGCGGCCGAACTGCTGGACAAGCTGTCGCCGCCCGATCACCCTCATATCCTATCCTCGACCAGCTGAGATGACATGACACAGGCCGATTTCCTGCGTAACCCGTTTCCTGTTCCGCGCGAGCTTCCCGATGGGGTCCCCGAAGGCCCCGCGCGATTCTTCAACCGGGAAATCAGTTGGCTCAGCTTCAACTGGCGCGTGCTGGACGAGGCGCGCAATCCGCGCGTGCCGCTGTTGGAACGTCTGCGGTTTCTCTCGATCTCGGCGACGAACCTTGACGAATTCTACACTGTGCGTGTGGCGGGCCTGCGCGAGCTTGTGCGTGAGGGGAATTCGGCGATCTCGGATGATGGGAAAAGTGCGGCCGAACAACTCACGCTTGTCAACGCGGATGCGCGGCGCCTGATGGGCGCGCAGCAGGCGGTCTGGAACGGGCTGCGGCGCGAGATGGAACTGGCGGATATCTCGATCCTCTCGCGGTCTCGCGTGACCCGCGCCGAGGAAGAATTCCTGCATCGCTACTTTACCGATCAGGTCTTCCCCGTTCTTTCGCCCCTGGCAATCGACCCGGCGCATCCGTTTCCCTTCATCCCGAACCTTGGTTTTTCGCTGGCCGTCGAGCTCGCACGCGAAACCGACGGGAGGCAGATGCAGGCGCTTCTGCCCATCCCGCAGCAGATCGCGCGCTTCATCCCCCTGCCGGGGGGCAAGCGTTTCCTGCGGCTAGAAGAACTGCTGCTGATGCATCTTCCCAGCCTTTTCCCCGGATATCGCGATATCGGCCATTGCGCCTTTCGCGTGCTGCGCGACAGCGATCTGGAGGTCGAGGAAGAGGCTGAAGACCTGGTGCGCGAGTTCGAGACGGCCCTGAAGCGGCGCCGTCGTGGCTCGGTCATCCGGCTCAAGATCACGGCCGGGGCACCGGACCGTATCCGTCGCCTGATCATGCAGGAACTTCATGTCGCCCCGGAAGAGGTGGTCGAGGTCGAGGGACTTCTGGGCATGGCAGACCTGCGGGAACTGGTGCTCGACAATCGGCGCGATCTGCAATGGCCCGGCTTCACACCCCGTGTGCCCGAACGGGTTCAGGATCACGATGGCGACATGTTCGCGGCGATCCGGCAAAAGGACATGCTGCTGCATCACCCCTACGAGACATTCGACATGGTGGTGCGCTTCCTGAATCAGGCGGCCGCCGATCCGAACGTCGTCGCGATCAAGCAGACGCTTTACCGAACTTCGCGCGACAGCCCGATCGTCGATGCGCTTTGCGAAGCGGCCGAGGCCGGGAAATCCGTCACGGCGCTCGTCGAGCTCAAGGCGCGCTTCGATGAGGCGGCCAATATCCGGCAGTCACGGCACCTGGAACGTTCGGGCGCGCATGTCGTTTACGGGTTCATGCAGTACAAGACCCATGCCAAGATCAGTGCTGTCGTTCGGCGCGAGGGTGACCAACTGGTGACCTATACCCATTTCGGCACGGGCAACTACCACCCGATCACCGCGCGCATCTACACCGATCTTTCTCTGTTTACCTGCGATGCGGCGCTTGGACGCGATGCATCCAGGGTCTTCAACTACCTTTCGGGCTACGTCCAGCCCGAGGGGCTGGAAAACCTTGCGATCTCGCCGCTTGACCTCAAGGAAACGCTGATCGAGCTGATCGGCCGCGAGGCGGAATATGCGCGCCGCGGGCGCCCGGCCGAGATCTGGGCCAAGATGAACAGCATTATCGAAAAGGATGTGATCGAGGCGCTTTACGAAGCAAGTCAGGCCGGGGTCCGCATCAACCTTGTCATTCGCGGAATCTGCGGCTTGCGTCCGGGGATCAAGGGGCTTTCCGACAATATCCGGGTCAAGTCGATCGTCGGGCGGTTCTTGGAACATTCCCGCATCGTCTGCTTCGGCAATGGCCACGGCCTTCCGTCGAAACGGGCGCGGGTCTTCATCAGCTCGGCAGACTGGATGGGCCGCAACCTCAGCCGTCGTGTCGAGGCTCTGGTCGAATGTCAGAATGAAACGGTCAAGGCCCAGATCACCAGTCAGGTCATGGCCGCGAACATGGCCGACGAGGCGCAAAGCTGGCTGCTGCAGCCGGACGGGCGCTATCTTCGCTATTTGCCTGCCGGTCGCGAAGATCTGTTCAATTGTCACAAATTCTTCATGGAAAACCCGTCTCTTTCCGGCCGCGGAACCAAGGGGGCCAAGGACGTTCCTGCGCTCACCCATTCGGTGGATTGACGCGAAATGGTTAATGCCGCATCCATCCCCTTGGCTCTGACACGGAAAACGGATTCGAAAGGAAGTCGATGAACGGTGTCGTGACCACCAGCGGGGAAACCGTGGAACCCTTTGGACGGTCGTTGTTCGAGAGGCTCTCTGAAAGGGCGCTCAGCCGGGTAGGCGTGGTCGACGTCGGGTCGAACTCAATCCGGATGGTGGTCTTTGACGGAGCCGCGCGTTCTCCGGCCTATTTCTACAACGAGAAGGTCATGGCCGGATTGGGGCAGGGCCTTGCCACGACCGGGAAGCTCAACCCCGAAGGGGTTACCCGCGGCATGATGGCGCTGAAGCGCTTCGCCGCTCTGGCCGAAGGCATGGGGATCAAGCCGCTGACCTGCGTTGCCACCGCCGCCGTGCGCGAGGCCGAGGACGGGCCCGCATTCCGCAAGGCCGTCGAGAAGGAAACCGGTCTCAAGCTCTGGGTGATTGACGGCGAGGAAGAGGCCCGGCTTTCTGCGCAGGGCGTGCTGCTTGGCTGGCCCGACGCCAAGGGGCTTGTCTGTGACATCGGCGGAAACTCGATGGAACTCGCCGAACTTGAAAACGGCAAGGTTGGCCGCCGGATCACTACGCCGCTTGGGCCTTTCCGGCTGCAGCAGATCAAGGGCGGTTCGTCCGGCCTGCGCGATCATATCCGCACGATCATGGTTGACGCGGTCAAGAAGATGGGTCGCGACCACGAGCAGATCTACCTGGTGGGGGGCTCCTGGCGGGCGATCGCACGGCTCGACATGGAACGGGCCAGCTATCCGATGACCGTCTTGCACGAATATCGCATGTCGTCCGATGATGTGCTGAAGACGGTCAAATGGATCGGCGATCAAAACCTGAACGAGATGCGCAACAAGCTTGGGATCTCGTCCAGCCGAATGGAGCTTGTCCCGCTTGCCAGTCTTGTCCTTCGTGAACTGGTCCAATGCTTCGAGCCGAAATCGCTTGCCGTTTCCTCCTATGGGATTCGCGAAGGGCTGCTTTACGAACAGATGCCGGGGAACCTGCGGTCGCGCGATCCGCTGATCGAGGCCGCGCGGTTCTCGGAACGGCAAATGGCGCGGATGCCTGGGTTCGGCAAGCGGCTTCACCAGTTCCTTGGCCCGATCTTCAAGGATGCAGACCCAGCGCGCGAACGCCTGATCCGAGCGGCATGCCTTCTTCATGACACGACCTGGCGCACCCATCCCGATTACCGGGCGGATGCCTGCTTCGACAATGTGACCCGCGCGAACATGGCCGCGCTGTCGCACCCGGAACGAATCTTTCTGGGTCTGGCCTTGCTGCATCGCTACCGCAACAGCCGCGCGAACTCGCCCATGGCTGCCCTGTTCAGCCTGCTCAGCGAGGACGAGATCCGCGATGCCGAGGTGCTTGGCAAGGCGATGCGGTTCGGCGCGATGTTCTCGGTCAAGGACCCGGCCGAAGCCGGAACGCTGAAATACAACCCTTCGGACAAGGTGCTCGAATTGCGGCTCACCAAGGTCGGCCGGGCGCTCATGGGCGAGGTCGCCGAAGCCCGCTTCCGGTCGCTGGCGAACTCGCTGGGGGCCCAGCCGGTTGTCCGCGGCAATTAAGCCCTTCTGAACTTGCGCAAATTCACCGGCTGGCCTGTCTTTTTGGACAGGAAAGCCGTTGAAATCTAAGCGGTTGATCGCAAAACCTGCCCCAACAGACAGGTTTCTCTTTCCGCTGGGGCATGGCAAAAGGAATGCATGGGAACGGAAGGTCACGGTGTTGTGTTTGAGTGGTTTCTTGGTCCGACCGACCGTTCCAGGGATGTGTGTTAACGATTGTGTTTTTTGCCGTGTTCGGTAGAGTTGGGGCGGTGTCAGCCGCCCCAAGTCCGTTCGAGCAGACCCAGCCAGTTCCTGTAGGCAATCTTCTCCACCAGGTCTTGCCCATAGCCATGATCCAGCATCGCCTGGATCAGCAGCTGTAGCTTCGACGCGTCTGACAGATCCTCTGGCATCTGCGCCCCGTCGTAATCTGAACCCAGCGCGACGCCATCCTCGCCCAGATGGGCCAGGAGATGGTCAAGATGGCGAAGCATGATCTCGAAACCATGCATCGGGTCGCGCCTTCCCTCAGGATGCAGGAATCCCACCGCGTAGTTCAGCCCGACGAGCCCCCCCGTTCCAGAGATGACCTGCAGCTGGCGATCGGTCAGGTTGCGCGAGCTGGGCGAGACGACATGCGCACAGCTATGGCTGGCCACCAGCGGCGCATCGGAAAGCGCGGCCACATCGTCGAAACCTTTCTCATTCAGGTGAGACAGGTCGATCATGATCCGAAGCTGGTTGCATTCCCGGATCAAGCCCTTGCCCTCGGGCGTGAGGCCGGGGCCTGTGTCGGGCGAAGACGGGAAGGCGAAGGGAACCCCGTGGCCGTAGCGGGTCGGGCGCGACCATACCGGGCCGATCGACCGCAGGCCCATGGCGTGCCAGACATGCAGGGAGTCGAGATCGGCGACCGGTTCGGCCCCTTCGATATGCATGATGGCGGCGATCTGGCCGGCCGCGATCGTTTCGCGGATCTGGGCGGCGGTCTTGCAGATCCTCAGGGTGCCCGTGCGTTCCATGGCAAGAAGCATCCCGGCCTGCGCGATGGCATGGGGAAGGGCATCGGCGTTTGACACTTCGTCGGGCAAAGGCAAGGCGAAAGGGGGATTCTGCTTCAGCATGTCCGCGACGGAATCCGCCTCGCTTTCGGGCGAAGGCGTCCAGATTGCGAAGAAACCGCCAACCATCCGGCCAGCCTGCATCCGTGGCAGGTCCAGATGGCCCTTGCCATCACCATTGAGCCAAAGCTTATCGCGAGTGCCGCCCGCCGCGACCATGCGCTGGAGAAAGTCGTTGTGTCCGTCGAATACCGGAATCATATGCGTGTTCCCTTTTTGATCGGGGCAACATGCGTCCGATGGAAAAGACCTTCAACCGCTGTCGTTTCGGCGTAATCTTGAATCGGAGCGAGGAAAGAAGGAGACCCAGCCATGACGACCATCGCCAAGGAGTTCCCGGGCCAGACGGTGATCTGCACCTTCGAGGTGACGCCCGGTTCGGCGCATGATGTGCTGGACGCGCTCAGCGCGGCCTATGAAGAAGTTATCCGTCACCAGCCGGGATATGTGTCCGGTGCCGTCCATCTGAATGACGCGCAGACCCGAATCGCAACCTATTCGCAATGGCGCGACAGAAGTGATTACCAGGCCATGCTGCGCAGCACCGAGATGCGCGAACGAAATCGCGCCATCCATTCCATGTGCCGCCATTTCGAGCCCGTGATGTATGATGTGGTGGAAACCTGGAAGCTCTGATGAAGACCGATGCTGCGACTGCGAATAGATGATGCATTCGCCCCGATCTGCTCCTAGTCTGATTTGCAATGATCGGGAGAAGATCGGGGGGCAGGTGGAAATGGCAGGTCGCATCATTACGGTCGCACAACAGAAGGGCGGCTCGGGCAAGACGACCTTGGCGGTGAACCTGGCAATCTCGCTGAGACAGAAGGGCCATAGCGTCGCGCTGCTTGACACAGACCCGCAAGGCAGTCTGGGGCGGTGGTTTCTCGAGAGGCTGGAACGGATCGGCATGGATGACGACCTGGAATTCGGCACCTCCTCTGCCTGGGGGGCAAGCTACGAATCGGAAAAGCTGAAGAAGCGGTTCGATTTCGTCATCATCGACACACCTCCGAAAATCGACAGCGATCTGCGCCCCGCCTTGCGTGTGGCCGATCTTGTGGTCGTTCCCGTCGCAACCAGCCATGTCGATCTTTGGGCAACCGAAGGCGTTCTGGATCTGGCCCGGCGCGAAAAATGCGAAACGCTTATCGTTCTCAATCGAACGCGCCCCCATACAAGACTTGCCGGGGAGATCGCCGAACGGGCGGCCGAACTCGGGGCCGAGGTCGCCGCGGCGCAGGTGGCGAACCGTGTCGCCTATGCGGAAACGCTGGGGATCGGCCTGGCCGCGCCGGACACAAACCGAAATGCACCCGCCAAGGCCGAGATCGAAAGCCTGACCGATGAGGTCCTGACTTGGCTGCCTTGACCTCGGCAGGCGAAAACTCGCCCAGCGGATGTACCCACGGAACGGCCTGAAACTTTAGCACCTGTCAGCGCGTTCGCCCCAAGTTCCATGCATCGGGGAGAATGCCCATGAAGCCCTACGTGCTTCTGCTGCCACTGCTGGCCGCCGCCTGTGTTCCTGACGCCCCGGACCCCGATCCGGTCGAGCCGCCGCCGCGACTGGCCGACGACACCTGCGGCGCCAACACCTATCTGCCGCTGATCGGGCAGACTTCGCCAAATATCACGGTTCCTGCAAATACGCCTTACCGAACCTATCGGACCGGCGATCCCGTCACGATGGATTACAACATGAAGCGGCTGAATTTCGAACACGACAAGTCGGGCCGCCTCGTTCGGGTAAGCTGCGGTTAACTCCTGATCAACTGCGACGTTTCGACCGCTTGTTGCCGCCCCGTTGTCCGGCACGGCCAGCGGTCGAACGGCCCGTCGACTTCACCGCCTCTTCGGCGGCCTCATCGATTGCGGATTGTCGGGCGAGCGGATCGTCCGCGACGGCCAGTTCGACAGCTTCAAGCCGCTTCACCTCATCGCGCAGACGTGCGGCCTCTTCGAATTCGAGGTTTTCGGCCGCCTTTCGCATCTGCGTGCGCAGCGCGTCCAGATGTGCGGCGAGATTGGACCCGACCAGCGGCTTCTCGATCCTTGCCGTGATGCGCGACTGATCGGTATCTCCCTGCCACAGGCCCGCCAGGACGTCTTCGACATTCTTCCTGACGGTCTGGGGCGTGATGCCATGCGTCTCGTTATAGGCGATCTGCTTCTGGCGCCGCCTTTCGGTTTCGGCCATGGCCCGCTCCATGCTGCCGGTGATCCGGTCGGCATACATGATGACCCGGCCATCCGCGTTCCGCGCCGCCCGTCCGATCGTCTGGATCAGCGAGGTTTCCGAGCGCAGAAAGCCTTCCTTGTCGGCATCCAGGATCGCGACAAGACCGCATTCGGGGATATCCAGGCCTTCGCGCAGCAGGTTGATCCCGACAAGCACATCGAAGGCCCCCAACCTGAGATCGCGCAGGATCTCGATCCGCTCGATCGTGTCGATGTCGGAATGCATATAGCGTACCTTGATGCCCTGTTCGTGAAGATACTCGGTCAGGTCCTCGGCCATGCGCTTCGTGAGCGTCGTGACCAGTGTCCGATAGCCCTGCGCAGTCACTTTGCGAACTTCGTCCATGACGTCATCGACCTGGGTCTCGACGGGGCGGATCTCGATCACCGGGTCAAGCAGGCCGGTCGGGCGGATCACCTGCTCGGTGAAGACCCCCCCGGTCTGGTCCATTTCCCATTGCGCGGGGGTGGCAGAGACGAAAACGGATTGCGGCCTCATGGCGTCCCATTCCTCGAACTTGAGGGGGCGGTTGTCCATGCAGCTGGGCAGGCGGAAACCGTGTTCGGCCAAGGTGAACTTGCGCCGGAAGTCGCCGCGATACATGCCGCCGATCTGCGGCACCGAGACATGGGATTCATCGGCGAAGACGATCGCATTGTCGGGGATGAACTCGAAAAGCGTGGGTGGCGGCTCGCCAGGGGCGCGGCCTGTCAGGTAGCGGGAATAGTTCTCGATCCCGTTGCAGACGCCGGTGGCCTCGAGCATTTCAAGATCGAAATTCGTTCGCTGCTCAAGCCGCTGGGCCTCCAGCAGCTTTCCTTCGTCGGTCAGCTGTTTCAACCGGGACTGAAGCTCGGCCTTGATGCCCTTGACGGCCTGCTGCATGGTCGGACGTGGCGTGACATAGTGGCTGTTCGCATAGATGCGAATCTGCTTGAAGCTGTCGGTCTTTGTGCCGGTCAGCGGGTCGAACTCGGTGATCGATTCAAGTTCATTGCCGAAGAAATCAAAGCGCCATGCCCGATCCTCGAGGTGGGCTGGCCAGACTTCGATGACATCACCCCGCACGCGGAAACCACCACGCTGGAAAGCCGCGTCGAGCCGACGGTATTGCTGCGCGACAAGTTCGGCGAGGAATTCACGCTGGTCGTACATCTCGCCGACGATCATGTCCTGCGTCATGGCCGAGTAGGTCTCGACCGAGCCGATGCCGTAGATGCAGCTGACCGAGGCGACGATGATCACGTCATCGCGCTCCAGCAGCGCGCGGGTGGCCGAATGGCGCATCCGGTCGATCGCTTCGTTGATCTGCGATTCCTTCTCGATATAGGTATCGCTGCGCGGTACGTAAGCTTCGGGCTGGTAGTAGTCGTAATAGCTGACAAAATACTCGACCGCGTTATCCGGGAAGAAGCCCTTGAACTCGCCGTAAAGCTGGGCCGCCAGCGTCTTGTTCGGCGCAAGAATGATTGCGGGTCGCTGCGTTTCCTCGATGACCTTGGCCATGGTATAGGTCTTGCCCGTGCCGGTCGCACCCAGCAGGACCTGGTCGCGCTCGCCGTCGCGCACGCCAAGGGCCAGCTCGGCAATCGCTGTCGGCTGATCGCCGGCCGGCGAGAACTCCGACTTCATCACGAATTGTCGGCCGCCCTCCAGCTTGGGGCGGGTGACTTCAGGAAAGCGCATGACCGGAGCGTTCGTGTTGTTGTGACCCATGGTTTCACCTTTGTTCCCGGGGGAATCTGGCACGAATTCTTCGGGATGCAAGGTCATTGGGCAGGATTTGCCACGACCAAGCCCAGTATCTTGATCCCGCGCGCGTCCTGAGGGATAAGACTGCCAAGCAAGAACAGAGGTTTCCGCCAATGCGTGTCCGCATCTACAAGCCTGCCCGAAATGCCATGCAGTCGGGCACTGCCCGCAGCAAGCAATGGATTCTGGATTTTCCGGCCGCCGATGCGCGCGAAATTGACCCCCTGATGGGTTGGACCAGCAGTGACGATACCCAAAGCCAGGTACGGCTGCGCTTCGAAACGCGCAAGCAGGCCGAGGATTACGCCCGCGAGAAGGGTCTGGATTTCGTGGTTGTCGAACCCCAGGCCCGCGCCGCAAATGTCCGCACACGCGGTTATGGCGAGAATTTCGCGACCGATCGTCGCGCGCCTTGGACCCACTGATCCCGTTCACGCCAGGCCCGGTACTTTGCGCCTGCGCATCGCGAGCGGCCTGACCATGCTGCAGATTTTCATGACCGCCCGGATGGGCGGTCATCTTGTTTTCCGGAGACCGCAAATATGGCCATCGAATTCCTTGTCACCCATTCCGGCGGCTTCCATGCCGATGAGCTTCTGTCATCGGTCATCCTGACCCGGCTCTATCCGGCTGCGCGGCTGATCCGCACCCGCGAGACAGAATGGATCAGCCCAGCCGAGGATCGCGTGATCTATGACGTGGGCCGCGATTATGACCCGGAACGTCTGGTATTCGATCACCATCAGAAGGACGCGCCGCTGCGCGAGGATGGTCAGCCGCTCAGTTCGTTCGGGCTGGTCTGGCGCCATTTCGGTCACGACTACCTGCGTGCCGTGGACGTGCCTGAAGCGGATATCGACGACATCCACCGGTCGTTCGATCAGGGCTTCGTCCTGCCGATTGACCTTGTCGACAATGGCGTGCTCAGCCCTTCCACCGCGGGGCCGCTTCTTGCCGACATGACGCTGCCCGTCCTTCTCGAAAGCCTGAAGCCCGTCTTTGACGATCGCGCGGCCGATGCCGATGACCTCGCCTTCGATCGCGCGCTGACAGTTGCCAGGGCCTTTGTCGAGGCAACGATTGCCCGCAAGGCCGCCAAGCGCCGAGCCGAGGCCACTGTCATGGCGGCCATAGAAGCCGCAGGTTCGGGAAGGGTGCTCGAGCTGCCCATGAGCATGCCCTTCCGCTCGGCCGTGGTCAGGGCAGGGGCCGACCACCTGCTTTTTGTCGTCCATCCCCGCGACAGGGACTGGACGTTGACCGGCATCCGACTTGAGGAAGATGGCTTCGCTTTGCGCGCCGACCTGCCCGAAGCATGGGCGGGGCTGACGGATTCGGCGCTTGAGGCCGCTTCTGGCGTGAAGGGCGCACGCTTTTGCCATAATGGGCGGTTCATTGCCGTGGCCGAAGGTCGGGAGGCAATCCTCAGGATGGCGGATTTGGCGGTGGCTGCTGCTGAAGCTCAGCCGAACTGATGCCTTGGGCCTCGCCGGGGCCGGCCTGCGACCCCGGCAAAATCTTCACTTCGGGTAAAGCATCGTGATGCTGGCGCGGACCCCCCAGTCTTCTGCCCCGTTTTCAGGAGCATCAGCCCAGTATCGCGCCCCGGCCTGGAAGCTGATCGGCTGGCCGCTGATATTGGTCACCTTGGAGATCATCATGTTGATGGGCACGCTCCACTCCTCACCCTTCCAGTCATAGGTGCTTTCGGTATTCAGCGCGAAGGTCCACGCGGTCGGCGTCGTATAACTGACGAAGGGCTGAAGGAAGGTCGAGCTGATGTCGTTCCGATCGTCTTCACCCGCGACAGACCAGACATGGTTGGCGAGCCCGCCGACCGTCCAGGGCCCGTTCTGCTTCAGAACCACAGCCGTCGGACCAAGCCCCCATTTCTCGGCCCCAAGCAATTCGTCGGTTGCCGTCGGCAGCAGGAAAACCGGGCCCACGCCCCAGATCAGGCCGCCGGGTCCCGGCTCCTTGGGTGAAAAGAAGAAGCTCTGCAGAACATCACCCAGTCCCGACTGGCTGCCGGACTCGCCGGCGATATCCTCTTGCCAGACGACGGGGATGATGGTCCTCGAAATCAGGTTCCAGTCCTCGCTGATCGAGAATGGCACCACGGGCTGGATGTTCAGGGTCGTCTTGTGTCCGTCCGACGAACCGAACCCGCTATCATAGTTGAACTGGAAGGGCAGGCTGATCAGGGATGCGACCGGGTTGGAAAGCTGCTTGGCGAGATCCTGGTCCTGAGCCGAGGCCGATGTTCCCACCAGCGCCAGCCCGGCCGCAAAGATGAGTTTGAAGGCGTCCGATTGCATCCTGCTCCACCTCTCTATCTGTTCTCTGGCCGATGCGGTGCAGGGACCCTGAAAAAGGGTGAATGAGCCCGATACAGGCCAGCGAATCGCTGCATTCTCTCAAGATGCTAGCAAAGAACCCCAGACCATTTGCGGCGCGTGGCAATATCGCGTGCCGGTTGTCGGAACGACGTGACAATTTCGACACGAGAATGGCAGGGCCGGCCTCTGCCCCGCCCCCATCGGCCTTTGCCCGCAGTCATGCACTTTGAAGCCATCCAGTGGGCAGATGCCGATTTGCAAATGTACCGCCAGACCAACGGGCTTCGAGTGGTCACCCATGGCGGGAGGCTTGGACGGATACGAAATGATCTCAGATGCCGAGATAACAGTATGATGTTGGTGAATAGGAATAGAACTTGGTGCAGGATGGGGCGGTCTCCTGTCTCATGAACAGCCAGACCGATCAGTGCCTTCACTGCGACGCAGAGATCACCGGTCCACAGATCGCTGGAAACCAATGGCACTGCCCCGGCTGCGGCACATCACCAATCAACATTTTTCCGGATGCCTTCTGGCTGGGACCGAACGATGAGAAGCCAGTGCCAGTCCAGCCCCGCGCCGAAAGGCAAGAGATTGAACCCATCGTATCAATTGTAGATCCGCGGCCACGGCTTGAGCTCAACAGTGACCAGGTGGCCCATTTGATCCGGGCTGCCCTGTTCGAGGATGCGACCAATGCCAGCGAGCGCATGGGCGCGAGTCTGGCCGAAATCTGGGTTGATGACGATCTCGCCGTGGTTGTTTCCTTCGAGGATCATTACTGGCCCGAGGACAAGGAGCCGACCGCTGCGATCGAAGTGGCTGCAGTGCTTGAGATCAAAATTGAGTTGGAAGTTACTTGGTCGGATCCGTTATTCGCATGGCCCGGTTTGGGCACCGTGACCCAGAGCACGGTCGAATATGCCCGTTTGATGCTCGACGCGTATCGCAGTCACGGCACTGTTGAGCAAAGTAAGGACACCGATAGCTCCGCGATCTGAGCTGGTTCAACAACCAACTCGCCAGGCACCTGCAGGTGAAAACGATATCAGCCCGGCGGACCTCTCCGCCGGGCATGAGAGAGACCCATCCCTGAGGATGGGCGCTCATCGCGGCAGTCGACCAAATCGGGATTTTCGTTTTCGGCCCGTTGGTGCCGTTCACCGGGTTGACCAATGCTGCGCTGCAACGTCCCTAGACCGGTCATTGGTGACACTGTGTAGCGTGGTCCGGCAAGCCAACCTCAGCAATGCAGGACGTTTCTGCCGGTCCCTGCAGGTGCTGCCCGCAGTGGGTCGACCGGCGGCGATGCGGTGCAAGCGTAACAGCTGCATCGCTCACGTGCTACGCAATGAGACCGCTGAACCGGCCGCGATGAGTTCGCGTTTCGACGACAAGCACGCCATCCTCGATCCCAGCCCGGCGGATCGGTGCCTTGGTTAGCGCAACGCCCAGCAGTCGGCCCGCCTCCGTTAGCACCCGCACGCCCTTATTCTCGACTAGCAAGACCAAGCCTTCGTCGACCAGAAAGTCGCACTTGGTCGTGCAGTCCTGCAGCCCCACTAGGCGGTCTCCTTCGAGCACGTAAAGCCGGGTGAATGTCTGGATGTAGAGGTAGCGATCCGTCTCCAGGACCCGGATCGGCGCGCTGCCCACATCGTATAGAGCGATCGGCTTGCCGGAAGCATCGATGCGCAGGACCCGCCCTTGGGAGGTTCCCAGCAACACCGACCCGTGGATTGTTCGTCGGGACAGCAAGGGACAGGAGATCAGTGTAGGTATCGGGCCTCGTTACCAGCAGGTTCGAAGGATCTTCAGTCGGGGGTCGTGAGTGAAGAACGGTCGGTTCTACGGCCCGTGGTGGCAGGGCCTTAGTGGTGAGCTTCGGTCACAGATTTTCATCAACGACACACCCACTGTCGAGATCGACTTCAAGGCGATGCACATCCAGATTCTGGCTGCTCAGCAGGGGGTAGTACTTCCTCCTGACCCGTATGACCTGCCTCCTGGGTTGTTTCCCGACACAGACCCGAAGGAACAACGCAGTCTGGTCAAACAGATGGTGCTGACAGCCATCAACGCTAGGGATGAAAAGTCTGCTTGTTCTGCATTCCGGGATGGGTTGGACGTTGGTCATCCGGGGAAGAAGCTGAAGAACGTTGCGATACAGCAGGGGATACAGGCTTTCAGGGAAAACACTCCTGCCTTGGGAGACTGCCTTTGCTCTGATGCTGGTGTCGGGCTAATGTTTACTGACTCGCAGATCATGGAGCGGGTGATTGAGGCGTGTGCCAAACTGGGACTACCCGTTCTCACTGTCCATGACAGCGCCATTGTTCCTTATACGCATAGTAAAGCACTACAGGAGTTGATGCTTCGTTCATCAGCAGAGGTCGTAGGTCGTCCTATACCCGTCGAAGCCAAAGCCCTTGGGCTGGATGAACAACAGGACAAACCTCTTGAGGTCCAGTTAGACTTCGAAGCTTGGCGTGAGACAGAACGCTGCGAGAGTTACCTTAGCCGAATGAAGAAGTGGGAAGAAACAACAGGAAGAGAAGTTGTTCCTTTCCGGTATACTGGTCAAAATGAATAAACCCATAGAATAGAGAAGAAGAAAGAATAAAGAAACCTCCTGTAACCACCGACTTTCCCTCCCTTCTTCTACATTCTTCTTCCCCATACTTATACGTATCAACCCTGCAGCTTGGGTGGCAAAGGCAGATGGTTGGCTGGGGGCAATGCCCCGCCCAAACAGTCCCTTTTCCCGCCATTCAACGTGGCGGGTGAATGCCAGCTAAAGGGAATCGGTGGTATCTACACTGGGGCAAAAAGTGGGGCGGTCTCCTGTCACATGAACAGCCAGACCGATCAGAGGGCTCCATTATTGTCGACATTTCCTTCGCTCATGGAAACATCATGCTTGGCCCAAGACACCCAAACTTAGAAGGAACTCCCCGTTCTTTGCCCGGCTTCCAGCCACGCCAGTGAACCAGTTGGTCAAAGCCGTGCTCGGGCGTCGTCGTCGGGCATGTCGCGAAAACCCTGATAGCCAAGCCGCACACCTGCGTCGGTGACGCACGAGCTTGCAGGGCCGGCGATCGAAACGACACCCCAGACCAGTCTGATCAGGTCGAAACCGAGTTCAGACCGGAGAATTTCCCATCTTGGGCAAATGTCGAATGTGCTGAGTTGGCTGGGGCGGTAGGATTCGAACCTACGGTACACGGTACCAAAAACCGTTGCCTTACCACTTGGCCACGCCCCAACTCTGTGGACCGCTATTTAGCGGAGTCTCTTGCCGCAGACAAGAGAAAAATTTCCCGTAACAATCAGATTTTCCTGATATTTATCATATGATTGTTTGGAAAAACTTGGCTGGGGCGGTAGGATTCGAACCTACGGTACACGGTACCAAAAACCGTTGCCTTACCACTTGGCCACGCCCCAACTCTGTGAGCGGCTATCTATCCAACGCTGCCAGAAGGCACAAGGGGGCCAACGAAATTTCTTGTGGGAAAATTCCCGTGCGGTTAAGCGCCGCAGATGGATTATTTCGACACGATCATTCTGGGCGCCGGGGCGGCAGGGCTTTTCTGCGCCGGCTCAATCATCGAGAACAACTCAACGCACGCGGATCACAAGGTTCTCGTCATCGACCATGCGCGCGCAGCTGGCGAGAAGATCCGGATATCCGGCGGAGGGCGCTGCAATTTCACGAACCTCGCCACCAGCCACGACCGTTTCCTGTCGCAGAATCCGCGGTTCTGTGCTTCGGCGCTTGCCGGTTTCAGTGCCCGGGGCTTCGTCGATATGGTCGATCGGGCCGGGATTGCATGGCACGAGAAGACGCTCGGTCAGCTCTTCTGCGATGAAAGCGCGCGCCAGATCATCGACATGCTGCTGCACCGCATGCGGGGGGCGCAGCTTTGGCTTGAGACCGCGATCAATGCCGTTACGCATGACGGAAAGTGTTTCTTGGTGACCACCAGCAAAGGTGTGCTGCGGGCGGCTCGCGTCGTGGTCGCCACTGGGGGAAAATCTATTCCGAAGATGGGTGCGACCGGATTTGGGTACGAGCTTGCCCGGCAATTCGGCCTCAGAGTGATCGAGCCCAGGGCGGGTCTTGTCCCGCTGACCTTCGCCGAGCAGGATCTGGATAAATGCCGTCCACTCGCGGGGGTCGCGGTTCAGGCGGTCGTGAGCCACGGCCATGGCCGTTCTGCCACCCGGTTCCGGGACGGACTTCTGTTCACTCATCGGGGTGTATCGGGGCCAGCGATCCTGCAGATCTCGAGCTTCTGGCAACCGGGAGAAGAGATCACCGTCGATCTCGCGCCGGATCACGACCTGAAGACCCTTCTGCGCGAACAGCGGGGGCAGGGCGGCCGGATCGCGGTATCGACCGCGCTTGGGCGTCATCTTCCATCGCGGCTTGCCGAAGCGATTGCCGACGAGATGGGACTGAAGGAGAAACGGCTGGCGGATCAGACCAACAGCAGGCTCGATCAGCTTGCCGAGCGCGTGAACGCGTGGAGGCTGCGACCCGTCGGTTCCGAAGGCTGGCGCACGGCCGAGGTGACCTTGGGTGGGGTGGATTGTCGGGACCTGAATGCGCGGGACATGCAAGCGCGCCAACAGCCGGGTCTGTACTTCATCGGAGAGGTGGTCGACGTCACCGGCTGGTTGGGCGGCTACAATTTCCAATGGGCCTGGGCATCGGCCCATGCCGCCGCGAAGTCGATCGCGGCGGCCTGAGAGGTTTCATCCCATCACGGGATCGGATTTCGCAAGCTGGTCGAACCGCATCAGCGATCCGATCAGTTTCGGCATCTGCGCCAGCGGGATCATGTTCGGCCCATCCGACGGAGCATTGTCGGGGTCCTGATGCGTCTCGATAAAGACGCCTGCGACCCCGATCGACACGGCCGCGCGCGCCATGACCGGCGCGAATTCGCGCTGGCCTCCCGACGAGCCGCCTTGTCCGCCCGGCTGCTGCACGGAATGGGTCGCGTCCATGATCACGGGCCAGCCGGTTCGGGCCATGATCGGCAGGCTCCGCATATCGGCCACGAGCGTGTTATAGCCAAAGCTTGCGCCGCGCTCGGTCAGCATGATGCGCTCGTTTGCAGTCGAGGCGACCTTGTCGGCCACGTTTGGCATATCCCAAGGTGCGAGAAACTGGCCTTTCTTGATGTTCACGGCCGCACCCGTCTCTCCGGCGGCAATAAGCAGGTCGGTCTGCCTGGACAGGAATGCAGGGATCTGGATGATGTCGACGACCGCACCGGCGGCGCGGGCCTGCGGGATGTCATGGACATCGGTCAGCACCGGGCAGCCAAGGCGGTTTCGCACCTCCTCCAGCATGCGCAGGCCTTCCTCCATCCCCACACCACGCTTGCCCGCAAGTGAGGTGCGGTTTGCCTTGTCGTAGCTGGCCTTGAAGACGAAGCCCGCACCCGAGGCCTCGCAGGCCGTTGCGACCGTCTCTGCGATCATCAGCGCATGGTCCAGCGTTTCCAGCTGGCATGGGCCGGCAATCAGGGCGAGCGGAAGATCGTTGCCGAAAGCGACTTTACCGATCTGGACATGTTTCATGACGATACCTGTTCACGAAGGATCGACGCGGTCAGCGAAAGCATCAGGTAGATGCCGGAAAAGATCAGGAACGCGACGATCGTATTCTGGAATGCCTTGGGATATGTCGCCTCGTCCGGGGGGACCGGGGCGACCGAAAGCGACAGATAGCGGACCTGCTTGTTCGCTTCAATCCGCGCATTTTCCATCTGCGCTGCCGCTGCCGCCAAGAGTTCCTGCCGAGTCAGAAGGTCGGATTCGGCGATCCGGATTTCGCCCGAGATCGTGGCAAGCGAGTTGCGCGCGGCCGTTCCCTCGGTCAGTTGCGACCGCGTTTCTGCAAGCATTTCCTCGAGCCGCGAAATGTCACCCTGCACCCCCTGGACACGGCTCTGGTTCGGGTTGCGGTTCGATTCCAACTGACCAAGTTCGAGCTTCTTGGAGGCAAGCTGACGTTCGAGTTCCGCGATATGGCCCATGATGACGCTGCCCTCGGCAACGGGATCAAGGACGCCCAGCCTTTCCTGCAGCTCTTGGACGCGGCGCTGCGCGTCCTGGACCTTTTTCTCGGCATCTTCATAGCTTTCGACTGAGCCACGCATCTGGTCTTCGCGCAGGCGTGAGGTCATCTGGTCGACCTGACCCTCGGCATATTTGATCAGGGCGACCGAAAAGTCCTGGCTCAGTTCCGGGTTGGGTGCGATCACCTCCATGTTGATCACGCCCTCAGTGGGGTCATAACCGATGCGGACCGAGTCCCGGTAAAGCTTGTAGGCTTGTTCGTTCGTTGCATCGGGCGCAAGTCGCAGGATCGGATCGATCTGCTCGCTTTGAAACGCCGTCTTGAATCCCAGTTCCCGGTCAAGCCGCAGCATCGCGTCCCGTGAGGTCAGGTAGCTTTGCACCGAGACTGAATCCGTGTTGGTCGCAAGCTGCGTTCCACTGAACAACCCGCTGAGCCCACCTGAGGCGGTCTTGTCGGCTTGCTGTATCTGAAACTGCGATTCGGTCGCATATAGAGGCGTTGCGACCGTAAAATAATAGTAGCCCGCAATGATCGTCGGAATGCCGACGAAGGCGACGAGGCGGGCGAACAGCATCGCAAGCTTGCGCCGCCGGCGCCGCGCAATGTCCCGCTGGATATTGATGATCTCGGTCGCGCGCTTTTCCTCTGTCAGGGCCTCGCGGGAAGGCAGGGGCGACTGACCCGGTGCGATCGGCATGATCTCGGTGCCGCGGCGCTTGGGCGGCTTGGGCTGCTGAACAGGAGCCGGAACGCCTGCGCCGCCCGCTGATTGAGGGGCGCGATTGCCCTCGGCGGAAATCATCTGGCCCAGGGCCGCGCGGTGGAACGGATCGATCCCACGATCTCGCAGGGCGACGACGGCCTCAAGGTCGGAATCGACCTCGATCTCGTGCATTGCGGCAATGCGACGCGCCATGCGCAGTTGCCGGCTTGAAAGGTTCTCGGCGCGGACGGCTTCGATGCGCTCGGCCATATCCGGGTCGCTTCCGCCTGTCTCGGGCGATGCGTCTTGTGTGGCGCCGGGAAAACGCATTTCGCCGAAGCCGTCATCTTCCTCGGCGAAAAGCTGCCCGGGGTCCTGATCGATCTGCGGCTGTTCGACGCGGCGCTTGCGCGATTCGACCTGCACCGCTCGAGCCGTTTCGACGGCGCCGGCGCCGCGCTTGACGGCCAGAACGGACTCTTCGCGGCTGATGCGATAGACCCTCGCCTTAGGCGGTGTAGTCATAATATTGCTTTGCCTCTTCGAGGGTTTCGAACTGATAGAGCTTCCCGTCCCGCAAGACCGCGGCCGAGCTGCAGAATTTCTCGATCGTGCGGGCCTGATGCGACACGACGACGACCGTTGCCGATTTCAGGCGATCATAAAGCACTGCACCAGCTTTGCGGTTGAAATCCACATCGGTGGTGGAGGGCATGCCTTCGTCGATCAGGTAGACGTCGAATTCGAGCGCAAGCATCAGCGAAAAGGTGAAGCGAGAGCGCATACCGGCACTGTAGGTGCCGACGGGCATGTCGAAATATTCCTTGATGTCCGTAAGCCACCGACAGAACGCCTCGACGTAATCCGGGTCGAGCCCATAGATCCGCGCGATGTAGCGGCAATTCTCGTTCGCGCTCAGCTTCGAGGCGATGCCGCCCATGAAACCCAATGGGAACGATACCCGGCAATCGGTTCGGATCGTCCCTTCATCCGGTTTCTCCAGCCCGCACATCATGTTGATGATCGTCGTCTTGCCCGTGCCATTTGGTGCAAGAATGCCCACGGACTTGCCAAGTTCGATCCGGAACGACGCGCGATCGAGGATCACCTTGCGCTGTTTGCCGGTCCAGAAGGATTTCGAGACATTGTCGAATTCTATCATCAGGCCGCCTTGGTCGCCTCGCGTAGGATCGCCCGTCGCGCGTGGCGTGATCTGAATAAACCCATCTGCCTCAGTGCACGATGAATACGCTTGACCGGACAATATGCTGCACCTGCGATACTGTCCACCTTGACCGCGAGTTCATTGATTTATCGTGAAGAACACGGGGCTTTCCATTCGCGAAATCCGACCTATCTGCACTTGATGGAGCTTTCTGACCAGATCCGGGCATGTCGCATATGTGCGCAGCGTTTTGCCGCGACCGCCACGAAACACCAGCCACGCCCCGTGGTCTGGTTCGAATCCGGCGCGCGCATCCTGATCGTCGGCCAGGCTCCCGGGATGCGTGTGCATCTGGCGGGGCGACCCTTCGCCGATCGTTCGGGCGACCGGCTTCGCGACTGGATGGGTGTCACCGACAGCGTCTTCTATGATCGAAGAAGGATCGCGATCGTACCGATGGCGTTCTGCTTTCCCGGATATGACACCCGGAACTCTGATCTCCCGCCACCACCGATTTGCGCGGCGACATGGCGGGAACGGGTGATGAATGAATTGCAGCCCCGGCTCACGCTCCTGGTCGGGGGGCATGCGCAGCGCTGGCATCTCGGGGTGGGTTCCCGCCAAGGCGTGACGGCCACGGTTGCAGAGTGGCGCAACCATGCACCGGACATCTTTCCCTTGCCTCATCCGTCCTGGCGAAATACCGGCTGGCTGAAACGCAATTCCTGGTTCGAGGCCGAGCTTTTGCCCGAGCTTCGTTCGGCCACGAACCATATCCTGAGAGATGGCGATGACACCGTTTGACGCATTCTTCACGATTCCCTTCCATGAGGCCGATCAGGCACAGCGCGCCCGCATTCTGTCACGCCTCGCTGATACCGAGCTTTTCGCCGCCCTCGTGACCGAGCCCACTGGCGACAAGGCCGAATTGCGTGTTTTTCCCCTTGATAACGGATCGGTCGCGCTGGCCTGCGATGCCGAAGACCGGCTGGCAGGGTTCATGGGCGGGCCGGTTGCCTATGTCGCGTTGCCCGGCCGGGTTCTTGCGGCGACGCTGGTGAATGAACACCGCGGATTGCTTGTCAATCCGGGCGAACCATCCGAGATGCTGCTGGATGCGCCAACGCTCGGCTGGCTGGTCGATGCCTTGGAAGCAGAGCCAAGCCTTGCCAGCGACGAGACGCCGAGGCAGGTGCGGGCTCCGGATCTTGCTGTTGTAAGCTGCCTTGCCGAACCCATCTCGACTCGGCTCGGCGATATGGCCGGAATGGTCCAATCAGCGGCGCTGGTGGCAGCGGACTGGGAAGACGGACGTTCAAATCACGTGCTGATGCTGAAAGGGGTGGATGAGTCGCATCGTTCTGCCGTTGCAAAGGCCTTTGCCGAGTTGATGGCGTTTCTGCCTGAGATCGCTGGCGGGGTTGATCTGGCATTCACCAGTGCCATGCACCCGCCGGTTGCGCTGGTGATCGATGTGCCCCAGCCGGAAGCGCCCCAGCCTGCTGCGCGGCGCGATCCAAATGCTCCACCGATCCTGCGCTTCTGAGCGGACCGTCAAAACGCGAAAACCCGCCCCTAGGGGCGGGTCTTAGCGAGATCGCGCAAACTTTACCGTTTGCGAGTCAGGCGCCCCAGTGCCGGATAGGTCCACAATCCATGTGCACGAAATTGGAGCGCGAGTATTTACCAACCCCACCGGCGCGGCAGGCCGCAGCGGCCTTGTACATCTGGCCGACCGATCGCGACTTGAGCCGCAGATCCGCAGCCTTGCCGACCATGTGCAGCGAGTTCTTGGCCACCCCGGACGAGCGCGAGCGAAGCATCGCATTGGTCTTGGGTGAGCGGTAACCCGACAGCATCATGTAGGGTTCGTTGGTCTGCAGCAACCGGTGCGAGGCCGCTGCAATATCGACGGTGCGCGGGTCTATCCCGATCGCTTGGCCCGTGCGCCAATCGCGCATGAACACATTGATTTCATTCAGTGCGTCGCGGATGTACTTGCCATCGACCCAGTAAACCGTGTCGATGCTTTCCCCCGTGCGTCCCGAATACATGCGAATGCGGCGTACGTCACCGGCACCCCGCATCAGACCGAAGGCATTGGCCATAACCGGCGCTGCTGCCACCGTCGTCGCCGCGAACACACTAAGGATGCCGCGACGCGAGATAGTTTCGAACGTCATGTCAGATCGCCTGTCCTGCTTCGTTGTTTATGCCGGCTGTTGCTCGGCAGGCCCCGTTTTAGCCGGGATCCCGTAAACAATATGTCACCACCGCGCGAGCCGAGGAAAGCATTTCGTTCCGCCGGTGGCAGACATCCGCTATATTCGGCGAGAATCCGCCGATCACAAAGCGAGTACCTAGCCGTGCTAACGGTTTTGTTCGACGCGTGTTCGCCTTGCATCATCCGTGACGCAAAATTGCAACGCCTTCTGGACTGCGGCCACCATCAATGGCAAGGATTTTGATCTTGGCAAACGGGAATTTCAATTTGGTGGGTTTTGGATTGATTCGCTCTCTGGTTGCGCCATGTCTGTTGTCGATGGCCCTGATCATTCAGGGCGGAACTGCGACCGCGCAGGGGCTGGAAACGGCCTCCGTCGCGGCCTTGCCCGCTCCCCGGCTGGTGTTCAGTGAAAGGGAAATGCAACTTGCCCAGGCAGTTGCGCGCAATCCCGGCCTGGCCGATTTCTACGGGACCAATGGGCTGAAGCCTATCTTCCTTGACGCCGAGGGGGCAGGGCGCCGCGATGCCCTTATCAAGGCCATTGGGCAGGCTGCGGGGCATGGGCTTCCAGCGACACGCTATGACCGCACGAAACTTGTCCGGTTGCACGAACATGGCGCGGATACGATCGACGAAGAACTTGCCTTTGCCGTTGCCTTCTTTCGCTGGACACATGACCTGACCGGCGGCCTGCTTGATCCGCAAAAGGTCGATCCCGCGATCAAGCGAACCGTCAACAGGCCGCGAGCCGGGGAAATGATGCGTGATTTCGCGAAGGCAGCCGATCCTGTCGCCTGGCTTGCCGGAATCGCCCCTTCCGGCAAGGACTATCGCAGCTTGCAGCAGGCTTTGGCGGCCACTGAAAGGCTGATCGCGCCGGCTGGAACGCCACAGGTTCCGAGAGGGACCTTGAAGGAAGGGGATTCCGGAGAGGCTGTCGCTCTGCTTCGGGTTCGTCTCGAATCGATGGGATTTGCCGCCGTGCCTCTTGGTTCGGAAACCGAGTTCGATGGGCCTTTGACGTCAGCCCTGGGGCGGTTCCAGACCGAGGCTGGCCTTGTGGCCGATGGTGTCGCCGGACCGCGCACGATCTCGCGCCTGAACCAGGGACCCGGGCCGATTGCCTGGGATCTTCTTGTTGCGCTTGAGCGACTGCGCTGGATGCAGGGCTATGATCTTGATGCCCGCCATGTCTGGGTCAATCTTCCAAGCTTCACCGCCTCGATCAACGAAGCCGGCCGCGAGGTGTTCTCGACGCGAGTCGTGATCGGCAAGGATGAAGATACCCACGAGACGCCCGAGTTTACCGAGTCGATGAAATATATCGTGGTCAATCCGCGCTGGAACGTGCCGCGCTCGATCACGGTCAAGGAATATCTGCCAAGGCTTCAGGCCAACCGTCACGCGGTCGGCCATCTCGATGTCGTCGATCGCGCCGGAAACGTGATCTCTCGCGACAGGATCGATTTCCGGAAATATACCGCCGCGAATTTTCCCTATCGCATGCGACAGAAACCCAGCGATGACAACGCGTTGGGTGTTGTGAAGTTCATGTTCCCCAATCCTTGGAACATCTATCTGCATGACACGCCGACAAAGCATCTCTTCAACCAGTCGCGGCGTGCCTATTCCCACGGTTGCATCCGCGTGGCCCGTCCCCTTGATCTGGCCTATGAACTGCTTGTCGATCAGGTGCGTCACCCCGAACAGGTCTTCAACAAGGCGCTGAATTCAGGACGCGAGACCTATCTGAACATGCGAACGGATATCCCGGTGCATCTGGTCTATTTCACGACCTTCCCGGATGCTTCGGGAAAGATCCGCCGCTATGCTGACATCTATGGCCGCGACGCCCGCGTTCGGGCCGCGCTCGTAAAGGCCGGTGTCGGCAGTCTGGATTCTGCCGCGTCGGAGAATTAGATAATCCCCAACCGAAGGGGAGCTGCATGCAACTGACCATTGCCGAACTCGCGCGGGCGCTTGACGCCCGGTTCTGGGGAGACGGAGATCTGGCCGTGCTTGGCGCCGCCGAAGCAGGGCAGGCCAGCGATGGGCAGATATCGCTGGCCACGACACCCGCCTATGCCGAGCGTCTTGCTGCGGGCAGCATGGCCATCATTGCCGAGGACATGGACCCCGATGCGCTTGGCCTCAAGGCGGCCATCCTGGTGCGCAGGCCGCGCGTCGCCATGGCAGGCCTCACGCGTGCGTTCGACCGGGGACCGGAAATCGCGCCGGGAATTCACCCGACAGCGGTCATAGATCCCAGCGCCGAGATCGGAAAGGATGCGGCGATCGGCCCCTTTGTCGTGATCGGATCAGGTGTCCGGATCGGAGCGCGCGCCCGGATCGCCGCACATGTAACCATCGGACGCGATACGGTTATCGGTTCCGACGCGCTGTTCCATCCCGGCGCACATATCGCGCATGAGATCGTGATCGGGGACCGGGTGATCCTGCATCCGGGCGCGTCGGTCGGAGCTGATGGCTTTTCCTTTGTCACGCCCGAGAAGTCAGGGGTCGAGCAGATCCGTGAAACTCTGGGTGAGCGGGATGAGATCCGCGAACAGCACTGGACCCGCATCCACTCCCTGGGCGGTGTCGAGATCGGGGACGATGTCGAACTGGGGGCGAATGCGACGATCGACCGCGGGACGATACGCGCGACGCGCGTCGGGCGCGGCACCAAGATCGACAACCTCGTGCAGATCGGACACAATTGCATCGTGGGCGAAGATTGCATGCTTTGCGGTCAGGTCGGCGTCGCGGGCTCGACCCGGATCGGCAATCGGGTCGTGCTGGGCGGCCAGGTTGGCGTTTCCGACAATATCTTTGTCGGAGACGATGTCATCGCCGGCGGTTCGACCAAGATCTTCACGAACGCACCAGCCGGTCGTGTCCTGCTGGGAAGCCCCGCAGTGAAGATGGAAACCCATGTCGAGGCGCAAAAGAACATCCGCAGATTGCCACGACTCTACGCGCAGGTGGCAGAGCTTCGTGAAACTGTTAAGAAGCTGATGGAAAAGCGCCCGGGTGAAGCGTCCGAACAGGACGCTCGCTCAGAAGATAAGGGCTGAATGGAGACCGAGATGACTGATATCCGTGATCGTATCATCCAGATCATTGCCGAACAGGCGATGCTGGACCCTGCCGAGTTGAGGCCGGAAATGTCGCCGCAGGAAATCGGTATCGACAGCATGGGCCTCGTCGAGTCGATCTTTGCCCTTGAGGAAGAGTTCGACATCTCAGTGCCCTTCAATGCGAACGAGCCCGAGAAGTCCGATTTCGATATCTCGACCCTTGGTTCGATCATTTCTGCAGTCGAGAAGCTGGTCGCTGAAAAGGCATGAACGCCAAGAAGAGCAAGGGCGACAAGCCCGAGAAATCAGGCCGCAAGACCGAAAAGGTCAAGGGCAAGGTCAAGTCTGCGACGACGCGTGCCCGGACCATGCTTGGCCGCGTCATCATGGGGCGGCATGCCAATGGCATGCGACGCGTGGCGATCACCGGCATGGGCACGATCAATGCCCTGGGCCGCGATGTCCCATCCACCCTTGAAGCCATGCGCGAGGGCCGCTGCGGGATAGGGCCACTGGATTTTCGGGATGTCGACCGTCTGGCGATCAAGATCGGGGGGCAGGTCCGGCACTGGGACCCCGAGGTTTACTTCAATCGCCAGCAGATCGTCCTTTACGACAAGTTCACCCAATTCACCCTGCTTGCCGCGCGCGAGGCCGTCGACCAGTCAGGGCTGATCTTCGAGGGGGAACTGGGATTGCGCGCGGGCGTCGTCCTTGGCACCGCCGCGGGCGGAATGAATACCTGGGATGAGAACTACCGCACGGTCTACGAAGAGGGGAAGAACCGCGTCCATCCGTTTGTCGTGCCAAAGCTCATGAACAATGCGGCCGCCTCGCATCTGAGCCTTGAATACGGGCTGATGGGGCCAAGCTTCACCGTCGCGACAGCCTGCGCCAGTTCGAACCACGCCATGGGCATGGCATTCAACATGGTGAGGTCCGGGGCGGCCACCGTCATGCTTACAGGCGGGTCCGAGGCGATGCTGTGCTTCGGCGGCGTCAAGGCCTGGGAGGGCTTGCGGGTCATGTCGAAGGACGCCTGCCGGCCTTTCTCTGCCACGCGCAACGGTATGGTCCAGGGTGAGGGCGCCGGGGTCTTCGTTTTTGAGGATTGGGAACATGCCATCGCCCGAGGCGCAGACATTCTGGCCGAGGTGGTGGGTTTTTCCATGTCTGCCGACGCGCAGGATATCGTCATGCCCTCGGCCATCGGGGCAGAACGCGCGATCACCGGCGCCATGCAGGATGCACAATTGCGACCCGAGGATATCGGCTACATCAACGCCCACGGAACAGGAACGGCGGCGAACGACAAGACGGAATGTGCAGCCGTCGCTCATGCTTTCGGCCAACATGCGGACCAGTTGATGATGTCGTCGACCAAGTCGATGCACGGCCACCTGATCGGCGGGACGGGGGCGGTCGAGCTTCTTGCATGCATCATGGCGCTTCGGGATGGGATCATCGCGCCGACGATTGGCTATGAAGAGCCAGATCCGGAATGCGCGCTGAACGTCGTTCCGAACGAGGCGCGCGAGGCGAAGGTGAATGCGGTTCTTTCGAACGCCTTTGCCTTTGGCGGGCTGAATGCGGTGATCGCGCTTCGCCGGGCATGAGGCGATCAGGGAAGGCAGGTCGATCTGCCTTCTGCTATTGCACATGAGCCGCCTTTGGCCGATGGTCCGCCGAAATTTTCGGCAGAGGTGGACATGACCGAGAACCCCGATCTTGCAGAGAGGGCCCGTCATCGCGAGTTCTGGCTGGGTCTTGGATGGATGGCGCTCAGCATGGCGTCCTTTATCGCCATGTCCGTGGGGTCGCGCGAACTCGCCGCCGAGCTTTCAATCCGCCAGGTGCTCTTTTTCCGCGCCTTGGTCGGGTTGTGCATCATATCGGTTTTCCTTCCGAGGCTTTGGCCGGAACTCCGTCAGCTGCGCCGGTTCAGTACCCATCTCGCGCGCAACTTCGTCCATTTCACCGCGCAGTATTTCTGGACCATCGGTGTCGTCTTCCTGCCTTTGGCCTCTGTCTTCGCGCTTGAGTTCACGATGCCCATCTGGGTTGCCTTTTTTGCGTGGGCGCTTCTTGGCGAGAAGCTGACCAGAGTCCGGATGCTGGCCAATCTGGGCGGGTTCATCGGTGTGCTGGTCATCGTGCGGCCGGGGCTGGGCATCGTCGATCCGGCATCGGGATTGGTCCTTCTGGCCGCCATGGGCTACGGGCTGTCGCTTGTTCTGGTCAAGCGGCTGACGCGCGACTGTTCGCCTGGGGTGATCGTCGCCTGGATGATCCTGATCCAGCTTCCGCTCGGGCTCGCCGCCGCGCTGACCGACTGGCGCCCGGTATCCGCAGGCGACATCCCATGGATGGTGGTCGCGGGGGCAGGGGCTCTCAGCGCACATTTCTGCATGGCGCAGGCGCTGAAGAGGCTCGACGCATCCATCGTCATGCCGGTCGATTTTCTGCGCGTCCCTCTGGCGGCAATCGTCGGTTATCTGATTTATCGCGAAACCGTCGATTTCTGGGTATTTCTGGGTGCGGCGATCATCCTGATGTCAAACTTCCAGGCGATGAGGGCCGAACGAAAGCTCTGAGGGTCGCGGGGCTTTCCTCCCCCGCCGCAATGGCCTATCTGCGAAGAAAATCGCAAGGAAGGCACCCATGGCCAAGATCACTTACATCGAGCACAACGGCACCGTCCACGAAATCGACGTCAAACCCGGCATGACCGTCATGGAAGGTGCAAGGGATAACGGCGTTCCTGGAATCGACGCCGATTGCGGCGGCGCCTGCGCCTGTTCGACATGTCATGTCTATGTCGCCCAGGAATGGGTCGACCGCCTGCCGGCAAAGGACCCGATGGAGGAAGATATGCTTGATTTCGCATATCAGCCCGATCCCGAAAGGTCGCGCCTGACCTGCCAGCTCAAGGTCACCGAAGAACTCGACGGGCTCGTCGTCAATCTTCCAGAGCGTCAGATCTGACGATACTGTCGAGTTGGCGAAATCACGGGAATCGCGGTGACCTGGCCTTGGGTCGCCGCCGGCGCTTGCCATAAGGGAGTCCGTCCGGCCGTCTCCTTGCCAACCCGGAGCGCGGAAACGCATGTTCGTCACAGGAGATCCGGGGAATCACCCGGGCTTGCTTCAGGCCGGCTCGACGGGCTTTATCGCCAATAGATTGTCGAGAAAGAAGTCGAACATTTCGCATACGATTTGCGAGGTCGGCCGAGGGTCGTTCACGGTCCAGGGATCGAACGCGCGAGTCAGGAAGATCGCATTCGCCCCCCGCACGATACAGTGGATCACCATCATGATCGGAGCGATATCGGTTTCTCGGGGAAGCAGGCCGCGATCGCGCATTTCATGCAGCTTGCGTTCGAACAGGTCGCGCATGGCCATGGTGAAGCGACAAAGCGTGCTGTCTTCATCGATCGGTTGGTTCAAACCTTCGACGATAAGACGAAAAAGTCCGGGATTCGCTTCGGCCCACAGGGCATAGCTGCGACCAAGGCTGCGAAGCTGCCTTTCCGGACTGTCCGATCCGGATTCGATAACCCCGCGCCGCAGCTCGTCGTTCAGCAGGGCGACACCCTGGTAGATGAGACCGTCGCGGAGCTCATCGACGGATGTGAAGACTTGGCTGACCGTCTCGACATCCAAATCGGAAAGTTCTGCAAGATCCTCAAGCGAGTCGGGAAGGGCGCCGGTGGCGTCCAATGTGGCCTGTGCGGCCAGGATCAACTTCTGGTAGATGTTGCCCCGCTCCGGCATGGCACGCCTCTGATTTCACGACACGAATTTTACCACAGTTCCGCCGTGGCGGAACCGTGTTTCTTGATGTGACGGCGCGGTTCTCAGGCTTCGGCGCGAGCTTGCCGCTTGCGCTCGTGCGGATCGAGATAGCGTTTGCGCAGGCGAATGTTCTTGGGCGTGACCTCGACCAGCTCATCGTCGTCGATATAGGCGATGGCCTCTTCCAGCGACATGCGGACCGGCGGCGTCAAGCGGACGGCTTCATCCGTGCCCGACGCGCGGACGTTGGTCAGTTTCTTGCCCTTGAGCGGGTTCACTTCCAGATCGTTGTCGCGCGAATGCTCGCCGATGATCATGCCCTGATAGACCTGCTCCTGCGCGCCAATGAACATCTTGCCGCGCTCTTCAAGGTTCCACAGCGCATAGGCGACCGAGACACCGTCTTCCATCGAGATCAGAACGCCCTGGCGGCGACCCTGGATCGGGCCCTTGTAAGGAGCCCACGAGTGGAAGATGCGGTTCAGCACACCGTTGCCGCGCGTGTCGGTCATGAATTCGCCCTGGTAGCCGATCAGGCCGCGCGAGGGGACATGGGCGACGATGCGGGTCTTGCCGTGACCGGCGGGCTTCATCTCGACCAGATCGCCCTTGCGGTTGCCGGTCAGTTTCTCGACGACGGCACCGGTATATTCGTCATCGACATCGATGATCGCTTCTTCGATCGGCTCGTGGCGGAGGCCGTCGATATCCTGGTAGATCACGCGCGGGCGCGAAATCGACAGCTCGAAGCCTTCACGACGCATGTTTTCGATCAGAACGCCCATCTGAAGTTCGCCACGGCCCGAAACGACGAACGCGTCGCCACCGGGTGTGTCTTCGACCTTGATCGCGACGTTGGTTTCGGCTTCCTTCATCAGGCGTTCACGGATGACGCGCGATTGGACCTTGTTGCCGTCGCGACCGGCCAGCGGGCTGTCGTTGATGCCGAACGTCACGCTGATCGTCGGTGGATCAATTGGCTGGGCGGGCAGGGCGGTTTCGATGTCGGGTGCGCAAACCGTATCTGCCACGGTTGCCTTGGCCATGCCGGCCAGAGTCACGATATCGCCGGCCACCGCTTCGTCGATGGGTTGCTGCGTGAGACCGCGAAATGCGAGCACTTTCGAGATGCGGAATTGTTCGACCCGCTGGCCATCACGCGACAGCGCCTTGACGGTGTCTCCAGCCTTGGCACGGCCCGCTTCGACGCGGCCCGTCAGCAGACGGCCAAGGAAGTTATCCGCGCCGAGCGTGGTGGCAAGCATCTGGAAGGGCTCATCCTGACGCGCCACTTGCTTCGGAGGCTCGACATGGCGCAGGACCAGATCGAACAGCGCCGACATGTCCTTGCGATCACCTTCAAGGGTTTCGTCTGCCCAACCACCAATGCCGGAGGCATAAAGGTGGGGGAAATCAAGCTGTTGGTCATTTGCACCAAGATTGGCGAACAGGTCGAAAACTTCGTCCAGAGCCTTGTCGGGATCGGCGGCCGGCTTGTCGACCTTGTTGAGCACGACAATCGGCTTCAGGCCAAGCGCGAGTGCCTTCGACGTCACGAACTTCGTCTGCGGCATCGGGCCTTCGGCCGCGTCCACCAGCAGGCAGACACCGTCGACCATCGACAGGATGCGTTCGACCTCCCCGCCGAAGTCGGCGTGACCGGGCGTGTCGACGATATTGATGCGGGTGCCTTTCCATTCGACCGATGTGGCCTTGGCAAGGATGGTGATGCCGCGTTCGCGCTCGATGTCATTGCTGTCCATCGCGCGTTCCGCGACGGCCTGGTTTTCGCGGAACGAGCCCGATTGTTTCAGCAGCTGGTCGACCAGAGTCGTCTTGCCGTGGTCAACGTGGGCGATGATCGCAATATTGCGGATGTCCATGAGATCTGGCCTTTGAATGAAGTTGCGGCCCCCGTAACCCAAGGGGGGCCGAAAGGCCAGCGTCAATCGCGTTCGCGCGCCGATCAGCGGCCGTGTGTGGCGATCGACTCGATCAGCGGACGGACACCGCTCAGATCGTAGCCCGCTTTCGCCGCAGTTTCGAGCAATTCGGCCGTCGGCTCTTCACCGGCACGGCTGAGCGCCCAGAGCACGGTCGAACGGTTGCCCGAACGGCAGTAAGCGATCTTGCGGCCGGGCAGGGCGAGCGCTTCGGCCTGAGCCTCGACCATGTCAGGCGTGACCTGGCCCGGCACAAATGGGATCGCGCGATATTCCATTCCCAGAGCTTCGGCAGCGGCGCGCATCGTCTCGCCATTCTCGTCAGGGCCAACTTCTGCATCGGGGCGATTGTTGATCACCACACGAAAGCCTTCGGCCGCGAGCGCGGTCAGTTCTTCGGGACGGATCTGAGAGGAAACCGAGAGTTCGGGCGTGAGGCTGCGCAGGTCCATTAGCTACTCCTTGGATTGCGTCGCTGTTTCTTTGAGATGCGCGACCGATCGACGGCTTTGCCGTCGCTGTCAAGTCACACGGCAGTCACGCCCGCGCCAATTCGGCATGCTGTTCGACCAGGCCGGGAAGATGCGCGAAGTTATCGAATTCTGCCGAGTGATAGAGGTCGCTGATTGCTGTATTGCGATATCCCCGGCTGAAGATCAGAAAGGGCAATCCCGCATTCGCGGCGCATTCGGCGTCGAATTCGCTGTCACCGACATAGATCCCGCGCGGATGAGCGGGGTCCGATCCGAGTGCCGCAAGGCTTGCATGCAAAGGCGCTGGATCGGGCTTTTTCTGTGGCAGAGAATCCCCGCCGATGACGACCCCGAACAGCGAAATCAGGCCGAAATGTTCGAGCACGGCTCGCGCGGGGCCAAGCGGCTTGTTGGTGCAGATACCAAGCGGATGGCCGCGATCAGCAAGCACGCCCAAACTCTCCAGCACATTGGGATAAAGTCGGGTCAACGCCGTTGCATGGTGATAGCGTGCCATGAAGGATGCGACGAGATCACCCTGCGCCTCGGGGGGCAAGGCCGTCGCCAAGATGATCTTGCGCCAGAGGATGTCGACGCCGCCACCGACAAAGCTGCGCACCCGGTCCAGGCTCAGCGGCGGCACGTCCTGTGTCCGAAGTACGGCATTGACGGTCGCATGAATGTCGGGGGCACTGTCGAGCAGAGTCCCGTCCAGATCGAAAACCAGGGGGCATGGCGCGAGACAGGTATTCATTCACTTCTCCACTTGATCGAACAGCCCATGGATGGAACCTGCTCGCGCGGACCTTGACCGGTTTGCGCGATAAGCGCCATCGCTTCGAACAACTCCCGACGCACGTCGGGTTCGGCTGGCTTCTTTCCCGAACTGTCGAGACGTCCGCGATATTGCAACTCGGATCGGGCGTTGTATCCAAAGAAATCCGGGGTGCATTGCGCGTCATAGGCTCGGGCGACTTCCTGTGTCGGATCGTAAAGATATGGGAATGTGAAGCCATGGTGCTCAGCAAGGATCCGCATCTTTTCGGGTCCGTCCTGTGGATAAGTTTCCACGTCATTCGACGAGATGGCAACCACGCCGATACCAATCTTCTGCAGCGCAGCCGCGTCGCGCTGGATCCGATCGACGATCGACTGCACATAGGGACAGTGATTGCAGATGAACATCACAAGACTGCCTCGCGGACCGGCAATGTCGGCGTAGCGGAACAGACGCCCCGACGTATCCGCAAGCAGGAAATCAGGCGCGCGGGCACCAAACTCACAGGTTGTCGAACTGACCGGCATGCCATTCCTTTCGAGAAAATCCGGGATCCGGACGAGTCATTCTAAATGAAAGACAGACCAGAACACCATCCAGTCGGAGATATGGAGACATAATACAGATTATCCGGATTCCTTTGTGAAGCCGGTGGATTCACAAAAGAAGTGCAAAATCTGTATGATTACAGCCCTTTGCACTGAGATTGATGAATGCCTCGCCACTATCCGCATTTGAGTTTGGAAGAGCCCCGCAACATTGCCAAATGGCGGGAAGCCAAATGCCGGTGCCGGAAATCGCCGAGCGACTGGCCCGAGCGCCATCGACGATCTCCCGGGAAGTGAAGCGAAATATGTTCCTGGATAGCGAACTTCCGCAGTTTAGCGGCGACTTTGCCGTGAATGCGAGACCATGTACGAACGGCGTCGCGCGCGGCACCGAAAGCGCGTCATCGATCCTGAATTGAAGGTCGAAGACGCGCTCAAGTCCGGTTGGTCGCCCGAGCGCATCGCGGGACGCATGCGGCTTGTTGATGATGCTCCGCAAGGAAAGCGGCAAGGTGAATGTCGCCTTTCTGGTCGAACGGGTCAGCCGCTACACGGTCGTCATGCGCAATGAAGACCGCCACTCCGAGCCCATGATGGAAGCCCTGATCGCAGGTCTGGCCCCTCTGCCCGCCGAGGCCCGCCAATCGATTACCTTTGACCGTGGCACCGGGTTTTCCGCCTGGCGACTGCAAGATGGGATCGGAGCCGCAAGCTGGTTCTGCGACCCGCAAGCGCCGTGGCAGAAAGGAACGGTCGAGAATACCAACCGAAGGCTCCGAAAGCACCTGCCCCGCTCGATCGAACCGGCGGCCCTGACAAATCGATCACTGAGGTCGATTGGCCAGCGACTCAATTCAACGCCCCGCAAATGCCTCGGCTGCCGGATATCGGCTGAGGCTTTCCGAGATGAGCTTTCCAGACTGGAGACACCGTGATGAGCCCTGCCCCGCGAGACTGGCGGATCAGGAATGGAGCCCAAAGCCGCAACGCCAGAATGTCTCACATTTCCCATTCAGGAATGTCACGGTTTCCCGATTGAAGCAGTTGGGCCGAAATCGGAAAACGGGCATGGGATGAGGGATGATGAGCGAGCGTGATCTGAAAGGAATGTCGGTTCTCGAAGAGGTCGAGGCCGGATGAGCCGGTGCACCGCCACGGCCTGCCCTTGGCCTGCGCATGCCCGCCGTACTGTCCCAGGCCCATATCCTCGGCCGCGGACATCGCCGCGACAGGCACGCATCGCAACCCACGTCGCATCCGGGCGGGCGCGTCCATCGCGACCAGCGCCAGGTCGGCCGCAGCCTTCCGGGGCATTGCGAGCGCCGGAAATACATCTGGAAGTCGACGAGCATGCCACCATCGCCAAGCACAAGCGGTCGAGCGAGCCACTGGCCTATATCATGGCCCCAACAGGAAGCGACTGCGTCCGAGATCGGGCCGGTCGAGGAGCAAGGCACCCGTCATACGCCGACCGGAATGCGGTCGCCGGGGCGGCAAAGCTGGCTCGACAAGCGCGCCGCAGGGAGAGGCACTCGCTGTCACGCATCCCGAGAAATGACGACGCGACCCGCAAGGTCGCGACCTGTCCCGACCCGCCGGGCCCCGTCCCACGGCATTGCCCAGAGAGAGCGGCCCGGGACGGCACGCGCCAAACCACAACCACCCCGCCCACGCAACATCTCTAGATGGCCGTCATCGCAACCTGTTGACCAGGCGAACGCCAACACAAGGGTTTACCCGTCAGCATGCCGCGTCAAAAGGCGAGCCGGAAGGCAGATCGGCCTGTGTCTTCTGCCAGCACGCTTGGTTCGAACCGCTTGACCCTGCCCTCGCGTCTTTGCAGGGGCGCATCCGGGTCGAGTGCCATGCAATTTCTGAGACACTGAGGTCGCTTGTTGTGATGAAGGGAATTCCCTCGTTTACCCCTCGTGCGAATTCTGTATCAGATAGCCTTGAATTTCCTCGCGATCTGATACGGGGCTGGTGCCCTCAAGTTCCTTGGGCACGGTCCATCCCGGTGCAATCCCGCTCATGTCAGGCAGTTCATGGGCGATGCCCTTGTGGCAGTCAATGCAGGTGCGCTCTCCGGTGAGGAGGTATTCGCTATGGATCCTTGCCGCCCGTGGCGCCTGTTTCGACAAATCCATCGCCACGGATGAGTGGCAGTTGCGACATTCAAGGCTGTCATTCGACTTCAGGCGGGCCCATTCGTGCTGGGCAAGTTCGATCCGCTTCTCGAGAAACTTCTGGCGGGTGTCGATCGTCCCGAAGATCTTGCCCCAGACCTCTTTCGAGGCCTGCATCTTGCGGGCGATCTTGTGGCTCCATTCATGCGGCACATGGCAATCCGGACAGGACGCACGCACCCCCGAACGGTTCGAGAAATGCACCGTGTGCGCCAGTTCTTCATAAACATTGTCGCGCATCTCGTGGCAGGAGGTGCAGAAGGCTTCGGTATTGGTCTTTTCCAGCGCGGTATTGAAGGCGCCCCAGAAGAGCACGCCGCCGACAAAGCCGCCTAGCGTCAGGAAACCCAGGCCCAAAGTGCCTGCCGGCGTCCAGAGGATGCGCCAGAACCATTTGAATGGCTTGAGGATCCAGTGCATGTCACTGATCCCCCGCGCTTTGCGCACCCATCTCGGCCATGTCGGTGAAGGTGTTCTCCACCAGCGCCTCTGTATCCGCCTGGGGCACATGGCATTGCGTGCAGAAATATCGCCTCGGAGAGACATCGGCCAACATCTGTCCCTCTCGCGTCATGTAATGCGTGATCGAGATCATCGGCGCACCTGTTCCAAGCGAATTCTCGCGTTTATGGCAGCTGAGGCACCTGTTTGCATTGACCGAAAGCTGATAGCCTTCGATCGAATGCGGGATGATCGGTGGCTGCTCGGGATAGGCCCGCATCTGACGCACGTCATCAGTGACATATCGCTCGAGCGGGGCGGCCGAGATCGACTCCATCGGATCCGGTTTGGGGCCGGTCAGTTCTGGGGGCTCTTCTGAAATCCCTTGGGCTGCGGCGATGGAGGCTACGCAGCACAGAGCAATCGCAAGGATGGTCCGAAGCGGTTTCATCATACGGCCTCGATCTTAACGGCGCATTTCTTGAAGTCGGTCTGTTTCGAGATCGGGTCCGTGGCATCCAGCGTGACCTTGTTGATCAGCTGGCTTGCATCGAACCAGGGCACGAAAATCACGCCCTTGGGCATCCGGTTGCGGCCGCGGATTTCGACGCGAGAACGGATTTCTCCGCGCCGCGAGATGACCCTTACCTCCATGCCCTGATTGAAACCGCGCTCGCGTGCGTCGGTCGCATTCATGAAGACCTTTGCCCCCGGGAATGCCTTGTAGAGTTCCGGCACCCGCATGGTCATCGAGCCGGAATGCCAATGTTCGAGCACCCTGCCCGTCACCAGCCAGAAATCGAATTCCTCATCCGGGCTTTCGGCTGGCGGCTCGTAGGGCACGGCGATGATCTTTGCGCGGCCATCCGCGTTGCCGTAGAACTGCACGCCCTTTCCGGCCTCGACATAGGGATCGAGCCCTTCGCGGAAGCGCCACAGCGTTTCCTCACCGTCGACGACCGGCCAGCGCAGGCCCCGGACCTCATCGCTCTGGTAGGTGTCATAGGGGGCCAGATCATGGCCATGGCCGCGGCCAAAGCTGGCATATTCCTCGAACAGGCCCTTCTGGATGTAGAAGCCGAAATCCTGCGCCTCGGGGTTGGCGTAATCCTCGCGGATCTCGGTCAGTGGAAACTTGTCCACCTGACCGTTGGCAAAGCAGACCTCGTAGATCGTCTTGCCCTTGTATTCGGGATTAGCCTCCAAGATCTCGGCGGGCCAGACTTCGTCCGTGGTGAAGCGCTTCGAGAATTCGACCATCTGCCACATGTCCGATTTCGCATCGCCGGGCGCGTCGACAAGCTGGTGCCAGGCCTGGGTGCGCCGCTCGGCATTGCCATAGACGCCCTCTTTCTCGACCCACATGGCAGCGGGCAGGATGATGTCGGCGGCCATCGCCGTGACCGTCGGATAGGCATCTGATACCACGATCAGGTTGTCGGGATTGCGATAGCCGGGATAGGCTTCGCCCGAGCTGTTCGCGCTGGCCTGCAGGTTGTTGTTCACCTGGATCCAGTAGAAGTTCAGCACGCCGTCATGCAACATCCGGTCCTGCAGCACGGCATGGAAGCCGGGCTTGGTGTTCAGAAGCCCATGCGGCAGCTTCCACAGTTCTTCGGCATGCTTGATATGTTCGGGATTCGTGACCACCAAGTCGGCCGGCAGGCGGTGGGCGAATGTGCCGACCTCGCGCGCCGTGCCGCAGGCCGAGGGCTGGCCGGTCAGCGAGAAGGGCGAGTTGCCCGGCTCGGAAATCTTCCCGGTCAGAAGGTGGATGTTGTAAAGCAGCTGGTTCGCCCAGACCCCGCGGACATGCTGGTTGAAGCCCATGGTCCAAAGTGACATGACCTTCTTGTTGGGATCGGCATAGAGCGCGGCCAGCTCTTCGAGGAAGCCCGGTTCGACCCCGGTCAGCTTGCTGGTGTAGTCCAGCGTGTATTCCGAGACGAGCGTTTTGTAGGCCTCGAAATCTGCGGGCTCCATCTTGTCCGCGGTGGCGACTCCGGTCGCCTTCTGCTCAAGCGGGTGCTCGGGGCGCAGCCCGTAGCCGATATCGGTCGTGCCCTTCACGAAGGTGGTGTAATTGTCGACGAAGTCCTGGTTCACAGCGCCCTTCTCGATGATGTAATTCGCGATGTAGTTCAGGATCGCGAGATCGGTTCCCGGCTTGAAGACGATCGGGATATCCGCGAGATCCATCGAGCGATGGGTGAAGGTCGACAGCACCGCGCATTTCACCCCCGGCGTGCCGAGGCGGCGATCCGCAAGGCGCGTCCACAGGATCGGGTGCATCTCGGCCATGTTCGAACCCCAGAGCACGAAAGCATCGGCATGCTCGAAATCGTCATAGCAGCCCATCGGTTCGTCGATGCCGAAGGTCCGCATGAAGGCCACGGCGGCCGAGGCCATGCAGTGCCGGGCATTCGGGTCGAGATTGTTCGAACGGAAGCCAGCGCGCATCAGCTTGGTTGCGGCGTAGCCCTCGAGCACGGTCCATTGCCCTGAACCGAACATCCCGACGCCTTCGGGCCCCTTTTCCTTGAGCACTTCCTTCACCTTCGCGGCCATGGTGTCGAAGGCCTCGTCCCAAGTGACCGGTTCGAATTCGCCATCCTTGTCGAAAACGCCGCCGGACTTGCGCATCAGAGGTGTGGTGAGGCGGTCCTCGCCATACATGATCTTAGAAAGGAAATAGCCCTTGACGCAGTTCAGTCCCCGGTTCACCTCGGCCAGCATGTCGCCATGGGTGGCGACGACCTTGCCATCCTTGACCCCGACCATGACCCCGCAACCGGTCCCGCAGAACCGGCATGGCGCCTTCGACCATTTGATCTGCAAAGCCTCGACGCCCCCCGGCACGGGTTGCGCCAGAACCGAGGCCGGAAGTCCGGCCGCAGAAGCGGCAAGTGCAGCAGCATGTGCCTTCAGCAAGTTCCGTCTGGTCAGATCAAGACTCATCTTCTCTACTCCAGCTTCTCGGCATGTTCGAACACCATATTGGCGCCGAGAACTCCGTTGATCAGGTTGATTTGAGTAAGCTTTTCGCCAAGTTCGCCGCTGCTGCGACCTTCAATGGTGACGACCACCCTGCGTTCGTCGCGACCATGCACCTCGACATTCTGGTGCTGACCGATTTCCGCAAGCACGGCTTCCATGGCGCCCGGCATCACGCTGACAACCGCCGAGGACACATGCCAGACGTCATCCTTCATCCGAATACTCCCTTGGAATCGCGGTTATCGCCTGGCTGGGACAGGGCGCCACGCAGGCACCGCAGCCGTTGCAAAGCTCCGGATCAAGAACCGGCAGAAATGGACCGCCTATCCGCGGTCGCATCGAGATTGCCGCTTCGGGACAGGCATCGCGGCAGGTCATGCAGGTAATCCCCGCCCTGGCGAGACAATCGCCCGAGATGTCCACCAGATGCGCCATGAGGCGAGATTCGGAAAAGACCGGCTCGGGACAGACCTCGGCGCATTTGCCGCAGAAAATGCACTCGCCCATCTCGGGCAGCAGAACGACCCGCAGATCCCGCAATGCAAGAATTCGCTCGGGACAAACCTCAAGGCACTCGCCACAGCCCGTGCAGGACGCGACCGAAATCGGATCGACCCCGGGCGGCCTTGGCTCGAAGGGCTTCGGCTGCGCCCTGCCCTTCAGAAGCTGTCGGCGGGATATGCTGGCGGCGGCTGGCATATCCGGATCAGTGCCCGACCGATGGTGGGCCTGGTGGTCCTGCGAAGATTTGGTAGATCCAGATCAGGAACCCATAGCCCCCGACGAAAGCGACCGAAATGATCGGCCAGATCGCAAATGCCAGCAGCAAGAACACGGCCAACTCCCGTATCCGCTGTCCGCGAGAGAAATGATTTACCTGAGTTCTGTCGTGAGCGTCTGACAAGTCTACCCCCTTGGCACGGCAAATGGGTATTGGTCGAAAGCTTCAGTAACGAAACAACCATAGCAGCACGCGCACGAGCCGGAAAGGCCAATGTTCGCGAATATGTGTTGGCTGAACTTATCCAGCCAACTGGCAGCATATATGTCTAATTTGCATGTTTCCCGTGCCAGGCAAAGACCAGGTCTTCGATCGCTCTTCCAACCTTTGTGATCAGCTTTTCCGCGTGGGTCCTCCGCTTGCCGAGCGGATTTCGTCATCCGGAAATGAAAATGGCCCGCGCCTTTCGGCGACGGGCCATGACGGCCGCATGAGAGCCAGGCTTACCTTCGCACCATCCCCAGCAGTTGGTACAGGACCAGAGCGGCAAGGGTCGACGTGCCGATGCCACCCAAGGCAAAGCCGCCGATATTGATTGTGAAGTCCCCGGCACCGAAGATCAGGGCGACCCCGACGGTGAAGAGGTTGCGGGGGTCCGAGAAATCAACCTTGTTGTCGACCCAGATCCGCGCCATGGCCGATGCGATAAGTCCAAAGACAGCAACCGCCAGACCTGCCAGAACCGGTGCGGGGATCGTCTGCAGGATGGCTCCGAACTTCGGCGAAAGCCCCAGCAGGATCGCGATTGCGGCGGCGATGGGGAAGATCAGCGTCGAATAGACCTTGGTCATCGCCATGACGCCAATATTCTCTGCATAGGTGGTGACGCCCGTCCCGCCGCCTGCGCCTGCCAGCATCGTGGCAAGACCGTCGCCCAGGAAGCCTCGGCCGATATAGCGGTCCATGTTCTGGCCGGTAATCGAACCAAGCGCCTTGATATGGCCAAGGTTCTCGGCCACGAGGACGATCGCGACAGGGGCGATGAGGCCGATCGCCCCCCATTCGAAGCGCGGCGCGACGAAATGGGGCATGCCGAACCAAGGCGCTGCGGCCACCGCCGAGAAATCAATGCCCGGAACGAACTGCAGAAGGTTCCCGAAAACGAGGACCAGGGCGTAGCCGAAGATCAGTGCAATCAGCACCGCGATGCGGCGGGTTCCCTGACGTCCATAGACCGAGACGAGCGCCATGCAAAGCACGGTCAGCAAGGCGATCGTGAGATGTGTCGCGGTGCCGGCCAGTTGCTTTACCGCAACGGGAGCAAGGTTGAGGCCGATGGCCATCCCTATGGCCCCCGTGACGGCCGGAGGCATCAGTTTCTCGACCCAGCCCGAGCCGATTGCCATGACGACGAGCCCGATCAGAGCATAGATCAGACCCGCGGCGATGATCCCGCCAAGGGCCACCGGAATATTCGGGTTCGGACCGCCGCCCGCAAAGCCGGTTGCCGCCATGATCACCGCGATGAAGGCAAAAGATGAACCCAGATAGCTCGGGACCCGTCCACCGGTAATGAAGAAGAACAGCAGCGTGCCGATCCCCGAAAAGAAGACCGCGACGTTGGGGTCGAACCCCATGATCAGCGGAGCGAGGATGGTCGAGCCGGACATCGCCAACAGGTGCTGCAGGCTCATCGGCACTGCGGCGGCCATCGGAAGCTTTTCGTCTGGCAGAACCGTGGCGCCCGATGCGGGGCGCCAGTCAGGAAAATAGCCCATCACGTCTCTCGGAATTTGTCTTGTCGAGAAGCTAATGGGTAAGCGGCGCGGAAAATGCCAGAGCATTCGGACCATGCTTGCGCATCAGGCAGGCTTTTTCGGCCAGAACGTCTCGTCATTTCCGGCAATCGGCATCATTGCCGATATCCATGAAACGGCGATGGCCCGGCAAGTGCCGGGCCATTCCGATGATGAAACCGTTCAGTCGAACGCGCCGAAATCTCAGCGCTGCCGCTCGCTGATCTTCCATTCCTCCCAGCCGGGATCGCCCGCCATGAAGGCCTCGATTTCGGCCCTGCTCGCCTCCAGTCGCGGATCGTGCTTCAGATAATGCCGCGTTTCGCGCGCGATCAGCCCCGAGAGGATCAGCAGGCCGATCAGGTTCGGAATAGCCATGAGACCGTTCATCACGTCCGAGAAATTCCAGACCACGCCCAATTGCACGGTGCAGCCCAGAAACACCACGATCGAGAAGAGCACCCGGAACGGCATCACCGCGCCATGACCAAGCAGGCGTTCGATGTTGCGCTCGCCGTAATACGCCCAGCCAAGGATTGTCGAATAGGCAAAAAGCACAAGGCCGATGGTGACGATCCAGTGTCCCCACGAGCCCGGAAGACCGTGGCTGAAGGCCTGGCCAGTCATGATCGCCGCCGAGATCTGCTGCCCGGTCTGCGGATCGACCTCTTGCCAGACGCCTGTCGTGATGATGACAAGGCCGGTGCAGGTCACGACGATGATCGTATCAATGAAGGTCTGGGTCATCGAGACCAGGCCCTGACGGACCGGATGCGTGGTCTGGGCCGAAGCGGCGGCGATCGCGGCAGAGCCCATGCCGGATTCGTTCGAGAAGATGCCGCGCGCGACGCCGTATTGCACCGCGATCATGATGGTCGAGCCAAGAAAGCCGCCGACGGCCGAACTGCCGCTGAAGGCCGAGCCGAAGATCTGGCCAATGGCGGCCGGGACCGATCCGATATTGACGAGCAGGATATAGAGCGCACCCAGCACATAGAACAGGATCATCGCCGGAACGAGACCGGCGGTGACCTTGCCGATCGTCTTGATGCCCCCGACGAGAACGACCAGCGTCAGTGCCGCAAGCGCCAGCCCGGTCATCCAGGTGGGCAGCGCGAAGCTCCGCTCAAGGTTCGAGGCGATCGAGTTGCCCTGTGTCATGTTGCCGATGCCGAAGCAGGCACAGACCGCGAAGATCGCAAAGGACAATGCAAGGAACTTTCCGAAGGCGTTCGGAATGCCACGCTCGAGATAATATTGGGGCCCACCGTTCTTTTCGCCGACCTCGTCGGTCGTGCGGAAGCGCACGCCCAGAAAAGCCTCGGAATATTTCGACGCCATGCCCAAAAGCGCGGTCATCCACATCCAGAACAGGGCGCCCGGACCGCCCACGCTGATCGCTGTCGCCACGCCCACGATATTCCCTGTGCCGACGGTTGCAGCCATTGCCGTGGTCAGCGCCTCGAACTGCGAGATATCGCCCTCTGCATCATCGTCATGACGCTTCAGCAGGCCCAGACGCAGGGCGGCGCCAAGCCGCACGATCTGGATGCCGCCAAGTCGCGCGGTCAGATAGAGGCCCGTTCCCAGCAGCAGCGGGATCAGCATGTAGGGACCCCAGACGATGCCTCCGACCTGTCCTAGAAAGCTTTCCAAACTGTCCACGACGCCCTCCTTCAAATGCTTTTGCGGTCGGCGTTATCCATGCCGTTGCACTGAATTTGTCAAGACATATGAAAGGTGGCGGCCCATGAATCCCCGCCTGCGCGCATAATCCGTGCAGCGCTGCTGGGCGGGGTCAGCCTTTGACGGTGTCACGCCGCAGAAGATATGTATCCATGATCCAGCCGTGCCTTTCGCGTGCTTCGGCACGCGCCTTCAAGATCCGGGGCGTTGCCTCGGCCAGGGGACCGGATTCCAGCACCTGCTGTCGCATGCCCAGAAATCCACCCCACCAGATATGCAGCCCTGCCGGGTTCAACCGTTGAAAGCTGCATTCGCCGTCCAGCATGACGATGACCGTCTCGGCCCCGATCGGCCAGCCGTGGTCACGCAATCTGCGGCCAGTCGTGACGGTGACCGCGCCGTTCACCGTGTTGAATGCAATCGCATGGGCCGCGGTCAGTGCCTGAAGCGCCGTGATGCCGGGCACCACCCGAATACGGGGGCGCGGATCGAGCCTTGATGCAATGCGCAGCGTGCTGTCGTAAAGGCCCGGATCACCCCAGACAAGCAGCGCAACCGGGCCGCCTTCCGGACGTGCTTCGGCGATTGTCCGCGCCCATATCGCCGCAATCTGATCGTGCCAACGATTCACCCGCAAGACATAGGGCAGGTTTTCATCCCGGACAGGCATGTCGAATTCGATCACGGCCGCTGACACGCCGATGCGAGCCAGGATGTCATGGCGCAGGTCAGCGAGATCTTCCTTGCCAGCGCCCTTGCGGGGCACCAGGATCAGAGTTGCATTGCGCAGTGCCTCGACCGCCTCCAAGGTGACATGGGCGGGATTGCCCGTGCCGATGCCTACAAGCCACAGATCCTGCATGACGAGCCTTTATGTATGGAAAGGCCGGACCCGACAGAGCGGGCCCGGCTGAAAACGGGTTTTGTCGGGCTCAGGCCGTGTAAAGCCGTTGTGCGACCCAACGGTTCGGCGCCGTGGGGCGCATGGCCTTCGCGGCGGCAAGCGCGATCAGGTCGGCAATCGGCTCGACCAGCACGACCAGCATATAGGCAACGCCGAAGCTTGCGACCGAAGACAGATTTTCGATGCCGAAGCCCTGGCCATAGATCGCCCAGAAGGCAACCCAGGCGACCACCCCACCCTGATAGGCCAGCGACAGCTTCAGAACATCGGCATATTTCAGATCGACATAGGCCGTATCCATGGGAATGACGCGTCGGGCCAATTGCTCGATCGCGAAAAGCGGGACCAGAAGCGTCGTGAGGTTCACGAAATACATCGGCAGATCGGTCGGCGCGAAGAACATGCCCTGGACGAGCAGCCCGAGCGCAAGCCCCAGGGCCGCCGGAGCGGCACCCAGGATCAGGAAAAGCGTGGTTCCCAGGATGAAATGCACCTCGGACACGCCAACCGGGAAATGCGGCAGGACTTCGAAGAAAACGAATGTCGCCGCCCCGGCAGTCAGGCTCCGAACGAACAGCGACGCCGCGCCATGCAGCCCGATATCCTTCGAGGCAATCCGCGCGGTATAGGCAGCGGCACCGGCGGCGGTGGCATATGCAAAGACCATCTTTGCGCTGTCCACGATCCCAGGTTCAATATGCATTCCGTTGTCCTTTTTCTGGATCGCCCCTCCGGCGACCGATGCGCCGCGATTGCGGCATGAGGTCGAATCCGACGGCAGGTCTCCTGACTCGCGGGTCACCGCGCCACCCGGCCCTTCCCAGCCCCTGAAGGGGCCAGTGGTCTGCCGAAGCGCTCTCCGCTCACAGTTGCGGGGGCAGTCCGGGTCCTTCACCCGGTTCCCTTTTCAGCCGCTGTCCGGCGGCACCGTCGCGCCCGACTATCTCAGCCGCGACCTTTTTCGGCAAGTTCAAATGCCGTGCGGGAATAACCGGCTACGCTGTCTCGGCGGAAATCATGTGAAAGAATGTTCCGGTGACCTTTTCGCGTCGTGATCCCGTCTCGGGGACCGGGTTGCCGTCCGCATCGGTCACCGCAGCCAGCGGCGGGTCCGGCTGTTCGATGATTGTCGAGTAGTGGAATTCGTGCCCCCGCAGCACCGCTTCGGGCAGATGACCCGGCATCCGCGCAGCAAGAACTGCGCGGCGATAGCCAAGATGAAGTCGGCGCTTTTCGTAGGATGTGACAAGCCCGAGCAGCCCCGCCATGGGATGGGCCTGCCCGTTCTTGTCGATCAGCGCCTTTCCCAGCGCCATGTAGCCGCCGCATTCGCCATGCACTGGACGGGTTGCCGCATGTTTTCGCAGGCCTTCCGTGTATCTCCGGGCCGAGGAGATCTGACCGGCATAAAGCTCGGGATAGCCGCCCGGCAACCAGACCAGATCGGCCGCGGGATCGGGGGGGTCATCGGCTAGCGGCGAAAACGGCATGATCTCGGCACCCGCATTCCGCCAGCCCTCGAGCAGGTGCGGATAGGTGAAGGAAAATGCCGCATCCTGTGCCAGCGCGATCCTTTGGGCGGGCGGAGGCGGCAGCCTGCCCGGCGCGGGCGCAGGCCCAGAGGAGGCCGCCGCGCGGATCGCCGACAGATCGACATGTTCGCGCAGGAATGCGGCATAGCCCGAGATCGCCGCTTCGAGATCGGGATGCTCAACCGCCTGGATAAGACCCAGATGCCGTTCGGGCAACGTCAGGTCACCGCGACGCGGTAGCGCACCAAGAACAGGGATGCCCGTCTTTTCCATCCCCACCCGGGCCAACCTTTCGTGACGGGGGCTGGCGACGCGGTTCAGGATCACGCCGGCAAAGGGCAGTTCCGGCGAGTATCGGGCAAATCCCAGCGCGGTAGCCGCGGCGGATTGGGCCTGCCCGCTCACATCAAGGACAAGGACGACAGGCCAACCCATGCGCAGCGCTGTCTCGGCACTGGATCCATAGCCCGCAAGACCGCGCGTGGCGACGCCGTCGTAAAGACCCATGGAGCCTTCGGCGACACAGATGTCTGCCCCGGTCGCCTGTTCCGAAATTGCCCCCAGCAAGGACTGATCCATCGCCCAATTGTCGAGATTGAACGACGCGCGTCCGCTTGCCGCGCGGTGAAATGCCGGGTCGATATAATCCGGACCGGACTTGAAGGGCTGGACACAAAGCCCGTCTTCGGTCAGCGCCCGCAAAAGCCCAAGCATGACCGTCGTCTTGCCGGTGCCGGAAGACGGGGCGGAAGCCATGATGCCCGGAGGAAATGCCGTATCAGTCATCGCCAGCGGTCCAGTTCGCCCACCGGCTTTCCGAGGATTGCGGACGATAGCGGCGATCGTAATCGGCTGCGTAAAGCCGGCTTTCCGAGAAATCCGAGGCGCCAAGCGCGCGCCCGACAAAGATAAGCGCGGTCCGCTCGATGCCCTGGCCGATTTCCGCTTCGATCGTTTCAAGCCGAGCTCGGACAATCCTCTGATCGGGCCAGCTTGCCCGCCAGACGATGGCCACGGGACAATCGGCACCGTAATGAGGCACTAGATCTTCGACCACGCGAGACAGGTTCTGGATCGACAGATGGATGGCAAGCGTCGCGCCCGTGGCGCCGAAAGCGGCGAGGCTTTCCCGTTCCGGCATTGACGAGGCCCGGCCCGGTGTCCGGGTCAGGACGACCGATTGGGCAATTCCGGGCAAGGTCAGTTCGGCACCCAGGGCCGCCGCCGCCGCAGCGAATGACGGAACTCCGGGCGTGACGCTGTAGGGAATGCCCAGGTTCTCCAGCCGCCGGATCTGTTCGCCCATGGCCGACCAGACCGAAAGATCACCGGAATGCAGCCGCGCGACGTCGTGCCCGGCATCATGGGCCGTCCGGATCTCGTCCATGATGCCGTCGAGATCCATCGGGGCCGTGTTCACGATCCGCGCGCCTTGCGGGCAATGCCCGAGCACCGCTTCGGGAACCAGCGACCCGGCGTAAAGACAGACCCGGCTGGCCGCGATCAGATCGCGTCCGCGCAGGGTCAGAAGATCGGCAGAGCCAGGTCCGGCTCCGATGAAATGTACGGTCATGATCCGCCTCCTTCGGCAAGGGCACATGTGGCCATTCGATCGCTGGATACCGCCCTAGGCCCAAGCAGTCTTGCTTGCGGTCCGGCCGCCGCCAGCGCGGCAGCTTCGGCAAGGCTGCCCAGCCCGCGGGCCTGGATCGAGGCAGCCGAACGCGTCGCGGGCTTCTGTCGGGCCAGGGTTGCGGCGTCTATCCCACGGCCGCTGATGCCGAGCGTCGCGCAGAATTGGCGGAATGCGTCAGATGAAGCCTTGTCTTCCGCCGTCACGGCAAGGGCGACGGCACGGCCATCCGCAGCCTGGCGAAAGGCGTCTGCCAGGCTTTCGGCGCTGGCGTTCGATCTAAATCCGAAACCGGCGACGATCACAGCCGGACCTGCCACTGCACGACGGGAAAGGCCGCCTTCCATGCCCGCCGCGTGCCAAGCGGGGCCGAATGCGCCAGTTCGACGCGCAAGAGATCCCCCCCAAGCTTCTGATGCCATTCCGCCAGAAAAGCCTCGGATTCCAATGTCACGGCATGAGCGACAAGCCGGGTTCCAGGGGCCAGCCGCTGGCGCAGGTCATCGAGCAGAAGCTTGCAAAGACCCCCGCCGATGAAAACCGCATCCGGGCGTGGTAGACCGTCAAGCGCCTCGGGTGCCGATCCGATCGCGACACGAAGCCGGTCCACGCCAAGTCTTTGCGCATTCTCCGCGATCCGCCCGGCTCGGTCGGCACGCGGCTCGATGCTGATCGCCTGGGTCTCCGGATCGGAAAGCAGCCACTCGATGGCGATGGAGCCGGACCCGCCGCCAATGTCCCAAAGCAGTTCCCCGGACCGTGGCGCCAATGCCGATAGCGCAAGTGCACGGATCGGGCGCTTCGTCATCTGGCCGTCCGTTTCGAAGAAATCATCGGCTATGCCCGAGCAATGCGGAATGACCTTGCCCGATCCGGCCGGTTCGATCGCGACGGCGACCGGATGCAGGAAATCCACACTCGGCATGGCATCTGCCCGCGCCGAGGTGATCCGTTCACGCGGTCCATCCAGCGCTTCGAGGATGTGCAGCCGACTGTCGCCAAAACCCTCGCCGGAAATGTAGCGCGCAAGTTCGGTGACCGCCTTTCCGTCTCGCAGCAGAACGATCGCCCTGCGGTTTGGGATCAGGTGCGGGCGCAGGCGGGTGACAGGCGCGGCATGCAGCCCCAGGCAGGTTGTCCGCTCCAACGGCCAGCCCAGCCGCGACGCCGCCAGCGAAAAGGTCGACGGAGCCGGAAACGCCCGCCACTCATCGGCTGGAAGCCCCTGCGCAATGACAGACCCCGCGCCAAAGCAGAACGGATCGCCCGAAGCCAGCACCACGACCTTGCGGCCCCGCAGCACCATCAGTATTTCGATTCCCTCGGAAAACGGCACTGGCCATTCGATTTGCTCGGCGCTCAGCCCGGGCAGCAGAGCGAGGTGGCGGGGCGGTCCCATCACCACCTCGGCCTCTCCAAGCGCAACCCGGCTTGCCGATGACAGGCCTTCCGGTCCATTTTCACCCAGACCGATAATGGTCAGCCACGGAGTTCTACCCATGCGTCCGAATGTCCTCATTCTTGCCGGCACGGCCGAGGCCTCGGCCTTGGCCCGTCGATTGGCGGCAGAGGGGATATCTGGCAAGGTCTCTCTTGCGGGAAGGGTGGAAACCCCCCTCGCCCAACCGCTTCCGATGCGGATCGGAGGGTTTGGTGGCATCGACGGGCTGGTCGCGCATCTCAGGGCCAAGCGCGTCAGCCATGTGATCGATGCGACGCATCCTTTCGCGGCCCAGATGAGCCGACACGCCCATGCCGCTTGCGGGACACTTGGCATTCCCCTGCTGCGGCTGACCCGCCCAGAATGGCAGCACATCGACGGCGATCACTGGATCAACGTGCCCGACATGCCAGCCGCCGTCGCAGCGCTTGACCGTGCGCCGATGCGCGTGATGCTGGCCGTCGGACGGATGCATCTTGCCGAATTTGCCGTCTGTCCGCAGCATTACTATCTGCTGAGACTGGTCGACCCTCCGAACTCGACACTTCCACTTCCGCATTGTCATGTCATTCTGGGGCGAGGACCCTTCGACCTTGAGGCCGATCGCGATTTGATGCGCAAATATGACATCAACCTGATCGTTTCGAAAAACTCTGGCGGAACGGGCGCTTACGCCAAGATCGCGGCTGCCCGGTCCCTGCAGCTGCCCGTCCTGATGATCGACCGGCCGGCAAAGCCCGACGTGACCGAGGTGCATGACGTGGGGATGGTGATCGACTGGCTTCATGCCGACGCCGATCTCGGGGTATAGACAAAGGGGCCGCCTGATCTTTCGATGACCCGCGTCGCCGAAGATCCGACAAGCACGACGGTCCGCATGTCGGCCATCTCTGGCCGGGCATCAGCCAGGCGGACGACCTTGAGCCTTTCATCCGGGGTAGAGACCGCCCGCGCGAAGATCAGGACCCGTTCGGCTTCGCAGGATTCGCGCAGGACCTCGAGGGCATGACCGAACCCGTCCGGCCGCGACTTGGAGCGCGGATTATAAAGCGCCATGGCGAAATCGGCCTCGGCCGCGAGACGAAGGCGACGCGCGATTACCGGCCATGGCTTCAGATTGTCGCTGAGATTGATTGCACAGAAATCATGCCCCAAGGGGGCGCCAGCACGGGCAGCGGCCGCCAACATGGCCGTTACTCCGGGCAGGACACGGATATCGAGCTCGCGCCAATGCTGCGGTCCCGCCTCGATCGCCTCGAACACGGCCGAGGCCATGGCGAAGACTCCGGGATCTCCGGAACTGACGACGATGACCCGCCGGCCGGACGCGGCCAGTTCCAGCGCATGGCGTGCCCGGTCGAGTTCGACGCGATTGTCGCTTTCATGTCGTGTGAGCCCCGGACGCGCCGGAACTCTCCGGACATAAGGGATGTAGCCCACGATATCCGTTGCATCGGACAGGGCCGCCGAAACCTCGGGGGTGACAAGCCGCTCGTCGCCCGGCCCGAGGCCGGCTATTGCAACCCAACCCATCATGGCCGCCGCCCCTGGCCATGAACGATCACGATCGAGAAATAGGGCACGGTCCGATCGCCCGCCTCGGCCAGGGGAACGGCCCGCTCGGCCGCCATGCTGGCGCATTCGACGAGCCAGGCCCGATCAAGTTTACCCGCCCGCCCGAGCGCCGCGCGTACCTTGGGCAGGTTGCGGCCCACCTTCATCACCACGATTGCATCGGCATCCGCCATGCGGCGGGTCAGTTCATCTTCCGACATGGTGCCAAGAAGAACCGAAAGGACATCGTCGCCCCAGGTGACGGGAATGCCGGTCGCGGTCCAGGCCGCCGACATTCCGGTGATCGCAGGCACGATCTTGATCGGCACGCTATCCCTGAGCCGGGTGTAAAGATGCATGAACGAGCCGTAGAAGAACGGGTCGCCCTCACACAGCACGACGACATCCTCGCCCGCGTGGGCCAGGTCGGCAAGCCTGCTCGTGATCTCGGAATAAAAGCTGGAAAGCGTCTGGTTATAGGCGGGATCATCCAGCGGGATTTCCGTCGTGACGGGATATTCCATGGCGATTTCGATCACGTCGGGGCGCAGCATGCCTTCGACGATGCCACGGGCGCGCCCTGCCCGACCGGCCTTGCGGAAATAGGCGACATGGCGCGCGCCGCGAACCAGGCGGTCCGCGCGCACGCTCATCAGATCGGGGGAACCGGGTCCAAGCCCGACGCCATGGATCGTGCCCGGGGTCATTCGCTGCGGCTCGCGATGGCGTTGATCGCAGCGACCGTCATGGCGCTGCCGCCAAGCCGACCTTCCACGATGAGGCAGCCGACCGGTTGCGCCGTCCAAAGCGCGGCCTTGGATTCAGCCGCCCCGACAAAGCCGACCGGGCAGCCGATGATCGCGGCCGGACGTGGGCAGGACGGATCTTCGAGCATCTCAAGCAGGTGGAACAGCGCGGTCGGGGCATTGCCGATCGCAATGACCGCGCCCTGAAGTCGGGGGCGCCACAATTCAAGTGCGGCGGCCGATCGAGTGGTACCGAGCCGCGCGGCAAGATCGGGCACGTCAGGATCGTGCAATGTGCACACCACGTCATTCGCAGCAGGCAGGCGTTTATGCGTGACCCCCTCGCTGACCATGCGCGCGTCGCAAAGGATCGGGGCGCCGGCTTCCAGCGCCTTGCGCGCCGCAACCACCATGCCCGGCGAGAAACGGATATGTTCCTCAAGGCCGACCATGCCCGCGGCATGGATCATGCGCACGGCAACCTGCTCCTCGTCGCGGTCGAAACGGCCAAGGCTCGCCTCTGCGCGGATCGTCGCGAAGCTTTCGGCATAAATCGCCGCGCCGTCGGTTTCATATACATAGGGCATGCTTCATCCGCCAATGATTATGAGCTCTTGCCCCGGCGGAATTGACCGGAGATCCGGCTCATCCCATGCGGTGCCGTTCCTGACAAGGTCGAAGCGGCCATCCCGCCCGACCAGCGTGATTTCCTCGGGTTTGGGATGCGCGCAGCCTTTGGCGCAACCCGAGACGTGAAGACCTGCCGATGGCGGCAGTTCGCTCGCCAGCGCGCGGGCCAGGGCGCGGGTCTCGACGCTGGATTGCGGGCAACCGGGCGAGCCTGTGCAGGCAGAGATCCGCAGGACCGGGTCGCTCGGGTCGGTGATCAGATCTGCTGAAGGCGGGGCGTTCCCATCATATCCCGGCAGAAACACCATCCGCCACGGGGTGATCCGCAAGATCGGCGCAAGTTCGGCAAGCGAATGCAGGTCATCGCTGCGCAACTGGCCGAAAGCCGCACCAACCAGCAGGCCCCCAAGGCCGAATCCCGGGCTTGCCGGGCGGGCCTCGGGATTGGGTGGCACCGCGCCCGCAAAACGCTCTGCAAGGCAGGCACCCGATGCAAGATGGCGTGCCATCCGACCACGCCCATCCGGCCCGACGCCGCCGGACTGGATGAACCAGCGCGCCAGATCCAGGGCAAGACCCACTGCCACGGGGGGATCGCTCGCGAGGCACCCAAGTCCACAACCGTCAGCGCGGACCACGAGGTTGTCGCCGCTTGCTTCGATGCGGATGTCGCCGCTGATCCCTGCAAGCCTGCGGAACGGCCCCGTATCAATGACGAAGCCGAACTTGGACGGCAAGCGCGACAGATCCTCGGCCGCCAGCCCCTTGCTCAGCAGCATGCAGATCTGGCCTTGCATGCCGTCATGTCCACAGCTTCGGAACGGGTCGATCACGATGTTCCGGCGCCCCTCGATCGCCGGATCGGCATCCAGAAGGCCAAGCGCTGCAAGCCCCGCTGCGACCTGATCGTAAGTGGCAGGGCTGACGCCACGCAATTGCAGATTGGCTCTGCTGGTGAGTTCGATGATCCCATTTCCGCAATTCGAAGCCAGGCTGGCCAGACCCTGCGCCTGTTCGGCGTTCATTTCACCGAAAGGGGGGCGGATGCGAACCACCAGCCCGTCGCCGGACATCATCGGGCGATGCGCGCCCGGACACCATCCACGGATCTCGGGCGCGCTCATTTGCCGGCTTCCAGCTCGGCGAGGATCGAATTCCGCCGGGTCTGCCAAAGGCCCGCCGCATGCAGCTCGGCAAATCGTGCCCGCATGGCCGCGAGGGCGAACGGATTGCTGTGCTCAAGGAATTCGGTAACGGCCTCATCCCCCAGCGTTGCGTGCCAGTAGAGATCGAAGAGATGTGGCGAGACGACGCCCGCAAGATGCGCGAATGCCGCCATGTTCTCGAGGGTCGCCGCAATCTCGGCAGCGCCCCTGAACCCGTGCCGTCGCATTCCCGAGATCCAGCCCGGATGGGTGGCCCGCGCGTGGACGACCCGCGCGATCTCTTCTGAAAGCAGACGTGCGCGAGGGCGCGCAGGATCGCGATGGTCCAGATGATAAAGCGTGGCCTTGCCCCCGGCGACGTGTTGCGCGGCGGAAAAGCCGGCCTCGTGGCTGGCATAATCCTCGGCCAGAAGCAGGTCGGATTCGGCGAGGTCTTGCAGATGGACGAAGGTGTCGGCCTGCGCGACCCGTGCCCGGATGGCATCATCCTCGCGCTGCGCGCGATCCCCGTCGATCGCCCAGGCCGAGGCGGCCAGCCAGGCCTCGCCCGCAGCGCGACGCCCCTCGGCTGAGTAGTCTTCCAGCAAGGGGCCCATCCCAAGTCCGAAGCTGCCCGGCGCCGGGCCGAACACGCGCGAGCCGCAGGTCCCGACATAGGGGTTCCATTCGACCTGCTCGTCGCGTTCGCCAAGCGCCCGGACCGCCTGCTGAAAGACGGTCGTGAGGGTCGGGAACACATCCCGGAAAAGCCCCGATACCCGCAGGGTCACGTCGATTCTGGGCCGCGAAAGCTCGGCAATGGGCAAGATCTCGATCCCGGACACCCGCTCCGACCCCTGGTCCCAGATCGGGCGGACCCCCAAAAGCGCAAGCGCCATGGCGAATTCCTCGCCCGCCGTCCGCATCGTGGCCGAGCCCCAGAGATCGACGATGACCCCCTTGGGCCAGTCGCCCTGATCCTGCAGATGACGGCGAACCAGCTCATCGGCAAGCCGAATCCCATGGGCATAGGCGGCACGGGTCGGAACACTGCGCGGATCGGTGGTGAACAGGTTGCGGCCGGTCGGCAGCACATCGCTTCGCCCACGATAGGGCGAGCCTGACGGGCCGGGCTCGATCCTGTGGCCGGAAAGGGCATCGATCAGGGACCGTCGTTCGCAGGCGGCGGAGGGCGTGGCTTCGAACGCCCCCTCCTGTGCCGGTGGGCGGCCCCAGACATGCAGTCCATCACCGAACTGGCTTTCCTTCACATCGCAGACGAAGCTGTCGATCCGCGTGATGGCCTCGGCCGGGGACACATTCGCAAGCATTCCGATATCCTGTTCAAGGCCAACGGCTTGGGCCTCGTCCATGATATCCAGCATCAAGCTTTCCCGTCGCCTCGGGTCAAGCCCATCGGCATTCGAGAACTCATCAAGCAGGTTCTCGATTCTGGCCAGCCTGTCGGGAAGTCCGGACTGCCGCAGGGGCGGCGGGATATGCCCCAATGTCACCGCGCCGATGCGCCGCTTGGCCTGCGCCGCCTCGCCCGGATCGTTGACGATGAAAGGATAGATCACCGGTAGCGTCCCAGTGAGGGCCTCGGGCCAACAGGAACCTGACAGGCCGACCGATTTGCCGGGCAACCATTCCAATGTGCCATGCGCGCCGATATGGATGACAGCATCGGCCTGATCCTGCAGCCAGAGATAGAAGGCGACATAGGCGTGGCGCGGCACGCGCGACAGGTCATGGTATTCCGTCTCGCGGCGATCCGGCGTGCCCCGTTCCGGCTGCAATGCGACAATGGCCTTGCCGCGAGATACGGCCGCGAAGGAAAAGCCATTCTCGTCGGCATCGGGGTCGCTCTCGGGCCTGCCCCAAACCTGTTCCAGTTCGGCACGAAGGGCATCGGGCAACCTGGACAATGCCTTGCGGTAGCGGGTCATCGGCCAGAATTCCCGATGGTGCTGCAGGGCCTGATCGAGCCCCCGACCGGAGCGGGTCGAATGGCCTGCCTCAACCAGATCATCCAGGATCGCCTCGGCCGAGGCGAGCGGGTCCAATCCGACCGCGTGCGCCATGTTCCATTCCCGGCCGGGATAGGTCGACATGACCAGCGCAATGCGCCGTTCGGCGGGCGGCAGCGTGGCCAGCCGGTGCCACGCGGCAACACGCGCGGCAATGGCCTCGATCCGTTCGATCTCGGCGCGGTGGCAAATATGCGCGAATTCGAGCTCTGCGTCCCGTCCGGTGGGTTCCTTGAACGAGGCGACGCCGGCAAATATCCGGCCATCCACTTCGGGCAGGACGACATGCATCGCGAGATCCGCCGGAGAAAGGCCACGGGTCGAACCCTGCCACGCCTGACGGTTCGATGTCGCAAGCGCAACCTGGAACACGGGAACCCCTGCCGCATCCAGAGGGGAAACCCCGGACTCGTCCGCGCCCGAGAAGGCAGTGGCATTGACGATCACGGTCGGGCCAAGATGTGTCAGTTGATCGGCGATCCAGCCCTTGGCCGTCGCGGATTTGAGCGAATTTGCGAAAAGGCCAAGGACGCGAAAGCCGCGATCCCGCAAGGCCCGGAAAAGCTCGTGGATCGGAGCGAGATCTGCCGAGACCAGGTAAGAGCGATAAAACACGACCATCGCCAACGGATGGGCATCCCCCTGCCCCATAGCCGCGCCATTCAAGACCCCCTCTTCAGGTGTCCATATGCCCCATTCCGGCAAGGCTTCGGTCTCGGCAAGGCCGAAAACCCCAAGCCCCGCAGCGGCGGCCAGTTCACCCAGCGCCGCACGTGCCGCCTTCGCGCCGCCCATGTCGCAAAGGCGCGTCAAGCGCCGCAATTGCTGAGCGGGCAAGGAAGATATCTCGTCCAGGCGGGGATCGGCCTGACCGTCCACGGGCAGAACGGCCAGGGCAATCCCATTTTCCCGGGCCAGTGTTGCGACCTGCTGCAGACCATACGACCAGTAGGAAACGCCGCCGATCAGCCGCACGAGAATGGCTCGCGCACCTGACAGTGTCTGCTCGACATAAGTATCGACCGAGAGAGGATGCTTGAGACTGGCCAGATTGGCCAGCCGCAGTCTTGGCAGTGGATCGTCAGACAGGCGGGCGTCATGCCAGCCAGCCGCGAAAGCCCCAAGGTCGCTGTCCGAGAAGGACAGCACCACCAGTTCGGCCGGGCTTTGCCCGAGATCCGTCGGCGTCTCGGTTTCCTCCAGACCATGGCTTTCGCGAAAGACGACATGCATAGTGAACTTGCCCTATTCGGCAGCCACTTCGCTGGGCACCAGAGCCGCGCGGATCGCCTCTTCGTCGACATCGTCATGCTCGGCGATCACCACGAGTCGGCTGCGGCGCTCCTCTCCCGGCATCCAGGCACGGTCGAACTGGTGGCGAACCCGCGCACCCACGGCCTGGACCAGAAGCCTCATGGGCTTGCCCTTCACCGCGGCATAGCCTTTCACCCGCAGGATATTCTGCGAGATCGCCAGCTCCTCGATCCGGGCGACAAGCCTTTCCGGGTTGTCGATTTCTGGAAAGTCGATCACGACGCTTTCGAAATCATCATGCTCGTGATCCGCCGCGCCGTCGTGATGCGAAGGGCGCGACGCCAGATCATCCTCGGCCGCGGCCCCAAGCCCAAGAATGACGCGCGGGTCGACCGCGCCTTCGGCCACCTCGAGCACGGGCAGAGGCCGGGGCGCCTCGGCATGGATCACGGCCTTGGCTTTTTCCACACCGTCGGGCCCCGCGAGGTCTGACTTGGTCAGCAAGACGATATCCGCGCAGGAAATCTGATCCTCGAAGACCTCCGAAAGCGGTGTTTCATGATCCAGGCTTTCATCGGCCAGTCTCTGGCGATCGACCGCAGCGACATCCGGCGCGAAACGCCCCGCCGCGACCGCTTCAGCGTCGGCAAGCGCGATCACCCCGTCCACGGTGATGCGCGAACGGATCGCCGGCCAGTCGAATGCTTTCAGGAGCGGTTTCGGCAAGGCCAGACCCGAGGTTTCGATCAGGATGTGATCCGGGCGTGGCTCAAGAGCCATCAGCGCCTCGATCGTGGGGATGAAATCATCCGCCACGGTGCAGCAGATACAGCCATTCGCCAGTTCGACGATGTTCTCGACCGGGCATTCCGGGATCGCGCATTGCCTCAGGATCTCGCCATCGACACCGACCTCGCCAAATTCGTTGACGATCACGGCAAGCCGCTTGCCGCCGGGATTACGCATCAGATGAGAGATCAGCGTCGTCTTTCCCGAACCGAGAAAGCCGGTGATCACGGTAACGGGAAGTTTCTCAAGATTGGCCATCAGGCGGTCTCCATGGGCGGTATGCGGGCAATACAGTTCTTGCGGAAATGCTCCGGGCGGTCGCGCCAGGCAACCAGCCCATCAGGCGTCACGAGATATTTCCGCGTTCCTTCGCGGATCATGTCAAGATCGACGCCCTCGTCGAGATTGCCGTAGATATAGGTCCAGCGGCCCGGTCCTCGCAACGCGATCGTGCAGCCGCGATTGCAGTTCGACAGGCATTCGACGGGGGTGATCTTGACTGCTTCGATACCGCTTTCGGAAAGGCGTCGATAAAGAATGCTGCCGGGACGTTCCTCGCCGCCGACTTCGTCGGCGCGGCGGCATTTCGTACAGACCAGTAGCTCGACTGGCGCGTTGTTCTTTGTCATCCGCCTCGCCCGGCAAATCAGGGAACGGGGACAATGGCGATCATGCGGCCCGCAAAGGCCGCCTATCCCCACCAGAACACCCCGTCCGGTTTCTCGCGTTCTGCTGGCAGGTCTCCCGGCTTGCGGATCTCGGAGCCCTGCTCCTGCGGTTGCCCTGCCTTCCCGAACCGCACGCGGCCAGTGACATTGGGCGCCCTCTCCGTTTACGGTCGCGGGGGCGGCTGCGCTCTGGACCTTGGTCTCGCGCATTCCCTTTTCACCTGTTTGCACAGGCACCAACCCGGCTGGTATGGTCCGCTCGGACCAAGACTGTCAAGCGCCAAGGACCTGCCATGGAAGACTCGACCCTTCGCCACAAGCACAAGATGCAGCGCATCAAGGCTGCCCGTGACGAGATGATGAAGACCAAGACCGGCGAAAAGGGCCTGGTCATCGTCCATACCGGACCGGGAAAGGGCAAGTCCTCGTCGGGATTCGGGATGGTCATGCGCTGCATTGCCCATGGCATGCCCTGCGCGGTGGTGCAATTCATCAAGGGCGATCGCGACACCGGGGAAAAAAGCTTCCTGCGCGACCGCTTCCCGACCGAATGCCGATTTTTCGTTTCGGGCGAAGGCTTCACCTGGGAAACACAGGACCGCGATCGCGACATCGCCGCCGCCCGGAATGGCTGGCGGATCGCGAAGGAACAGATCCTAGACCCCGAGATCCGTTTCGTGCTTCTCGACGAAATCAACATCGCGCTGCGCTACGATTACCTCGACCTTCACGAGGTGATCGACTTTCTGGTCAACGAAAAACCGGAAATGACGCATGTCTGCCTGACCGGCCGGAATGCCAAGCCAGAACTGATCGAGATCGCCGATCTCGTGACCGAGATGACCTTGGTCAAGCATCCGTTCCGCGCCGGCATCAAGGCCCAGATCGGTGTCGAGTTTTGATGTCATCGCAGCGAAACGAGATGGCCTGACCCATGGGCCGCGCATTGATGCTTCAGGGCACCGGCAGCAATGTCGGGAAATCGCTTCTGGTTGCGGGTCTGTGTCGGGCCGCGCGTCTGCGCGGGATCTCGGTTGCGCCGTTCAAACCCCAGAACATGTCAAACAATGCCGCCGTGACTTCGGATGGCGGCGAAATCGGACGGGCGCAGGCATTGCAGGCAATGGCCTGCGGGCTCGCGCCCCATACCGACATGAACCCGGTTCTGCTGAAGCCCGAAACGGATGTCGGGGCGCAGGTCATCGTGCAGGGCAAGCGGCTGACCACGGTCAGGGCAAAGGACTACGCTACGCTGAAGCCGCGATTGCTTGACCACGTGCTTGAAAGCTTCGACCGCCTTCGCACCGCGCATGATCTGGTGATCGTCGAAGGCGCCGGAAGCCCGGCCGAAGTGAACCTGCGCAGGAACGACATCGCCAACATGGGTTTCGCGTGCGCAGCCGACCTGCCCGTCGTGCTCGTCGGCGATATCGACCGAGGCGGCGTCATCGCCCAGATGGTCGGCACAAAGACCGTTCTCGATCCTCGCGACTCGAGCCAGATCGAAGGCTTTCTCATCAACCGTTTCCGCGGCGACCCGAGCCTGTTCGACGATGGTTATGCATTGATCGCCCGGACAACCGGCTGGCGCGGCTTCGGGGTCTGCCCCTGGTTCGGGGATGCATGGCGCCTGCCGGCCGAGGACGCCTTGGATATTCGTCCTCCGAGACAGGCCAGCGGATTGCACGTGGTCTGCCTTTGCCTTTCACGTATCGCGAATTTCGATGACCTCGATCCGCTCGGTCAGGAACCCGGCATCCGCCTGACCATGCTGCAACCCGGCAAGGCCATCCCCGGTGATGCGGATCTGGTGATCATCCCCGGAACCAAGTCCACCCGCGGTGATCTTGCCTTCTTGCGCGAACAGGGGTGGGATATCGACCTTGTCGCCCATCGACGCAGAGGGGGGCGTATTCTGGGTATCTGCGGCGGCTATCAGATGCTTGGCCGCGAGGTCGCGGACCCCGATGGCATCGAGGGAAAGCCCGGGGTCACGCCCGGTCTTGGCATGCTTGATGTTTCGACCGTGATGACGCCGGACAAGCGCCTGACCCAAGTGCGCGCGGTTCATGTCCCCACCGGGACCCCTTGCCACGGATACGAAATCCATGTCGGCAGAAGTGCAGGCCCCGACTGTCGTCGCCCCTTTGCCCGGATCGAAGCCCAGCCTGATGGCGCGATCAGTCCAGACGGGCTTGTCGAGGGCACCTATCTGCATGGGCTCTTTTGCGAGGATGGCTTTCGTCATGCTTATCTGGCGGGGTTCGGCATCGCTTCGCACAGGGGTTATGACGCGGCGGTCGATGGGGTGCTTGACGGGCTGGCCCGACATCTCGAATTGCATCTTGATGTTCCCGGCCTTCTCGCCCTGGCCCGATAGCCCCGGGCCAAAGCTCAGAACAAGGCGCAAAGCAAAAGCAGGGCCCCTGCCAGCATGACGACACGCCGGTAAAGGGAAAGCCCCTGCCCAAAATCCCTGGCCGTGGGGTTTGGCGCGGACCCGTTCAGCCAAGGCTCATGGGCGACGCGATCGCCATAGATCCTAGGGCCCGAAAGCCGAACGCCCAGAGCACCTGCCATGGCTGCTTCCGGCCAGCCCGCATTTGGCGACCGATGGTGTCTGGCATCCCGCCACATCACCCGCAACGCCGCACAGCAATCCCATGACGCAATCGCGAAAAGCACACCCGTGAGCCGTGCCGGAACAAGGTTCATCACATCGTCCAGCCGGGCCGCGACCTTGCCGAATGTTTCGTGGCGCGGCGTGCGGTGGCCAATCATCGAATCCATCGTATTGACCGCCTTGTAGATGGCAATGCCCGGCACCCCTCCGATCAGCCCCCAGAAAAGCGGCGCAATGACACCGTCCGAGCAGTTCTCGGCCAGGCTCTCGAGCCCTGCCCTGGCAACGCCCGCCTCATCGAGGCGCTCGGGATCTCGCCCGACGATCATGGCGACCGCCTTGCGGGATCGCGCAAGGTCACCCGCAGCCAGCGGGCCTGCCACAGCGGCGACATGCTCATGAAGGGATCTTGCCGCGACGAGCGGCCATGCGAGAATGCCGCCGAACACGATCCCCGCCCATCCCTCGGGCAAGAGTCGTTGAAGCATCGCGGCTGGCAAGGCCACGGCGATCGTGACGACGAGCACGGTAAAGGCACCGGCAAAAAGTCCGACAGCAGAATCTCCGAACCGGTTCATCTTTCGATCGAGCCAGTCGATCAGGCCCCCGATCCAGGTCACGGGATGCCCGATCCGTTCGAAAAGCCGATCGGGCCAGCCGAACAAAGCATCGACCAAAAGCGCCACCAGCATCATTGTGGCAAATGTCAATCGTGTCCCCCGGTAACAAAACGGATCACCCCGGTCATCCCCGACCGGGCAAGCGTCTCGGCGGCGCATCGCGGGACGGTGCCCGTGGCAAAGATCAATCCCCGTGCCGAGCCGGTATGCGCCCGAACATGGCCCAAGGCTCCGAGCCTTGCAGCAAGCTCGGCCGTGGGATCATGTGCCGGTCCCCGGAGAGCAGCGCAGCGTTCGGCCGATTGCGATGCGAGCCGGGCCGCTTCGGCGAGGTCAGGGCCGGCACGCCATTGCGCCACCAAATCGCTGACATCGGGAAATTCGAGATCCCGAGGATCGGTCCTTTGCGGCGCCCCCCAGAACCCACCGAGGATTTCGGCCTCGGGCGGCGGGGGCAGCGTTTCAAGCAGGACGGCCTCTCTCGGGGCCCAGAGAACCCGGTCGGGCGCTGGGAACATGAGAGGATCGGTCGCCCCTTCAACGGCAAGGCATGCTTTGGCAAGCTCGGCAGGATCGAAAGATCTGCCGTCCCGTTCGCCCGCGAGCGCCAAGGCGACCAGCGCCGCGGTCGAGGCCCCGGCTCCACCGCCGGGCGGCATCCCGGCCCTGAGCCGGAACTTCGCCGGCAAGAGATCGAGCGCACTGAAATGCGACGCAATCTGCTTGGGATCGAGCACATGCGGTTCCTGCAGGACGGCCAGTTCGCCCGCGCCAACGAGCTCCGCCTCGACCGCCAGATCCTTGCAGACCAGCGTTACCAGGGCAAGCTGGCCTTCCGGGCCAAGGCGGCCCTGTATCCATTCCCCGAAATGCCCTGAAACTCGCGCCACCATCCTATCCAGCCATCCAGTTCGTCGCACCGATGACGAAGCCTTCTTGCAGGCAGCCCAGGCGGGTCAGCGATAGCGGCGCGACCTCGAAACGAAGCCCAAGGCTGGGTTCGCCAAGTGCCATGCCGATTGCCGCCCGCACCGTACCGGCATGCGCGACGACTGCAACAGGCCCCAGCTCGATCGCGCGCATGGCATGATCGAGGATGGCCGGCCCTGCGCGTCGGGCCATGTCATCAAAGCTTTCGCCCCCCGGAGGGCGATATGCGGCAAGCTCCCTTCCCTCCAACGCGCCGATATCGGGAATATCTGCAAAGGGCATGCCTTCATGGGCACCGAAATCCTGCTCCCACAGGCGTTGATCCTCAAGCACCGGGCGATGCGGAAACAGCCAGTCTGCGGTAAGGCGACAGCGTCGGGCGGGACTTGAGACAATGATCCGACATCCCCCGAGAAGAGCTCTGAGACGCTCAGCCTGCGCATCTCCGGGCAGAATCGCTCCGACGTCGCTCCGCCCGGCCAGCCGCCCGGCATGATCCGAGGGAGCATGGCGGATCAGGACAAGCTCGTTGGCGCCAGGTTGCATTCTCTAGGTAAATCCGATCGCTCCGCGCCTGATTTGCACAACGGGCCGGCAAAGTCGATGATGTTTCGGACCAGGCGGATCGTGCTGCTCTGCCGCTCCGTCATGGTTTGGCAATGTGGGTCCTTTCGGAAGCAGTGGAAACAGCGTGGCGCCTGCAAGGTCGATGCGGCAGCCGTTCCCCCAATGAACCGAAACGCACGAGCGCGTGTGAAGACATGAATTCACTCTGCCGGAAAAGCTGTGAAAATCGGCCTCGGCGAGCGCTTCAACGGCATGCCTACCAAGTCAGGAAAGATGGAAGGGCAAACAAGTCACCCTCGATGGACCGGCATTTGGCCAATTTCTCAGCCCATGCCCCCGCCACAGGCCAAACCCGCATCAAGTCAATCGCGATGTCCTCGGCGTTGTTACGATCAGTTCCGACCGAAGTGTTTGATGTACTGTGGAGCGATGATCCGAATTTCATGACCTGAGGCCTCGAACTGCCGCTGCCGGAAAACGGCACCGATGCAGACTTCGGTCCAGATCCCTCAGGCCGGGATCTCCTCAGGGTCCAGGACAGCTTCTTCCGCCACACGCCTCGGAGGAGGAATATCTCTCCTTAGGCTTTACAGACCCGCATTGCGCGTCTGTGAGCGGCGTTTCCACTTCCGAAGCGTTGGTATCGAATCCAACATACCAGACAGGACCAAACACGCGCTGGCGCCGGAGAGAAAAATTGGACAGCTGGCTGCGTCAAGAGGATCTAAAATCTATTTGAATCAAGATATTGGTGAAAGGATGATCATGCGCTATCTCGTGGACAGCTGAAAGTCGCCAAGATTATCGCAATTCAGTCACTTGATGCCTGAAATGGGCTCGACGTGACGCATTCTTGGTAGGCGCGGAGGGACTAGCCGCATGTCGAAATTATCATGAAAAATCAACGACAAGGTGTCCCGCCTGCCCTGCTGCTCGCGCATATAAGAATCAATGGGTTAGATGGCAGGTGTCCCGAAGTTGGACGTCCTCCTTCGACCTGGCCTTGACGATCACCAGCGCGGGGATTGTTGGGCTCTGGCGCCGGACTGAACAGACCTTTGCCGAGCCGCAGCCAACTGGCAGGACCGGCCCAATGGCGCCGCACCTAAATAGGACACGAGCTGCAGCGCAGCATCACGGAACCGGACGTTCAAGCCTTGCGTAACGACTGGTAAGGAGGATGCTTCACCTCCAAAAACGAGAAGGCATAGAGCATGACCCTGTTTCTTGGTTACGACCCAGGCGGAAAAGGAAAAAACGGTGTCGCGGCGATTCAGGTAGTTTCTGGTGCGCCAAGAGTTGTGGACAAGGCGACTGTTCGCGATGCAACCGAGGCACTGTCTTGGCTTGAGTCACATTCAAGAACAGCGGTTGCACTCGGCATAGACACTCTCTTGGCCTGGTCCCCCATGGGCGGGCGGGCCTGCGATAATGCTCTACGACGTAAGTATGGCGGCAACTCGATTGTGGCGCAGAACTCCTTATACAGTTCCATGACCCTGAATGGCGCGATTGTCGCCAAGCGGCTTGGATTGCCGGTCTACGAGAGTCACCCTAAGCTGTTGCTCCGCGTATCCGGCGAGAATGCAATCCGTGAGGCCTATCAAGACGCAGTGGCCAATTCGGGAGCAGATCATGAGGGTGACGCGATCGTGGCGGCGTGGTGTGCAGCCATGGGGCACAATCGAAATTGGACTGTCGATCTCTTCGCGGATTTTGAAGATGACATAGAACTTGTCGTGCCCGGAGCTCGCTACCCTTGGTTTGAGGGCCTATAAGACATCCCAGCCCGGGGCATCAGCAGGCCAAAGCTGGACGTTGACGCGGCCGGCCCTTAGCTGCCACACGGCCGCTGCCGGGCGCTTCCTTGCAACATCCCCAGACCAGACGTTCGTGCTTGCCGCGGCGCGATTGACCAAGCACAGTCTACTCAGGGGATGGAGGTGGAGTCCGCTGCTCGAACGCGATGATCTGCCCAACGGCACCTGCCGCTGAAGTCGCAGTATCGTTTCGTGGGCGGATTAACAGGGTTATGATGATACTATGATGATTAAGATATCGCACCAAATCGAGCATGTTCATAGTTGTAGTGAGACGGAAGTCGCAAATATCGTAAACTGCTGGGTGAGGTTTAACCACTGCAAGCACGAACTCCCATTCAGTGCGTCGTCAGCAGACCCCGAGCCTCACGGTCGAAAGCTCTATGAACGCATACGATCCGGCGAGTTTGGAGAAATCCACCCATACGGCAGTTTCGCTAGCGATTTTTGCAGAGTGACTAGCCCGAGAGAAATTTATCTGACGCCAGAAACATTTGGCTTTTTACGTCAGGGAATTGAAGAAGCTAATCTTGAGAACTCACGCGGCACACCACGCGGTATTGTCCTTGTCTGGAGTGCCCTATTGGAAATTGCACTTGGCGAGGTCATCCGGTTTAAACTGCCCGGCGTTAATATGGCAAAGACACTGGGTGGGAAAATTAACCAACTACACAAGAAGGGAGCCTTGTCGGATGCCGATGATTATAATGACTTGGTAGCCATCAGGGACATAAGGAACCACGCCGCCCACAACCTTCGGTTCTCGCATTTTGAGCATCTGAGCGAAGATAAGGATGCATTCCGCGCGTATCGTCAGCTCTATGCTGGATACGCCGAGGAAATGTATTATGAGGTTGCCGATCTTCTTTTCATAGCCCGAAATGTATTCAGTGTTTCGTGCCTGGGGGCAATTGAACGAGCGTGGCGCCTCAGAACTGGATGATCGTTATTGATGCCGATTAGTTCGGAAGCTGTAGCGAAGAGGCACGTCGCTCTGTGGACAGCCGCTTTGCCCTCTTAACGTCGACGAGCCGCCCTTGTCGACGACAAAGGCGCGCGGCAACCTCTTACCCGCGGACACGGCCCATTGCGGTCGTTCGCGATACCGCGAAACGCCGCGGTGCGGCCTTCGCAAAGCGGACGCTTACTGTGCAGTAACCTGGGATGTCACGGCTTTCTTTGGGTGTGAGCTTGATCGATCGATGCAACAAACTCAAGTTTTTGACCTCTTGACGAGCTTAACTTAGCTGCCAAACTCAATATCGTATTGGTCGCGCTCTGATACAAACCCCTTTCATTATCGGGGCAGTAAAATTTGCTGCCTCGCGCGCCATATTTTTTGTAGACTTTCCTAATACCCAAGTGATCACACAAGTTCGAGATTATCTTTTCCAAGCTATCTCTCTGCGAAAGACCTGTGTATTTAGAAGAGGTAGAAAAACTTCCACCAGGCTCCCGACTCACTGTAATTTCCACCATTATTCTGCCCCTTTCATTTTCTAATTTCCTCATCGTCGAGCTCTTTGCTCCGAGTTAAGGTTGGCCCAAAACTGACTTCCGACAGAATATGGTGAAATCAGGCAGGCGGATTCAACACGGGATTGGTCGATACAATCGTGAGTGTCCGAGCACCACGTGTCAGCGCAACGTAAAGCTCCTTTCGCGATAATGTCGTTGCATCCAGAACGATGGCGTGGTCGTACTCCAGTCCCTTGACAAGAAGCGTCGTGCCAATTTGCCGAAGATGGCCAACCGGCCGCCCCTTGAAACGAAACTCACGTTGGTATTGCTCTACGGCTTCATCACATGACAGTTCGGGGTGCATCGTGTGTTTCTGTAAGACACCGAGGACGCGGTTAAGAAGGTCGGCTCGCGTCACGTTCGTCTGTGCAAGGCCCTTGATTGCCTTCAACAGCTCCGCAAGACCGGCGCTATTGGGACTACTCAAGTATTCATTGGCGATCTTGGCAACTTCGGGACTGCGGGTAGCTGCGCGAATAGTGACCGCTTCCCCCCGGATGGTGCCGGCCGGTAGGTTCGCATTTACATGGGTCATACACTTTCCAGCAAACGCGATGGCTTCTTGAAGCCGGCGGCTATTGCTGTCAGCAGCAGTCATACGGCGGAAGAACGCAAACATATCACGCCCCTCAACCTCCTCAATTGACGAGTACCGCCCAGACAAATTTTGCGACAGTCGATGGCATCTCGCCTTGAAATCCTGACTGCCTTTGTGAATGGCAATGACCGTATGTTTTGGCCCGCAATTGAAATAGCGGCATGTGTTAACCTGTGTTCGCAGAAGATCTTGCGGTACATTTCTTGCCCCAACATACCTGACCCCTTCAGGCAGACGTCGCCTAAGATCTATTTCCGTTCCGTTTTCAAGATTTGTGCGAACGTTGCGTAGCCACTCTCCGAGTTGACCTGCACCTGCTTGGGCCCAACGATGTGGGACATCAAGCTGGCCAACCTGTGCGAAGACGCCCTCAATATCACGAGCCCAGTCGACTGGCTGTTGCCCTCCGAAATCGAATATTCCCTGAAGTGGATCACCCAACACGCGGCAGGGGAGATCCCGGGAAATTTTCATGACGATAGCGTGCTGGCTAACTGAACAGTCTTGGTACTCATCCACGTAAAGGCCGACATATGACGAACGGATGATCCGTCTAACGAACTCATGATCGAGAAAGTCACCAACGGCGGCATAAAGTGCATTCCATTGTTCGTTATCTGCAGGCCGTTCAATGGCCCAGCCAGAAGTATGTCTGTAGGAAAGACACAAATGCAGCGCCCAGCTCGCAATGGTATCGACGTGGAACTGCTGCTCCTTGACCCCTAAAGTTCGCAACTTTCGCCTGATGGCATTCACGCCGGCATAAGTATGCGTCAAGATAAGTTGTCGACCATCTGAAAGCGCTGTCGCTTCAGCTATGAGGTGTGTCTTCCCGAAGCCCGCAGGGGCCACAACATAACCCGGACCTCTATGCTCTGCGAGGGCTCTCGCAAGGTCACACATGGTCAACCCATTGCCGCAAGCCACTCAACTTTTGAACCAAATCACTTGCACTAATATCTCTATTTTCCAAAGATGCGGCAACTTCGTTGGCCCAGATCTGGCCAAAATCTTGGCGTTTGAACCAGCCCTTATCTTTTGCGGTTCGTCCAAGAGCATCTCTCAACTCCGGCGTATCGACCCATTCTGCAAAATTGGGTTCAAATCCGGCGCCGAAACGAGCCTGAATCTGAGCAATTAACGAGGTGTCATTTCCAATAATGGCACGAGCCGCGCCGAATGAAGACATGACGCCATCCCAAGGTAAATCGCGAAAAACGCGCTCTTCAATTGAGAGGCCGTCGCTCCATTTGGCCACGAATATTCCATTGGCGCGCAGTTCTTCCGCATGGGCGTCGCTGAAATGAATATCTTCGTCTGAATCGGCCAAGACGGCAACGTTGTATCCAAGCTCTTTCAATCCCGAGGCCGTAGCTCTTATGTTTCCGGCACCATCAGCATCGAAGAGGGCAACCCCAAGATAGGCAAACGCCTCTAATCCGCGGTCGTCAGACCAGTGGCCATCCAGACCCCGCAGAAACCCAACTTCAGTTGCGCCTTCACATACGATGATGTTGGGAGCGAGAAAGGCCTCAGCGCCTGATCTAATTTTCCCCTGCATGAGGTCTGAAATACCTGGCTTATTTGCCTCAATAACCTCAACGCGATCGGCGTTCCAATGGACGACATGGAGATCTGCGATTGCCAGTTCTCTGAGCACTACCGGAGAATGCGTGGTTAGAAAGTACTGTCCAGAGGTATCATCCTTTAAGTGTTTCAGTAGGCGGGCAATGCGATGCGGTTCGAGTCCAACTTCCACCTCGTCGAACAGAGTAGTATGAGGTGCCATAAGGGCCTGTTTTTGCATGCCGGTACTCAACATTCTCTTCGAACCCAAACCCAAAAGGCGCAGTGGGATATCACCGTCATGCAATGCCAGGCCTGCTACACGAACGTTGATTGCGTCGGCATCGAGGTGTGCATTGAAAGATGATTGTACCGCAACGCCCAGAGAACGCGCGGTAATCTCAGCCTTCGCGGCTACGGCGTCGAAAGCGTTCAGGTCTTCAGTGCGGCGTGTCTCCAGTGCTGCTTTGGCAGCCCGCGCTGCGCCTGCGAGAGATGAGTTTATGTTCCCTGTCTCTGTAAGCTGGCTCAATATCGAGCCGCGGGACCAAGTTAGGTGTCGGTCCGACGTCGTTCCAATAAGGTTGACAGATACTTTGGCCCTGTCTGCGGCCTTGAACTGCATACCGGCAGCATCGGCGTCTTTGATGACAGACCAAATGGGCTCGAGATCTTCACCGACTGACAGACGAACCGTCAATGCGTCTTCGAGGCCTTCTCCTGGATCTTCTACCCTGCTACCGGTCGCAACGTCCCATCCACTGAGCCAGTGTCCATATTTCTCAAGATCTCTGAATTCGTCAGGAAGGTCCCCAAGCACGGCCTCAATGAGAACGTGATTTTCTGGTCTGCATTGGTAAAAATCAGCATCGTCAAAAGATAAATTCCAATGCGGATGAAACAAGCGCCGAACGGCTTCGAGGAGCGTGGACTTTCTGGTGTCACCACGACCAACTAAACAAAGGAGCTTTCTGTCTGGAATAATCCAGTCAAGTTCACGGATGCCCCGAAAGTTCCTTATTTTTAGATGTCGAATGCGCATTACTCTGAAACATCCTTTTGAATCAAATCAGCTATTCTGAATCAGTCTTAGCCTGCGGCACGGCTATCAAGATGTCCAACGAGAATGTCTGCTTCGAACACATAACATAGCCGTGTTCGCTTCAACAGCGAAAGTCAGCTCACCGCCCTGCTCGACGGATGCTGCATGGAGCACGAACGCGAGCAATGGCGCAAGTCCGGCCCTTGGTGGGCAACTAGCGGCTCACCTCAGCTTGGCCTTCGCCAGATTTCCAGCCTCTCCGTCGTTAGCCTTGGTGTCTCCATCGCTTCAGGCACGGATTTCGTCGCATAGACCGGAAGTCCGGCAAGCGGCTCGTCGTACGACGTCTATACGGGATTGCCGACGTTCGGAGCCTCCGTCATGCAGGGATGGACTAAGGACGAACGATTTTAAAGTTCGATAAAGAGGTTGGATTCGTGCTTTTTTCCAACTTTTTTGTCAAAATTGCGCCGCCCTTTGCAAGGCCAGTTGGGGACAAAGACCTTACCCAGCCTAACTGCCTTACCCGGCCTAACTGCCTTACCCGGCCTAACTGCCTTCTCAGTCTCACTGGGGGCGGCGAGCTCTAAGACTTGCCCTTTACGCGTGATCTCGGGCACTCCCGTGCTATCTGACAAATGGATAGCCTCGCCTGTAATACCCGTCACTACCGTGTAATGGATGACATCGCGATCACCAGATTTCTTGCCTAAATCCGTTGGCTCAATGAGGGACACGATAACGCAAAAGCCGGGCTCGTCAGCTCGCTCCCGAAATAACGCCTCTAGCTCGTCAGCCTCAGGATCTTCGATGGGCTCTCTCCACTCACGCCAACTCAACTTAACAAGAAGTTCGTTGTATGGATCTTCGTCTATTCCGTAGCAGATCGAAGCGGCGAGGTCCCAATCCTGGCTGGCCTGCATTGTATTCATGGCCAGCCTGAAAGGGATCGAAGCTTCGTCGAGCTCATCGATCTCACCCCGGACATACATTGCGTTGATTGCAGCATAGATGCCGCAAAGAAAGTCAAGAGAGCCTTGCTGTAAGGGAAAATCTTCCACCATAAACTTAACCTCGAGGAATAGATTGTGTAGGGCCTACACGACGATGTGCCCCGACGAGTGCGGAAGGATCAGCGACAGATTTCCGTTGAAGATGTTTACCAACGCGAAAGTCAATCTCGCTTCGAGGAATACGGAAGGCGTGCCTGTCGCAATATGAAGGTGGAATTGCAAGTCTGCTTTGGGTCGTCCTTCAGCGCTGGGATCGCAACCCGCATGGTGGACGAAGCGAGATCTTCGGACAATGCCAAAATTCGCCTTCGCGAAGGTCTGGGCGGCAAGCTGAACTTCGCTGCGCCGGACCCAAGCGTCATTCCACTTGGCAACTGGTAGAAACCTGGCGTCTTGAGGTTCTCGGCAGGCGCTGCATCCGAGATCTCTTGTCCATTTCGCCAACTTCCCGACTCACGTTAGCAATGACAACAATGGCCTTGTATCGATTGTTTGGTTGCAAGCCGGGTGGGAGCGTTTGTGGTCTGCCCGGCAGCAGCGACGGTCAGCGTGACAAAGCGCCAACTTCTCTCGACACCGCCGTAAACGCGTCAGCGCTCCGCAGCGACTTGTTTCTCTCGAGAGAGCAGCGTCTTGCAGCTTGGCATTTGCCAAACTGGCAATCATCTCAGCCGAGGTCCTTTCTGCCTCGTTAGCGCGCCAGGAACGGTTTTCGTCACATAGTCCATCTCAACATCAACGGTCGTCTGGGGGTTAGGCGTCTCACCACCCCCCGCTTCTCCCGCTGTTCCTTGTAATCCGCGACCGGATCGCAGTTGCTGCCATGTCCGGAAGTGGGACGGATCACCGCCTGCGGCCCTAACCTACCGCAGACAGAGCACCAGGCGAGCAGCCGTAGCTGATCTCTGGCTGGATGGAGTGACGATCACTGTCGCTCATCTGCCCATTGCAGTCACCACTCCCCTTTATCGCGGAGCTTCTGATACTCGGGCAGGAGCGGCAGATTGCCGGCGGCTTTCCTGACCCCCTCCAAGGCCTCGTCGAACGTGTCGACGCGTCCCTGCTGCCATGGGTCAGTTACCGTCGACCAGTGCCATGCCTTACCGTGCTCGGTGTAGGGAAGAGGATGAACGCTTCCGACAGGGACACCGTCGCGCATGACGGTCCAGAAATGCTGTGCACCTGGTTGCTTTTCGTTTGGCCATGTGCGGCGGCGGGTCCAATTCACGCTCAAACCGTCACCAAACGAAGCTGGAAGCCCGTCGTTTGATGCTTGATCTCAGTATGCTCGTCAGTAACGTCTTGGTGAGTTATCCCGGAGATCAGTATGCGTTCCGTATTCATCGGCCTGCCAGTTCTTGCCATCCTATTGTCCACCGCGGCCACCAGCGCGGTCTCTCAAGTCGCCACTGTCCCCGCCGCAGCCGTCGATATCAATGCTCTCGATAAGGAACTCAAAGAGATCGATCGGGAGATCTCTGCGGCCGAAGACGACTTGAAGAATTATGAGGGCGGCCTGTTGGTGGCCCTCGTTCAGGCGCGCATCGAGACGCTGAAGCTAACGCGCGCGATCATGCAGAACCGAATTGCTGCCGAACGGGGCGATACTGTCACCAAGGTCACCCTGCCGATCAGAACACTGGATCCAGAGCGGGCCAAGGAAATCAGTGAGGAAATCGAAAAGCAAAATCAAGTGATCGCTCAGGCCGAAGCAGATACTGCGAATGCTGGGGGATTGGTTGGCGCACTGGCGATCTCGCGTGTTTTAACCGAGAAGCTAACCCTTGCCGGACTGCGCGGGGCCTTGATGGAAGCGAAATACGGCAGCGTCCTGCCTGTTGATGTCGCTGCAGTCCCGCCCCCCGCTGCACATCAAGCCACGCCCCAAGCAACAGTGCCTAGTGGCTCGTCCAATCTGGCAAGCGCCGCACCGGAATGGGCCGATCCCGAGCATCCGGATATTGACTACAGCGCTGAAGTCTTCGCCTCGCTGCATAATGAAGGCTTTAAAATGCACGGCTGGTGGGCCGTGCTGGAATCCAAGGCCGAGATTGACGATAGCCCGCGCATTTTCGCGGTGAATGCATCGGCATACGAGAAGCACGGCTTCATGACGAGTTTCCCCAAGCTTACTATCTCCTGCCGCGAGGGTGAGGCTTCGGCGATTTACGACACTGACGAATTTATCGTCGGCGATTTCAGTTCGGACACGCTTCGCACGACCATTCGAATCGACGACCAGACAGCCCAGACCTCCGGCTGGTCGAAGCTGACTAGCAGTAAGGGATCGGGCCTATTCGGCGGCAAGGCGCAAGCGCTGATGCGCGATCTTATTGATGCGAAGAAGATTTTCATCCGCCTTGAGGAGCAGAAGAACCATGACGAGACCTTCACCCTTGCCGGCATCGAGCCTGTCGCCGAGAAAGTCGCGGCCGCCTGCGGCTTCAGCCTTCTGGACCTGACAAAGGAGGATTACCGGGCAATCCAGACGATGTTGAACGCCGCGGGTTTCGATGCAGGATTGCCGGATGGGGTTTGGGGTACGGGATCGGCGAAGGCTCTACGGGCTTGGCAGGAACAGAACGGCCTGCCCGCAACTGGAGCGCCAGACCGTGCGACACTTACTGCCATTGGGCACTAATAGATGGGAGATTGCGCGGCGCTGTTTGATGTCCGTCTGGGCCAGCGTGATCGTTGTCGAGCCAACGCCGAGTGCTGACGGAGCGAAAGTGCCGGGCCGGGTGAGAACATTTGTTACCCACCCGGCAGCAGCGACGCTCAGCGTGACAATGCGCCCACCTCTTTGGACACCGCCGTCAACGCATTGACACCCCGCAGGGACTTGATCCCCTCGAAAGCGGCCTCTTGCAGCTTAGCCTTCGCCAGATCGGCAATCGTCTCAGCCGACGGCTTGAGAGCCCCGATCGCGTCAGGTACGGATTTCGTCGCATAGTCCAGCGCGGCATCAACGGCGGCCTGAGCAGTCAGGCCCTTGCTGAGCGCCAGATTGATGCCCGTCATGATCGCCGAGTGCAGCGCCTCGCGATGCCTGGCCTCGATCTCGATCCCCCACTTGGCCTTTGCCTTGGCTGCAGCCCAGGTCAGCACAGCAGTCAGGATCAGCCCGGCAATTTCCAGCAGTTGCGGCAGAACCGCATGCATGAACGCGTCCATTTTCGTCCTCCTTCAGTTCTTTCAGGATTTTGCGCGCCCGCTGTCGTGCCGCCTCGTCATCGACGTAGCGCGGCAAGACGGGTGACAGCTTCACGCCAGCGCCAGGATGCGTTCGGCGGCGAGCTCGAACTTCTCGAGCGCAGACCGCGACAGCGGGCCCCAGATGCCGTCGATCTTGGCGGTGTAGAGACCGAGGGCCGCGAGCTGGCGCTGGAGTTGTTTCTGTCGGCTTTCCGCCGGCGTTCCCGCGATCGGCTTCTCGAATAGGGCCCGTTCCTTCGCGCGCCTGGTCACGAGCCCGTTTAATCTGACCCCGTCATCATAGATCCAGCGATCGAACTCGGATGCTGGATCGGCGCCGGCGTTCAGCTTGCGTAGCAAGGTGGAGGCAGCGAACTGGCCACGGCCGATGTTGAAGACGAAACTAACGAGGGCTGAGAACTGGTTCTCGGTCAGATCGATCGTCACGAGCTCCGCAACCCCGGCCTCGGCCCCTGCCACATCGCGCCGCAGGATCTCATCGGCCTCGGCCGCCGTGATGGTCATGCCGACCGCGACCCTCGGAGACCCGGCCGCCGAGGTGTGGCCATAGCCGATCGTGAGCACCCTGCCCGAGTCGTAATAGGCCGTCAGGCGCAGGCCTTCGCTGTCTTTGATGACCTGCAAACCAGCGTCATTGGTCTTCATGCTGTCCTCGCAAAAAGAAAAACCCGCCAGTGGCGGGTGTGGTGGGGTGCAATTGTGGGTTGGGTCAGGGGCGCGGCATCAGCTGATAGGTGACCACGTCGGTGCGGTCGAAAACCCGCCGTCCGTCGCAGTCATATTCCAGCGCCAGGTAGAGCTCGATGCGACCCGGCCGCAGCGTCTCGGGTGGTGTCAGCCCGATGCGCAGTCGCGTCTGCTCTTCTCCGATCTGCCGCGTCGGGCCGACCGGCGACCCCGGCGTGATGACGCCCCCCGCCTCGGTGAAGAGGCTTTGCCCGCTGGTGAAGATGCAGCGCGATCCAAGCGCAGTCCGCTCGATCACCAGGTTGAGCACGACCTTGTCGCCGACCCGGACAGGCTCGGTCACATAGCTCAGTCCCGGGGTTTGCCGGATCACCCGGTTATCCCCCGTCGCTGCGGCCAGATCCGAGCGCAGCGCCACCAGGTCGTGCTGCAAGGCCGCCAGTGTTGCCGGACTCTGCCAGATCGCCTGCACATTGCCCCAGAATGGCGTGAAAATGGCGAGGAAGATGGCACCGATTACCCAGAAAAGGATGCCTGTAATCCACACCCAAAGGCGGTCAAGGAAGAAGCCGAGGGTCGGGACGATGCGCCGCCCCTGGCTCTCGATCGATTGTGTCATGACCGTTCCTTCCTTACGCGGCGTAGCCAGCGACCGCCAAGTTGCGATTGGCGGCGATCTTCGCCATGCCGGTGAGGATCGCCGTGACCTCGTCATCGCTGCGATTCCCGTCGAACGCCCCAGCGCAGACCAGGGTGCCGAGCGGACCCGCGACGGCGCGCGGGTTGCCGTTTGGGTTGATCCCGACGACCAGGTTGCCACTCCGAGCGGCGAGGTTGGTGACGAAAAAGTCCCTGATCCAGGTATCGCCTGTGATGCCGTCGCTGCGGTCTTCGACTCCCTGCAAGGTGTGAATCTTCGCCCGACCGGTCGGGCCATCGATGTTCAGCGCCACCGGGAACCAGGTGTTTTGAACGGCCAATCCCGTCGGGATCTGCGAGTTGGTGCTCGATGATCCAGCTGGGGCGAGGCCGTTTGAGAAGCCCATCAGCGACTGGTTGTTGTCATTGAGCGAAAAACCAATGCCGGGAAAGCCCGTCATGCTCGTGTTCGCCGTCGGGTCGGCTTGGATCGTGTTGCTGTCGGTCGCGGTGAGCAGGCCCAAGTTATAGGTGGCCGGGCTGCCCGAAGCTTTCGGCAGCATCCGCAGCAACGCCGCCAGGACGTAAGACGACCTCTGAGTGCTGATGCCGGTATTGATGAGAAGCCCATTCACGCTCTCGACCTGCATGCCGGCCGTGGTCCGCAAGGGCGCGGCGCGGGTGCCGATGATCGAGCCATTCACGCCGCCTGCGAGGTTGGTGAACGCGCCCGAATAGGCCTGCCCCACGATCCCATCGGAGAAATCGTAGAAGAACAGAGGATCGAGCGCCGGAACCTCAGTGCCCGGGAGATAGCGAAAGTTTCTGCCGGCACCTGACTGGGGTGCCGAGACGCCGGGGATGATGATCTGCATGGATCTGACCTCTCAGAGCGGTTCGGAGATGAAGGGAACAAGCGGCAGCCCGGGCACGCCGGGCCGCGCATCGCTGTCACGGATGAATGCGAAGGACATCGCCTCCGGATAGTAGCCGGCGGGAAATGCAAGCTTGCAGCCCTCGACGTCTTCCGCATCCGCAGTGAAGCGGATCGTCGTTTCGTTGATCACCTCGGCGCGCAGCAGCGGGATATGCTCGTCCGTCGCGTCGCCGCCGGCGGCAATAAGCGTGAAGCCATAGGGGTAAGGACCGCCGGCGACATTCTGGCTGATATTTCCACGCGGCATGACCATGCGACCCGTCGCGGTGAAGACGGCGTCGAACTGTCCGTTGCCAACGTCGGTGACGGAAACCAACGTCGGCCCCATGTTCTGGGACTGTCCCAGCATGGCGTTTGCGAAGGCCCTGCCGTCCCGATAACCTTGGTTGAAGTAGCCGAGGCCGTTGCCGTGGATCTCATTCGGCCCCCGTTGCAGATCATAGCGCGTGCCGCCCATATGCGCCCAGTCGTAAGCCGCGATGTTTTCCAGCGTTGCCTGACGCGCGGCCGTCCCGCCCTTGCGACGACGAACGTCGGGACTGTCGTAAGATCCGAGCAAGGTCATGATCACCTGAGGGTTGGTAGCCCCAGCGGCGATGCAGGCGGCGCGCAGCCGGGTCAGAATCCAGGCCTGCCCGGCCTTCACTTCTTCGATGCTGAGCGTGCCGTCTTCGAGCCAGCGCGTCTCGGCCTCATCCTTGTCCCAACGGATCACTTCTGGTGCAGGCTGACCAAGCGCCAGTCCGGTGCTGAGCGCGCGGCGGCATTTTTCCATGGCCGGGCCATCGGTCCAGGCCAGGGGATCGTCGTCATTGATCCAGTGGGCATTGTCCGAGCGATCGGACTTGAAAAGCGCCGTCGCCCCGGTCGCGCCCTCCATGAAGAAGAACGACGAGAGGTCACGGTTGGCCGAGCTGCCCATCCAACCGTCATCTCGCAACCCCTCGACAAAGCCCGCGGGGCCCGAGGTCTCGGCCCAGTTCACGCAGTTCGATTGCCCCGCCATCAGGATCGACTTGTCCATGACCGGAATGGCCTCCGAACTGAACACCGGGGAACCAGCCAAAACCACCACCAGGACGTTGCCGTTAATCGCATAGACCCGAACAACGTCGCCCGCGTTCATCGTGAGCATGTTCTCGCTGCGGTTCATGAAGTTCCGCGCCGTGATCTCGCCACGATTGACCTTGTCGATGCTCCCCTCGATCTTGATTCCGGACCAGACCCTCAGATTGGCGTGGTTGGCGATGATGTCCGCGATATGGCCGCCCGGCATGTGCGTCAGGTCGAACGCATTGTTTGCGCCATTCGTCAGGTAGATCGCCTGCTGCGTCGGACGCGCGATGGGAAACCAGCCCGAACCCGGCGTGGTCACCGGGTTTGCCAGGAAGTAGTTATCCGGCACTGGAAGCGTGTGCGCGTTGCGCGCTGCCGCTTCCTGGCCGATCTCGCCAATAGACTCGTCAACCGTCGTCGTCGCGCCACCGACCTCTTGCCCGCCGACGATCAGCTTGACATCGCCCGAGGCGTCGGGGCGGGTGACGGCGAAGAAGCTATAGCCGTCCTCATCGTCGATCGAGAACAGGAAACGGGCATTGTCGGTGGTGACGACCGGCTTATCGATGCCGAGCCGGATCGCGAGGCCGAACAGCCATTCCCAAGCCTCGGTATCGAGCCCGAGCAGGACGTTCTTGCTCTCGTCGAGGATCGAGAAGCCAACAAGCTCGGGGCGCGAGGTATCGTCGTTGAAGATCGACGCAATGCGGGCCTCGACCTGTTCGGTGATCGCCTGGATGATCGCGATCCGGGTGCGTGGGTCGAGTGGGTCTTTCAACCAGATGCCGCCGCCCCAGAAGTAAAGACCATTGTTGCTGTCCGTCCCGTCGGCGTAGACGTAGCCGCGCGCATTTCCCGTTCCGGCAACGGCTTGCAGGGCCGACAAGGTGGCGTAGGACGTGGCCCCGAGGGTCAGGGCAGCGGATTCAGCCCCGGCGCGTGCGATCTCGGCAGCTGTCCGTTCGGATTGCGCAACGGTCTGGGCTGCCACTGCACCCGATCGGGACGTCTCTGCAACAGCACTAGCCTCGATCGCTCTGCCGGCCTCGACAACGGCTGTACCCGAGGCCTGCGTTGCAGTTTCGGTCAGTTGACGAATTTCGGTCGCATCGGCGACACCGGTCGCGCCGCGGCGCGCTACCTTGATCCTTACAATGTCCGGCATCAGCAGCCCTCGGAGATTTCAATGATGAGGTCGCCCTCGAATTCGGGGCCTGGGCCCCAGTTGAGATAAAGCGATGCGGTATATTGGCCGGCCGGCAGATCAAGCGGCTGCAAATCAATATCGATTGCGTCCGGCAATGTGACCCCGGCCAACGGGATGCAGGTTCCATCGGCCGATACGCGAAGCTCGCCAGTCAGCCCCTCGAGGGTCGGAACTTCGCCCTCCTCGGTTTCCGGGATGAAGGAATAGACCCGGCGGGTGCCGCGCCGGTGGGTGAGAATGGTCATGTCGGGGGTCTCGCTTCAGGATGCGGGGGGAACTGGCCAGGTCGGGCTGGCCGGATCGCTGGTCATCTCGGGCACATCGCGGAGCGCCTGGCGATAGACCCGCCAGGCCTCGCGCTCGGCCTCGCTGAGCGCATTGTCCGGCACCTGCGTCCAGTCGCAGGCGGCGAGGCGGCGATCGCGGGCGATGCGCAGGATGGTGAAAGCCTCTGCCCGCTCGGCCGCGAGATCGGCTGCGCTGCGCGGATCGGTCCAGGTCCGGGCCGCGAAGTCGAAGGCGGCCCAGGGACCCGGCCGGGCTGGATAGGCTGCGAAAGCCTCGCCGTCCCAGTAATGCGTGCCGTCGGTGACGTCCTCGGGCGCCTCGAGTGACAGAAGTTCCCCGCCCTGCAGCTCGATCATGTCGGCGGGACAGGTGCCCGTTTGCAGGATGCAATGCCCATCGGGCGCGATCACCGCGTAATGCAGGACAGGGTTCGGCGTGCCCTGCATCAGCAGCTCGGCAAGCCTCATCTCTTCGGCTAGCCGGGCCGCCTCTTCTTCTTCATCCATGGCCGGGCCTCACTTCTTCACATGCATCGCCATCAGCGAGCGGTTCACGATCTGCGGGTCGCCGGTATATTCGCCCGAGGTGAAGCGCTCGACGCGCAGGCTGTAGGTCGTGGCCCCGGTTCCGAGATTGGCATCCCGGAAGGCGAAGGAGGCCGAGGTCTGGGCGCCGTCATTGCCCGAGACCGAGGGGAACTGCGCGATCAGCGTGCTGTCGCGGTAGAACCGGAACATCGCGATTGACGAGGTGATGTATCCCCCGATCTGGGCCGTGCCCCAGAGCATGGTCGGCGCCCCTTCCCGGACCATCGAGACCGAGAGCAGCGTCACCTCGCCCGTCGTGTCGTAGAGCCGCAGGTCCGAGCTGTTCGAGGCCCCGACCGGGATCGTCACGGCGTTATCCGCGATCCGCAGCGTGTCGACCGCGAGCGTCTGGATATGCCCACGGGTGATCAGCGCCCCGTCGATCTGGGCCGAACCGGTGATGATCCCGGTGGATGCCAGGAGACCGCCGGTCAGCGTGCCCACGACGATATGCGTGCCGCGGATCGTGCCGTCGACGATCAGCTCACCCACGCCTTTGCGCCGCATGACGGGCTGCGAGAAGACGATCGACCCTCCGGCGGCATAGCCCGCATCATCGACGCGCAGGACAAGGCGCACCAGGACCGCCCCGGATGGCGCGACCCCCGAGGTACTGATCCGCTCCCAGGTCATCGAGGTCTTGGCGACCGCGGCAGCGCCGAGGATTGCCCCGGACAGATCCGCAAACTGCAGGATCAGCCGCGAGCTATGCGCCGCCGTGGCCCCGATCCGGCAAGATGCGAAGATCTCGTCACCCGGTGAGATGCTGGCCCAATCGCTGGTGATCGAGGTGAGCGTATTGTCCGGGCGCGGGTTGACGACGAAGGTGCCGCGGCATTGCGCTTGCGCCGTCGTCACGCCGCCGCTCGGGTTATGCGTGACCCATGTCGCCGTGGCGTTCGTGCCCCAGCTCGCCAGATCCTGCATCTGGTTGTCGAGCACCAGGTTGTCGAAGGCGGTGATCGCCACCTTGTTCGCAACCATGACCCTTGCCGCGAGCTGCTCGACGCCGATTGCCCCGGCCGCGATCTGGGCCGCAGTCAGCTGCCCGACGATCTGATCGGCCGCGTTCTGGTCGACCCATGCGGTGCCGGTCCAGCGATAGAGCCGACCGGTCGAGAGCAGCACGACCAGATCTCCGGTGCCGATGCCGGAAGCCGGCAGCGAAACCACCAGCCGTGGCGGGCGCATCTCCGCGGCGAAATAGGTCTCGTCGAGGACGCCCTCAAGGCTGCGCGCGATGAAGTGGATCCATTGCGTGCCGTCCCATTCGTAAAGCGAATTATCCGCCCGCGACCACGCCAATTGCCCGACGAATGCGCCGGGGGTTGACCGATCCTCGATATCATAGGTCGCCTTGAGGCCCGCGCTTTCAAAGAGGCTCGTGATGCTGTCTTCAAAATCGTCGTCGGTCAGGTAGATCGCGCCGGTCGTCACCGGCTGCCACGTGGTCCAGATGCCGATCGGGGCAATGTTGGAAACGAGCTGCCCCCGCACCTCGTAGGCCGTGCGCTGCGCGACGTTATGGACATACCAGCTGTGCGGATCTCGCCACGGCATCACGCCGTCGATGACCGCATCCGTCTCCCCGGCCTTCCGGACCTGGGCCCGCATCCCGGTCACGCCGACCTCGTCGCCGTCGCACCAGACGCGGATCGCCACGCGGCGGGCCTCGCCGTTGCTGTCATGGATCAGGACCGGTTCGGCCCCGAAGCCCGTGACAGTTTGCAAGACCGGGCGTGGCACCTTCGGCGGGGTCGCGGTGACTTCCACCTCGAAATCGGATGACCAGTCGTAATCGGACGGGTCGACCTCGCGCAGCGTGACCGCGACCAGCATGCCCGGCGTCTTGGCGACTTCCTCGACCACGAAGAGCTTGTTGATGTAACCGTTGCGCGCGCTGGTCCAGGATACCATGTCGACGCCCGGTTCCAGCGCATAGGCGTCCGGCGGCAGGTGGAACTGATGTCTCCGCACCCTGCGGAAGTCACGCAGCTGCGCCCGCTTGAGGCGCTGCACCTGCTTGCCATAGGGCGCGGCGGGGTAGCTCACCGACAGCGGCAGGTAGCGCCCGCCATCGGCGGCGGTGAGATCCGCCGCGACATATTCGCCGGCATCCTTCATCGTCCATTTCTCGACCGGCTCGGGATAGGTCGCGGAAATGGCGTTGTAAGTTTCCGAAAGCGGGGTGAAGGGCTTGAAGCTCTGCCCCTCGGTGATCACCACGTCCTCGTCGGTGAAGGAGAAGACGGCAGCACCGGGAAGACCGCAGACGACCTTGATGCGCCCGCCCACCTCGGGAAAGCGCAGGTTGGCGCAGCGCGCGATCTCTTCCAGCACATCGGCCGGTTCCATGTCGGCCGTGACTTCCAGCCCGACGCGGTAGGCCGCCTCGTTCGATCCATCGGACATCGCGACCGGGGCCTGGGCCTCGTTTGCCGCCACGATCCATTCGGCAGAGGGCAGACGCCATGCCGCGAGGTTCTTGCCGCCCCAGACCCACTCGCTGCCATAGTAGATGCCGCGAATGATGTTATAGGCGATCACGACCGGGTTGCGGCTCGGCTCCCAGGTGGAAGGATCGTTCCAGCGATGCGTGCCGGAACCCCCATTCGTGCTGTCCTTGCGGATGTCGTAAAGCGCCAGCGGCGCGGGCTGGAACATGAAGGCCGGATAGCTGGTCAGCGTGTCGCTGTCGTATCGCGTGGTGATCACGACATAGGTCTTGCCCGTCCCGACCGCCGCCGCGCTCCAGGGATAATCCGGATCGGTGCTGAAAAGGTTGACCAGCATGGTATCGGCCGCCGCCTGCGTGCCGTCATGCCACCTGATCCACATGCGGTGGCCGTCATCGTCGTAATTGGTGATCGGATGGCCGAGATTGTAGCCGGTGCCGTTGTCGTCTTCCTCGCCCCAGAGAACGGTGCCCAGCTCGTCATCGACCCAGACGGCATTCAGGCCGGGTTGCGGCAGTGACGAGATCTCGATGACCTCGGTGATGTAGCGGTTATTCTTGCCCCAGCTCCCGATATATTTCCGCTTCCCGGCGGTGACGTAATCGCCGAGCGTGAATGACAAAGGCAGGTCATCGCCGAACTGCACGTCGAAATTGACGTTGACGCCCTGCTTGCCCAGCTTCGCCTTGGCGAGCGCCGAGGTGATCAGAGAGCCCGCAAGCCCCAGCCCCAGGTTCAGCAGCGCAGCACCTATGCTACCGGCAAGCGTGCTGCCCACCCAGGCCGCGATGCCCACAACGGGGCCCGCATGTGCAGGACCGGCCGCCAGCGCGAGCGCTGCGGTCAGGAAGACCAGGAATCTCATGAAGTGCTATCCGACTTGAAAGGCGCGGGTCATGCGGTCACGCGGCGCGCGGCCATGACCGGTTTCGGTGATCACGATCAGGCCCGAGGCATCGACAATGCCGATCGCATGGCCGAGCGGGCCGTCATCCGTAATCAGCGCAAGATCCCCGATCCGGGCCAGGGCGGGTTCGATCTCGGGCAGATGACCCGCGACCAGGTCCGCGACGCCATCGTATCCCTTGGCCCTGAGCGCCTTCAGCGCGCTCTTTGGCGACTTGTACTTGCTGCGCCAGCCCACGGCGAGATCGGCCCCGGTGATCGCCTCGACGGCCCCGCAGGCCAGCCCGATCACGCAATCCTGCCGGCCCCAGGCAAAGGGCAAGCAGCGCTGCCGGTCCATTTCGGCCGCGAAGCGCGCGCGCCAGTCGGGAAGGCGGGTCAGTCGTCCCGATGATACCATTGCACCCTCCTGCTCGCGATGACGCCGGAAAAGCGGCTGAAGCGATCCCCCGCCGAGCGCCTGTTCTGATGCGCGTTCGAGGATTTCGCCGGGTTGGTCGCGGTCAGCATGGTCATGATCTCCGAGCGCACCGTCAGCTCGATGCTGCCCTCGCTTCCCGCCGCCGGCGTCGTGACGGGGGCGTCATCCACGATCCCGACCCATTCGAGCTGCGGGATGCTGGTCAGCGCACCGCCCGTCCAGGTCGTGGCATGGATCTCGACATAGGCAAGCCGCACGTCATAGCCGCGCACGAGCTGCTGGGCCGCATCCGCGATCTGCGACAGGCTGGCCGTCACCGGCACGTCGGTCAGGTCGGCCACGTATTTCAGGCCAGTGACCGAGAGGTTGCAGCCCCCGACATAGGTCCGGGTCTGCACGCCACCGGTCGGGTTCTCGACATCGAGCGTTATCGTCTCGTCGCCGGACCAGAAGCCTAGGAACTCGTTCGCGCCGGTGTCGCGGTTCTTGGCGACGAAGCGGGCGAAATAGACCGGCGCAATGCCGCTCTCCCGCGCTGCCGCGAGCGAGAGTTGAAAGGCGGTGTCGTAGTTTTTCATGGTTTCTGCAGCAACCTGATCGAAGCGCCGACGGCATTGCCGTCCGGTGTTTCCTCGAAGGGCGTGAAGCCTCCGGGCGGGATGAAGGCGAACATCTTCGGCTGCCCTAACTCCACCACCGCCCCGGCCGAGATCCCGAGCGGCAGATAGGGCCGGATCTCGATATTGGCGATATTGCCGGAGCCATTCGCGGTCAGGGTCTCGGCGAAGGCGCCGAAATAATAGCGCCCGGAATAGCCGATCGAGAGATAGTCGCCCGCTGTCACCACGCGACCGGATGGCAGCCCGGTAAGAGAAATCCGCCCGCGCTCGGAGGCGATCGCCGACACGGTCACGCCGGGAAGCGTGGTCGCCCCCGCAGCGGGCGCATAGACGGGATTGGCCCAGACGAAGGTCTTGTTGCTGCCATCGAGCGCCGCCGCCTTGGCATTGATCTCGCGCGCCTTGGCCGCAGACCTTGGGCGCAGCGCGCCCGAGACCTGCCAGAGTGGCCGCGCCAGCTGTGCCGCCCAGATCCGGCCATCGCCGGAACCGGACTGCTCGTCAAAGCGCAGCAGCTCAGGCCGGACGCTGGTCAGCTCGAGCTGATCGGCGAAATAGCTCAGCGTATAGGGAAAGGAGACGGTCATCGCGTCCTCGGCTTCATGGAGATCTGCTGCATGCGTTGGGGCATCTGCTTGTCGTATGCGCCGACAGCCTGTGCTGCGACGTTCCCGCTCACGCCCTCGACGAAGGCCGTCAGGTTGCCGGTATCGGGGTCGACGCCGACACGGATGTCGAGCTGCCCGGACTGCGCCGACCGATCCGCCATGCGCTTCGATATGTCGTGCGGGATGATCCTTGTCCCGCGAGGCAGATCGAGGATTTCGCCGCCGCGTTCGTTCAACCGGGTTGGCCCGCCTTGCCAGCTGTTTGTCCCATTGGCATTCGCGCCAACCAGCGATCCGAGTCCCTGGACAAGGCCGCCGCCCCAGGATGTTTGACCCAAGAGGGCCATGGCTCCTTTCGCCAGCTGGACCTGGGCAATCTGGGCCAGCAAGCTGATGACGGCAGATTTGGCCGAATCCGCGCCTTGCAGGATCGCACCGAAGAAACCTTCGATGGTCTCACGCCCGCGTTCGGTTTCAGTTTTCATCTGCTTCATCGCATCGATCTGCGTCACCAGTCCTGCGATCGCCTGGCCGTTCTGGCTCGCGGCCGAGACCCCGGCCTCGCGCTGCTTTTCCCAGATCTCGGCATCAAGTTCGCTCATGCCCATGGTGGCCCGGAGCTTGTCGGCTTCCTCCCGCAGCGCCTTCATGACCTTCTGAAGCTCGGATAGTTTTTCCTTGGCCTTGCTTCCCTTCTCTCCGGCGCTGTCGGTAGCAGATGCAAGCCCGCCCGAAGTTCCCTCGCCGCCCGAAAGTGCTGCGGCCGCTTCCTCGGCACTTTCCGCGAGCAGGTCGTTGATCGCAGCAACCGATGCGAGCGGTGCACTGACATCCGAAAAGGTCTTCGCAAGGGCGCTCGCCGCCGCACTGGCCTCATCGGAAGCGGTTGATGACGCCGAATGCAGGGCGGCGATGGTATCCTGGAACGGTTCGGCCTCGCTGAGGCTCGTCCCGAAGATCTGGTTGAAGCCGGACGCAATGCTCGAAATGAACCAGGAGAAATTGGAAAGCATGTCATGGAGGCCGCCGAAGAAGAGGCTCTTCATCTTGGCGACACCTGCCGAGACGGCTTGCGGAACGAGATCGAAGGCCTGGCCTATCCGGTCAAAAACCTCAACGGCGACATCCTTCAGCATGCCGAAGGCCGCTGAGGCGCTTCCGGTGGCCTTGATGAGCGCCGCGAAGCCAGTGATCATCCGATAGATCAAGCCCACCGGAGAGTTTTCAATGATGGTCCTGAAGACCGTGGACAGGCCGGTGAATTCGTCAACAGCCGATATCGCCGATCGGGCCAGTGACCAAAGCTCCGAGATCACGGACGAAATGATCGTGATCAAGGATGAAAGGAAATTCGACAGCGTCCTGATCGCCCCCGTCAGGCCATCAAACACCAGACGCAGTGCGCTGCCCCTCGTCATCAGGGATACAAACGTCTTGGCAACGGCATCGACAGCCGGGGCGAAGGCTGCCCCAAGCGTGTTTCGTACGCCGCGCATGACAGTTCCAACATCCGTCAAACTGGCCTTCATCGCGGCAAGCGACCGGACAGTCTGGTTCGACATGACGCCGCCCAAGGCCTCCGCGCGGGCTGCGTATTCCTGCATCGCCTTTCCGCCGTTCTTCAGCAGCGGCAGAAGCGCCGTGCTGTCGGATGCGATGGCCTCCATGTAGAATGTGAAATCCTGCTGGTTCACGTTCGCCTTCTCGAGGCTGTCCACATAAAGCTGAAGCGCCTGCGGCCCCGAGAGCTTGCGGAACTGATCCGCTGTCACCCCGACCTTAGGGGCGATCACCTCGAAGAAATCCTTCATCGGGCCGCCCCCGGTCGAGATGAAATCCCCGACGCGGTCGTTCATGTCCTTGAGGATGTCGGCAAGCTTGTCCTGTTCGATCCCGACGGAACGAGCGCCGGCGGCCCAGGCCTGAAACTCCTCTGGCATGGCATTTGACAGGCGCGACAGGTTCTGAATTTCGCCTGCCGCGTTGATCGCGGAGAGCGAAAGACCGGCCAGCGCCGTGGTGGCGATGGCTGCCCCCTGCCCCAGCGCGGCGGCAGCATTCGTGCCGATCGACGTAAGCGCCGATTGCAGCGCGTTGACGCCGGGCACGTTTCCCAATGCGCCAAGTCGCTTTCCGACCGTGCTCGAGAACTGCGAAAGACCTGATTTCGCCTGCTTGATGCCTTCCTGGAATGCCGCCTTGTCAAGCGAGAGGCCGACACGAAGTCGACCGACGAGCGCAGAGCCAGCCATTCAGGAACTCCCGATTACTCAAACTTGGACCGCCATTGATCCATGGTGATGGTGGGAAGGCGCGCCCGGGCGCCGTCGAGATACATCCGCAGGTCCTGCTTGCGGTCAGATCCCCGCCGCAACAGCTCTGCAAGCTTGGGAAGCTTCCTTGCGCGTTGCAGCGCCGCTGAAGCCCAGGCCGCAGTGAGGACCAGCTCATCCTGCCGCTCGATCCGCTTGCTCGCCGCATCCAGTTCGATGAGCAGGAGCCGTGGCGTGATCAACCAGAACCGCTCCGGACAGAGCCCTACCGAGAGCCAGGCGTCATAGAGAACGGCGAGGTTCAGCGCCTCGCCTTCGCCTTTCCCGAGGGCTTGTCTCCGGCAGGTTTACTGGCTGCGGGCTTGGCCTCGGGGAATGCAGCCTTCAGAAGCTTCCCCGGCAATGCCATATCCTCGATAAGAAGATGCTCCGAGAGATCAGCGCCGGCATTCGGATGGTGCCGTTCCAGCGCGATGTCGACAATGTTCAGGAGAACGTTGAAATCGGGGATCTCATCTTCGCCCTGGCCCATATTCCGGATGGGATCCAGACGGGCACCATACTGGTCCTGCAGCTTTGCGATGCCGCGAAGACCGAGCATGAGCCGATATTCGACGCCTTGATGTTGAACGATGACTTCACCAGTCAGCATCTGCATGATCAGCTCCCGCCTTCGATGACGCCCGACAAGCGGAACGTCGCCTCGGCCGTCATCTTGTCGTCGACGGGCGCGGTACGCCCATAGCCCTTCAGGAAAGCCGCATATTGCTCAGGTTCCGTCGCACCCGGAACGGTGATCTCGAGGATGACCTCTTCGCCCGACGCCCTGATCTCCTGCAACATCACATCGGTCGGCGACTCGGGGATGTAATTCATCGGGATGGAGATCTCGCCACTGTCGATCAGGCCCGCGATGTATTGCCGACGTCTGCCGGGGGAAGCCATGTGAGTCACTTCCACATCGTCAACCTGCTCATCCGGCAGGTCGATATCGCCGATCAGCGAGATGGGCGTCCAGGACGGGGTCGCGCCGCGGCCGACACGGACGCTAGTGCCATAGCCAAGCATACCTTCAGGCATGGTCTTTCACTCCAGGCTGAAATTTCAGGAAATGGTCGCGGGCGGACGCCAGGACCGCACGCGGAAATTCATGACGAGCGTGCCGATGTTCGATCGCGCGTCGGTGTTTGAAACGACTGTCGTTTCTTCGAGATTGCAGGCCATCTGCAGGTCTCGCATGGCCGCCAGAACGACTGCCTCAATGGTTTCACTGTCATCGTCGAGATCATCCTCGACCTCATCATGCCCCGCCCGCCGCACCGCCACCTGAAGCAAGGTGCCGCGCTCGGTCGAGGCGTGGCTATCCTTCTGGCACCGGTCCTGAGGGGTGAGCACTCCGATCACTGGCAGCGTCTCGGCATCGATCGAGCCGGGCCAGACGCGGAAGATGGTGAAATCCGCGAAGCGGGCATTGTCTCTAAGTGCGGCGCGAATGGCAGCCCTGTACGCGCTGCGATAATGCGGCATCAGACGGTCCTTCCGGAAAAGCTGCCCATTTCACAGAGATGGAAGGCATCGTCGCTGGGCGAGCCATTGCCATGGACCCGGTCGACACGGAAGGTCCTGCCATCGGGCAGCGTGATACGATCCCCCCGCGCGACCTCGGCCACAAGGTTCTTCGCGACACGCCATGTCGGGGCATCAATCAAGACGGTCTGCCCATCCGCGCCCGGTATCTCCAGGGGTGTTTCACGGAAGATCGATCGGATCTCGACCATCTCGCCATCCTGGGGAAAGAACTTGATGTTATCCCCCAGGACGCCGCTGAAGATCCTCGTCATGCCGAGGAACAGCTTCGTCATCAGGTGCCGACCGCCGCCGGCGCCGAGCCATTGAGGCGGATCCTGCCGGTGGCCGACGGGTTCGCGGCCGCCTCGATCGCAACGCCGACGAAGACAGTCCCGGCGGCTGCGGCAGTGGTGCAGAGACCGTTGCTCGGGTTGACGTGGATTGCTTGCCCCACGGTCCAGGCCTGCGCCGAGACCTTGGCCACCTCGTAACAACCTTCGAGATGAACTTCGACCCGCTCGCCAATGGCGGCATCGTGACCGGCCACGCCGGCAAGAACGCCGGCCACGACCATTGCACCAGATGCAACAGCCGCCGTTGCGGGAATGCTGACCGAGCTTCCCTTTTGCAGATAGTTCTTCATGTTCCGCTCCGGATCTGAATGGGATTGAACGACAAGGAGCCGCCTCATGGGCGGCTCCTTGTCAGGGTCGTGATGGACTGGATCAGCCCGGGTTTTTCCACCCGCCGCGATGGTCGGCTGCGCCGAAGCCGAAATCGTGCTCGACGGTCATCGAGAAACCTTGCGTCCCGAAGGGCTCTTCGGTCCGGACACGCGGCGCTTCCTGCCCTTCAAGGAAGCCATAGACCCAGCACGGGGCCCGGGACGAAAGCAGGTACCAGGCGCCGTCTTCGATCTCGGTGGTGACGATCGGCTTGAGCTTGCCCGAGAACGGGTTGACCGCATCCGTCGCGTTCGGCGTGATCTGGGCCACGAACATCTCGGCCTCGGTTTCGCTCTCGGGACCGACCAGAAGGATCGACGGCGACAGGTTGAGCTTGAGCCCGTCAACCGATTCCTGAACCCGCATCGCAGCGCGCCCTGCCGAAACCGTGTCCTTGTCGATCGCGCCACCAGAGGAAGCCAGGTTCCCGTGGGTGGCGTGAAAAAGTGCATTCCCATCCGACATGACCGCGCTCAATGCGCCGGCATAGAACGTGCGTTCCTCGAAATGGGCGATGGTTTCGCCGTAGCTCGACAGCATGTCATTGATGGCGCCGAGGTCATCGTTGATCATCATCTGGCGGCTGATCGTCAGGCCGCGTGCGTAGGGCACGATCACCGCGGCCTCGCCGCTTTCACCGAAGCTGCCCCACTTTATCTCGCCCGTCTCGCCAACGGGAAGCAGCATCGGGAAGTCACCCGAACGGACCAGAGGCATCGGCCGGAAATCGCGGAAGTTGCGCTTTTTCGCGATCGCCCGATAGGTCGGGGTGAACTCGCTGTAACGCTCGAGGAGGACCTTGTTCAGCGCATTCTGGAAAATCGCCGGGAAGTCCGAGGTCGAATGCGAGGCTTCCATGAAGACGTTGATCTTGTCGCCTGCCGAGCGGATCCTGCCGCGATGACCGACCGAAGCGGCCGCCATTTCGACCAGCGACATCTCCATGTAGGGATGCGCAGCGGTGGTGGAAGGTTCGCGCCCCGAGATCTGGGCATGAAGCGCTGCCGTAATCGCCGTGCGGCGGGTCGATCGTTCATCGCGCAAGATCCCGGTGCGCGGGGCACCGGGGCGCGCCATGGTGGTGCCGTTGGCGTGTTTCATCCTGTACTCCTCGGTGGCCTGCTTGACGGTCAGACCGCGACGGATCCAACCCATGGCGACATCCGCGCCGATCTTGCGCGATGCCGCGAAGTTCATGATCGCGGTCGCATGCGCATTTGGGGCGGTCTCGTCATCCTCACCGTCGGGAGCGTCTTCCTCCGCCGTCGGATCCTCTTCCGTTTCCGCCGAGAACTCGCCGTCCTCGGAGAGTTCAGTCTCGTCTTCGCCTTCGAGGGTCATCTCCTCATCGGCCTGCATCTCTTCGTCGCCATCGACCTGTGCGGTGGCGCGCCCGTTATTGCCCTTCGGCATCGTGTTCCCTTTCCCCTGGGGTTTAGACGGCGCGGCCATCATCGCCGCGATCATCGATCCATTGGCCTGCCGTGCCAGACTGTCACCGATCTGCCGAAGGTTTTCCGGAGCCTTCGGATAGAGACGGTAGTCGAAGAGCGCCGCGGCGGCCGCATCGGTGCTCTCGTCGGTTTCGGTGGCAAAACCTGCATCCACGGCGCCAGCTCCGTCGAAATAGGTTTCCGCCCTCATGATCTCCCGCGCTTCTTCGACAGACTTTCCGGACCGCGCGGCGTAAACGCCTGCATAGGCATTGGCGAGAACCGAGAGGGACCTGGCCATCTGAAGGTGATCGTCCTCGGTGCCCCGGCCTTGCGTCCACCAGTTCGCCGGATCATGCACCATCATGATCGCGCCGAGCGGCATGACGATCTTGTCACCGGCCATGGCGATCAGGGAGGCAGCGGACGCGGCGATCCCTTCGACGATCACCGTCACCTCGCCCTCGTAGTTCTTCAGCGCGGTGTAGATTGCCTGTCCTTCGGTGGCGAGGCCGCCGCCCGAGTTGATGCGAACCGTCAGCGCGCCGGTCATCCCGGCGATCTGCTCGCGAACGCTCTTGGCGGTGAAGCAATCTTCTTCCCAGAAGGACGAGCCCACCGTCCCGGTCAGGATGATTTCATTCATCGGTTCTGTCCTTGTCAGTAAAGGTCGGGTTCTTTCTCGAAATGTCGGCCCGCGGATCGCTGTCGAAAGGAAGGCCGAGGCGGTCGGCCTCGTCCTTGTCCTGCAGCTGCTCCTGGACGAGCCGCTCGGGATCGATGCCCAGCTGGCGCACGACGCCCTGCCGCGATTGGAACCCCGACCGAACGGCCTCTCGCAACGCGCTGAACTCGCGCGCCGGGTCGACCAGGATGCGATGTGGCGGCACCCAGCTGAGACGAACCGTGCGAGGATCCTCCCAAAGCAGCCGCTGGAAGGTTTCATTGCCCTCGGCCTCGGCCCAGGCCTCGACGAACCAGCGACCGAACGGTTGCAGGAACATCGGGACCATCGTCAGCCATTGCCACTTTGAAATGTTGCGATCCATTTCCAGCCGGCCGATGCGTGCGGAGCTGAAGTTTACCCCGCTCAGATCCCCGGTCAGGGCCTCGTAGGTGATGCCGACCCCCATCGCAGCGGAGCGAAGAACCCCCCTCTGGAACTCATCGAAACCGCCCACGTCCGGCGGATCGGAGAATTCCATATCCTCGTTCTCGCCGATCTCCATGATGACGCCAGGCTGCAATGTCCCGCCGAGTTCAGATCGCGGCTTGGCGTCCGGGCCCATCCGGTGGAAGGCCGCGAAACAGGCGGCGATCTTCTGCCGCATCAGGTGCGCGTCTTCGGAATCGTCGAGGTTCAGCAGTTTTTCGGCGATGGGCGTGTACCAGCTGACCCCCCGGGTCTGCCCAGGTCGATCGACGCGAAAGACATGGATCAGGTCCTCAGCCGGGACCCGCTCCGAGACATAGGGAGAGGATCCCGGCCGCCATTCTCCACCCGGATGCTGGGTATAAAGCCAGTACGCCACGCGGTCGCCGCTGCCGCGATCATATTCGATCCCCTCTCGGATCTCGTTGCCCTCGGGCGATCGACCGAACCTCGTGTCATCGATGTAGTCTGGTTCCAGGACCTCGATCTGAAGCGGAATCGCGAGCCCGGAACTGGCCGGGCGATGCCTCCGGATCAGGACCTCACCGGCATCGACGATGGTATTCGCCGCGACCGTTTGCAGGCCATAAAGGTTCTGAAGGCCATGCCGATCAATAGCTGTCGTGTCGAGATGATCCTCGACCAGCTCGAGCCCGCGCGCACGTATGCGCTTCTGAACCTCATCCGGCAGATCCTTCGACGGTTGGATCTTCGGGATGATTCCATCCCCCACCACGTTTCCCGAAATCACCTGCTGAACTCGGGTCGCAAATGGCGTGTTTCGGATCATGTCCCTTGCGTAGAACGCGATCGTCCTGCGATTGCGACCGGCCAGGTCGGCATCGGAACCGCTTGGCCGGATGCCGTCATTGCGCAGACCGAGCCGGGCCGCGCGGTAATGCATGGCGATCGTGCGGGATTTCTCACGCTCCATCGCCCGGCGGGGAGACAGCGCCAGGATCACTCGATCAAGGAAGTTCATGTCAACCCCGCGAGAAGGTCGGGTGATGCAGACCAGAACGAGTCTGTCCGCCAGGTTCGATCTCTGCCTCGATCACCGCAGCCAGCTTCAACATTTCGTTCAGAGACCGGAACTGGACCTTTTCCCCGGCAACCTCGATTGAGGTCACGCCCTTGGCGATGTTTGCCTTGAGCTCGGCAAGATCTGCTGCGGTATATGCCATTACAGCCATTTCCCTCGGTTCTGGATCCATCCACCGCGACCTGGTGCCGGTCGAAGCGAATGAGGTGCGACGCTCGGTCGAACTGGTTTTGGTGGCTCTTGCCTGGCCACCCGCGAAGCATCAGGCGCATCTGCGATGCTGCCGTCGGGCTCTTCAGAGGGGACTGTCAGCGCGAGCTGCAGGTTCTTCTCCGACCAGCTGGACCAATCCATCGGATCGGCCCAGTCAATGCGCTCGCCACCCTTCAGGATATGCAGCGCCCGCGCCTGCACCAGGTGATCGAGGCTTTCGTTGCGAACCATGCCTGGACGCTTCGCCCAGCCATCCTCCAACCTGCGCTCCGCGGTGAACTCGGTCAGGTGATCATCCCCCATCCATTCCGGAATGAGGCAGGCATTGATCATGCCTGCCTCTGCGCGGAGCGATGCCATGACGGCATCCTTCAGGCGATCGGTCGCCATGAAGAGAATGTTGATGTCCTTCGCGACCCGGCGACGCTTGTTCGACTTCTGGCTCGCGCTCTCCGGCGCCTTGAGCCAGACCCGGTCGGGCCGCTTGAGACCGCCTTCGCCTCGCGTCAGGAACCATGTCCCGCCCTGCCCTGCGCGCCGCCGTGCGCGGTAGAAGCGATACGCATTGTCCGTCGTCGCGCCGCCGCCGTGCATGTCGATCGCAATGGCGACCGGCTTCATTTTCCCGTCGGTTCCGGAGATCGGCCAATACCGATCGGCGAGCGGCTCCAGGACAGCCCAATCCTCTGCCAGCTCGAAAGGCTTGATCGTCCGATCGGCATCGCCCGGCGCCTGGAACAGATCGAACCGGTCGATCGGCATGTGCTGCCCGTTTTCGCCCCACGCCGTGGCACCAACAACGAAGCGTGTACCCTGAACATCGACCGAGACGGTGATGTAGCGTGTCCAATGAGGCGCGACCCCCTTGGGAAGATCGAGCCCGCGGGCCTTTTCCCGAAGTCCCTGCACGGTAACCTCGAGCTCCGAGATCGCCGAGCGCGGAAAATAGGGCTGGGCCTGCCCCGTATTCATGGCTGTCTTGAGCTTCTCTTCGTCACCCGTGGCCTCGAAGGTGCGGACCGCCTGAAGATAGGTCGTCACCAGCTCGCGCCAGGACGAAAAGGCCGCCGCAGCGCCATCGAGCCAGTAGCTGAGCATATCGGTGCGGCGCACCAGGCCGCTGTCGATCGCCACCAGCTTCGGCAATCCCAGCTCATCAAGTTCGCGGCTCTCGTGCAGCCAGCGCCCAGCCCCGTTGAGCTCGCGCTTCAGCTCGTGACCGAACCCGAACCCGCAATGCGGGCAGATCATCTCGGCGGCCTCGCCTGCCTCCATCGGATCCGCGCTGTCCGGATAGCGCAGGCGACGGAAGGTGGGCTCAAGTTCGGCCTCGCAATGCGGGCATGGCCAGTACCACCTCCCGCGCGTCCCATCGGGGTAGAGCGAAAGCACCCCATAAGCGACCGGAGGGCAGTCATGCGGCGTCACGGGCCGCCAGGTCTCATCCTTCAGCGGCGCGCCAGGACTGCTTTCGACGACAACCATGCCGCGTGACAGGTAGGTTCTCGCGCGGGCCCGCATCAGCGAGTACGCATCCCCTTCTCCGTCAATGCTTTCCGGGAAGTGGTCGTAATCCGTACCGAGCACCAGGCGGATGGTGGCCGAACTGAGTTTCGTGATCGTTGGCCAGTCGAGGGTCAGCTGCGTCCCGCCGGAAAAGAGCTTGTGATAGATGTTGTCGGCGCCCCGACCTTGCGACTGACGGTTGCGCAACTCCGGGCTGTTGCGGACCATCGGAGCAATCTTGTTCCGTTCAAACTCGGCAGCAGCCTCGCGCGTCATCTGGAACAAGGCGACCCGTCCCGGATCCGCACAGATCGTGTAGGCGATGGCCGATTGCAGCATCTGGGTCTTGCCGGACTGCGACGGTCCGCAGAAGGCCAGGCCGCGATAAGCCCGCGTGGCGATCATGTCCGAAGGTTCGACCATGTAGGGGGTGACGTCACGCCGGAAGGGCTGCCACTGCCCGGACACGTTCACCCGCATGTATTTCTCGGCCGCCTCGGTCACTGAAATCTTTTCGGCGGGCCGCCAGGCCGGCAGAGCATGCTTCAGGCCGATGCGCGGGTCGGCATAGGGCGGCAAGGGTTCGAAGCTTTCGAGCGTCCGCATGCCGTCTCCTTCAAATCATGAGGCGCGCCCCCGGATCGATGTCCGCCAGGTCGCGCCCCTGCAACTCTTCCTCCTCGATACGATCGGAGATCGCTGTCAGGATATCCGCACCGATCCGCCCGACAGTGGCCACTCCCGCAGGGCTGAGGTCGAGCTCACGCTCCATCCTGTCGGGCATAGATTCGATCCCGTCCCGGACGATCTTCCCGATGCTTTCGAGCAGATCGACAACATCCGAGAGCGGGACCAGCTGACCGCGACGACGCTGCGCCTCGGACCAGCGCATATCCGCCTCGGCCAGCTCGCGCCTTTCCTTCGCCGAAAGCGTGGCGGCGGGGTTGTCGATATCGACGCCGAGAAACTCGGCCCTGAGCAGGCTGATCTGCGCCTCGTTATGCCGGGTCCGGCTGGCGAGGTCTGCTTCCCGGGCATTCCGCCATGCCCAGCAATGGGACAACCGCAGGACATAGGCACGACCATTGCCGCCGACCTGTGCTACCGGCATGCCGTCGCGGATCCATTTCGAGATCGTGTTGACGGTCGTGTTCAGCGCCTGGGCAATTTCTTCCTGGTTCATGTCGGCATCGAGAACGCCGGCCGGAAGTGGGAAACGGCGCAGCTTCTCCGCCAGCTCGGCATCGACTTCGACCGCCAGCAGATCCGACGCCACATCCTGCGATGGCAACTCAGACCCCAACAACAACCCCATCTCCCTGATCGTCAGCGCCAGAAAAAACTTGCGAGCAGCGGGGCGCGAATGACCCCCGAACGTTCGAATGGCAGGAAGGACCCGCCGAAATTTTCAGCCCTTGGCCGAGCGGCGGGCGACCATTTTCGCGATCGTCCTGCGCAGATGATCGGGCAGCCGGTCCCGAAAGACCTCTTCGGCCCCATCGAAGAACCCGAGCCGCTCGTCATAGACGGGCATCGCCCGCGTGAAGTGCAGGATCTTGGCAATCGATCCATCCGCATTCCGCTTCCAGACCCCGGCAGACAGCCTTGATCCCTCGCGCGGCACGAAGAACCCGGCACGCCGCTTGTTGCGCTTGCGCGAACTTGCGGTCGTATTCGATGACTTCTCGCGTTGGGCCTGAACTGCCGATAGCGCCTGGTTGCGTTCACCAGCCGACCAGTTGCCCGACGCATCGAGCTTCGCCCCGCCTGCCGGCACAACCGCGGTGATGATCCCGTCGTAAGCCAGCCGCGCATCGAGCAGCGCTTCCAGCCCGGTCCTGCCTCGACGGCCACCGTGTTCCTGAACCTTCAGGTAATGGCGCTTCCCGACCGAAGGCTTTTCCATCACCTGCGCCTCGAGATCGCGCGGCTTGGCTCCTTTCACGGTGAACGCGTTCTTGGTGAACCGGGTTGGACGATCAAAGACCTGATCCATGCGGTGCTGAACATGCTCGAGGACATCCCGGGCGGTATCATTCAGCGCCCAGGTCGCCGCGATTGCGATGTCCCTCTCGCCCAATTGCTTCAGGCTGTCCTGCAGCTGTCGATCATCAATCGAAATCCTGAGCATGCGGCCCTCGCCGATGGATCGGTCAACCCGATTGCAATATCGACCGGATCAGATGGGCCCTTCATCCTGCCGCATCAAGCGGCTGATCCGGTGAGCTCGACGTGGCTGCTACACGCCAGAGGGCAAGCACCTTGGAAACGAAAAGCGCCCGCGAGGATGTTTCCTCCGGGCGCTCGTGTGGTGACTGCAAAATGTCAAGGAAGGCAGGGGGAAGTCAAGAACTTTTCCACGGCGTCATTTCGGGAAGTCCGTCCAGGATGCGAATGGAGCTGAATGCGCAGCGGGAAAGATCGAACAGAAGGTACATCAAAGCACCGTACCAGGCGAGATATTCCCGGCGTTTCTGGGCAATTACCGCGCCCGATCCGGTCAGGCTCACCGGGCAAATCTCCGGACGGTAGGACTTCACCCTGCCCCTCTTGTCCTTGAATGTCACCTGCGCCAGCTTCCGCGTCTCACCCAGCCATTCGCCAGCATCCGTCATCTTCCAGCCGGTGGGAACGAATCTCCGAGCTTCAGCCACGGCCCAGTCTGGGCTTCGGCGCGCGCGCGCCAGTTCTGCGATCCTGGTTGCCATTTGACGACCACCATATTCGACCGGCAGCCGCTCGACAAACGAGGCGATGATTTGCGCATCCGCATGTGGCTCACTCGTGCCGCCACCGTCAATTCGGCAGCCCAATTCGCGCTGGCGCTGCAAGATCCAAAGAGCATCGACGCCGCCTCGGAAAAACTCGCCTGTCTGGTCGAAATCCAGACGGGCATACTCTGTGGCGAACGCCCATTCCAGCGCCTGCTGGATGGTCAAGCCGCGCACAACCGATCGAACAGGCCACGAAACAGCCTCACCCTGCCCAATCCACTGCGCCTCATTCAACATATTGTGCCCCATATCATTCATCACACTGCCTATTGTTTCGATCGCTGTTTCTTCAGGGAGGATAGGGAGGATTTTTTATTCTCTAGGGATTGTTCAGGGAGGATAGATTTCAAGTATTATTGTTTTATTTCATATGGTTGATGTGTTCAGGGAGGATAGGGAGGGAAAACCGGATACGCACATATGAGGCAGACTGCGCCCCAGACCCCTTTCATTCTCGCGCATACGCGTAGGGGCGAATCCTCCTCCCTGTCCTCCCTGAGGCCCCGAACCCCTTGTAACCTCGGAGGAAAACACGGGGAGGAATGACCTCCCTTGCCTCCCTACAGGGAGGAAAAACACTCCCTGAGGCTTCTTCGGGTAGGGGGTGCGGGGATTACCGGCTCTCATCTTGAGCCCCGGTGCGGCCAGCGATGGGCCGCCCTTTCGCGTCGCGTGGTGCGGTTCGGAAACGGTGACCGAAATCGATGAGCAAGCGGATCCCGTCATATCGCATGATGCCGTTCGACTTCCGCTCGGAGAACTGCCGGCCCGTTTTAGGACTGACCCAACGCCGCATCTTGTCCTTGAGCTGGCGCTGAACCGTGCCTTGCTGCCAGACGTTGCCACCCTGCTCGTCCTGCCAGAACTGGAATGCCTGAGCGAGGTCCTTGGCTGTCTCGCTATCCTCTGGCTGCCCCGATACGTCGCAGCAGGATTCCAGGAAGAACCCGATAGGATCGCTTTCCTCTCGGTATTCGTTCGTCGCGCTCAGGACGGCCTGTGGCTCTTGCAGGCCACCTTCCAGGTAGTCGATCAGACCTTCGATGAGCCAGTTCAGAATGCCGGAGCGTTCTTCCCATAGCTTCGCCCCAAGATCTGGATCCCGCTCTTTCGGTGGAATGGTCACGTCGAAGGGCACGATCAATAACCGTCGCCAGATACCGTCATCACGACCGCGAACCTCAGGGCGGTAGTTCCCCTGGATCGTGATCTTGAACTTCGGCGTCACCTCGATCTGCTCACCAAAGTTCGGGCGAACGTTGATGGGTTCGCCTCCGGTGAGCTGCTTGATCAGCCCCTCGCGAAGTTTCTCACCCTCCTCGGGCTCGGAGGTGCGCACCATCCTGGCGAGCATGAGAGGTACCAGGTCTGGTGTAGCGGCTGAACCGTCCTTCTTGGTGGAGCCGGTCAGCGTTTCGATCCGCGCTGTGGCGGCGTAGTCTCCAAACATGCGCGCGATCAGGTCGACCAGCACGGATTTCCCGTTGGCACCGAGGCCGTAGAAGAAGACCAATTTCTGGTCTCCGGTCAGGGCGGTCGTATTCAAGGCAAACCAACGCTGCACGAACCGTCTGACATCCGGATCGGGAAGAACGCGGGAGATGAACTTGAAAAATGTAGGGCACGTCGCAGCCGGATCGTAGGGCACCGGCATCATCTTGGTAATCAACTGATCCCTTGAGTGAGAGACAAATTGCATGTCGCCCATCGCACTCATGCCATTCACTGGATCACCCGGGCTGACTGAAAACCGCAGCACGCCATTCTCGCAACATACGTCCAGGGGGGCTGAGTTCAGCCGTTCGAAAGGCACGGCAAGGTCGATGCCCGCTTCCTTGATGAGCGCGTCGATTCGCGTCGTGTTCCCGGATGTCTTGGCCCAACCGTGATGATCCTTGCGAACCGACAGGAGCACCTTTTCGATGCCAGCCAGTCGCGCGAGCTTGGGGGCCATGCTGTCCAGCTCCTGTTGGGCAGCCTCTGCATCGTCCCCATTGCCGGATAAGATACGGCTCAGTTCCCGTTCGCGGCGACGTAACCCAACGCCTTCCTCGAGAACCTGCATTTGCCAGTCCTCAAGACGTAGGTGCGGGACCTCTTGCGAGATCAGCCCGCCGATCTTCTGGGCGCGCCTCCTGACCTCGATGCCGTCCTCGTCCTTCTGCCATCGCTGCCCTGTCCACAGATGCCACCCATAGCGAGGAACGTGGATCAGCTCGTCTCGGTAATGGCGGGCATAGCGCTGACCATTGCCATGATCATTGAGTTGGTATTGCGCGCATTCCACCAGAGGATCATCGATCGGATCATCGGAAGGGGTTCCAGGGGAATGTTCCCCGCCCTCCTCTAGCGCAAATTCCTTGGCCATATCATCGGGCAGATCGACTTCTTCTGCGTTGCCCATGACAGACCGCACTTCGCCAAGAGCGGTTTCATGATGATCTTTCATTGCTGTCCCATCAGGATATCGTTGAGGTCCCTGCCCTCCCCGGCATGGACGATGGACCCGCGCAAACCGGGTCGTTTGATCATGGCGCGGCGCAGGCCGGCCTTGAGTTTTGCGGTCGTCAGCTTGGGATCGCTGTCGCCGTCCTGGACGAAGATCAGCCGGCGCACCCATTCGGGCGGCAACCATGCATCGGTATCGTCGAGATCGGGCAGTCCCGCGAATTTCAGGCCGGGGCCGCGTTGCATGCGGCCGGCCATGTTGCCCAGATCGACCCCGCACCAATAGGCCGTGGCCTGCGGCGCGGTTTCCGCGATCAGGGCGGAAAGGGTCGTCTCGACCCCCTCGGCCATGATCATGGTGTCGCTTCCCTTCGGGGTCAGGAACCGAATGGCCCCGCCCTTCTTCGATCCCAGTACCTTCTTGGCTGGCAGCGTTTCGCCCGCCTTTCTCGGGTCGGGCAGGACCAGCTTGCCCTTGGGCTGGCCCAGATCGAGCCAGGTCCGATGCACCGCGGTCACCCGGTTGCCGGCATCGACCACGGCGCAGATCATCGCCGGTCCGGTATGAATGACCTCCCATTGCCCCGGGCGTTCGGCCGGAATGGTGTAGCGCGCGGCCGGATCGAAACGGACGCATTGCGGCAGACGCGGATAGAGATCGGGATCGATGCCCCGCAGCGCCAGGTAATCGCGCACGGCCGTGCCCTCGGCGGGCTGCGCCGCGAACCAGATGTCACGCGCCGAGCTGATCGAGCTTTCGCGCTGCTTGCGGGCGATATCATCCTGCTTGCGCCGGTTCGCTTCGGATTTGCGCCGGCGTTCGGCGCGCTCGGCATCGCTCAGACCTTCGGCCGGACCGCAGAGCCATTCGAGCGCCGCCCGGAAATCCATGCCCATGACATGTTGCACCAGTGCGATCTGATCGCCCTTGGCATTGGGCCCACATTCCTTGCGGCACTGGAACATGCCGGTCCGCAGGTTCACCCCGAAGCGATCCCGGCCACCGCATTGCGGGCAAGGACCGACCAGCTCGCCACCGGTCCGAACCAGTCCCGCCAGTTCCAGCCGTGCGACGATATCGGCGATCGGCATGGCCTTGGCCTCTTCCAGGCGGTGATCGTCGCCCTTCATGCCGTGCCTGCCCTTCTGCGCACGGCAACCAGCAGATCCCGACGGCCATCGATCTTCAGGACGCCCATGTCGGTGGTAATCGCGGGGAAAAGCATCTGATACCAGCGTGCGACGACGTCATGGCTGCTGCCGCCAATCCGCTTCGCAATCGCCTCGACCGGGATACCGCGGCAAAGCTCTTCGACGATCACCAGATCCGCCGCGGGGCCAAACCCCTCCTCGAGGCTGTCGAGATGGCGCAGCACCAGGCGCTGCACCGAGGTAAGATCGGGATGGGAAATCCTGTCCATCATTCCGTCTTCCCGGTGACCACGTCCCAGGCATCGGCGAGACGCCGACCATCCCAGTCGTTCATGATGCTCCGGGCGCGGTCATGCAGGCCGCCGAAATCGCCCAGCGGGCCCTGCTTCTGGCTGGCAAACTGTTCGGCCAGCACGATCAGCGGGCGAAGCCGCTCGACCTGGCGTGAGACCCGGGGCAAGACGTCCTGGATCATTCCGACGATCATGCCGATCTTGCTGCGGTCCCTCAGCTCGGGCCGCGACAAAAGCGCAAGCGCATGGATCAGGGCATGATCATGGGGCGAAAGCCTCTGCCGCTCAGCCATCGAGATCCGCCCGCTTCTCTGCTCCCGACCAGGTCGTGCGTTCGACCGCGCGCAGCAGCCGGTCGCCGGCCTCGCTCCAGACTTCTGGACGGCCAGCCGCAGACATCACCGTGTCGATGAAGTGATCCATTTCGCGTGTCAGCTCATGACCCGCGCCGAAGGTCTGGAAGACGAGAGCTCCGACACGGTCTATCGCGTCAGGGTTGACCATGTCGGCCTTTGCCCCATACCCTAGGGCCATCATCCCGAACCTGGCGCGGACCGATGCCAGTCCTCCGACTGGCAAGGCCGAAATGTCACAATTACGCTGAATATTCATTGCCGACCTCGCATTTTCTGGTGATCCGGCCCTGTCTGATCGCAGAGCGAAACTTTGTAAGATATTGGAGTGCCGCGTGTTTACGGTGCGAAATGGATTGATCGTCGATGTCCACGACGAGAGCCCGGTGGCCATTTCGGTGGACAGCTTTTCCAACGCCCTTGGAGAAGGCGACCAGGGCCTTGCCGTCATAGTCCGCCTCTTTCACGAAAGCTGGTCGACCGCCGACGGGCTGGTTCCCGAGAATCAGATTTACCAGTTCGCGATAAGCGCGCCTCAGGCCGCAGATCTCGGCCGTCGTCTTCTGGAACTCGCTGCGCAAGCCGAGAAGAAGTTGAAGGGAAAGCCCCGGTAGTGTCTGCGTCCCTGCGCGCCTGGCTTTTGATAGATTCAAGACATGTTCCATGTGCTCTCCCAGGTTTCGCGAAACGGTTGGGCGCGGCGGCAAGATGGGAGGAGGCGCCGCGCCCTCATCACCGGCCCGAACGGAGGAGGAGGCCGGTGATATTTTTGCCCCGCCGTCGGCAGAACGGCTCTCGGCCGGGCCAGCCGCAGGATTCCACGATTCCGCTTCCCTTCGCTTCGCCCGAAGCGGACAGAATCGCAGCGGGTTACTCGCGGTCAGGCCGTGCCGCCCCACCACTCCCCCGCCCCGGGCATCCTGAAAGCCCGCAGATCACGAATCGACCTCCAGAAAGCGGATCGCCATCGGCTGACCGGCACTCAGGTGCTTGATCAGCCTTTCGTTCTCGTCATTGGGCTCGGAGTTTCGAACGAACCGGGCGCCGAGAAGCATTTCGGGTTCAGGTTTTCTCATGACCGGCCCCGCATGATCTCGGCGTAGCGCGGCAGGGTTTCGACCGCGTAATCGACGATGTCGCCATAGGGGCGACACATACCGTCGAACCAGTTGCAGGCGGTCTGGAAGGTGACGCCGAAATGCACGGCGCATTCCTCGCGCGAGCCAAAACTGGCGATCATCAGGTGTGACCAGCGTCGCATGAACGCATCACGGTTGATGGCATGGATATGACCGCGGCGGATCGCCGGGGCCGAGCGCCTTCTGTCAAACGCCCTTTCACGGGACATTTGGCCTAGGCCGTGGGAAGCTGACTTCCGTTCACGAGTGCTGTGAGGTTGGGACATGGGAAATCTCGGGATTTGGGACCGTCTGCGCGGTCGGTTGACTGGCTCCAGACGCAACCCCACCATCTCTTCCGACGAACGAGAACAGGTGCCGGGGGCAGTCGATACCCGCGTCCAGGCACATGCGCTCGATGACGTCGAACCAACGGGCCGAAAAACAACCGTCGGTCACAGCATTACTGACGGCCGTGACACGGACGCCGATCGCCGTGGCAATCTCACGCCGGCCAAGAGCCTTACAGATCGAAGAGACAGAGGGGGGGATAGTCTGATCCATGCCGACAAGCTGCGTCAGATTTTCTGGCGCGTCAAGGTTCAGACGACCCGCAATTCACAAATTCTGAAGTCAAGCGATAATGCCGGCATGGACATAGAGACGAAAACCAAGCTTGCCCACCTGAACGACATGGGGCTGGCCGCAACTGCTATACGCCTGCGCGCGGCATTCCTGGCCACTGGGATCCCTCAGCTTCAAGAATTCGCGCGGGCCGCGAAGATATCGCGGACCGTCCTGAGCAATGCCCTTTCAGGCTCGACATACCCCAATCGGGACGTGATGAAGTACCTTTACCGATCGCACCGGATAGACTTTAACTTCATCATGAACGGCGATTTCTCCCAGCTCCCAGGCGATGTGCAAGAGAAGTTATTTCCAGCGTTAGAAGTCGCAAAAAATGAATGGGATCAAAGAGAAAGTTCAAGTTGACTCCGCGGCGCTTTGCGATGCGGGCAATCAAATGCATAAACTTGGACATCCGTCCTCCTGGACAACAATATAGGAAAAGTGATTGAGGCCGCGGGTCAGTGAACTGACCATGAGGCGCGTCAACTTCTGCGACGAATAAGCGATCCAACCTCAGCAACCTGTCATTGCCGACGGCCACGGGCGACCGCCCGTGAGCCTGGCCAGGCCAATGGCTTGATCGCCTTTGGTCTTTCCAATAAGGGCCATCAGCGATTCTTCCCCTAAAGCGACTTTGAAAACCTCGCGCTCTCGTGCCAGGCCGAGAGGCATGATCTTTCTCAGATCAATATTTCATGTTTTCTGACATGTGCTAATTGACATTTCAGATTTACTGACACAACTTGATCCCATCCTCAACCCTTGGATGGAGCTCGAGATGCAGACCCATTCACTACCCCAGACGACATCCCTTCCCGCCACACCACGTGCCATCGCCGATGCGCGCGCCGTTATTTGCGATCCCAATCTGGCCGCGACGCTGCCCGAGACCTTCCGTCGGCTTGCCTTCCTCATCCTCGCCTCTCAGCACGGAATAAGGGTCACGCAGCGCCACCGCGCGGCCAATCTGGCGGGCCCGGGCCGATAGCCCGGCGCCCGAACCCCACATGCCTTCATGCTCGATCCGGCATCTGACTGTCCCGCCGGATCCACTGGCCCCCGGCCATCTTCTGAGCCGGGGGCATTTTCAATCAACGGGATGAGCCCAGAAGTGCCTGAGCTGCCCGGGCTGCTCGAACAGGGACAATCGATCCCAGAAGTCTGGAGAGACCGCATGAACACTGCGCATCGATTGGAATTCTTCACGGATGCCGATGGCTATCCGCAGGCATGCTTCGCCTGGGGCGAAGTCCCGCCGCAGACCATCACGGCCGAGAGGATCGCCGAGGCTGCGAGCTATTACGCTGGCCTCGGCGAGGATGCTCTCGCGCTCGAGGAGTTCGAAGTCCAGTCGCTCTGGATCCGCCAGGCCGATCCGAACTTCATCGACGGTGATGGACAGTGGCAGTTCTGCGCCGAGGCCGATCCCGGCGCCACCCGCATCACGGGAGTTCGATTCTCATGAACGCATCAACCCGGATCATCACAGTTCAGATCAGCCCATATGTTTCGTGGCAGGGCGAAGCGCACCTAGCCCCCAGAAGGCACCAGGACGGCATCGCCATCCAGATCAAGCGTCTGCGCCGACATGCCCATGGCCACCCGCTCAGCATCGAGGACGAGGCCCACAACGCCGCATTGGACGAGGTGTTGGCCACCCTATCGCAGGCCGACGCAATTGAGCCCGCCACCACACCCACCGCGACTGTGCCGGTGGTTGAGGCGCGTCGGTTTATTGATCGACATCTGTCGGGTCGGGAAGAAGCGGTGTGACGAACCACATCGTCAATATCAGCGGCGGCAAGGACAGCACCGCGACTTACCTGCTCGCGCTGGAGCGGGGCGTGCCTTTCCGCGCGGTCATGGCCGACACCGGCAATGAGCATCCCGACACCATCGCCTATGCCTTGTCGCTGGGCGAGCGCACGGGCGGGCCGACTGTCGAGATGTTCAAGGCCGACTTCACCGAGCGCATGGCGAAGAAGCGCGCTTTTGTCGCTGCCAAATGGCCCGAGCATGGCGTACCCGCCGATGTGATCGAGCGCGCCCTTGCCGTACTGCATCCGACCGGGATCCCGTTTCTCGATCTATGCATGTGGAAGGGCCGCTTCCCGTCGCGCCGGGCGCAGTTCTGCACCGAGTTCTTGAAATCCGAGGTCATCGGATCGCAGGTGATCGAGCCTGCGCGCTGCGCCGGGCCAGTCATTCAATGGCTTGGCGTTCGCCGGGCCGAAAGCCTCGCGCGCCGCAATTCGCCCATGTGGCAGACGGTGCGGACTCCCGGACTGCACATCATGCGGTTCTATCGCCCGCTGATCCATTGGTCGGCTGGGAATGTGTTCAGCTATGCAGCCGCCTGCGGCCTCGAGCCGAATCCGCTTTATCTTCAAGGTATGTCGCGTGTCGGCTGCTTCCCCTGCATCAACGCCAGCAAACCTGAGCTACGCGCAATTGCCACGCGGTTCCCCGAGGCTTTCGACCGCATCGCGGAATGGGAGGCGATCTGCGCCGAGGCGTCGAAGCGCGGCGCCGCGACGTTTTTCGCCGGCGACACAACGCCGGAAGGCGCATCAATGGCGCGCAGCGGCGTCACCGGCCATCGGGGAGGTGAGCAATATCCCCGCGCCCATGCTGTCGCGGAATGGGCGCGCACGGATCGGGGCGGCAAGCAATTCTCCTGGATCATCGACCAAGAGGTCGATGGCCTATCCTGTTCATCTCATTATGGGCTTTGCGAATGACTTTTCATTCTCCACAGCCGCTTCGAGCCGACGTCCTGTGCGAGTCGTCGGGCGTCATGCACCGCGCTTTCGAAGCTCTCGGTCACAACGCAACCTTGGTCAACCTGCTGGCAGCCGAGGATGGCAGCAATCACCACTTCGTCGGCTTCACGCAGAGGGAGGTCGAGTGATGGGCGCACCCAGGGCGACTGATGCTGCGATGCGCCGCGCACTTGCCGCGTGGCAAGGTGCTGGCCTGGCCGTGGGTAGAATGGAGGTCACGCCAGAAGGGCGGATCATCATCACGGCGCCAGAGATGGACAAACCTGCCGAACCCGCGCAGGCTAAAGGGCCGAAACAGTGGTCGAAGATCAGCTGAAATGCGCGTGAACTATCCCGGCCTACTCATTGAAAAACATCGCAACGGGGCGCTGCGGTATCGCGTCCGCGTCGAGGGCCACAAAACCCGGCGCGTCTCTATCCCCGTCGGGCCAGATGACCGAGATTTCGCGAATTACTACCACGCCGCACGCGCGGGCGCAGACTGGCGTCCCGATGTCAGACCGGAACCCGTGCGCAAATCTCTGGATTGGCTGGCCAAGGGCTATTTGGACAACCTCGAAAGGCTCGTCCAAGCCAAGCTCGCGTCACCCCTCACCCTCAAGCAGCGGCGCTCGATGCTTCGCCGTCTTTGCGATTATGTCGACGAGGACGGCCGCTATGGCGATCTGTCCATGGATGCGCCGCAAGCCGCCTTCGTGCGCGTGAGAGACGCATGGTCAGCTACGCCGGGCGAGGCCGACAACCTTATGAAGTCATGCCGCGCGATGTATGCATGGGCAATCGAGCGGTCGGAAATCTCGCACAACCCCGCCGAGGGCGTCGCCAAAATCCACCAGCCCCGAGGCGGTGCAAAACCGTGGACCGCCGACGACCTGAAGCGCTTCAAGGCGAAACACCCGCGCGGAACCACGGCCCACCTTTGGCTGACGTTGCAAATGTTCACTGCTTGCCGAATTGGGGATGCGATCTGGCTTGGTCGCGATTGCGAGATACAGCGCAGCGGGCAAACCTGGCTCGAATGGCAACCTCGAAAGAAGGGATCGGCCCTGGTAACGATTCCGATGCTCCCCCCGCTCTTCGCGGCCACCCGCGCGGTGAAGATCGTCGGAACATCCTATCTGCTCACAGACTACGGGAAGCCTTTCGCGACGCCGGAAAGCCTGCGCAATCGGATACAGAAGTGGTGCGCGGCCGCAGGCGTCGTCGGCAAGTCGTCTCATGGCATCCGCAAGGCTGTTGCCGAGCTCCTGGCCGAGGCTGGATGCAGTCAGCACCAGATCATGGCGATCATGGCGCACTCCCAGGCGAAGACGTCGGAGATCTACACGAAAGGGGCGCAGCGCCGGGCCATGGCGGGCGATGCGATGCAGATTTTGGCGGCCCTGGATTGGTAAGGTGTCCCGCAGCCCTAATTTGCGGGACACTTTCGTCAGCAATTGCTGGGCAAACGCGGGATACTGGTAGGCGCGGAGGGATTCGAACCCCCAACCAAGGCGTTATGAGCGCCCTGCTCTAACCGTTGAGCTACACGCCCGCCGACACTGACCTATGGCAGCATGCCCCGGCCCGTCAAGACGCAACCCCCAGCTCGTGACCTGTCTAACGCCTTTCGAATGCGCCAAGCGCGGCGAACCGATGAGAATTCCGCCCTGTTTCCTTGGCCTCATACAGAGCCGCGTCCGCGTCGGCCAGCATTTCGCTCAGTTCGATCGTGTCATATTCTTCCGACAGGCTGAAACCGATGCTGGCCGAAACCCTGCAGATCGCGTGGTCGATCATCAATGGTTCGCGAATACGCGCAATCAGCCGATGTCCGAAGCCGTCGAGTTGTTCGCGGCTCACCGGCCCGCTCAACAGAAGAAGGAATTCGTCACCCCCGACCCGGGCGAGCCGGTCGCTTGCGCGGGTCTCGGCCCGCAGGGCCTGCGAGACATGGATCAGGATTTCATCCCCCGCCGCATGGCCGTGCCGGTCATTCACTTCCTTGAAGTTGTCAAGGTCCAGATGGGCCAGGGCGAAAGACCTCAGGGACGCCTTTCGTCCGATCCCCGCAAGCGCGAGTTCGAAACCCCGGCGATTGAGCAGCCCGGTCAGCGGATCCGTATGGGCCATCACCTCGGCCGCTTCGCGCGCTTCTTCAAGACCCCGATTGAGCCGTGCCAATTCGCGCATCACCGCCTGGTTCGCCTCGTGGAGGAAGAGGAATTCCATGGTCAGATCCGCAGGCGAGAAATCGAGCGATGTGAGACCGAAGCTTTCGATCGCGGGAACGAGGCTGGCGCCGAAACCCAGGGAAATCAGCGTGCCTCCATGAAGGCTGGCACCGTGGCCGATAAGCGTTATGCAGGGCGCGTGTCCTGTCCGAAAGACCAGTCTGCGCCCGCTGCCAAGAAGTGCCCCGATTTCATGCTGGGACATGCCGCATTCGGCCGGCAAGTCGAGGTGGAGGCATTCCGACATGGATCTGGCGGGGCCGATCAGCTTTCGCAGGGTTCTTCCGGTCGAAACGATACTGCCGTCACCGGCGAGGCAGAGATGCATGGGCATGAGCCGGTCAAGAAGGCTGCGCAAATCCGCAGGGAGCCTCATTTGCCTGACCGCCTTTGCGAGCGTGTCGAAAGTGCGAACGGTCGCGCGACCCCATGATCCATGAGCACGACCCTGACGACGATGTTTTCCTTGGCGACCTCGATCAGCGAAAGCGTGCCGTGATCGTCTGCCATGCCGCGGATGACCCCGGCGAGTACCCAGATCCAGCCCGGCGGAAGCTTGCGGCTTTCAATTTCGAATTCATCCGGGCCGATTGCGCGCACGATGATATCGGGCGGGTCGAAATCCGGTAGAACCATCGCGGCGCGCGCCGGCAGCTCATCAAGGGATTTTATGAACTCCGCAAAATCGGGCCCGCGAAACCGCAAGAGCCTCCGGATCGGCTCCAGCCGCACCATCCAGCCGCCAAGATCTTCCAGAATCTCGGAGGGGCATTTCCTCAGCAGGGCCGCCGCAGCAAGCACGAGGCGCCTCGCGAGATGGGAGGAAGGCGAATTTATCGACAGGACGCCATGCGGATCGATGGCCGTTCGCTTCGCGACTTCCTGCCAGAATGCGTCACCGTAGCTGGTGCGCAAGAACTGTTCGATCGATCTGATGATGAGCCCGTTCATTGCTTCCTTCCTGCCCCTGATCCGCGTTCCGGATCAGTGTGCCGCTGACCGGACCACGCACGGCGGCCGGAACCTTCGCGTGCCGTGACGACGCGGAGACCCTGTGCTGTTGAGACCATGGCGACGGAGCCGGTTTGACGCAGTCGGGGAAGGTCGAACAGCTCGCAATCTTTGTGCTGCGACCGGTCCAGTGCAGCCGTCGTGACGACAACCGAGCCTGGCTGACAAGCTGCCTCCAGGTTCTGCGCCGCGCCTTTGCCCGTAAGGTGACGCAGGACAACCCGACCGGCCGGTGTCATCAGCCTCGTTTCCCGGGCGGTCGACGGGCCACTCCAGGCGGGTCTTTGCGAGGCTGCCGCTTGTGTCGCGATATCGCCATCCGCCTCGAGCCATTCTGCAACTGCGAAAGCGCCCCCCTTTGGTTTCGAAAGCGAGCGTCCAGACAACGTCATTACTCCCACCGCATCGCCATCGGCCGAAATGAGGATCATGGGACGGTCTACCGCAATCCAGGCGGCAATCGCGCAGCTGATGAAAACGGCCCCGATCGCACGTTGCACCAGAAGCAGGTATCCGTTCCTGTTCGCGGCGTTCTGCGCCAGGATCACGAGACACGCCCCGACACCAATCAACGGCAGGACATGCCCAGGGGGGCTGGGAACCCGCGTGACGGCGCCGTCGAGACCTGCCACGATCTCTGCAACCCAAAGCATCCATCGGGTACCCATTCCCATCACCCAAAGCGGCAGATCGGCCAGACCGATCGGCGCAAGCACGGCGGCAATCACGCCCGCTGGCATTACGGCGGTGCCGACGATGGGTACGGCCAGGAGATTGGCCAGAAGACCGTACTGGGTCATCCGCCCGAAATGTGCGGCGGCGAAAGGCGCTGTCGCGAGACTTGCGACCAGCGAAGAGATGAAGAGCATGGCAACCGGCCTGAGCCACAGAGGCACGATCGGCGCAATCCGCATCCACGGGCCATGCGACACGATCAGGGCAATAGTCGCGGCGAAGCTCATCTGGAAGCCGGCTGAGGCGAGGGCTTCCGGGGTCAGCAGCAAGATGATGGCCCCCGCGAGCGCGATCGAGCGAAGCGAAATCGCCCTTCTGTCGGCGATGACCGCGACCAACATGACCGCAACCATGATGAACGAGCGTTCGGTCGCAACATCCCCCCCGGAAAGCACCAGATAGATCGCCGCCGCGACAAGTGCCCCCGCAGCAGCCCATTTGTGAACGTGGATCGCGCCGGAGCCGATCATCACGGCCAGGCCCAATCCGCCAAGTCGCAGGGCTGAATAGACGAAGCCGGCCAGAATGCTCATATGCAGGCCAGAAATCGACACGATGTGATAAAGATTCGCGTCCCGCATGATCTGGTTCGTGGCTTCGGTAATCCCTGTTCGATCCCCCGTCATGAGCGCAGCGGCCACAGCGCCGGCCTGCCCGCCGATCTTGTCGCGCATGGCTTCCGCGATGCGATTGCGCAACCGGTGCAGGGCGAGCGTGCCACCTTTCCGGGGCGGCTCGACCGTCATGGTGGCGGTGCGGGAATAGCCTATCGCGCCGAGGCTTTCGAACCAGGCGATGCGCCTGAAATCGAAGCCTCCCGGTTCGGTCGGCCCGCCCGGTGGGCCCAGATGCGCTGTCAGCATCACCTGCGCGCCGGATTCCGGCAGCGGATCGGTCACAAACAGGGAAATCCGCACGCGAATGGGTGTTTTCTGGGGACTTACGCCGTCCAGCGCGACCCGATCAAGCGTCAGTCGGATCCGGTCGCGCGACGAACGGTCAATATCCACGACGCGCCCTTCGACCGGACCATAATATCGAAAGGCCAAAACCGGTCCCGACACCTGCCACGATCGAAAACCGGCCGCCCCCGCCCCGCCCGCCACCAGCATGATCGCAAATGCCGCCCCGCGCAGAATTTCTGCTCTCCGCCAGGAAATGTGCCCCTTTTCGGCAAAGACTGCGGCGAAAGCCATGGCGGCGAATGCTGAAAGGGCCGTGAGAAATGTCAGGATGTAGAAAAGCGCGCGGGGTTCGGCTTCAAGGGCGAACCATCCACCGATCCCTATCGCCAGCCAGAAAGGTGTCCAGCACAGCAATCCGACGCGGCTGTCCCGATCCGGCCGGCTGCGAGCACCCTTTGCCCGTGCCGCAGGCCGCACCCTTCCGGGATACCTGGTCGAGCCTGCAGGAACAGGAACTGCCACCTGTACTTCCACGACGCCAACTTGTCCTTGTCATGCAGCTTGCGTATTGCTGTCGCCAAGATGGCATGTCCGGCCTTTCAAAAGGATTAACGAGACAGGCCCTATCCTTGATCAATTGACGGAACCGCCCGCCATGAATGCTTCCACGCCTGTCGTGACCCGTTTCGCACCCTCGCCCACCGGCTATCTTCACATCGGCGGCGCAAGGACGGCGCTTTTCAACTGGCTTTTCGCGCGAGGCCGCGGAGGCAAGTTCCTGCTGCGGATCGAGGATACCGACCGGGCACGTTCGACGCCGGAAGCCACCGCGGCAATCCTGAAGGGGTTGGAATGGCTGGGTCTTGATTGGGACGGGGAACCCGTCAGCCAGTTCGAAGGCCGCGATCGCCATGCCGAAGTCGCGCGCGAGATGCTTGCGAATGGAACCGCCTATAAATGCTTCTCGACGCCCGCTGAAATCGACGCCTTCCGCGAAGCGGCGCGAGCGGAGGGTCGTTCGACCCTTTTCCTGTCGCCCTGGCGCGATGCCGATGCTTCCACCTATCCTGATGCCCCCTATGTGATCCGCCTGCGCGCTCCACGCGATGGACAGACCATCGTGCACGATGCCGTGCAAGGTGACGTGACGTTCGGAAACGACCAGCTCGACGACATGATCCTGCTGCGATCAGACGGCACGCCCACCTATATGCATGCTGTCGTCGTCGACGATCACGACATGGGCGTCACCCATGTCATACGCGGCGATGACCACCTCACAAATGCAGCGCGCCAGATCCAGATCTATCAGGCCATGGGCTGGGACATTCCCGTTTTTGCCCATATCCCGCTTATCCATGGCCCCGACGGCAAGAAGCTTTCGAAGCGGCACGGGGCGGTCGGCCTGCATGAATACGCGGCGATGGGTTATCCTGCCGCCGCCATGCGCAATTATCTCGCGCGGCTCGGGTGGAGCCATGGCGACGATGAACTTTTCGATGATGCCCAGGCCAGGGAATGGTTCGACCTGCCGGGGATCGGCAAGGCGCCTGCCCGTCTCGACTTCAAGAAATTGGAACATGTGAGCGGCTATCATATCGCGCAGATGGATACGGATCGCCTGATGCAGGAAATTGCCGCATATCTGGACGAAGCTGGCGCAGCCCCGCTGACGGAAACGCAATCGGCGCGCCTGAGGCCGATCCTGCCGGTTCTTCAGGCCAAGGCCAAGACCCTTCCCGGCCTCATGGAGCAGGCTCATTTTGCAATGGTCGACCGCCCCCTGGTGATCGAGGAAAAAGCGGCCGCCGCACTCGACACGGTATCCCGTGGTATACTGAGTGAATTGACTGCCGCATTGCAGCATGCTAGCTGGACGCGCGACGACCTCGAAGCGGCAGCCAAGCAGATTGGCGAGTCGCACGGGCTGGGTCTTGGCAAAATTGCAGCTCCGCTGCGGGCTGCCCTTGCCGGCCGCAGTTCGACCCCGAGCGTATTCGACATGATGTTGGCGCTTGGCCAGGAGGAAACCCTGGCCCGGCTGCAGGATCACGCGGGCTGATCGCCCGCATCCCATCGTCCGGCCCCAACCGGAGACAGGTGTAAAAGGAGACAGGGAATGGCAGAAAGCAAATCCGCAAAGCTGCTGGTTGAAGGAAAAGAGATCGATCTTCCGATCCTGAGCCCGACAGCTGGACCGGATGTCTTGGACATCCGCAAACTCTATGGTCAGGCGGATGTGTTCACCTATGACCCGGGCTTCACTTCGACCGCATCCTGCGACTCGACGATCACCTATATCGACGGTGACAAGGGCGAGTTGTGGTATCGCGGCTATCCGATCGAGCAATTGGCGGACCAGTCGCATTACCTCGAAGTCTGCTACCTGCTGCTTTACGGTGAACTGCCGACCGAAACTCAGCTGACCGATTTCGAGACCCGCGTCACGCGCCATACGATGGTGCATGAACAGATGCACAACTTCTTCCGTGGTTTCCGCCGGGACGCGCACCCGATGGCAACCATGGTGGGCGTTGTCGGGGCCATGTCGGCCTTCTACCACGACTCGACCGATATTTCGGACCCGCTGCAGCGCGAGATCGCGTCGATCCGACTGATCGCCAAGCTGCCGACGATCGCCGCCATGGCCTACAAATATTCCGTCGGCCAGCCGTTCGTCTATCCGCGCAACGATCTCGATTACGCGTCGAACTTCCTGCACATGTGCTTCGCCGTTCCGGCCGAACCCTACAAGGTCGAACCCGCCCTGGCGAAAGCCATGGACCGGATCATGACGCTGCATGCCGATCATGAACAGAACGCCTCGACCTCGACCGTGCGTCTGGCCGGTTCGTCGGGCGCGAATCCCTTCGCCTGCATCGCGGCCGGCATCGCCTGCCTCTGGGGGCCGGCGCATGGCGGTGCAAACCAGGCTTGTCTGGAAATGCTGCGCGAAATCGGTTCGGTGGACCGCATCCCCGAATATATCGCGAAGGCCAAGGACAAGAACGACCCCTTCCGCCTGATGGGCTTCGGCCACCGCGTCTACAAGAACTTCGACCCGCGCGCGAAGGTCATGAAGGAATCGGCGGACGAGGTGCTGGAGCTTCTGGGCATCCACAACAACCCGATCCTTCAGGTTGCCAAGGAACTGGAAAAGATCGCCCTGGAAGACGACTATTTCGTCTCGAAGAAACTGTATCCGAATGTCGACTTCTATTCGGGCATCATCCTCGAGGCGATGGGCTTCCCGACCTCGATGTTCACGCCGATCTTCGCATTGTCGCGGACCGTCGGCTGGGTGTCGCAGTGGAAAGAAATGATCGGAGACCCGCAGAACCGCATCGGCCGACCGCGCCAGCTGTATGTCGGTGCCGAAAAGCGCGATTACATCGATCTCGCCAAGCGCTGAGTACGACAGCTGAAATCATGTCACGGCCTCGGAATTTTCCGGGGCCGTTTCGCATCTTGGCACCGCTTCCGGCCCCTTGCGCGGCGAGTTGCGCGGTGCCACACCTGCGCCATGACTGACGCATCGAAAATCGCGCTGATCACCGGCGCCTCGCGCGGACTTGGCGCCGCTTTGGCCGAAACGCTTGCCGCGAAAGGGTGGCATATTCTTGCCGTGGCCCGAACGACGGGTGCGCTGGAAGAACTGGACGACCGCATTCGCAAGGCCGGAGGCAGCGCAACGCTGGCCCCGATGGATGTCGGCCAGCCCGAACCCATGATGAAGCTGGCCGAGGCCGTGGCTGGCCGCTGGGGTGGCCTTGACCTCTGGGCGCATTGCGCAGTTCACGCGGCACCCCTGGCACCCGCAGGGCATGTCGATGCCAAGGATTTCCAGAAATCAGTCGATCTGAATGTCGTGGCGACCCGCGGCCTGATCACCCTTTTCGAACCCCTGCTGCGTATGCGCGACGGAACAGCGCTTTTCTTCGGGGACGCGCGTGCGGGACAGAAATTCTTTGGCAGCTACGGGGCTACGAAAGCCGCGCAGATCGCGCTGGCGCAAAGCTGGCAGGCCGAAAACGAAAACGTCGGCCCACGCGTGGTCATCGCCCATCCGGCCCCCATGCCGACCGCCACGCGGGCACGATTCTTTCCCGGCGAGGACCGCAGCGAACTGACATCCTGTCGCAGCGAGGCCGAACGGATCTTGCGGGAAACTCTCTGAAACCCACAATCTCTCGCGGCAATTCATCCGGAATTGTTGCCATGCGACACGCAATAACCATCGACCCGCCGCATCCGCTTGCCAATCGTGCCGGTGGTGACTAGATAGGCGCGTCGCAGAATGAAAGGCCCCGTGGTGGAAAACGTCGTCCTTACCGTGCATCTGATCCTTGCTGTCTTGCTGATCGGGGTCGTGCTGTTGCAGCGGTCCGAAGGCGGCGGCCTTGGCATGGGCAGCGGCAGTGGTGGCGGCGTCATGACCGGTCGCCAGGCAGCAAACGCCCTGTCGAGAGCGACCTGGATCCTTGCAGGCGCCTTTCTTGTCACCTCGCTGACCCTGACCGTCATTGCGGCCCAGAACTCGTCGGGCGGCTCGATCGTCGACCAGTTGAACATCGGCAGCGAGCCGAGCGATGAGCCCACGACCACCCTGCCCGGCATTGGCGAATACAGCCCGCCGCCGGCCGCAGGTCAGCCCGTTCTGCCCCCGGTTCCCGGTGGCAACGTGCCCGCCCCGGCTCAGACTGAAGCCCCGGCGATCCAACCGGTCATGCCGCCGGCAGCAGAAACGCCTGCCACCGAGACGCCTGCAGAGCCCGCTCCGGCGGCCGAGGCACCGGCGCAAACCAACTGACACAATAACTGGGGTGCTTCAGGCACCCCGACACGACAGCTAGCGGTCCGTTGCGGCCACAGGACTAATCGATTATAAGTCGAGTCCCGTGATGCCGGCCAGATTCGGGCCGCGTTTTCTATTTTCGAACTCACGGGGGCCTCGATGGCGCGTTACATCTTCATCACCGGCGGTGTGGTTTCTTCCCTTGGAAAAGGGCTGGCATCGGCGGCGCTGGGAGCCCTTCTGCAGGCGCGCGGTTACACGGTCCGGCTGCGCAAGCTTGACCCCTACCTGAACGTCGATCCGGGCACGATGTCGCCATTCGAGCATGGCGAGGTCTTCGTGACCGATGACGGGGCAGAAACCGATCTCGACCTTGGGCACTACGAGCGTTTTACCGGCGTGTCGGCGCGCAAGACCGATTCGGTCTCGTCGGGGCGGATCTATTCCAACGTGCTGGAAAAGGAACGCAAGGGCGCCTATCTCGGCAAGACGATCCAGGTGATCCCGCACGTCACCAATGAGATCAAGGACTTCCTTTCCGTCGGCGAGGATGAGGTCGATTTCATGCTTTGCGAGATCGGCGGCACGGTCGGTGATATCGAAGGCCTGCCCTTCTTCGAAGCGATCCGCCAGTTTTCGCAGGAACGTCCGCGCGGCCAGTGCATCTACATGCACTTGACCCTGCTGCCCTACCTGGCTGCCTCGGGCGAGCTGAAGACCAAACCCACGCAGCATTCGGTGAAGGAGCTTCGGTCGATCGGGCTGCAGCCCGACGTGCTGGTCTGCCGCAGCGAACATCCGATCCCGGAAAAGGAACGCGCCAAGATCGCGCTGTTCTGCAACGTGCGTCCCGACGCCGTCATCCCCGCTTACGACCTGAAATCGATCTATGAGGCGCCGCTGGCCTATCATCGCGCGGGCCTTGACCAGGCCGTTCTGGATGCCTTCCAGATCAGCCCCGCCCCGCGCCCTGACCTGTCGCGCTGGGAAGATGTCATGGACCGGCTTGAGAACGCCGAGGGCGAGGTCAAGGTCGCGATCGTCGGCAAGTATACGCAGCTCGAGGACGCCTATAAGTCGATCTCCGAGGCGCTGACCCATGGCGGCATGGCGAACCGGGTCCGCGTCAAGACCGATTGGGTCGACAGCGAGATGCTCGAGGGCGAAGGCGCGCATCTGCTGGACGGCTATAACGGCATCATCGTGCCCGGCGGGTTCGGAGAGCGAGGCACCGAGGGCATGGTGGCCGCCGCGAAATATGCCCGCGAGAAGAAGGTGCCCTATCTCGGCATCTGCCTTGGCATGCAGATGGCGGTGATCGAGGCGGCACGCAACCTTGCGGAAATGCCCGATGCAGGTTCCGAGGAATTCGACCACGAGGCCGGAGAGACGCGTTTCACCCCGGTTGTCTACCATCTCAAGGAATGGGTGCAGGGCAATTATACCGTGCAGCGCAAGGTCACCGACGACAAGGGTGGGACCATGCGTCTTGGCGCCTATACCGCGGTGCTGACGCCGGGTTCGAAGATTTCCGAAATTTATGAAGGTGCGCTCGAGATCGAGGACCGCCACCGCCACCGCTACGAGGTCGACGCCAAATATCGCAACAAACTCGAGGATGCCGGTCTGAGCTTCTCGGGCATGTCGCCGGACGGTCGTCTGCCTGAGGTGATCGAATACGGTGATCACCCGTGGTTCATCGGCGTGCAGTCGCATCCTGAGTTGAAATCGAAGCCTTTCGAGCCGGCACCGCTGTTCTCGGGCTTCGTGCGCGCCGCGATGGACAACGAAAGGCTGGTCTGAGCCGCCTTTCTCGGCCAAGATCGGGACCAAAGGATGGTCCCGATGAAGCGCCTTGCCCTCATCCTCGCTGCCTGCGTCGGCCCCGCAATGGCCGATGCTCCGCTATTCCTGATCGAGCAGTCATCGCTACCTTTCGACCTGGGTCCCGGCGCGCCACAGAATTCGCCTGCCCGGCAGGCGAACTCGCCCAATGCGGCGGCCAATTCCTCGGCCAATGCGGCCAACTCCTCTGCCAGCTTCGCGAACTCTCCCGGCAACCCCGCGAATGAGCGGCGGGTGATCTTTACCGGGGATGGTTCGGTCGTGGGTTACTATGCGCCCAATGGTTCAGGGACGCTGAACCTGTTCGATCTGAACGGCAAGCGGGTCGCCTACAAACCGCGTTCCAGCAAAAGCCTCTTTTCCAATGACGGGCGCTGGTGCGGCACGGTCGCCGATAGCCAGGGCGGTAGTTTCGCTTTCGGCTTCATCCGGGCCTGTGCGCACCTGTTCTAAGACCAGTTTGACACGAAAATGTCACATGCGTGGGCTATCCCGCGCGTAAAAACTCAGGAGATTGCAATGCGGGACGAAACGCCGTCGGAATGGCTTCGGGCCGAAATGCGGGATACGATCGACGAAGACTACGAGATCGAGCTCGAGGACGCCGCCCTTTCGCGCGAAATCGCCCGGATCTATCGCGAGACCCATCCTGATGAAATGCCGCGCCACCAGTATTTCAGCGAGTTGCTTCGCCTGCAGGCCGAACTGATCCGGCTGCAGGATTGGGTAAGCTATCACAAGGAAAAGGTCGTCGTGATCTTCGAAGGGCGGGATAGTGCCGGCAAGGGCGGCGCCATCAAGCGGATCACGCAGCGCCTCAATCCGCGCGTCTGCCGTGTCGTCGCCCTGCCCGCCCCCTCGGATCGCGAAAAGACGCAATGGTATTTCCAGCGCTACGTTTCGCACTTGCCCGCGGGCGGCGAAATCGTGCTGTTCGACCGAAGCTGGTACAACCGCGCAGGTGTCGAGCGGGTGATGGGTTTCGCCACGGACAACGAGGTTGAACAGTTCTTCGACGACGTTCCGGAATTCGAACGCATGCTGGTTCGTTCGGGCATTCGCCTGATCAAATACTGGTTCTCGGTTACGGATGAGGAACAGCAGATGCGATTCCTTGTCCGCATCCACGACCCGCTGAAACAGTGGAAACTGTCGCCGATGGACCTGCAGTCCCGCATCCGCTGGGAAGACTACACCAAGGCCAAGGAAGAGATGTTGCTGCGCACCAACATTCCCGAGGCCCCCTGGTACATCGTTCCCGGCAATGACAAGAAACGCGCCCGCCTGAACTGCATGAACCATCTTCTGGCCAAGATACCCTATGGTGACGTGCCGCATGAGGCCGTTTCCCTGCCCGATCGCGTCTTCAATCCCGATTACGAGCGTTCGGTACTGCCGCCCGAGCTTTATGTGCCGCAACGTTACTAGGTTGGGTCCGCCGGGGCTTCTGGCCTTGCCACCCGTCCGATAAGCGGCATCCTGCATGGGAATGATCAATGCGAGGTTCCCATGCCCAAAGCCTATTGGATCGGCCACGTCACGGTGGATGACCCCGCCGCCTACGAAGCCTACAGGTTGGCAAATGCAGCCGCCTTCACGAAATTCGGCGCGTGTTTTCTTGTGCGGGGCGGCGATCAGCACGCTCTTGAAGGGCGGCTGAGACCGCGCACCGTCGTGATCGAATTGGCCGATCTGGCTACGGCCAGGGCCTGTTACGAAAGCCCGGAATATCAGGCGGCACTCGCGCTGCGCCAACCCTGCTCGATCGCGGATCTGGTGATCGTCGAGGGCTACGAGCCGGTCTGAGGCACCTTGAAGCAGAGGTTTTAATCTCTTTAGCTCTTCTGGATACTGCTCTAGTATCGGGCCATGTTTCGTAATTTGCTCAGTCGCCTTTTCTCGGATATGTCCGAAACCGCTGCCCTTCCTTCCGAAGACGGCGAAGTCGCGATTGCTGCTCTTCTGGTTCGGATCGCCCGCGCGGATGACCGTTACAGCGAGATCGAAAAGCGGCGGATCGAAATGGTTCTCGCGCGCCGTCGCGGGCTTGACCACAATGAGGCCGCCGAACGACGTGCCGCCGCAGAAATGATCGAGGCCGAGGCACCCGACACGGTGCGTTTCACCCGTTCGATCAAGGACCGCGTGGAGATCGAGGATCGGCGCAATATCATCGCCGCGCTCTGGGAAGTGGCATATGCCGATGGCAGCCGCAGTGCCGAAGAGGAAAGCATGATCCGCCTCATCGCAGGCCTTCTCGGGGTCAACGATCGCGATTCCGCACTTGTTCGACAGCGCGTGCTGGACGATCTGGGGATTTCGGGGCTTAGCTAGGCAATGCTCGCATCTTCCTTGCAGCCGGGTTTGCCCCTGAATCGACACCTTCTTTCCGTATGAGCCAAGCATCCATGAACCAGACCGATCCCCGCCCGGACCAGCCAGCCCCGACCCCGGTGATCGAGATCAGGAACCTTCACAAGGCCTATGCTCAGTTGGAGGTGATCCGTGGTGTCGATCTGGTCGCGCCGCGTGGTCATGTCATCAGCCTGATCGGTTCATCCGGTTCGGGGAAGTCGACGCTTCTGCGTTGCTGCAACCTGCTTGAGGATAGCCAGCAGGGCGAGATCCTGTTTGAGGGCGAACCGGTCAAATGGCGTGGCGCCGGCATAGCGCGCGTTCCGGCTGATCGCGCCCAGGTGACGCGCCTGCGCACGAACCTTTCGATGGTTTTCCAGCAATTCAATCTTTGGTCGCATTTGACCATTCTGCAGAACCTGATGGAAGCACCCGTCCATGTCCTGAAACGAAACCCGGCGCAGGTAGAGGCCCGCGCCCGCGAGCTTCTGGCCAAGGTCGGTATCGGCGACAAGGCCGATGCCTGGCCTGCGCAGCTTTCGGGTGGTCAGCAGCAGCGCGCCGCCATCGCCCGCGCCCTTTGCATGGAGCCCAAGGCGCTCCTCCTCGATGAACCGACAAGCGCGCTCGACCCCGAATTGCAGCAAGAGGTCGTCCGCGTCATCAAGGACCTGGCGGCCGAGCATCGCACCATGCTTCTCGTCACCCATGACATGCGGCTTGCCGCCGATGTAAGTGACCATGTCGTATTCCTCCATCAAGGCCGGATCGAGGAAGAAGGACCGCCCGCCCAACTCTTCGGTGCGCCGCGGTCCGAGCGTCTGCGCCAGTTTCTGAGCGCGACGATGGCCGTTTGAAAGTCCAACAGGAGTCAAAAACAATGAAAAAGCTGATTCTCGCAGCGGCCGCACTGGCCCTGACCGCAGGAATGGGCGCGGCCCAGACCGTCCGCATGGCGACCGAGGGCGCCTACCCTCCCTACAACTTCGTGAACGACCAGGGAAACCTGGACGGTTTCGAGATCGAGCTGGGCAACGAGCTGTGCAAACGCGCGGAACTGGATTGCACCTGGGTCAAGAACGACTGGGATTCGATCATCCCGAACCTCGTCAGCTCGAACTATGACACGATCATGGCCGGCATGAACATCAACGAGGAACGCAAGAAGGCGATCGACTTCTCGGATCCCTACACCCCTCCGATGCCTTCGGCCTATATGGCACTGACTGCAGATGCCGATATCGAAGGTGGTATCGTCGCGGCGCAAACCAATACCATCCAGGCGAGCCACGTCGCATCGACCGGCGCGACGCTTCTGGAATTCGCAACCGGCGAAGAAACCATCGCTGCGGTCCGCAACGGAGAGGCCGACGCGGTCTTCGCCGACAAGGACTTCCTGGCTCCGTCGCTTGAGGAATCCAATGGCGAACTGGTCTGGGTCGAGGGGCAGGACAACGTCAAGCTTGGCGAAGGCATCGGTATGGGCGTCCGCAAGTCGGATGCAGAGCTGAAGGCGAAATTCGATACTGCCATCCAGTCGATGAAAGACGACGGCACGCTGAATGAGATGCTGAAGAAATGGTTCGGCGAAAAGGCCCTGCAGTTCTAAGCTGATCCAAGACGGATAGGCCTGCGCGACATGGATCGCGCAGGCTCAACTGGAGTGCCCGATGTTCGCCACCTGCGCCGACCCCAAGACGCTCGAAGGGCTTGCATGGCTGATGTGCTACCTGACCTCGGGCAAGCACATGCTTTTCTACCTTTCCTTCGGTACGGTAATCCTGCTTCTGGCGATCACGGCGCCGGTTGCGCTGCTGTTCGGTTTCGGCGGGGCGCTCGCCTCTCGGTCGCGCATCGCGCCGCTGCGCTGGTTCGGCAAGATCTATACCTCGATGGTACGGGGTGTGCCCGACATCATCTTCTTTCTCTTCGTGCCGATCGCGCTGGACCAGGCCTTCGAATACCTGCGGGCCAAGGTCTATTGCGACCCCAGCATACCGATCCGGCAAGGCAATGATTTCGTGGTCTGCCCGGCCGCCAAGCTGCCGCTTTCGACCTCTCCGGAATGGATCCATCAAAGCTATGGCATCTTCCTGGCCGTGATCGCGTTTTCCATCGTCTTCGGCGCCTTTGCGGCGAACGTGCTTTACGGCGCGATGAATGCCGTGCCGAAAGCCCAGCTTGAAACCGCAGAGGCCTATGGCATGTCCACGAGGCAGGTGAACCGTCGCATCCTGATCCCCCAGATGTGGACCTTTGCACTGCCCGGTCTCGCGAACCTCTGGATGATCCTGATCAAGGCGACCCCGCTTCTGTTCGTCCTTGGGGTCGAGGACATCGTCTACTGGGCGCGCGAACTCGGCGGCTCGAAGACCAGCGCCTATTCCTTTCCGCATCCTGACTGGCGGATCTATTATTTCCTGGCAATTCTCGTGTTCTACCTTCTGATGACCTGGGGCTCCGAACGGATCTTCGACCGCATCCGCGCCCGCCTTTCGGCCGGGCAGGCGACGATGGCCGGCGAGGCCATGCGAAAGACCGCGACATGAGCGAGTGCCTCCAGACCCTGCATGACTATGGTCTGCGCGCCATCGGCATCGGTGAACGCTTGCTGCCGCGCACCGATTTCACCCTTTGCGATCAGTTCGTCCTGATTGGCTCGGGGCTGATCTGGAACATCTATTTCGGGGCGCTTGCGCTGTTCTTCGGCTTTTTCCTGGCCAATGCGCTAGCCGTCGCGCGATCAAGCCGGCATGCGTGGCTGCGCAAGCCCTCCGAATGGTTCATCTTCCTTTTCCGAGGCAGCCCGCTTTTCATCCAGTTCTTCGTCGCCTACGAAGCGCTGGTACAGCTGCCGCGCGCCGGGATCGACATCTTTGGCATGACCGTCCAGACCAGCTGGATGACGCGGGCGTGGGCCGGCGCTCTTTTCGTGCTGATCTTGAACACGGCCGCCTATTCGGCCGAAATCTTCTACGGCGCGCTGCGCAACCTTCCCAAGGGCGAACTTGAGGCCGCTGATGCCTACGGCATGACCGGATGGACGCGGTTCCGTCGGATCTCATGGCCAACCGCGATGCGCCTTGCATGGCCGGCCTATACGAACGAGGCGATCTTCCTTTTCCACGCAACGACGCTGGTCTTCTTCTCGAGCTTCCCAGCCTTCCAGCAAAAGGGAGACAGCCTCTATTACGCCAGCTATTTCGCGGACAAGACTTTCAACCCCTTCGTCGCCTATCCGATCGTCGCGGGTTACTTCATCCTACTGACCCTGTGCCTGATTTCGCTTTTCGGGGTCGTCAACAGGCGACTTAATCGCCATTTGCCGGGACCCGTTCGCAAGATCCGTTACCGGCCCAATCTTTTCAGGTGAACCATGGACTGGTTGCGAGAGCATCCCGAAGTGAAGACGATCCGAGTCGCTGCCGCCGATCTGAATGGCGTGGCGCGCGGCAAGCGCATTCCCGCGCGTTTCGCCGACAAGCTACTGACGGAGGGTACGAAGTTTCCCTTTTCCGTCCTCAATATGGATATCTGGGGCGAGGATGTCGAAGACAGCCCCCTTGTCTTCCAGTCGGGTGATCCGGATGGCCTGCTCTTGCCCACCGAGCGGGGCTTCATGCCCATGCCCTGGCTCGAAGCGCCGACCGGGCTTTTGCCGCTCTGGATGTTCCACCTTGACGGCCGCCCCTATGAGGGTGATCCCCGCCAGGCGCTGGCCCGAATCGTCGAACGCTACAAGGCCGTGGGGCTGACCCCCGTCGTCGCCACCGAGCTTGAATTCTTCCTGATCGACGATTCAGGCGGACAGCTTCGCGTTCCGCCCAGCCCGCGTTCCGGCAAGCGTCGCACCGGGGCCGAAACGCTCAGCCTGCGTGCGCTGGATGCCTTCGACCGCTTCTTCACATCACTTTATGATGCCTGCGAGGCGATGGATATCCCAGCCGATACCGCCATTTCCGAAGCGGCGCCCGGCCAGTTCGAAATCAACCTGATGCATCAGGCCGATCCCCTGAAGGCAGCGGATGATGCCTGGTTTTTCAAGCTTCTGGTCAAGGGCCTTGCCCGCCGCTACGGATTTGCCGGCTCGTTCATGGCGAAACCATATGACAGCTGGAACGGGTCCGGCATGCATATGCATTTCTCGGTCCTCGACCGGAATGGCGACAATATCTTTGACAATGGCGGGGAAGAAGGCTCGGATCGCCTGCGCCATGCCGTTGCCGGATGCCTCGCCGCAATGCCCGGTTCGACGCTTCTCTTCGCGCCGCATGAAAACAGCTATGATCGCCTGGTTCCGAACGCCCATGCCCCGACCGGAATCGGCTGGGCGTATGAAAATCGCACCTCAGCGATCCGCATCCCGTCCTCGGGGCCCAAGGCGCGTCGCATCGAACATCGCGTCGCCGGCGGGGACGTGAACCCCTATCTGACTGTCGCGGCGGTTCTGGGCGCGGCGCTGAACGGCTTGGAAGACAAGGTCGAACCGCCGCCCGCGATCCAGGGCAATGCCTATGAACAGGGCTTGGCACAACTGCCGACGACCTGGGGTGAAGCGATCGACGCTTTCGATAGCTCTCCGCAGATCAAGCGGATCTTCCCAGGGCATCTGATCGAAAACTTCGTCATGACCAAGCGGCAGGAACTGCACTACATGGCCGAGTTGTCAGACGACGAGACCGTCGAACTTTACCTCGACACTGTCTGATCCGATCCGGGGCTGGGCCCCCTTTCACCTCATTTCGATGCAGCAAAGCGCCGCCCTGTTAGCGGCGCTTTTCAAGGGGGCGCAGAAGCTGGCTAGGCCCGACCGTCCGAGAGAACCGCGTCGAACGCGGGAACGAGTCGCGCCAGCGTCCCATCGACGTCACTCAGCTTGTCGAGACCGAAAAGACCGATCCGGAAGCTGCGGAAACTTTCGCCTTCACCGACCTGAAGCGGAACGCCTGCCGCGATCTGATATCCTTGGGCGAGAAATTTCTTGCCGGTCTGGATTTCGGGGTCTTCGGTATAGCACACAACCACGCCCGGGGCAGCGAAGCCCTCCGCCGCGACCGAGCGCAGCCCGCGTCCGGCAAGCTCGGCCCGGACCGCGTTCCCAAGTCGCCATTGCGCATCGCGCGCGGCCTCGAAGCCCAGGTCGCGGGTTTCATTCATGGCATCGCGCAGCCCGACCAGGGCGTCGGTCGGCATGGTTGCGTGATATGCATGCCCGCCATCCTCGTAAGCCTTCATGATCGCGCGCCATTTTTTCAGATCCAGCGCGAAGCTGTTCGACGTTGTCGTTTCAAGGCGCTCCACGGCACGCGCCGACAACATGACCATTCCGGCCGATGGCGACGCCGACCAGCCCTTTTGCGGGGCCGAGATCAGCACATCCACCCCGGTGTCCTGCATGTCGACCCAGACGGCCCCCGATGCGATGCAATCCAGCACCATGATCGCGCCGACCTCATGGGCGGCATCCGCAATCGCCTTGATGTAGTCATCGGGAAGAATCATGCCGGCGGCGGTTTCGACATGAGGTGCGAAGACGGCATCGGGGCGTGATTCGCGGATCTTCGCGACGACCTCATCGACCGGCGCCGGCGCGAATGGCGCCTTTGGCTCATTGCCGGAGGGCCGGGCCATCATCACGGTCGTTTCACGGGCAAAGCCGCCCATGTCGAAAATCTGGCTCCAGCGAAAACTGAAAAATCCATTGCGGATGATCAGCGCATGGGCATCGCGGCCGAACTGGCGTGCGACGGCTTCCATCGCGCAGGTCCCCCCACCAGGCACCAATGCCACCGCTTCGGCGCCATAGACCTCGCGCAGCGTGGCCGAGATCTCGCGCATGACCGCCTGATACTTCTGGGACATGTGGTTCAGGGAACGGTCCGTGAAGACCACCGAGAATTCCTGCAGGCCATCGGGATCGACATCTGGGCGAAGACCGGGCATGGGTTATCCTTTCCTGCAAATACTTTTGGCCAGACCCTAGCCTGACGGGAATGTCGCCGCCAGCCCCACCAAATGGGGACGGGCCTTGCCCCTTCCGATCGCCGCGACTAACTTTGTCGGCGAACAATCAACAGGCCAATCATGCGCATCGGCATTCTGAAATGCGGTCAGTCGCCCGAACTTCTTCGCGGCGAACTGGGCGATTACGACACCATGTTCGAACAACTGCTTGCGGGACGCGGGTTCGAGTTCACCAGTTATCACGTCGAGAACATGGAGTTCCCGCAAAGCGTCCACGATGCCGAGGGCTGGTTGCTGACCGGCTCGCGGCATGGCGTCTATGAAGGCCATTCCTTCATCGCCCCGCTCGAAGATTTCATTCGCAGCGCCTATGCGGACCATGTCCCCATGGTCGGCATCTGCTTTGGACACCAGATCATCGCCCAGGCGCTGGGTGGCAAGGTCGTGAAATATCCCGGAGGATGGTCCGTCGGCGCACAGGATTACGATTTCGGCGGCGAAAACGTCACGCTGAACGCCTGGCATCAGGACCAGGTCGTCGAACGCCCCGGCGGTGCCGAACTGGCAGGCTCGAACGCGTTTTGCGAGAATGCCGCGCTTGTCTATGACGACCGCGCCTTCACGGTGCAGGCCCATCCCGAATTCCAGGACGATTTCGTCCAGGGGCTGATCGAGACGCGTGCGAAGGGGGTCGTCCCCGAAGACGTGCTTGACCGCGCACGCGGGAAAATGGGTAGCCCACTGCATTCCAGCGGCATTGCCGAACGGATCGAACGTTTCTTCAAGACACCGCGCGTCGCCAATCGCAAGCAAGGTGCCGCATGAAGCCGATGTGGATCGAGGAAACTCCGCAGGCCGCGCAGGACTATGTCGCCGGGCGCCGGCTGGATGAAGTCGAATGCATCGTTGCAGATATCGCGGGCGTGGCGCGTGGCAAGGCCATGCCTGCCTCGAAATTCGCCCATCAGGAACGGTTCTACCTGCCGAATTCGATCTTCCTGCAGACGATCACGGGAGATTGGGCCGATAATCCATCGGGCGCGTTCACCGAGCCAGACATGATCCTGACCCCGGATTTCTCGACCGCGACGGCTGCGCCCTGGACGGCGGACGTCACGCTGCAGGTGATCCATGACGTTTCTAACCAGTCGGGCGACCCGGTTCCGACTGCGCCACGCAATGTGCTGAAACGGGTTGTCGAGCTTTATCGCGAGAAAGGCTGGAAGCCGATCGTCGCGCCGGAAATGGAATTCTTCCTCGTCGCGCGCAATATCGACCCGAACCAGCCGATCATCCCGCCCATGGGCCGGTCGGGACGCCGCGCTGCGGCCAAGCAGGCCTATTCGATGTCTGCTGTGGACGAATATGGCAAGGTGATCGACGACATCTACGACTTCGCCGAGGCACAGGGTTTCGAAATCGACGGCATCCTTCAGGAAGGTGGCGCAGGTCAGGTCGAAATCAACCTGAACCACGGCGACCCGGTGCATCTGGCCGACCAGATCTTCTATTTCAAACGTCTGATCCGCGAGGCGGCACTGCGGCATGACTGCTTTGCGACCTTCATGGCCAAGCCGATCGAGAACGAACCGGGCAGTGCGATGCATATCCACCATTCGGTGGTGGGAATCGACAGCGGCAAGAACATCTTTTCGGACGATCAGGGCCGCGAGACGCCGGCCTTCATGCATTTCATCGCAGGCATGCAGAAACACCTGCCCGCCGCAATTGCGCTACTGGCGCCATATGTCAACAGCTATCGCAGGTATGTCCCTGATTTTGCTGCCCCAATCAACCTTGAATGGGGGCGCGACAACCGCACGACTGGGCTGCGCATTCCGATCTCGGGACCCGAATCCCGGCGCATCGAAAACAGGCTCGCGGGGATGGACTGCAACCCCTATCTTGGACTCGCCTCTAGCCTCGCCTGTGGCTATCTCGGGCTTATCGAGCAGGAAAACCCCCGCGCCGAATGCCTTGGCGATGCCTATATGTCGCAGGACGAACTGCCCTACAACCTGGGCGATGCCCTGGACCTGATGGACGAGAACGAGCCGATGCGCGAGGTCCTGGGGGCAGAGTTCTTCGCGGTCTATCAGGCCGTTAAGCGGAATGAATACAAGGAATTCCTGCAAGTCATCAGCCCATGGGAGCGGGAGCACCTGCTTCTGAACGTATGAACCTGCTGCACAAGAACGACCGGCTTGGGAAATATCCCCCAAGCCTCTATGCCGCGACCCGAAATCGGATCGCGCCATTCCCCCGGCTCGAAGGCGAGCAACGGGCTGATGTCGTTGTGATCGGCGCGGGATATACCGGCCTGTCAGCCGCATTGCATCTGGCCGAAGCGGGACGTCGCGTCATCCTCCTCGAGGCCCATCGCGTAGGCTTCGGCGCATCTGGGCGAAACGGCGGCCAACTTGGTTCGGGCCAGCGCCTGGAAGTCGACGATCTGGAAAGCATTGCCGGACGCCAAGCCGCCCGACGTCTTTGGGATCTGGCGGAAGAGGCCAAGCGGATCACGCGTGATCTGGCGTCCCGCGCTAACGTTCCCGTTGCGGACGGGATCGCCCATGCATTTCGCAAGCCCGGCGAATTCGACCATGCCAAGGCGATGAGCGAACGGCTCGCGCGTGACTATGACTACGAGCAGATCGAACCGATGGAGCGTGACGCTTTCCGCGCCCTGCTCCCCTCGGATGCCTATCTTGCAGGAGAACTTGATCACGGTGCGGGCCATCTTCACCCGTTGAACCTTGCGATCGGCATGGCGCAACTGGCGCATGAGGCCGGAGCCTCGATCCACGAATTGTCGGAAGTGACCGGCATTGAACATGCCCGCAACGCCACGGGAAAGACAACGGTCACAACGCCGAATGGCCAGGTGACTTGCGACCACCTGATCCTTGCCACGAACGGCTACCTTGGGACGCTTGAACCGAAGGTCGCGACGCGGGTCATGCCAATCAACAATTTCATCATTGCGACAGAACCGCTGGGCGATCGCGCCATGCAGGTTCTGACACGCAATATCGGCGTGCATGACACGAAATTCGTCGTGAATTACTGGCGGCTCGATCCCGAGGGGCGGCTGATTTTCGGCGGCGGGGAAAACGTCAGTTACAACTTTCCCTCAGATATCGCGGCCAAGGTCCGGAAACCCCTGCTGGAAATCTATCCGGGCCTGAAAGACGTGGGCATCACCCATGCCTGGGGGGGCACACTTGCGATTACCATGAACCGCTTGCCCTGCTTCATCAGGCCGGCCCCGAACTGCCTGTCCGCAAGCGGATTTTCCGGTCATGGGCTTGCGATCGCAACGCTTGCCGGAAAGCTGATGGCCCAGGCCGTCCAGGGCCAGTCAGAAGGTTTCGACACCATGGCCGCGCTGCCTTCGCCCGCCTTTCCCGGGGGCGCGATGCTGCGGTTCCCGCTTTTGGTGGTAGGAATGTCCTGGTTTTCGCTGCGCGATCGACTGGGGATCTAGTCCAGATTGGCCGACGGGTCGCGAATGCGCGAAACCTGGGCCACATCCGGTTCGGCCTCAAGTGCGGTCAACAGGGCATGCAGGTGCTCGCTGTCGCGCAATTCTACCTCGATGCAAAGACGATAGAAGTCCGGCTTGCGGTCGAGGAATTCCAGGTCGGAAATGTTCGCGCCTTGCCCACCGATCAGGGTGCAGATCCTGCCGAGGACACCGGCGTCGTGACGAATGGTCAACAAAAGGTTCGTGGAATAGGCGGCGGGGTGCTGGCCCTCGCGCCAATGCAGATCGACCCAGCGCTCTGGGCTGTCTTCGTATTCTGCAAGAACAGGACAGTCGATGGCGTGGATGACAACGCCCTTGCCGCGATAGGTGATCCCGACGATCCGTTCACCCGGCAATGGATTGCAGCAGGGGGCCCGCGTGAATTCCTGATCCGCCTCGAGCCCGGCGACCGCACGTTTCGCATCAATCTCGCTGCGCTTGGCCGCAAGTTCTGGGTAAAGTGCGGACAAGACCTCGTGCGCCGAGATTTCGGCACTTCCGATCCGGGCCAGAAGCTCATCCGTGTCCTGCAGGGCCATGGTCCGCGCCGCTGTTCGCAGGGCCTTGTCCGTGACGCGGCGACCGACATGCTCAAACGCCACGCGGATCAGTTCCGAACCGAGCCGGATGAAGCGCGAGCGGTCCTCTTGCCGCAGGCTGCGGCGGATGGCGGCCTTCGCTCGGCCCGTGACCACGATGTCGAGCCAGGTCGGCTGCGGGCGCTGCCCGGACGCCGCGATGATCTCGACCGACTGGCCGTTCTTCAGCCGCGTCCAGAGCGGCACGCGAATGCCGTCGACCTTCGCGCCGACGCAGCTATTGCCCAAGCGCGTATGGATCGCATAGGCGAAGTCGATGGGTGTCGCGCCTTTCGGCAACGGGATCACGTCACCCTTGGGCGAGAAGCAGAAGACCTGATCCGAATACATCTCGAGCTTCACATGCTCGAGAAACTCGTCATGATCCTCTTCGCCGAAACGCTCGGTCAGGCTCGCGATCCATTCGCCCGGATCGACGGCAAAGGGGTTTTCGGTCCGCACGCCGTCGCGATAGGCCCAATGCGCGGCCACCCCGGCTTCGGCCACCTCGTGCATCTGGCGCGTTCGGACCTGCACTTCGACACGCTTCCCGTCGCGACCCGAAACCGTCGTGTGAATGGACCGGTATCCGTTGGCCTTTGGCTGGCTGATATAGTCCTTGAACCGCCCCGGAACCGCACGCCAACGATGATGGATGATCCCGAGGGTCCGGTAGCAATCCGCTTCGGTTCGGGTGATGATCCGGAAGCCGTAGATGTCGGAAAGCCGCGAAAAGCTCAGCTGCTTTTCCTGCATCTTGCGCCAGATGCTGAAGGGGCGCTTGGCGCGACCATAGACGTCGGCCTCGATACCTTCGCGTTCCAGTTCGGCCCGGATGTCAGCCGTGATCTTTGGGATCACGTCACCTGAATCGCGTTGCAGGCTGACGAAACGGCGGATGATCGAGTTGCGGGCTTCGGGATTGATGACCTTGAAGGCCAGATCCTCAAGCTCTTCACGCATCCATTGCATACCCATGCGGCCGGCGAGCGGCGCATAGATGTCCATCGTCTCGCGCGCCTTCTGAAGCTGCTTTTCGGGACGCATGGACTTGATCGTCCGCATATTGTGCAAACGGTCGGCGAGCTTAACCAGGATAACGCGAAGATCTCGCGACATCGCCATGAAAAGCTTGCGGAAATTTTCCGCTTGCTTGGAGTGTGTCCCGGAAAGCTGAAGGTTGGTCAGCTTGGTCACGCCATCGACGAGATCGGCAATCTCGCGGCCGAACATCTGCGCGACTTCCGCCCAGGTCGAACGCGTATCCTCGATGGTGTCGTGCAGAAGCGCCGTGACGATCGTCGCATCATCAAGACGCATCTCGGTCAGGATGGCGGCGACGGCGATGGGATGGGTGAAATAGGGTTCGCCGGAATGGCGGAACTGCCCCTCATGCATCCGCCGCCCGTATTCATAGGCATCGCGGATCAGATCGGAATTGGTCCGAGGGTTGTAATTGCGTACAAGCGCAATGAGGTCTTCGACATCGATCATTTCAGCCGAAGACCCCGTAATTCACTGACCTCAGTTGCGGCCCTGGGCTTCCAGCATCATGCGGAGCATGCGCTCTTCCGACTCTTCGTCGGCGGGCTTGGGACGGTCGATTTCCGCACCCAGCAGCAGGGCCATCGCGTCCTCTTCGGGCTCATCAACTTCGATCTGGGTCTGGGTCGCTTCGATCATGCGCTCGCGCAGCTCATCTACGGGCTGCGTTTCGTCCGCAATCTCACGCAGGGCGACGACCGGATTCTTGTCGTTGTCGCGGTCGATGGTGAGTTGGCTGCCGGAAGCGATCTCACGCGCGCGATGCGACGCAAGCATAACGAGATCAAAACGGTTCGGTACCTTGTCGACGCAATCTTCGACTGTCACGCGGGCCATCGGTCACCTTTGGCTTGGAATCAGGGTGCAGGGCGAAGCAGGATGTTTGGCGCTTCACCACGGGAATGTCAAGTATTCAAGGGCCGTATACCCTCGAGCGCGCCGGGTGGCAAGGTGGCCAGAAGCTCGACGACGCTACGCTTCAGGCGGGGATGGACCCAATTCGGAGCCACCTCGGCCAATGGCACCAGCACGAAGCCGCGATCCTGCAGTCGAGGATGGGGAAGGATCAGGGTTTCGGGGGCGTTCTCGGCCTGCTGCTCGGGCGGCAGTTGGCGCCAATGGTCGTGCGTGCGGATCTCGGGCAGCACCATATCGTCATACGCGATGAGATCCAGGTCTATCCCGCGCGACTGCCAGCGCGCCCCTTGGCGACGGCGGCCCAAATGGGCTTCTATATCGTGAAGAGCGGCCAGAAGCGCCTCGGGTGCTGAATCCGTTTGCAAGCTGATCGCCGCATTCACATAATCAGGGCCACTACCGATCGGAAATGCCGGGGTAAGCCAGAAACGACTGACTGCTTTTAGGGACACCCCCGGTAAACAGACGATTTGCCGCAAGGCGGCTCGCATCGTGGCTTCTGGCGAACCTGCCCAACTATGCAGGTTTCCGCCGATCGCAACGAGAGCTAACTTCGCAGAAGTAAATGTATTCTGAGTCATATCGAGGTTATCGTGTTTTACAAAGACGACCGGCTAGCTTTGTTCATTGACGGTTCGAATCTCTATGCCGCTGCAAAGTCGCTGGGCTTCGACATTGATTACAAGCTGCTTCGACAGGAATTCGAGCGCCGAGGCAAGCTGATTAGGGCCTATTATTACACGGCCCTCCTGGAAAACGAGGATTACTCGCCCATTCGTCCCCTTGTCGACTGGCTGCATTACAACGGCTTTTCAATGGTTACCAAGCCTGCGCGGGAATATACCGACGCGCTCGGTCGCCGGAAGGTCAAAGGGAACATGGATGTGGAACTGGTGGTGAACGCGCTGGAGCTTGCCCCGCGACTGGATCATGCGGTGCTGTTCTCGGGCGATGGAGACTTCAAGCCTCTGGTCGAGTCGCTTCAGCGGCAGGGCGTCCGCGTCTCGGTCGTATCGACCCTGCGCAGCCAACCCCCAATGATCGCCGACGAGTTGCGACGCCAGGCCGACAACTTCATCGAGCTTGACGCCCTGCGCGAGGTAATCGGGCGCCCGCCGCGCGAAACCCCAAGCCAGGACCACTGACGCCCCGCGCCATTGGACAAGCCGCGGCTCTCGATCTAGAGAAGGCAAAAAGTTCTTTATCCGAAAGGGATTGTGCCGTGACGACAGTGAGCCGCCGATGGGACTGACCCCGATTTTCAGTGCGGGTTTCCAGCCCCGGTCAGATCTTGCCGTCATTGTCGCCTGCGATGCCAACTACCTGCCCTACGCTGCCGCGCCCGCGTTGGCGATGGCCTCGGCTGGCTATCCCCATGATGTTCTGATCGGCGGACCCGAACCGGTCGATATGCCCCAGTTCCTTAGGGACGCCGGCATTGGCCATGTTGCCGCAAGGGATGAGACGCTGCTGGACGCCCTGCCCCTTGATGCCCGCCGTTCGCTTGCCACCTACATGGAGCTATTCCTGGGTAACGCCCTGCGCGGCCGCTATCGGCGCATTCTCGTGATCGACGCCGATATTCTCTATGAGCGGGGAGACCCGGCACAGCTTCTTGTCGCGGATATGCTGGGAAATGCCGTCGCGGCGGTGCGGGACAATCGGCAATGGCGAACTCCCGGACGCAAGGTGTCCGAGTTCAGCAAGCTCGGAGAGCCCGCCCATCCCTATTTCAATGCCGGTGTCGTGATGATCGACACCGAGGCCTTTGCCGAACAGGATCTGCCGGCCAGGGCCGCCGATTTCGCGCGCCGGCACCTGGCTGGGCTGGGCCGTGACCAGGCCTTGATGAACGGAATTCTCAAGGGCGAATGGGCCGAGATCAGCCCGCTCTGGAACTGGCAGTTCACCTCGGCATCGGCGCATTTGACCTCGATGGTGGATCCCTGCCTGATCCATTTCATCGGCACCCGGAAGCCCTGGCTCGAAAGCTCGCAGGGCATCGTGCCAATGCGGATGCGCGAGGCCTTCGGTCGCGTGCTTGCCCAGCATTTCCCCGATGCTCCGCCGGTCAGAGGTGCCACGCGCCGATACTGGCCGGAGACCGGGGAGCTTCGAAAGATCCTGTTTCGACAATGGCGCGCCGCGGGACCGATGATCCGCTATCTCAATCGCTTCCCCGATCAGTATACGCTGGTTGATCCGCGGGCCTAGCGTTCGGTCAGCTTCAGTTCGATCCGGCGGTTCGCGGCCAGCGATGTGGGGTCTGTTCCTGCCGCTACCGGGCGGGTATCTGCAAAGCCCGCGGGCAAGAGCCGGTTTGACGGGAAGCCGAGATCGTCAACCATGTAACGGACGACCGAAAGCGCGCGCGCCTGACTGAGTTCCCAGTTGTCACGATAACGTCCCTGCCCTGACAGGGGCTGGCTGTCGGTATGTCCGTCAACGCGGATGATCCAGTCGATTTCCCTCGGAATCTCGCTCGCGATCTGGCCGAGCTGCTCGGTCACGCGGGCGATCTGCGATTTACCTTCTTCCGAAAGGGTGGCCTCACCAGCCGGAAAAAGAACCTCGGACGAAAACGCGAACCGGTCACCGACAACCTGGACGCCTTCGCGCCCGGCCAGAATCTGCGACAGTCGCCCGAAGAATTCCGATCGGTAGCGCGCGAGGTCCTTTGCCTCGGCTTCGGCCTTGCTGCGGGCCTCTTCCTCCAGACCGCGGCGCTTGCGTTCTTCCTCGGCAGCGCGGATCAAGGCGACGTTCAACTGGCGGCCCAGGTCCTCGATCTGCAGCTCGGCGTCACGCTTGTCGTCATCGGCCACTTGCAGAACCGATTGCAGGCTGCCGAGCTGATCGTTCAATTGCGCAACCTGCTGGTTCAGCAAGGCGACCCGGCGCTGATCCTCGGTCGAAAGTGCTTCCTGCTCGGACAACTTCTGCTGTGCGATTGCCAAAAGACCTGCTTGCCTGTCGGCTTCGCTTGCCTGTGTCTCGACCCTTTCGCCCAACTCTTTCTTCGCCGCTTCCGCTGCGGCAAGAAGCGTCAGCGTTTCCTCGGCCTTTTGACGCGCCTCGTCCAATGCAAGGGTCGAAGCGGTCAGTTCCGCGTCGGATTGGTCGAGACGTTGCTGCAGCAGCCTTGCCGCCTCGGCTTCGGCAAGGCGCGCCGCTTCGGCCTGCGACAGCTCGCTTGCTGTCGAGGAAAGCTTTTCTCCGGCTTCCTCGTTCCGCCGACGCAGATCTGCGATCAACGCCTCGAGCGCTTCGCGTCGTGCCGCGGCCAGCCGCGCGGCCTCGGACTGGGCATCGATCTCGTCCCGGGCCTGGGCAACGGCCTGTTCCGAGGCGCGCAGCTGTGCCCGTTCGGCGGCCAGGTCGCGTTCAAGCGTCGTGCTGCGATCCTCGGCACTCGACAGCGCACCGCTAAGCTGCGCCACCCTTTCGCCGAGCAGTTGGAGTTCGGATTTCTGGCTGGAGACGACATCGCCGAGCTGCTCGAGTTCGCTATCCTGCGAGGTGATGCGTTGTCGCAGAACCGACTGGACCACCATGAAGATCGTCAGCGCGAAGATCAGCACCAGAAGCAGGGTCGACATGGCATCGACGAAGCCCGGCCAGATATTGGTCGAGAATCTTTCCCTACCGTTGCGGCTAAGCCCCATCGCGCCCCTCCAGCGCCCGGATCGCGCGGGTCAGGGCTGCCATGTCCTCGCGCAATTCCGCGATCAGCCCGTCGCGACCGCTCGCCGCCTCTTCGAGCAGACGGCCAAGCTGGACGTCGATCGAACGCAGGCGCATCCTGGCCTCGGGGTCATCCTGCCCCCCGGGCCGAGTTTCCGCGATCTCGATCAGTCGGGCCTGGCCTTCCGACATCCGATCGAGCGCCCGCGCAAAGGCGGCCTGCCGGACGGCTTCGGCATCACGATCGAGCGCGGGCGTCTGCTGTGCCATAAGGGCGATGCGTTGCTGGCTTTCCGTAATCCTGGCCAGCGCCCCCGAAACCTCGTCGGTGAGCTTTGCCCCCGGCCCCGATCCAATGGCCGCGATCATGCGCTCTTGGCCATCCGAGAGCCGGGTGAATGCCTGTTCCAGTCCCGCCATGAGGTCCTCGAGACGGGCATCTTCGGATTGTGCGGCGCGGGTGGCATCGATCAGACGATCCTGCCCATCCGAAAGTCGCTCAAGAATTTCGCTCAGGCGGCGATGGCTGTCGGCCTGGGCCTGACGCTCGCTCGCAAGTTCAGTGACAAGCGCATCCCGGTCCGATCCGATCAGCGATGTCAGCCTTTCGACCCCACCCGCCAAAGCCAGCGATCTCGAATCGGCCTCCGAGGCTTCCTGGTCGCGCAGCAGATCCCGCTGCGCATAGAAATCCTGCAGATCAGTCAGTTGCGCGCCGATTCCCCCAAGAAAATCAGCCAGATCGGTCGGCGCAAGCCCGCCTTCGGCGCCGCTCACGCCGATCCTAGTGAAGCTCGAAAGCCATTCCTCCAGCTCGCGATAAAAGCGGTTCTGGCCATGGCTCGCGAAAAGCTCGAGCAGACCGACGACCAGTGACCCGGCCAGACCGAGCAGCGAGCTTGAAAACGCGGTGGCCATGCCGCCTAGCTGCGTCTCAAGCCCGTGCATGAGCTTGTCAAAGACCTCGACGCCCGATTCGCCCTGTTCCGGGGCGAGTGTGCGGATCGTTTCCACGATTGCCGGGACCGTCGTCGCCAGACCGTAGAATGTTCCGAGAAGGCCAAGAAAGATCAGCAGATTGCCGAGGTAACGGGTGATGTCCCGCGCCTCGTCGATGCGTGTTGCCACCGAGTCCTGGATGGAGCGGGCCGAATCCGTCGAGATGGCGGTCCCGACCGGCCCCCTTGATCCCAACAGCGCAGCAAGCGGCGCAAGCAGGCGCGGCGCCGTATCGCCCGCGGCAAAATTCGCACCCGCATAATCCAGCTTGCCGGCGGCGAAACGTTCGATCCAGCTGACGGACTTGATGAGCTGGGCAACCTGCCAGAAGCAGGTCAGAACACCAAAGGCAAACACGACGAGGATCGTGCCGTTCAACAGCGGGTTCGCCTTGAAGATCGGCAGGATGCGCCCATAGGCCAACCACCCCCCGGCGATGACAAGACCCAGCACGACAAGCATCAGGACGACCTGCCTGACCGGCTGGGAAAAATGCGGGTCCGCGGCCTGGCGGCTTACCCGTTCCACCCGCGTCGCGGCAAGCCGCGCGGCCCGCCCCTTGCGATCCTGGCCGTGATCGTCGGGCGGCAGATCGCCGCTATCGAAGTCGGTGTGGGACAAGCCCGCCCCCTGTATCTTGCATCTCGGCCGAGTTTAGAGGCCGCGCGGCATGATGCAAGCGGAACAGAAGCATTTGGCGCGAAAGACTTAGCGGGTCTTGCCGGGCTCTGTGTCCGGTTTGCCAAGGGGACCGATCAACCCCCGAACGTGTCGGGTCAGATCGTGAAGATCGCGGTCATCTACGCCCATCTGCTGCAGGTGATCGGCAGTATTGAACAGATATTCGGCATTCGGGCCACGCCCGCCGCTTGCACGGGCAATGATGTCGGCCTGCTCGGCCAGATCCAGACCGCCCATGTACTGGTCATGGTCGCGCCGAATGACATAGGCCAGCGCCTCGACCAGGCGGCCGTCCTCCAGAACGACCGGAAGGTGCCTTTCTTCATAGGCGTTTGTGGCCAACTCGCGGGCGCGGAGCCCGATCAGGGCTTCTTCCCAGTCGGTTTCGGCCACGCGAAGCGCCATTCCGACGCATATCGCCGTCACTTCTTCGTCCAGTCCCAGAACCAGTCCGGGGTCGTCCGCTGTGCCACGATAGATGATCGACTTGAGACAGAAGCGGCGGGCAAAGCCAGCCAACCGTCCCGGCACGGATTCTGCCACGCGAAAGCCCGGGTCCCACATCAGCGAACCATAGGCAAAGACCCAATGTTCACCCGCTACCGTCACGTCGCCACCAATCCTTCCGTGATCCACTTTCCCTTGGACAAGACTTAGGACAGGATGTCGCTCGATCCAAGTGGCTGCCCGGGAACGTGATTTGATGCGCCGTATCTTGATTCTGGTGGGTTTTATCACGGTGCTCGTCTCGGGCATCTGGCTCGGGGGAGAAAGCCTTCTGGCCCGGCAGATCCGCGAGCTTGCATCGACCGGCCCGGCCTTCGCGGTAGAGGATGTGACGCCCCTGCGCGATTTGGGTCGCATCGGGGTCCGGATCGACAAGCCGGTATTTTCCGGACCTTCTGGCAACCTGTCGCTTGAAGCTGCGGATCTGTGGATCAGGCCTCTGGCCCCGAGCGTCGCCGAACTTGGCCTGCCGCAACAGGCAAGGCTTGAGCTGATGGACGGACCACATGATCTGGGGCTGACTGATCCTCAGGTCAGAATGCGGTTCATGCCCCTGTCCGGATTTGTCCCGGCAAAGGTTGAAATTGGTTCCGGGCCGGTTACCCTGGACGAACAGGATCTGGCATCGGCGATATCCCTTATCGCCGAGCGGGCCGAAACAGGAACAGACGCCCCCGCCTCAAGCCTGGCTGCCTATGACCTGCTTGTCGATCTGGACGCAGTCCAGCCAAGGGCCGTCCCCGCCCTTGCCATGCTCGTCGCGGCATTGCCCGAAGGCGGCCCGCTGTCGGTCGCCGGAAAAGGCAAGGTCTGGCTTGATCGCGAGCCAACCGCAAAGGCGCTTGCCATGATCCCCCAACCCGCCCTGACCGGCCTGAGGCTCGACGAGGTCCAGATCGCGTTCGGCCCGGTATCCGCCCGCGCGATGGGCGAAGTCATTGCAGATGCGCAAGGCTATGCGCAGGGCGCGGTCGCCATCTACACATCCGACGCCGAGGCAATGCTGGATTCCGCTTCGGAATCAGGGATGATTCCGGGCTCGGCATCGCGACTGGCCCGAAGCATGATCCGTGCCATTTCGGGATTGCGCATGCCCGGGGAAGCCACCGATCCGGCCGAGGCGGCAGCGGCGCCGGCGCGGATGGTCTATCCCGAAGCGCGGGCAGGCGAACTGCGCCTGCCGATCATCTTTGCGAATGGGAAGGCCAGCCTTGGCCCCGTGCCGTTGGGCGCGGCGCCAAGGTTGCGCCCCTAAGACTTCGTTTCGGCACCTGGCGAGCGGCCGAAATCAGGGGCCGAGGTATCCTGTCCCGCCTCGATGATCCCGCGCCGAATGGCCCGGGTTCGCGTGAAATAGTCGAACAGATGATCGCCATCGCCCATGCGGATGGCGCGCTGCAGCACGAAAAGCTCTTCGGTGAAGCGGCCCAGGATATCCAGCACCGCTTCCTTGTTCTGCAGGAAGACGTCCCGCCACATCGTGGGGTCGGATGCCGCGATGCGCGTGAAATCCCGAAAGCCGGCCGCCGAATATTGCACGACCTGGCTTTCGGTGACGCGTTTGAGGTGATCGGCCACCCCGACCATCGTATAGGCAATGAGGTGTGGCGTGTGACTGGTGACCGCCAACACGAGGTCATGATGTGCCGCATCCATGCGCTCGGTCTTGGCGCCCATCCGGTTCACCAAGGTCTCAAGCCGCAGGACGGCATCCTCGTCGATCCCTTCGGATGGTGTGAAAAGCCACCACCTGTTCTGGAAAAGCGAGGGAAAACCCGCGCGGGGGCCGGAATGCTCGGTTCCCGCAAGCGGATGGCCGGGAATGAAGTGCACGCCTTGCGGCACATGCGGCGCAACCGCCGTCACGACAGCCTGCTTGACCGAACCGACATCGGTGATCGTGGCACCGGCCGCGAGATGCGGCGCGATTTCCTCGGCAACTGCGCCCATGGCACCGACCGGAACAGCAAGGACGATCAGGTCGGCGCCGACAACTGCTTCTGACGCTTTTGCATAGACGCGATCGACAAGGCCGATCTCCAGTGCGGTCTCCCGTGTTTCGGCGGATCTGGCATGCCCCACGATTTCCCGTGCAAGGCCCTTTTCGCGCATCGCCAGCGCCATGGAGCCTGCGATCAGCCCCAGACCGATCAGCGCGACGCGATCGTAGAGAAAGCTCATGCCACGACCCCGGCGCGCTCGGCCATGAACTTGCCGATCACATGCGCAACGCGACGGCAGGACGCTTCGTCACCCACCGTGATGCGCAGACAGTTCGGCAGACCGTATCCGGCGACCATGCGCACGATCAGGCCTTCGGCCTTGAGCGCTTCGTCGCAGGATCGCGCCGTGGCTTCGTCTGCAAAGCGGGCAAGGATGAAGTTCGCACATGAAGTATCTGAAGGTACGCCCTTTTCTGCCAACGCCTCCGCCAGCCAATTCCGCATGCGGGCATTCTCGGTCTGACAGCGATGGACATGGTCGCGATCGCGCACTGCAGCTTCGGCCGCATCCAGCGCAGGGGCCGACAGGTTGAAAGGACCACGAATGCGGTTCAGCACGTCGATGATCTCGCGCGGGCCGTAGCCCCAGCCGACACGCAGACCGCCGAGCCCGTAGATTTTCGAGAAGGTCCGCGTCATGAAGACGTTTGGCAAGCGCGTGGCAAGATCCGCGCCGCCATCATAATCCTCGACATATTCGGCATAGGCCGCATCTATCACCAGGATCGCCTGCGGCACCGCAAGCGCCAAGCGTTCAAGCTCGGGCAGTCCGATCATGGTGCCGGTCGGGTTGTTTGGATTTGCGACAAAGATGAGCCGCGTCTTTTCATTCGCCGCGGCAATCAGGGCCTCGACATCGGTCACGCGGTCCCGTTCCGGCACCTCAACCGGCGTCGCGCCGGCGGCATGGGCGCTGATGCGATACATCAGGAAGCCGTGCTCGGTAAACAGAACCTCGGTATCCGGGCCGGCATAAGATTGGCACAGAAAGTGGATGATTTCATCCGAACCCACGCCGCAGATGATGCGGTCGGGATCAAGCCCGTGTACATCGCCGATGGCGGCACGCAGGCTCGCATGATCGGTATTCGGATAACGGTGAAGCGCATGCGCCGCGCGGATCACGGCCTCGCGGGCCTTGTCCGACGGTCCGAAGGGGTTCTCGTTCGACGAAAGCTTGACGACATTCTCGATGCCGGCAACCTTCGCGGCGCCCCCTTCGTAAAGGGCGATCTCCATGATGCCGGGTTGCGGGGCGATGGTCGGTTGGTTCTGCGACATTTCGGGCCTCTTGCAAGCCCGGTCGTCTTAGCCACCGGAACCGGGCTTGGAAAGGTGTTACATGACCAACCACCGCGAAGCACAACATTTTTCGCCGGCGGTCTGCGTGACCGCGCGACATGGTGTCACTGGGACGCCCGGGCCTTTTCCAGTTCGGGAAGGAAACGGTTGGTGTAATCCTCGCGGATCAACGGGCCGACGAAGCGGTAAAGGATCGTCCCCTCGCCATCGATGATGAAAGTTTCGGGCGGCGCGGTCACACCCCAATCAATCGCGATACGCCCGCGCGGATCGGTCGCAAGGGCATGAAAGGGGTCGCCATGTTCAGCCAGGAAGGCACTGGCGCTGCCCTCCGGGTCCTTCAGATCGACACCATAGACCGGTATTTCACCGGAGAGATCAGTCAGGGTCGGATGTTCCGCACGGCAAGGCGGGCACCAGCTGGCCCAAAAATTGACAAGCTTGATGCCCGGCTGGCGCAACATTTCATCGGTCAGCTGCGTCTTGCCGGCAAGCGTCGTCGTCCCGACTGAAGGCGCTTTGCGCCCGATCAGGGCCGAAGGCAGGCTGTCCGGGTCGTCCCGCGTCATCCCCCAGAGAAAGACCGAGGTGATGCCCAGAAACAGCGCAAGCGGCAGAAGCACCAGCGGAGAAACCCTAGCCACGGCGTTCATGCTCCTCGAGTTCGCGGCGCGCACGAGTATTGGCGCGCAAGGTCAGAATGATGAGTCCGGCAAGCAAAGCCAGGCTGATGCCATATGCGGCCAGGACCGTATGCGCGTATTTGCCAAGCTCGATCATGTCCGGTGCTCCCGTGCGAGAAGAGCCGCGAGGCGGCGGCGGCGCACCTCGGTGCGGGTGCGGACAAGCAGCAGGGCGAGAAACAGCAGGAAAAAGCCAAGCATCGAAAGGTAAAGCGGGTAACGATAGACGGCCGACATCCGCTCTCCCGGTGCCAGTGAAAGTGACGCACCCTGATGCAGCCCCTGATTCCAGAAGTTCACGGCATAGCGCGACAGCAGCGCGAAGACCGATCCGACAAGGCAGAGCACCCCGGTCAGATCCGCGGCGCTGTCGGCATCCTCGACCGAGGACCAGAGCGCGATATAACCCAGATAAAACAGGAAGAGGATCAGGAACGAAGTCAGGCGCGGGTCCCATTCCCACCATGTCCCCCACATCGGCTGACCCCAGATCGCACCGGTGACCAGCGCGATCAGCGTCATCACGGCCCCGATCGGTGCGGCCGCCTTGGCCGCCAATGCGCTGACGTGATGACGCCGGATCAGCCAGATCAGGGATGCGACCAGCATCATCAGCCAGATATTGATCGCCATCAGCGCGGCCGGGACATGCAGGAAGATAATCTTGACCGTCGAACCCTGCTTGTAATCATCGGGAGTAAGAAAACCCCAGACGATGCCGGTCAGCGTGCAGATCACCGCTGCGGCGACGACCCATGGCAGGATCGCGCCCGAACTGCGCATGAACTTGACGGGATTGGCATATTCCCAGATCGACATTGTTCCTCCCTATCCCGCCGTAGTGTTCCGCCCAATTGGCCCTAGCGCAAGTTGACGCGCAAGGCCGCCGCCGCCGCAAATGGCACCAGCGCCAGGGTCGCGAACGTGATCCCCGCAAGAAAGGCAAGCGGCGTGACCGGATCGCCCCCGGCCGCGCCCCGGCGCACGGCGTCGGCCCCGAAGATCAGTGTCGGAACGTAAAGCGGCAGCACCAGCAGCGACAAAAGCAATCCTCCGCGACGCAGGCCGACGGTCACGGCCGCCCCGAAAGCGCCGAGCATCGAAAGGGCCGGCGTACCAAGCACGAGCGACAGGACAAGCCAAGGGTAAGCGGGCCCGGGCAGGTGCAGCAGGATACCAAGAACCGGCGCGAACAGAACCAGCGGCAGGCCCGTCGTCAGCCAATGCGCCAGCGCCTTGATCGCGACCGTTCCCTCCATCGGCAAGGGCGCGGTCGCCAAGAGATCAAGGCTGCCATCCTCGTGATCAAGGGCGAAGATGCGGTCGAGGGAAAGAAGGCAGGCCAGCAGCGCGCCCACCCACAAGATGCCCGGCGCGATGCGGGAAAGCTGGTCTCCATCTGCACCGACACCGAAGGGCACAAGCGTGCACACGATCAGGAAGAATGCCAATGCAAGACCGAACCCACCGCCTGCGCGTATCGCAAGCCGAAGATCACGCCAAAGCAGCGCCTTCATGCGAAGGCCTCGTTGAAACTGGCGGGGCGGCTGGCCGGTGTTCTTGGCGACGCGCGGTACTGGGAAAGGTCCAGAACGGCCGCTTCGGGCAGTCCCAGATCGATATGGGTCGCGATGAGGGCTGCGCCCCCCTGCCCCAGATGCGACCGCAGCATAGCTGCAAACAATCCGACAGAGGCGCTGTCGAGCGACACGGTCGGTTCATCAAGCAACCAGACCGGACGGCCGGTGACCATCAGCCGGGCCAATCCCAGCCGTCGCTTCTGCCCAGCCGAAAGCGCGTGCGCGGGACGAGCCGCGAGCTCGCGCAAGTTCATCGCATCAAGTGCGGGATCAATCGCGGAATGGCCAAACACCGACGCCCAGAACCGCAGGTTTTCGGTCACGGTCAGCGCAGGCTTGATCCCGTCAGCATGACCAGCATAGGCGATCGCATCGGCCCCGCATTCGATCTGTCCGTCGACCGCGGGCTGCAGCCCTGCCAAGCTGCGCAGAAGGGTCGTCTTGCCCGAACCGTTCGGGCCGCGCAGGATCAGCGCCCGACTTTTTTCGAGCGAAAAGCTCAGACCTTCGATCACGCGCAGGCCACCGCGAGCGACGGCCAGGTCGCGGACCGAAAGCAGGCTCATAGGGGAAGCAGGGCGCAGCCGACTCGCCGCCCCTCGGAGAGTGTGACATTGTAGCTGCGCGCGGCAGAAGGCGAGCTCATCGGCTCGGGCATGATGCCCGCCTGTTCAAGCGCGTCGGTCAGATCGCGCGGCGGGAAGGCGACATCGGCCCCCATCCCGACGAACAACACGTCGACCGATCCGGCGAGTGCAAGCAAGGGCTGCGGATCCTCGATCCCGCCCCAGGGGATGACCCCGTCGGCGGTAACGATGATTGCACCATGATGGACCTTGCCGCCGACGCGGAAGAATCCGGGGCCGTAGCCGTCAATCGGAACGGCGCCCAGGAACTCGGTTGGCGTCATGACCGACATCAGGGCGCGTCCCGGAAGGCTGCGGGGATCTCGTCCTTGACCTCTTTCGGATCGGGCTTCGACCAGTCACGCTTCACACCAAGCCAAAGCACGATGTTCTTTGCGACATAGACCGTCGAATAGGCACCGACGAACACGCCCCAGAGCATCGCGAAGACGAAACCGCGGATCACGTCGCCACCGAAGACATATAGTGCCGACAGGGCAAGAGCCGTCGTCAGGGCCGTCATCACGGTCCGCGACAGGGTCTCGTTCACCGTGAGGTTCATCACGTCGACCAGCGCCATGTTCTTGAACTTGATCAGGTTCTCGCGCAGGCGGTCGAAGACCACCACCGTGTCGTTGACCGAATAGCCCAGCGTCGTGAGAAGCGCGGCGATCGTCGTGAGGTCGAATTTGAGCTGGAACAGCGAGAATATCCCGACCGTCAGAAGGACATCGTGAAATATCGACACAACTGCACCGATGGCGAATTGCCATTCGAAGCGCAGCCAGATGTAGAACATGATCGCGATCGTCGCCGCGCCAACCGCATAGAACGCGGTCTTGATCAGCTCGCCCGACACTTTCGGGCCAACGGATTCCACCGCCGCGAAGCTGACCTGCGGATCGACCGTCTTCAGCGCCGCTTCGACCTTGTTCAGTTCCTCGGGCGTGACCGATCCAGTCTCGTCCGTGGTGCCGATCCGGATCATCGCGACATGTTTCGATTCCCCGAAGGTGGGATCGAAGACCTCGGTGATCGAGACATCGCCCAGATCGAGCCCGTCAAGAGCCTGCCGGTATTCACCGACCTCGAAGGAAGTCGGGCTTTCGGTGCGGATCGTGGTCCCGCCCTTGAAGTCGATGCCGAAGTTCAGCCCCATCGTGAAGATGAGGATGATCGAACCCAGCATTGCAACGGCTGAAACCCCGAAGGTCAGCCATTGCCACTGGAAGAAATTGATCTTGGTCTCATCGGGGACCAGTTTCAGACGAAATGCCATGTGCCCGCCCCTTTACAGAACCAGTTCTTTGGGTTTGCGCCAATCGATCCAGAGCACGATCAGCAGGCGCGTCAGGAAGATGGCCGTGAAGACCGAGGTGACCAGACCGATCGTCAGTGTGACGGCGAAGCCTTTCACCGGGCCCGAGCCAAGGAAGAACATGACCATGGCGGCGATGAAGGTGGTGACGTTCGCGTCGATGATCGCACTCATCGCTTCGCTGAAGCCATCGTCGATTGCCTTGACCACACGCTTGCCGCGACGAAGCTCCTCACGGATGCGCTCGAAGATGATGACGTTCGCATCGACTGCCGTGCCGACAGTCAGCACGATACCAGCAATGCCCGGCAATGTCAGGGTGGCGCCGATCATCGACATGACGGACAGGATCAGGATGACGTTGATGATCACCGCGAATGCAGCGAAAACGCCGAAGAGCCCGTAGCTTGCGATCATGTAGGCGACCACGGCGACTGTCGCGATGACCGAAGACAGGCGGCCTGCATCGATCGAATCCTGGCCAAGCTCGGGGCCGATCGTCCGTTCCTCAAGGAAGGTCATCTGCGCCGGCAACGCGCCGGCACGCAGCAAGACAGCAAGGCGGGTCGAGCCCTCGACATCCATCGCGCCGGAAATCTGGCCTGAACCCGTTGTGATCGCCTGCCGGATGACCGGCGCCGAGATCACCTGGTTATCCAGGACGATCGCGAAGGGCTGACCGATATTCGACGAGGTATAGGCGCCGAAACGTTTCGCCCCGGCCGGGCCAAAGCGGAAGTCCACGGCAGGCTGGCCGTTCTGGTCGAAACTCGGACGGGCATCCGTCAGATCCTCGCCACTGACGACTGGGCTTTCCTCGAGCGTGTAATAGACGCCTGGCTCGTCCATCGAAGGCAGAACCACCTGTCCCACGCCGACCCGCGCATTGGCGTCGACGCCCCGGCCGACAACCGGGTTGAAGGTCAGTTTCGCGGTCGTGCCGATCAGCTGCTTCAGTTCTTCGGCCGAGCCGATCCCCGGCACCTGGATCAGGATCCGGTCCGTGCCCTGACGCATGATGGTCGGCTCGCGGGTTCCGACTTCGTCGATACGGCGGCGGATGATCTCGAGGCTCTGCTGGACCGTGCGATCATCGGTCGCCGCTTTTTCCGCATCGGAAAGCTGGACCGTCAGACGATTGCCGCTGCCTTTGATGTCGAGATCGGTCTGACCGGCGCCGCTAATCGAGGCAACGGGGGTTGCAAGGCCACGCGCGATTTCGACCGCGCGGGCCAGTTGGTCCGGATTTCCGATCTCGATGGTCAGTTGATCCTCGGGGCCGGTGACCCGCCGGATGGCCCCGATTGTGCCACGTTCGGCCGCGAGGGCGTCACGCAGAGTCGGCCAAAGACTGTCCATCCGTGCCTTGTAGACATCCGTCACGTGGACTTCGCCAAGCAGATGGGCGCCTCCGCGAAGGTCAAGGCCAAGGTTGACCAGGCCGGATGGCAGCCAGTCGGGCCATCCGGCGCGAGCGGCCAGATCCTCGGGCGTCTCGACGCCGGAGCGTTCCATGTTGACGATGGCGTCGTTATGCGATTCGACCCGGTTGTAGAACAGGTTCGGCATCGCATAGAGCAGACCCAGGGCGATCAGCCCCAGGATCAGCACGCGTTTCCAGGCGGGGATGTGCAGCATGGCTGGTCAGGCGTCTCAGCTGTTGGCCGCGACCGGGGTGGTCTTGCTGACAACGCCGGTGATCGTCGAGCGAACGACGCGCGATTTGACGCCGGGCGCGATTTCAACTTCCAGTTCGTTCTCGCGAACGGCTGTCACCTTGCCGATAAGGCCGCCCTGGGTAATGACTTCATCGCCTTTCTTCACGGCTTCGACCATGGCGCGGTGTTCTTTCATGCGCTTCTGCTGCGGACGGATCATCAGGAAATACATGATCACGAAGATCAGGATCAGCGGCAGGAAAGACGCAATGCTGGATACTCCAGAGGGGGCACCGGCGGCTTGGGCGTAGGCGGGGGTCACGAACATGGGTTGATCCCTTCTTCAGGCGTTCTCCGGGAGGTCCCCCGGCGGAATTGGCGCGCACCGTATCCGCGTGCCCGAAGGATGGCAAGAAAGCGTGGGATAACGACTGCGCCAAGTTGTGACGCCGCAAACGGCAGCCCGGCGTGGACAGCAGGCCAAGCCTGTGGCAGTTCGAACGGAAGGGAGCCAGGCGGAAAGGGCAGTTCATGGCCGAGAATGCAGTTCATCCATTGCTGGCGGAACCAGCACTGACCGCGGACGAGACGGGTATTTCCCGTCTTCTGGCGATCATGGCGGCCCTGCGCGATCCCCAATCCGGCTGCCCTTGGGACATCGAACAGAATTTCGGATCCATTGCCCCCTACACCATCGAAGAGGCACATGAGGTTGCGGACGCGATCGCAAGGGAAGCCTGGGACGAATTGCCGGGCGAACTGGGCGACTTGCTGCTTCAGGTCGTTTTTCACGCCCAGATGGCCGAAGAAGCCGGGATGTTCGGTTTTGCCGATGTCGTTGCGAAGATCTCGGAAAAGATGATCGATCGCCATCCGCATATCTTCGGCGACGAATCGCGCGACAAGTCCGCCGCCCAGCAGATCAAGGATTGGGAGACAATCAAGGCAAGGGAACGCGCAGCCAAGGCCGAGCGGGGCGTGCTGGACGGCGTGGCCCTTGGCCTGCCCGCCTTGACCCGCGCGCTCAAGCTGCAGAACCGCGCCGCCCGCGTAGGTTTCGACTGGCCGGGCCCCGAGGATGTGCTCGTCAAGATCCAGGAGGAGGCCGCGGAACTGGTCGAGGCACGTGACAGCAGCGATCGCGACCATCTCAGGGAGGAATTCGGTGATCTGATGTTCGTGATGGCCAATCTCGCGCGTCATCTCGATATCGACCCGGAAGAGGCGCTGCGGCTTGCCAATGCGAAATTCACCCGTCGGTTCCGTTCGATCGAAGCGGCGCTTGCAGCAGATGGACGTCGCCCCGAGGACAGCGATCTTGCAGAAATGGACGAGCTTTGGAACCGTGCCAAGGCCGCGGAAAAAGCTTGATCCGGAAAAGAACCGTCCTGCCGCCGGAGCTTGCCGAATTGCCGGAACTCGAGGACGCCCGCGTCATGGCCTGCCTGCGCGACCTGCCGCAACGTCGGGTCTACGAGATCCGGCTGAATGGCGAACGGGCCTTTCTCAAGCAGTTCCGCAGCGGAAACCCCGAAGCCGCCGTCGAAACGACTGTGGCGCGACTGACCGAGGTGGCGCGTGTTCTGGGACAGGACCGCAACGCGGTGGCCGAGGTCTTGCTGGCGATTCCCCGTGCCGGGGTTCTGGTGACGCATCCGGCCACTGGCCAACCGCTAAGCCGCTTCCTTTCCGAAAGCGATCCCGCAAACAGGGCGCGTCTGATCGCCCGCGTGGGCGAATGGCTGCAGGCACTTGCGCGCGCTGACCTAAGCGAGGGTCGCTTCGGCCCCGGCTACTGGATCAAGGGCCTGGATAGCCGGGTCTCCGCCGCGGGCCATGCGTGGATCGATGGCGAACTTGTGCAGCGACACCTTGCCCAGATGCAGCAGGAAGGTGCGGCTTTGCGCCGCGCGAGGGTCGTCAGGGCCCGGTTGCACGGCGATCTGACGCCCGACAACGTTTTTTACGATCCTCGTGACGGCCGCCTGACGGGCATCGACATGCAGGAAATGGGCGAAATCGCACTGGTCCGCGACATGGCGCGCATGCTGGTCTGGCTGGAAAGCCGACGCGACCATCCTGCCGGTGACACAATCGACGGCATAGCGGCCGAGGATCACCGCGCACTCTGCGAGAGTTGCGATCTGCTGGCGCCGGATCAGCGCCCGCTCCTGCGCTTCATGATCGGAGAGATCATGCTTGGCTATTACCTCGATTGTGATCGACAGCCCGATCGGCGCAGGCTCCTGTCTCGCGCCATGCAGGGCTGGGCCTATGCGCCCGACACCTCTGCAAGCGCCGCGTCATAGATCGCCATGGCCCCGGCGCGATCCTTCGCACGCGCCGCCCCCTCCGACAGCACCCTGCGCCATCCCCTCGCGCCGGGGCGGCCGTGGAACAGGCCCAGGATATGTCGGCTGAACTGGTGCAGCCGCCCCCCATTGGCGACATGCTCGTCGATCAGCGGGCGGATCGCCGCGGCTGCGGCAAGCGGATCGGCGAAGTTCGGTTCCTCGCCCCAAAGGCGGTCGGCTTCGCCAAGGATATCCCAGGGCTGATGATATGCCGCCCGGCCGACCATCGCCCCATCCATGAGTTCGAGATGCCCCCGCACTTCGTCCATCGTCGCGATGCCGCCATTGATCGAAAGGTACAGGTCGGAGAATTCGGCTTTCATGCGATGGACGAGCGGATAGTCCAGCGGTGGGATCTCCCGGTTTTCCCGCGGTGACAGGCCCTGGAGCCACGCCTTGCGGGCGTGAACCGCGATCCGGCGCACGCCGCTTTCACGCATCAGCGCGAGAAATGATGGCAAGACTTCCTCGGGCGTCTGGTCATCGACGCCGATCCGGCACTTGACGGTAACCTCGACGGGGCTGACCTTCGCCATGGCCTGAACGCAATCTGCCACGAGCTGCGGCATGGTCATCAGGACCGCACCGAAACAGCCCGATTGGACCCGGTCGCTGGGACAGCCGACATTCAGGTTGATTTCGTCATAGCCCCAGTCCGCGGCGATACGTGTCGCCTCGGCCAGCATCCCGGGATCAGAGCCGCCAAGTTGCAATGCCACAGGATGCTCGCTCGCATCATAATCCAGGAGCCGCGCGCGGTCGCCATGGATCACTGCCTGCGCAGTGACCATTTCCGTGTAGAGCAGCGCGTTTCTGGACAGGACACGATGGATCCTCCGGCAATTCCGGTCAGTCCAATCCATCATCGGGGCGACGCTTAGCATCGCGGCTCGGTTCACGTTCTGGTTCAAGTCTCTGTCCACCAAGAATGGAGTTTTCCCTCTGGCGGCGAAATATCGCCGTGCAGCCTCAGGGGTGACAAAACATCGTCCCCAAGATTTAGTCTTCCGATCCGGTCGCGCCATAGCGGAAACCCCGGAAATATCCAGCATGTCCGTTCTCGACATGCTGGAGATCCTCGGCGATTGGGGACTCGGACCCCTGATATTCCCGGGGTAAATCAGATCGAAGAGCCATCAACCTGCTGACCTTGTTAACTTGACCGTTCCCGGACTAAAGCCGGATTTGGCCGCATATGACCGCAGCAACCGGGGGTTTGCGACCACATAGCGCCGCATTAACGGCAATTCCAGAGCAGACCCGCCGCAACTGGACGAATCCCAAATCCCCCTGCCCCTGCGCAGAGAGCGTCATGCCACCGCCCATCACAAGCCGGCGATGCAGTTCGCAAGGCTTCTGATCCGCAGGCTGGCGCGACATCCGGGAGAAACCGTTGCGCCGGCCGCGATGACCACCTGAGGCTCTCGGGGCGCCGAGAATGGTCGGCTTCGATCATCGAAGATCGCACCGAAGGAAAAGCCAGCTCGAAAAGCACAGTGAGCGCCGCGCCGCCCAGAGACATTCCGAATTGGCCGACAAAGCGAGGTGTTAATTTAACAAGAAGCTTTCTACGATCGTCGCCGGAAGGTAATGAGGTGAACATGAGTCTGAATTCGTTAGCTTTTAGCGAAGTCCCGCCTCGGGAAACGGGTCGCGTCGGCTTCGTCGGAATTTCTTCTCGTGGCCGAGAAGGCTCGCGGGAGAACACCGGGAATTATCTTCACGGCTTTGCCGCACGGCAGATCCTGGGGGATTATCAGAACCTGTCTGTGGATCGTTTGCTCAACCATCCAGTCGATGAATTGCGCGAAAAGCTGTCGCACGTTGCCTTCGTCGCGGCGACGACGATAAAAGTCAACGATCAGGCGCAAACCTTCGCGGATGGTCATACTCGTCTGGCCACCGCAATCGAGAAGCTGGGGCTGCCAGTCATTGTATTCGGACTTGGTGCGCAGGCGCGTCTGGGACAGGCCGTTGCGACAGCCGAGGTCTCAGAGGAAACCAGGCGGCTGCTTGCGGTACTTTCGCACCACTCGTCCAAGATCGCGGTGAGAGGAGAGTTCACGGCGGATCTTTGCAGACATCTGGGGATCGACAATGTCGAAGTCATCGGGTGTCAGTCATGCTTCCTCAGCTGTCGGCCGGATTTCAGGATGCCGGAACTGGAAGAGCATCCAGATCCGCGACGCATGATCATCAATATCACGCGCCATTCGCAGGAGCTGCCGTTGCTGCGTTGGGCCATGGCGAATGGCGCGACGATGATCGGGCAATCTTCGCATTTCGAATATGCGCTTGCCCGCACGGAAGAAGTTGCGACTTTTTCGGCATTGCCGGATCACGTGAGGTCATTGGCCACAAAGGGACTGCAGAACGTCTTCAACTCCGGTTCACTCGATTTCGGAGAGTTCCACACCTGGGTAAAACAGGGCTTCTCACAATTCTATTCGATGCCGCCTTGGTTCGATAAATTGGCAACAGGATTTCATGCCAGCATTGGCACCCGTTTTCATGGGAACATGACCGCCATGCAGGCGGGCCTGCCCTCTCTGTGGGTGGTCCATGACAGCAGAACCAGGGAATTCTGCGATCATCTCGGATTGCCGAATGTCCCGCTCGAACTCATCCAGAAGGAATTTTCGATGGGCGAACTGTTCGAGCGCTTCTACGAGACCCGGACATTTCGCAGAAAATATCCGTCCAATTATAGACGGTTCTACGACTATCTTCAGGGTCAATCCGTCCCCCACAGGCTCGCGCCTCCGCTTCCATCTTCAACGGCACTGGATTGATGCCTCTCACCTGCTGCCCTTGACGCTTTCGGAAACTGGGGCTGCCCTGGGCGCTCGCCCCGTCTTGACCGGCATCCATTCGGTACGCACCTGTCCGACGACGAGCTGTCCCTATGGCTGGATATGCCACGGCCGCTTCGGCGCCGTGCATCCGCGCGCCGCAGGGACTTATGCCCCCGCCATCACGGCCCGAAGACATGCCCCGTAAGCCTGGCCGCTTTCATGGGGATTTCAGGTTCTGAAACACCTCGTATTGGGCCGAGAATGCGCGCTGATAGGCAGGTCTTGCTTGCGCGCGTGCGATGTAGTCCATCAGCACCTGATACTCTTCAAGTATCCCCGAGCCTTCCAGTCTGCGGATCGCATGGACCATGAGAATATCTGCCGCGCTGAAATTGCCGACCAGCCATTCTGCGTCTCCAAGTGCTGCGGCGAGTTGGTGAAGCCGCGTTCGGATACGCTCGTCCACCAGGGCAAACCGATCTGCCTGCCCGCTTCGATCCGCCTCGAAAAATCTCACGTTGTCACGTTCGACGATTGGCGGTTCAACAGTGTTCAGCGCAGCAAACATCCAGCTTATCGCCCTGGCGTGCGCGGCTTCGCCCTCAGGTAGAAGGCAATGATGACGCTCTGCGACATGAAGTACGATGGCCCCGGACTCGAAAAGGGAAACATCTTCATCTTCATAAGCAGGTATCTGCGCAAAAGGATGAAGTGCGAGATATTCTGGTTGCTTCATCTCTTCGAACGTCACCAGGCGCACGTCATAGGGCTGTCCAGCCTCTTCCAGCACCCACCGAACGCGCATGTCACGCGCCAATCCTGCACCTTTGTCGGGCGATGCCGCGAATGCTGTGATCGTGGGCATGCTTATGTCTCCGAACATGAAATAGCGTTAAGGATCGGTCATCTCGCTCACCGACATTCGTCAGATACGTAGCCTGGATCAAATGTGGGCGCGTCGCTTTGGATTGTCGATCGCCTGCGCAGCCCTAGCTATATCGGAATCCTATCTGCGGCGGTGACGTCTGGCCCTGAGGTGGCAGCGAACAGGTCACGATGTCAGTCGGGGGTTCCAGGCCCGGAGCCGGAGGGTTTCGGTCGCCTCTGTCGAAACAATCCTTGCTGCTCGGATGCGCGAAAAAAAACTGTCGAGGCGGGCTTTGTGATCGTGCGCACATATCTGGGCGCGATTGTCTGCTATCTACGTCCTCATCGGGCGAGTGTGTGGTGGCCTCGCCCGATCTTCGCCCAGTGTCGCATTCTTGGATGCCCCCCATGTTGGCAAAGCCGTTCTGTCCGCTCGTCAATTGAACGCTGTCGGAGGGGCAACCCTGCAAGAACAACGGCAACCGCACGCCTTCAAAGAAGCCCAGCCGATGATCAGATGCCGGCCATGACCCGCATAAATGCGGGACCTAGCCGATGGAAACGTCCGACGGACCATCCCCGATACCGGCGGCGGCCTATAAGCATTTGCGGCGAACGGTTATCAACGCTGATCGTCCGCCTGACCTTCTCCACTTTCCAGACCATGTCTGAAGGCGCCGTCCCTTTCGTCCCTGGCAAGGACGGAACATCCATCGATGCGGGCAGTTGAGTTGGCAGAACCAAAGGAGGCTCCTATGGGAAACCAGAAGGATCACGACAAGGAACGGCCACCGCTCAATACGGCGATCTATCCTCCCCGCATGAAAGTCGCGCGCAAGACAGCCGATTCGAGCGAGGCCGCCAAACCTGCGACCGCAGATCAGCCCAGACCACCAGACCTGAACGAGCCTGGCTCGGTTTACGACCATCGGACGACGGCCAGGCAGCCGCGCTACAGCCGCCCGCCTGCACCAGGACCGGCGAGCGGTGATCCAACGGAGTGAGCGCGTTCATCCCACCGCAAGGAGGAGAAATCCGAATGACAGAGGCAAAACTAAGCTTTGAAGATGGACCCGCTCTTTCGGGTATGGCGACACATGGCGGTGACTATGTCACCTTCAAAACCGAGACATCGCTGGATCAGGATCAACTGCAAGCGCTGAAGGCCGGGGTGGTCGAAATCTCAGGGAAAACCGAAAAGGTCTTCGTGGAAAGCGTCAGGGTTTCCGGCACCGAGGCGGATGGCTGTTGCCTGGAGATCACGCTTCGCCTTTACGCCCCGATCACGGGCTGATCTGCTTGGGAGCAGTTCGCGCACATGGCGGCAAATAAGTCGATCTTGCGATACAGCCGCATCATCGGCATTGCACGAAATGGTGGGGCGGGAGGGGATCGAACCCCCGACCAACACGGTGTAAACGTGTCGCTCTACCGCTGAGCTACCGCCCCACTTTGGCAGCACGACACGTCACTTGGGGATCATGCCGTGTTTTTCGCTTTCGTTTCCGGTCACTGATCGGTCAACATTCTCGGGGTAAACGAGACGCTCTGCCAAACAGGTTGACCGCCCGTGAAAGGGTCGTCGCGCTGATAACCCGAAGCGGACGGCAATGGCAAGCACCTACCTGCGAAGCCGCGCGATCAGGGACGAGGTGTCCCAGCGTCCGCCTCCCATATGCTGCACTTCCTTGTAGAACTGGTCGACAAGTGCGGTGACGGGAAGGCTTGCGCCATTCTCCTCGGCTGTCGCGAGACAGATGCCGAGGTCCTTGCGCATCCAGTCCACGGCAAAGCCGAAATCGAACCGATTCTCGGCCATGGTCGCAAAACGGTTCTGCATCTGCCAACTGCCTGCGGCCCCCTGGCTGATGACCTCGACCACATCGGCAATCGAAAGCCCGGCCTTTTCCGCGAAGTTCAAGGATTCCGACAGCCCCTGGACAAGCCCGGCAATCGCGATCTGATTGCACATCTTGGTCAGTTGCCCGGCGCCCGAAGGGCCCATGAGCTTGCAGATCTTGGCATAGGCCGCAATGACAGGCTCGGCCCGCGCGTAGTCCTCCTGCGAGCCGCCGCACATGATGGAAAGCTTGCCATTTTCGGCACCCGCCTGCCCCCCGGAGACCGGCGCATCGACATAGCCGAAGCCCGCCTCACCCGCCAAGGCAGAAAGTTCGCGCGTCACGGCCGCCGATACCGTCGTGTGATCGACAAAAAGCGCGCCACGCGACATGCCGGCGAAGGCGCCATCCGACGAGGTGCAGACTTCGCGAAGGTCGTTGTCATTTCCGACGCAGGCAAGAACGATCTCAGCCCCCTCTGCTGCTTCGCGGGCGGTCTTGGCAGATTGGCCCGGATGCTTGGCCGTCCATTGCTCGGCCTTGGTCGCGGTTCGGTTCCAGACCGTTACTTCATGTCCCTTGGCGGCAAGATGCCCCGCCATCGGAAAGCCCATCACACCCAATCCAAGAAATGCGACCCGTGCCATAATTTTCTCCCCAAGCCTGCAAAAAGGCGCGTTGATCCGGCACGCGCCCTGCCCTATTCAAACGCATGATTTCCACCACCTGCCGCACGGGTCAACCACCTGTGCGCCAAAGCATTGAGACCGCGCCCGATTCATGGTGACACTATTTCGCTGGCTCGTGCGCCTTACGGTCGGATTGATTGTGGCAGGCGCCGCGTTGATGGCTTTGGCCTGGTATTTCGCCGTCCGCTCGCTGCCGGATTACGGCGCAACCTATGAGGTTGCGGGGATCTCCGCTCCGGTCGAGATCGTCCGAACCACCGAGGATGTGCCGCATATCTTTGGGCAGGACGACCATGACGTATTCTTCGCTCTGGGCTTGGCGCATGCGCAGGACCGGCTGTTCCAGATGAACGTGCTGCGCCGCGCGGCGCAGGGGCGGCTTGCCGAGATTTATGGCGAAGGCGCGCTGCCCGCTGACGATCTTGCGCGTCGCCTGGGTCTTTATCGCAATGCGCGGGCCTCGGTCGAGGCGCAGACCCCCGAAACGCTCAGTGCGCTCAGGGCCTATGCCGACGGGATCAATTCCTGGATCCAGCAGATCAATCTGGGGGCGCGCGGGCGCGGCGCACCCGAATTCTTCCTGTTTCCGGACAATATCTCCTATTGGGAACCCGCCGATTCGCTTGCAATCCTGAAGCTCCTCGCGGCAACCTCGACCCAGCAGATCAGGCGCGAGATCCTGCGGGCCCGCATTTCTCTGGCCGCTCCGGAACGTGGGCAGGAGCTGATGGCCGCTCCGGGTGAGCCGCCACTTCCGACCTATGCGAGCCTGTTCAGCGGAGGCCGTTTCGCCGGGGCCGAGCGGCGCACGCTCGAGGCCGACTGGCCTACCACCCTCGCTGGCTATCTTGCCCCCTCGATGGGGGCCGGTGGGAGCGGCTGGGCCGCTGCCGCCGATCGGACGGCGGCGGGCGGCGCCCTTTTGGCGAACGATCCACAATTCGCGCTGACCGCGCCGGGCCTTTGGTATCTCGCGCGGATCGAGCTGTCATCCGGCGGCGTGATCGGCGGAACGATCCCCGGCGTTCCCTTGGTCCTGTCGGGACGGAATACCGAACTTGCCTGGGGCATCAGCCCTGCCCAGGTTGACGACCAGGATATCTTCATCGAAGAGGTCCAGCCCGGCGATCCCGATCGCTATCGCGGGACAGAGGGATGGACGGAGTTTGCCACCCATAGCGAGACGCTGGGCGTGCGCGGCAAGCCATCGCGAACGATCACGCTGCGTGAAACCGCGAACGGGCCGATCCTGCCTGCCAACTACCTCGATATCGCGAGCGTCCTGCCAGCAGGCCATGTCGCTGCATTGGCATGGACCGGAGGCCATGGGGACGACCGCTCGATGAGCGCGCTTATGGCCTTGATGCGGGCGTCGGACAGGCAGGCAGCAGCCGACGCCCTTGGCATGCTTGTCGCGCCCGCTCTCGAAGTCGTTCTGGCCGACAAGACGGGGGTCGGGCGTATCGTGGCCGGAGAAATGCCGATCCGGGATCCGGCATCGGTCAGCAAGGGACGCCTGCCCCAACCGGGTTGGATCGCCGGCAATCAGTGGCTTGGCCAGGAAGCGGCGCCCAGCGTGGCGGGCGATCTTGCACCTCCTAGCGGAATCGTGGCTGTCACCGGGGCGCCGATCTCGGGCGAACCGCTGCTTGGCTTCGACCGGGGCAATCATTTCCGGCAGGACCGTCTTCAGCACCTTCTGGACAGCCGCGAGGTGCATTCGCGCGACAGCTTCATCGCGGCCCAGAATGATATCGTCAGTCCGGTCGCCCGGTCGATCCTGCCGCTTGTCGGCGCGGATCTGTGGTTTACCGGAGAGCCTGCGCCTATGGGCACGCCCGAAAGGCAGCGCCAGGACGCGCTGGCCCTGCTTGCCAATTGGGACGGAACGCTCAGCGAACACCTGCCCGAACCCCTGATCCATGCCGCCTGGATGGGCGCTCTTCAGGATCGCATCCTGCGCGATGAGCTGGGACCCTTGGCCGATGAGCTGACCGAGCTTTACCCCGATTTTCTGGACCGGGTTTTCCGCGACACGAATGGCGCGGCGGTCTGGTGCGATATCCGTCAGTCAACCCCGGTCGAGACCTGCACGCAGATCGCCCGGCAGGCTCTTGACGAGGCGCTGCTTGAATTGACCGCCCGGTTCGGGCCCGATCTGGAAAGCTGGCGCTGGGGCGACATGCACCAGGCACGCCATGTCCATCCCGCGCTTGGCGATCTGCGGGGGCTGTCCTATCTGGTGAATATCGTGCAGCCGACATCTGGCGGGAATTCGACCATCGCCCATGCGGGCGTTCTGGGCTACGGGCGCAACCCCTATCTCAACGTGACGGGGGCAGCCTATCGCGGGGTCTATGATCTTGCCGATCCCGACAGTTCGGTCTTCATCATCTCGACCGGGCAATCGGGCCATCCGCTGTCGCGCCATTACGACGACATGTCCGAGCTTTGGCGGCGGGGCGAATATGTCCGGATGTCGCTCGACCCCGAACTGGCCCGTGCCGCGGCGGCGGGCATTACCCATCTGGAACCGCCGGGCAGATAGCCCCCTTGCATCCCTCGCTTGGGTGGTCATTCTCGCCTCGACGTATGGAGAGTGGAATGACCCGCAAGATCATCATCGACACCGATCCCGGCCAGGACGACGCCGTTGCCATCCTGCTTGCGCTTGCAAGCCCCGAGCTTGAAGTCCTGGGTCTGACCACGGTCGCAGGAAATGTTCCGCTGGACCTGACCCATCGCAATGCCCGTATCATCTGCGAAATCGCGGGACGAAAGGACATTCCCGTCCACGCCGGCTGCGATCGCCCGATGTGTCGCCCGCTCGTGACGGCCGAATATGTGCACGGAAAGTCGGGAATCGACGGCATCGAGATCTTCGAACCCGAAACCGCCCTGGGCGAAGCCCACGCGGTAGATTTCATTATCGAGACGCTGCGCGGCCAGGAACCGGGGGACGTGACCCTGGTCCCGATCGGGCCTTTGACCAATATTGCCACGGCTTTCGAGCGAGCTCCCGAGATCATTCCCCGTGTCAGGGAAATCGTTCTGATGGGCGGGGCATATTTCGAGGTCGGAAATGTGACACCCGCCGCCGAATTCAACATCTATGTCGATCCTGAGGCGGCCAAGCTGGTCTTTTCAAGCGGGGTTCCCCTGTCCGTGCTGCCGTTGGATGTCACGCACCGCGCCTTGACCAACCGTGAATGGGTCGAAACCATGCGATCAACCGGCCCGGTTGGACGCGCGGTCGCAGGCTGGACCGATTTCTTCGAGCGTTACGACCGGTCGAAATATGGAAGCGAAGGTGCGCCGTTACACGACCCTTGCGCGATCGCCTATCTCATCCGTCCCGATCTGTTCCAAGGCCGCCATATCAATGTCGAGATCGAGACGGCTGGAGAGTTCACGCAGGGCATGACTGTGGCAGACTGGTGGCGTGTCACGGGACGCAAGCCAAACGCAATGTTCCTGCGCGACATCGATCGCGACGGATTCTTCGATCTGCTGACCGAAAGGATCGGCAGTTTGGACCGCAGGATTTAGAAAGGTCAGGGCTTGGAAGGCGCGTTCTCGCGTCCTTCCGTTGCCGTCTCGGAACTCGTTTCGGCATCGGAAGGCGCGACCGGCCCTTCCCCAATCAGACGATCCATTCGTGCCACCAGATCATCCGTAACATCGACGGATTGTGCGGATACAAAGATGGACCTCTGGTCGAGCACGATGACCGCACCCCTTTCCTGCATCAATTGAGCAAGAATAGGGAGCGCTGCGCGAAAGAACGACGCCCGTTCTTCCTCGATCTCATCCTGAAGCTGCCTCGCCACGCTGTCGCGCTGACGGCGCACTTCGACGACCCGCTTGTCGAATTCCTCGGCGCGCTTGCGGAATTCATCCGGTGCCAGCGTGCCCCGCAACTTTGTCAGCTCGTCTTCTTCGGCCGAAAAATCATTCGCGAGGCGTTCGTTTTCTGCCGCGATCTCATCACCGCGTCGATCCAGTTCGGTCTGGACACGCATACCCCAGCGCGACTTCAGGAACACCGCGTCCTGATCTATCGTCATGATCATCAGTGGCGGGTGATCCGGTCCGGGATCGGGCGTTTCGACCATCAGCATCGTCTCGCCGGGTGGTGATGCCTGGTCGGCCAGGGGCAGAGTGGGCGCACCGATCATGTCGCTGCCACCCGTCTCATTGGGGACCGCCAGCTCCTCGGACGCGACCGGCCCCGACAGAGCCAGAACCAACGCGATCGAGGCGGCGCGGATCCGCATCAGAACTTCGTTGAAATCGTCAGGTCGAAGGGCTGATCGAGGTCATAATCCTCTTTCACGACGGCCTTGGCGAAGTTGAAGCGAAGCGGCCCGATCGGGGTCGTCCAGAACAGCGAGGCACCAACGGCTGCGCGGACATGCATCCCGTCATCAACCTCGTTTCCATAGGCACCGGCCGTGTCATCTAGCCCCCATACGGAACCGGCATCGGCGAACAGGCCGCCCTGAATGCCATATTCTTCGGGCAGGCCCAGCGGGAACCTGACTTCGGTGCGCAGTGCCCAGAAATAGTTGCCGCCCAGAGCGTCTTCGTTCGGCGCATAAAGGTCGCGCGGGCCAAGGCCGTTGGGTTCGAAACCGCGGATCTTTCCGTTGCCGGTGTAGCGGTCAAGGAAACGCGTGGACTCATCGTCGAGCATATGGACCGCACCACCCTCAAGCTCGGCGAGGAATGTTACGTTCTCACGCCAGGCATTGCTTTCGACGCCGCCATAGACCGAGGTGGTCACGGATTTCACGTCTCCGCCCAGACCGGCGAAATCCTGCGAGAGACGCAAGCGATACCGGGTCAGCGGGTCGATTCCGGTGATGCGGCTGTCATAACCGTAGGTATAGCCAAGCGCCGAGGTGAAGAAGCCGCCCTGCTCGCGGAACAGGATCGGCGACGAGCCGTCGAGTTCACCCGATTCCGAATCCACCTCGATCGGGTCGACGTCGAACAGGGTATCCTTGCTGAGCTTGTAGCGCAGTTCCAGCCGGCCATTCTCGGAGACCGGGAATTCGAATCCCGTCTGCAACCCGACCGAGCGTGTATTATAGTCGGAATTGTAGCGGTTGGTCGTGTTGTACCAGACCTGCGCCCGCGCCTTCAGGTTGCGGCCCAGGAAATAGGGCTCCACGAAGGTAATGCCCGATGACTGGTTGTCGGACCCGGCAGCGAAGGAAAGATTCAGTTCCTGGCCACGTCCAAGGAAGTTCTTCTCGGCCAGAGAGGCGTTGAAGCCCACCCCCGTCGAGACGCCGTAGCTCACGCCAAAGGACAGGCTGCCGGTGGGCTGTTCCTCGACGTTCACGTCGACGATGACCTGATCCGCGCTGGAGCCGGGGCGGCTTTCGGCCTGGACATCCGCAAAATATCCCAGGGCCCGCAAACGCTCTGCCGAGTTGCGGATCTCACGCGGGTTGAAGGGATCGCCTTCGACCGTCGCAAACTGCCGGCGGATCACCTCGTCCAGCGTGGTCGTGTTGCCTTCGATGTCGATCCGTTCGACGAAGACCCGCGGCCCGCGCGTCAGGGCAAAGGTCAGATCCAGCGTCTGGTCGCGCATGTTCCGGGTGATGCGCGGCTCGATCGAAACGAAGTTCAGTCCCTTGTTGATCGCCAGCGCCTCCATCCGGCGGATGGTGGTGTCGATCGAGGTCGGGTTATAGACGGCGCCCGGGCGAACACGGTTCTGCGCCTGGAAATCCGCGGCATCCACGCCGGGAACTTCACTGACGGTGTTGATGTTGCGGAAGGTATAGCGCGGGCCTTCCTGGATCTGGAAAGTGATGTAGAAAGCATCGCGTTCCCGCGCAACCTCGGGCGCGATGGCCTGAACCTTGAAGTCGGCATAGCCGCGCGAACGGTAGAAATCGGTCAGCAGCTTTTCGTCGACCGGAAGCCGATCGGGGGAAAACGTGTCGCGCTTGATGAAAGTGCGAAGCAGGCCCGCCTGTTTGGTCTGCAGCACATTGCGCAGTTTCTGATCCGAGAATGCGCGGTTGCCGACGAAGCCGATCCGCTCGATCTCGGTCACGTCGCCTTCGCGGATCTCGAACACCAGGTCGACACGGTTGCCACTGCGACGGATGATCTTGGGATCGACCCGCGCGGCCAGACGCCCTTGCGAGGCATAGACCTTGCTGATCTCGGCGGCATCGGCCTCGGCCTGGGCGGGCGAATAGACCCGGCGAGACTTGGACTGCACAACCTGGTTCAGGTTGTCATCCTTGAGGCGCTTGTTGCCCTCGAACGCGATCGTGTTGATGGTCGGGTATTCCGCGACCGTGACCACGAGCGTACTTCCCGAAGGCGTCAGTTCGACCTTTTCGAAAAGCCCCGAATTCTGCAGGCGCTGGAACGCCGCATTCAGCTGTCCGCCACTGACATCCTGCCCCCGCGGAAGGTCCAGGAAGGACAGGATCGTCTGGGGTTCGATCCTTTGATTGCCTTCTATGCGCACATTGTTGAACACATAGGCCGAGGCGGGCATAGGCACCATCGCAACCGGCCCGGCCAAAGCCAGCGCCGAAATCAGCGCCAGTGCGCCCTTGCCGAGTTTCCCGTCCGTCATTTCTGCCCCTCGCGCGTCTTGCCTTGCAAGCGGTTTTGCACCGCTCTCTTTGGCAAAGTGGATACAGCGAAGCAGGCCGGACTGTCAAAAGGCAAGGCCGGATCAGGGGCAGAAAAGATCGTTGGTGAGTCCGAAGATCATCAGTGCCAGCACCGCAGCCATGCCCAATGCAGACAAGATATCCAGGACGCGGTCCGAGGGACGACGCCCGGCAACCGCCTCATACAGGTAGAACATCAGGTGGCCGCCATCCAATACCGGGACAGGCAAAAGGTTGAGAAAGCCGATCGCGGCCGAAAGCACGGCGATCCACCAGATGAAATCGCTCCCCCCTGCCGAGGCTGCCTGACCAGTGCTTTCCGCGATGGAAATCGCCCCGCCCAGATTGCAGCTGCCGATCTGTCCTGAGATCATCGCCCAGAGGCCCGAAACCGAGGAGGCGATGATGTCCCAGGTGCGATTGACGCCAAGTTCCAGCGCTTCGCCCAGCCCGGTCGAGCGCGTCGCCGGATCGAAATACGTGCCTCCGCCGGTGACACCGATCATCCAGCGCTTCTCATAGCCGGTGGCGGTCGGAAGATCCTGTTCGCGCGGAATAAGGGTGTAATCCGCCTCTCCGGCACCTTCGCGCCAGACCTGCAAAAGCAGGGCACGGCCCTGCGCCGCCTCGACATGCTCGCGCAATTCGTCAAAGCGCGAGACGGGCTTGCCGTCGATGGCCAGAATGACATCGCCCGCCCGCAAGCCTGCCGCCGCGGCGGCGCTGCGAGGTGCGATACCGGTCAGCAGCGCTGGCATCGGATCAGGGCCGGGAACGATCAGCTCCTGCCCAGCACGGCGAACGGTCCATTCGTGCGATGGCCGTGGCTCCAACGCCTCGGCCGTTTTTGCGAGATCGGCCCAGGACCCTACCTGATGATTGTCGATCGCAATGATCCGGTCACCCGGCTGAAGCCCGATCTCGATCCCCGGAGGTGTCGCCCGCAACACCCCGACCTCGGGTTCATCCACCGGCATCCCGTGCCATAGCGCGACCCCGCCGAAAACGAGGATCGACAAGATGAAGTTGAAGATCGGCCCGGCTGCGACCGTCGCGAAACGCGCCCAGAGCGGTGCGCCGGGCAGGCTTTGCCGCGCGAGTTTCGTATCGACCGCCTCGCCTGAGCCGGCGCTGGCAGCATTGCTGTCACCCAGGAAGCGGACATAGCCCCCCAGGGGAATCGCCGCGACCTGCCAGACCGTCCCGCGTCGGTCGCGCCAGGAAAAAAGCTGCGGACCAAAGCCAAGCGAAAACACCTCGGCCTTGATGCCGGACCAACGGCCGACGATGTAATGGCCGTATTCATGGACGGTGACGATGATCGACAGCGCCAGGATGAACGCGCAGACTGTCCAGATCAGACCACCGAGTTCAGCGATCAATCCCATCATGCCGCACCTGCCGAACAGGCCGCATTCCGCCGCCCCATTTCATCCCATGCAAGAACATCATCCAGCCCTTTCGGGCTGGTTCCGAAGCCCTCTTCGCGGGCGCACATCTCAAGCGCGCGCTCGACTGCCGCCGCCATGTCGGTGAAACCGATATGACCGGCGATGAAATCGTCAAGCGCCTGTTCCTTGGCGGCGTTCAGCACGGCGCCGGCGGCACCTCCCGCACGGATCACCTCGCGCGCCAGTCGAAGCGCCGGCCAACGCTTTTCGTCGGGCGCTGCGAAAGTCAGGTTGCCGATCCGTGCGAGGTCCAGCGCCGGAACTGGCAGGGCGGCGCGCTTGGGCCAGTTCAGCGCATAGCCGATGGCGTGACGCATGTCCGGAGCCCCCATATGCGCAATGCTGCCACCGTCAGCATGGCTGACGAAGGCATGGACGATCGATTGTGGATGCACCAAGACCTTGATCTGCCTGTCATCCAGCCCAAAGAATTCATGCGTCTCAATCACTTCCAGCGCCTTATTGAACATCGAGGCACTGTCGATCGTGATGCGCTGACCCATCGACCAATTCGGATGACAGGATGCCTCCGCGACCGTCGCACGTGACAGACGCTCGATCGGCCAGTCTCGAAACGCGCCGCCCGAGGCAGTGATGGTTACGCTCTCGACACAATCGAGATCTTCACCGTTAAGGGATTGAAAGATAGCCGAATGTTCGGAATCGACCGGCAGGATGCGGGCCCCGTTCCGCTGCGCCTCAGACATCACGAGACGTCCTGCCGCGACCAGGCTTTCCTTGTTCGCCAGCGCAAGCGTCCCACCGCGCCGCAGGACCTCAAGTCCCGGTGGAAGCCCCGCCGCACCGATGATTGCCGAAAGGGTCCAATCCGCCGGGCGCGCCGCAGCCGCGGCGATCGCATCTCTCCCGGCCGCGGCCTCGATGCCTGATCCGGCCAGCGCGTCGCGCAGCTCGGCCAGCTTCCCGGGGATTGCGGTTACCGCGATCTCGGCACGCAGGGCGCGCGCCATTTCGGCCAGCCGCGCCACGTTCGCCGCACCGGTAAGCGCAACGGTTCGATACGCATCCGGCCCGCCCGACCGCATGAGAAGGTCAAATGCGCTTTCGCCGATGGAGCCGGTGGCCCCCAGCACGGTCACGCTGCGCATGGTCTTAGCCTCCGATTATCGGCAAGAGATGGAGGAGCATCAGCACGAAGGCAAGCAGAAGCGCGCCGCACATCGCATCGAAACGATCCATGACGCCGCCATGCCCCGGGATAAGCTGCGAGCTGTCCTTAACCGCAACACGGCGCTTGAGCCAGCTTTCCGCAATGTCGCCGAACTGACCCGCGAGTGCCAGAAGCGGCCCGACGAGCAACACCCCCAGGCTCGCATTTCGGCTGAGGACAAGGCCTGCCGCCAGCAGAAGCGCTCCGACCCATCCTGCGACGGTGCCGCTCCAGGTCTTCTTGGGGCTCAGCGAAGGCCAGAACCGCGGCCCCCCGATCCTGCGGCCGACAAAATAGCCAAGGATGTCGGATTGCACGACCGTCGCGACCACCCAAAACAGCGTCGCAAGCCCCATTTCCTCGCGCAGGGCGACAAGCCCGTAACCCGCGCCGAAGATCGCGATGGTGAATAGGGCATAGGGCACGCGCTCATGTGCATGCGTTCCGGGAAGACCCGCCAGCACCGGAACGGCAACCAGCAGAAACGGTAGATTGCCCGGCACGTTCAGCATGGTCACAAGGACGATGGCGCTGAGCGAGCCGATCAGTACGGGATGGCGCGGGCTGTGGAACTGGGGAAAGCGCCAGGCCGTCAGCCGCGCCAGTTCCCAGCTCATCAGCCCGACGATTACCGAAACTCCAAGCCGGAGCCACAATCCCGAGGAAACGAGAAGCAGTATTCCGACCAGAAGCAAAGGTGCCCCTGCGCCCAACCGCTTGCCCAGATCAGCCCAGTTTCCCGATTTGAGCCTGTCCACCAGGCGCCCGCGCGAAGGTTCCGTGCCGGTCATGCGCCGCCGAAGCGCCTGTCGCGCAGACTGTAGCGATCAAGGATCTCACCAAGGTGCTCGGGCGTGAAATCCGGCCAAAGCGTGTGCGAGAATTCATATTCCGAATAAGCGGCCTGGAAGGGCAGGAAATTCGACGTGCGTGTCTCACCCGATGTGCGGATCACCAGATCCGGGTCGGGATGCCCGGCCGTGTCGAGGCATGACGCGAAATCGGCCTCGGTCGGCCTCTGGACCTCGCCCCGCGCGATGCGTTCGGCCAGACGCGCGGCGGCACGCACCACCTCGTCCCGACCGCCGTAATTGATCGCGACAGTCAGGTTGAGACGGGTATTCATCGAGGTCCTGGCCTCGATCCCTTCCATCAGCCTTTGAAGCTTTTCGTCGAGCCTTTCGCGCCCGCCGATGAAGCGCATCCGCACACCTTCTGCGGCCAGGCCATCGGCCTCGCGTTCGATGTAGCGTGCAAAGATGCCCATCAGTCCAAGCACCTCTTCAGTGGTGCGCTTCCAGTTCTCGGTCGAAAAGGCATAAAGTGTCAGCCAGTTCACGCCAAGATCGGGGCAAGCCCGAACGATCTGCTTGACGCGCTCGGCGCCGCGGCGGTGGCCGACAAGCCGCGGCCAGCCCTTGTTGACGGCCCAACGGCCGTTACCGTCCATGATGATGGCCACGTGGCGAGGCCGGATATCCCCACCTTGGGCACGGGACAGGCTGGCTGCGGGATCTGCCATCTGGATCAGACCTGCATGATTTCGGCCTGCTTGGCCTCGAGCGCCTGATCGACCGAGGCGATGACCTTGTCGGTCAGTTCCTGCACCGCGCCTTCCCAGAACTTCTGGTCATCTTCGGACATGCCCGACGATTTGGCCTTCTTGATCTGGTCCATGCCGTCGCGTCGAACGTTGCGAACCGCGACGCGCGCATGCTCGGCATATTGGGCGGCAACCCGGGTCAAGTCGCGGCGACGCTCTTCGTTGAGCTCGGGGATCGGCAGCATGATGATCGTGCCATTGAGCTGGGGGTTGATCCCAAGACCCGATTCGCGGATTGCCTTTTCGGCCTTCGAGACCAGCGCCTTGTCCCAGATGTTGATTGTCACGAGGCGCGGCTCGGGCACGTTCACCGTCCCGACCTGGTTGATCGGGGTCGGCGATCCATAGGCATCCACCATGATGGGCTCGACCATGCTGGCCGAGGCGCGGCCCGTGCGCAACGAAGCGAATTCGTGGCGCAGGGACTCGATGGCGCCCTTCATCCGGCGTTCCAGGTCGTCGATATCGATCTCAATTTCGTCGGACATGCTCGATCATGGCCTTCTATGCTGTGGTTTTCAGCGCTTTTAGCCGAGCAGCGCCGCCAAGGCAAAGCCTATGCGGGGATTTTAGCCGTGAACACGCGTATAGGTGCCCTCGCCCGCAAGGATGCCACGGAAGCCGCCGGGTTCGTCCAGCGAAAAAACGATGATCGGCAAGTCGTTGTCCCGGGCGAGCGCGATGGCAGAAGCGTCCATCACGCCAAGATGTTTCTGCAAGACCTCGTCGTAGGAGACGTTATCGTAGCGCTTGGCGTCGGCATGCTTCTTGGGGTCCTTATCATAGACGCCGTCGACCTTGGTGCCCTTGAAGATTGCCTCGCAATTCATCTCGTTCGCGCGCAGCGTCGCAGCGGTATCGGTGGTGAAATACGGGTTTCCGGTTCCGGCCGCGAAGATGCAGACGCGCTTCTTCTCAAGGTGACGGACGGCACGGCGGCGGATATAGGGCTCGGCCACCTCATCCATGCGGATTGCCGAAATGACCCGGGTGTGGATCTTGAAGGATTCAAGTGCCGCCTGCATCGCCAGCGCATTCATGACGGTTGCCAGCATGCCCATGTAATCGGCGGTCGCACGCTCCATGCCCTGGGCGCTGCCCTGAAGACCGCGGAAGATATTGCCCCCGCCGATCACCATGCAGATCTCGACCCCCATGTCATGGACCGACTTGACCTCTTGCGCGATGCGCGCGACCGTCGGCGGATGCAGGCCGTAGCCCTGGTCACCCATCAGCGCCTCGCCCGAGATCTTCAGCAGAACACGGGAATATTTTCCGGCTTGCGGGGTTTTTTCGGACATCAGAAGGGGAACCTTTCACGGGGGTGTTTCATTGGCGCGCAAAATGTCGCAAACAGGGCGCATGTTCAACCGCCAGAGCGTGCGGGCAAAGTGACGCAGCCCCGGGAAATTCTTTCGACTATCTCCGCAGACAAGCATGTGCTGATCGCAGGACCCACAGCAAGTGGAAAATCCGCGCTGGCGATCGCGCTTGCCCAAGGACAGGGCGGCGTCATCGTCAATGCCGACGCACTCCAGGTCTGGTCCTGCTGGCGGATCATCTCTGCCCGCCCCTCTATCCAGGACGAGGCGGAGGCTCGGCATCTTCTTTACGGGCATATGCAGCCCGGTGCGCCCTATTCCGTGGGCCAGTGGCTGGATCAGGTGGCCGAGATCCTGAGCGGTGGGGAAAGGCTCATCGTCGTCGGCGGCACGGGTCTTTATCTTCACGCCCTTTCCAACGGTCTGGCCGTCATTCCGCCCGTTCCTGATGACATCAGGGCCGAAGGCAATGCGATCATCGCTTCTCCGGACGGCATGTCCCGCATGGTCGCTGCCCTCGATCCACGAACCCATCAGCGGATCGACCTGAGAAATCCTGCACGCGTTCAGCGGGCCTGGGAGGTCTTGCGCGCGACCGGACGGGGGATCGCCGACTGGCAGGCCGAAACCGGACCCGCGCTGATCCCCCCTGCCGCAAGCGAACGGATCGTCCTGAACAGCGACCGCGACTGGCTCGCCGAACGCATCGATCGCCGATTTCGCCTGATGATGCAGCAAGGGGCGCTTGAAGAAGTTCGCGAAATGCTGCCTCATTGGGAACCGACTGCCCTTTGGGCGCGCGCCATCGGAGCGCCGGAACTTGTTGCCTACCTGTCCGGCGACATGAGTCTCGACGAGGCGGTGGAACGCGCTATCATCGCTTCAAGGCAATATGCGAAATCGCAAAGGATATTCTTCCGGGGCAGAATGAAGGACTGGAGACAGATCCCGATCGGCCCTGCTGCCTGACTGCAACAGCTTCACGGTTTATCAACCTGTGATTGATAAATCTCTGGACCGAATCCGAGGTCGGCCTAGCATTTTCTGCGACGGCTCCAGAAAGGCGTTCCATGATCCATTCGTTGCGCCCACAGCAGAACCCCGATGTGCCGCACGAAGCGGCCACAAGGGAAAGGCTCGCCACGGCGGCCATAAACGCGCCGCGCGTGCAGGAACCCCCGCGGATGGACCCGCGATTGCCCCAGCCTGTCGAACTTGGCGAAGACACGGATTCCAAGGCACGGATTCGCGTCTTTTCAAGCGGAAAGCCTGAGGCCCTGCCGCGCCCCGCGCCAGGCGATGGATTGCGTCTCATGCCGCTTGAGGGGTTTTTCTGGTCAGGACCCCTGCTGGGACGTCATGAAGGGCTGGCCTGCGCGGCTGCCCCTCGGGTCCGCGGAGATCATGTCATCATCCTCGTGACCGAGGGCGGCTGCTCGATCGACCTGCCCAAGAAAAGGCATCTGGTCTCGGCTGGACGCATCGCCTTCATCCCAGCGGGAACGGCCTTTTCCACGAAGCCGCCCCCTGGGGTACGTGGCTGGGCGCTGCTCGTTCCGGTGCAACTGGCCCAAGGACTGCCCGACCCGCTTCCCCATGGTTTTCGTTGCGGCTTTCCCAACCCTGCGGACAGGCCACTGCTTGAGCCGGCAATCGTCTCGCTTGGGCAAGGAAGTCCGCGCAGTTCGATCGAAACGAAGGCCACGGCCTTTCAGATCGGGCTCTTGACCCTTGCGCTGTCACGGATCGTCGGCGTGCCTGAGGTACAGGACAGTCATGCACGCCGATTGGACGAGGCCCGGCAGCTGACCGAGCGGTTCCTGTCCGTCGCAGCCGAAAACCTGGCCCAGGGCTGGACCATCGCCGAACTTGCAGGGAAACTCGAATGCACCGTCGCGCATCTGGATCAATCCTGCCACGACAGCCGCGGACGTTCGGCGTTGGAACTGCTTTACGACCTGCGCCTGCAGAGGGCCGCGGCACTTTTGCGCGGCAGCGACATGAGTTTCGAGCATATCGCGCTTGAGCTGGGATATAGCGGGTTGGGACATTTCCTCAGAACATTCGCCGCGTCGACCGGCCGAACACCGGAATCGTTTCGAACGGACGGCCACAGCGCGGTCCTTGGCGACTGAGCCGCAGCCAGGGTTCAACGTCCCGCTGGCGCCCCTTTCAGGATAGTCGGCGCTGTCCGGCCCGGTCATGGGTCAAAGAGTTCGCCCAATTCTCGGCTACGTCTCGGAGACCGCGCGACCATCATGACCTATCGGGCCTTTCGCCGGGCCAGTTTCCGCCCTGAACGTCGCTAATTCCCGCTTCCTTCGTCGCCGACTGCCAATTCGGCCTCATCCCGCCCACGAAAACCTTGCGCGACGACAAATTTCTCTGACGAATCCGAACGGCTCGCCGGCGGCTTCACGTTCGCGACCTTTCGGAAACGGCGCTTGAGCAGCGCCTGCATTTCGTTTTCGGCGCCGCCCGCCAGCACCTTGGCCACGAAAGTCCCGCCCGGTTCCAGCACGTCGAAGGCCAATTCAAGCGCTGCCTCGATCAATGCGACGATGCGCAGGTGATCGGTGCCCTTGTGGCCAGACGAGGCAGCGGCCATGTCGGACATGACCACATCGGCATATCCGCCCAGCCATTCCTTGACCTTGTCGTCGGCCCCGTCGGACAGGAAATCCAGCTGATGCAACTCGGCCCCGGCGATCGGCTCGACCTCCTGCAGATCGACGCCCAGAACACGGCCGATCTTCTTGCCCGATTTTTCCCCCAGCGCATTCACCCGCCCCACGGCGACCTGGCACCAGCCGCCCGGGGCGCAGCCAAGATCGACAACCCGCGCACCCGGAACGAGAAAGCGATACTTGTCGTCCAACTCAAGGATCTTGAAGGCGGCGCGGCCACGGTAGCCTTCGCGCTTGGCACGGGCCACATACGGATCGTTCAACTGCCGTTCGAGCCAAAGCGTGCTCGACAGTTTCCGCCCCTTGGCGGATTTCACGCGGACCCGCAGATCGCGCTGTCCTCGGCCCGAGCTCTTGCGCCCGGCACCTGGTTTCTTGCCTTCGGTCATCTCATGCTACCCCGTTCAGTCCGTCGGGGGCGAGCACCCCGTCCTTCACCATTTGCGCATATAGCAGCCCTTCGCGCAGACCGCGATCCGCAACTGACAGCCGTGTCGTCGGCCAGACACGCATCAGCGTCTGCAGGATCGCCGCCCCGGACATGATCAGCGCATGTCGCTCACGCCCGATTCGTGGATCGGCACGACGGCCCTCGGGCCCGAGCGAGAGATAATCCCGAATCACGCGGTCGATCTGGACAGAGGTCATTGTCAGGCCATCAACCTTGGTCCTGTCGTAACGGCGCAGGCCGAGATGGCTGGCCGCGACCGTGGTCACGGTTCCCGAGGTGCCGATCACCTGGAAGTTCTCTTCGACCTTGTAGGTCAGGGAATAGGGGCTGAAGTCTGACAGCATCTCTTCGAAATGCCAGGACATCAGGGCGAAACGCCCCTCATCTTCCTCGACATCATCGAACTGGTCGCGCAGCGTCGCCACGCCCAGCGGCACGCTGATCCAGTCGACGACGCGAGCCCCGCCCGGCTGGGGGTTCCGAAAGCCGTCGGCCAGCCGCATGATGGCCCTTGGGCGTTCAGTCGGCTCGACCTCCTTCAGGTCGATCCAGACAAGCTCGGTCGAGCCGCCACCGATATCCACGACCAGCAACTGATCGGTGCGGTGGCTTACCAGGGGCGCACAGGAAATCACCGCCAGCCGGGCTTCTTCCTCGGCATTGATGATCTCGACCGGCAGGCCGGTTTCGCGCCGGATCATCCGCAGGAAGTCGCGACTGTTCCGCGCGCGGCGACACGCCTCGGTCGCAACCAGGCGCATGCGGGTGACGTTATGTGTCTCGAGCTTGCGACGACACACCTGCAAGGCATGCACTGTGCGCGCCATCGAAGAACGCGACAACCTGCCTGATGCTTCCAGCCCCTGCCCCAATTGGACAGGTTTTGAAAAGCTGTCGATCACCTGGAACTGACTGCCCGTGGGTCGGGCAATCAGCATCCGGCAACTGTTGGTGCCAAGATCCAAGGCCGCATATAGCGGCCCGTCCTCGGCCGGGCGGGTGACGAAGGGCTCGACCGTGTTTCTCGGGAACGCGTCCGCACCCGCAGGACGCCTGGGCGCCATGTCACGCCCTCCGATTACTAGTTGAAAATAGGTTAACCTGCGCCCCATTCCGGTTCAAGGGGCTGCGGTCAGTCTGGCACTCGACACGGACAACCAGCGGAGGTATCCCAGCCACATGATCGTGATCACAGCTCTTATCATCGGCGCCGCGATCGGCTGGTGGCGCGCCGGCAAGCTCGGCGGTACGCGGGCCGACCGGATTCAATATGCCGCCGTCCATGCCATGGGACTTGCGGTTCTTGGCGTTTTTCTGATCGTGCTGTTGGGAAGGCTGGGCTAGGCCGATGTTCCGCCCCTTTCTCGAAAGCCTGCGCCGACACGGAGTGCCAGCCAGCCTTCGAGAATATCTGGATCTGCTGGCAGGTCTTGAGGCGGGGCTTTCCGACTGGACAACGGATGGTTTCTACCATCTCGCCCGCGCGACACTCGTCAAGAATGAGGCACATATCGACCGCTTCGACCGGGCGTTTTCCGAAGCCTTCGCAGGTCTTGAGGAAATTCCCGTCGAAGCCCTGGTGGACGAGATCTCGATCCCCGCGGAATGGCTTGAGAAGCTTGCCGAAAAGCTGCTGACACCCGAAGAGCGCGCCGCGATCAGCGGGCCGGGAAGCTTCGAGGAGTTGATGAGGCGGCTGCGCGAGCGGATCGCCGAACAGAAAGGTCGCCATCAGGGCGGCAACAAGTGGATCGGCACGGCGGGAACGTCGCCATTCGGGGCCTATGGCTACAATCCGGAAGGCGTCAGGGTCGGTCAGACGGAAAGCCGTCACCGAAGCGCGGTCAAGGTCTGGGACAAGCGAGAGTTCCGGGATTTCGACGATTCCGTCGAGCTAGGGACACGCAATATCAAGGTTGCCCTCAAAAGGCTTCGGCAATGGGCGCGCCAGGGGGCGGCCGAGGAATTGGATCTGCCCGGGACGATCCGCGCCAGCGCCGAACACGGCTATATCGACGTCCAGACCCGGCCCGAACGCCACAATGCCGTCAAAGTGCTACTTTTCCTCGATGTCGGCGGATCGATGGATGAACATTCGCGCCTTGTGGACGAACTGTTTTCGGCCGCGAGGGCGGAATTCAAGCATCTTGAGCATTTCTACTTTCACAATTGTGTCTATGAGGCCGTCTGGAAGGACAATCGCCGGCGCTGGACCGAAACCACGTCAACCTGGGAAGTGCTCAACCGCTTCGGGCGAGACTACAAGGTGCTTTTCATCGGCGATGCCTCGATGTCCCCCTATGAGATCGCGATTGCCGGCGGCGCGAATGAGCATTGGAACCCCGAATCGGGTGAAACCTGGCTGCGGCGGTTTCGCGAGACCTGGCCCGATCATGTTTGGCTGAACCCCGTGCCGGAACGGCTTTGGCGTCATACCCGCTCGATCGAGATGATCGACGAGATCTTCGATGGCCGCATGCAGCCGCTGACGCTCGAGGGCCTGACGCGGGCGATGCGGCTCCTTGGCTGAGACGGAATTCGGCACCATATCCATTCCATGCTGAAGCTGACACCCATCATCCTGATCCTGCTTTATGCCGCAGCGATGTGGTATTTTTCGCTCTGGCGGCTGAAGGCCGAGTTGAATGCGAAATCTTCGCCCCTGGACCATCCGCGCCTGCTGCCGATGCTCGAGCGGCTGGGAAAGGCGATGGATCTGCCACCTGTCAGGGCGCATGTCTACGAAATCGCGCCGATCAATGGCCTTGCCGCGCCGGATGGCAGGATCTTCCTCACGCGCGGTTTCCTGGACAAACTAGATCAGGGACAGGTGACAGAGGCCGAACTCGCCTCGGTCGTGGCCCATGAGCTGGGGCATGTGGCCCACGGGCACGCCCGGCGGCGAATGGTGGATTTCGCAGGGCAAAATGTCATACGGATGGTTCTCGCGGGCGTTCTGGGGCGATTCCTGCCCGGGATCGGCGCCTGGATCGCGGGTATTGTCGCAACTGCCGTCGCGGCTCGCCTGTCACGCGGCGACGAGTTCGAAGCCGATGCCTTCGCGACAGCGCTGATGGTCAAGGCCGGACTGGGGACCGAGCCCCAGAAAAGCCTTTTTCGCAAGCTCGAGAAATTCGCCGGAGCCAGCACGACGACCCCTGCATGGCTGATGTCCCATCCCAAGATCGATGCCAGGATCGCGGCAATCGAAAAACTTGAAACAAGATGGGGTATGGCCTGACTTGCCCATGGCCGCGATTGGACTATTCTGCGGACGCATAGCTCATGAGATCCAATGACCAGCACTTTTCGGCGCCGCGTCCTTTACATTCCAGGCTACGATCCGATCCCACCCCGCCGCTACCGCGAGCTTTACAAGCGCGAGGGCAGCGATCAGGCGCGTATTTCGGGTTATGCGCTTGAGTTTGGCGCCCGACGTGACCGCAATGGTTTCGGTTGGGGGGTAAAGGGGAATTTCGACGGGGCTGCAACCGAAGCCGAAATCGAAGTCTTGCTATGGGCCGATATCGTTCAGGGCTCGATGGGCCAGTCGATTGCCGCGACCTACCTTCAGCTTGCGCGGACGGCTTGGGCCTATATCGGCTCGGGCGCGCTTTTCCGGCTGATGCGGCTGAGGCGCGGCCCGGTCCTGGCCGCGCTTTATCCTGTCCTGGTGCTGCTTGCGCAGCTTTTCTCGAGCATGCTTGTCGGCGCGCTTGTCGGCTGGGGGATCGGGCGGCTGAGCGGGTTGGATTGGTGGATCGGCCTGCCCGTCATGCTTGCGATCACATGGGCCGGGCTGAACCTTTGGCGCAAGTATGACGGCAAGGTTTTCGCCTATTACCTGATGCATGACTATGCCTTTACCGCCGCAAGCCTGGGCAGCTATCCGCCTGCGCTGAATGAAAGGCTGTCGCAATTCGCCGACCGCATCGCCGCGGTCCTTGCCGATGAATGGGACGAGGTGCTGGTCGTGGGGCATAGTTCGGGCGCCTATCTTGGCGTCTCGGTCCTTGCGGAACTGATCCGTTCGGGCCGCGTGCCGGCGAATGGGCCGAAGCTGTCCTATCTTTCGCTCGGTCAGGTCGTCCCGATGGCCTCGTTCCTGCCCAGGGCAAACCAGCTTCGGGCCGATCTGCGCTATCTCTCGGCGCGCGATGAACTCGCGTGGGTCGATGTCACGGCACCAGGCGACGCCTGTTCCTTCGGGTTATGCGATCCGGTCTCGGTGTCAGGTGTCGAACCTGCTGATCGCAAACATCCGCTGATCCTATCGGCCGCGTTCAAGCAGACGCTTTCGGCAGAAAAGCAGAAGGAGCTGCGCGGCCGTTGGTTCAGACTGCATTTCCAGTACCTCTGCGCTTTTGATCAGCCCGGCGACTACGATTATTTCGCGATCACCGCAGGGCCGTTGACACTGCAAGACCGCTTTGCCGGAAGGCAGCATTCACCGGGCCGCATCGCCCGCGCCGTGAACGGCTGGACCGCGACATGATCCCGCCCAAACCTCGGCCGCGCGAGGGCAAGGGCTCGGTCTGGCGCTTTATTCGCGAGTTCCGGCGCGACATCCTTTCAGCACAATCGGACCGGCTTTACCGCGCCTGGATGGCCGAATTCCGCGGCCCCTTCATCCACAGCTTCACCTGCAACGACCCCAGTCTCGTGGATATGGTGCTGAAGCGCAGGCCGATGGACTTTCCCAAATCTCCACGCATGGCGGCGGGGTTGCAGCCCTTGCTGGGGAATTCCAGTTTCATCTCGAATGGGGCGACATGGCTGCATCAACGCCGCATCATCGACATCGCCTTTGAGCGTGGGCGCGTGCGCGAAGCCTTCCCCGCGATGCATGATGCCGCCGAAGCCGTGGTCGAAAGGCTGGCACCGCTTGCCGACGGAAGCGAGATCGATATCGAACCCCATACCAGTCATGTCGCTGCAGATGTGATCTTTCGCACCCTTTTCTCGATCCCGATCGAGCATGAAACGGCGTCGCAGGTCTTTGAATCCTTCCGCGAACATCAGGACGCGCAGCCCATGGTCAATCTGGGCGGACTGATCGCCCTGCCCCGCTGGGCGCGGTATCACAATCGTCGCGTGCGCCACAGCGCGCGCCGCATCCGTCGGCTGATCAAGACGCTTGTTGCGGAACGCGCCGCAGACATCGACGCGGGTACAGCGCCCCAGGACCTCGCGACCAAGATCATGACCACGCCCGACCCCGTCACGAACGAGGTCTTCACGCCGCGCGAGATGATCGACGAGGTTGCGACCTTTTTCCTGGCCGGGCACGAGACCGGCGCTTCGGCGCTGGCCTGGTCGCTTTATCTTCTTTCAGGCAGCCCATATTGGCAGGAAAAACTGGCACGCGAAGCCAAGACCCACCTTTCACGCGACTTTTCCTGCGTGAAGCGGCTTGAGACCGCGCGCGCTGTCTTCCGCGAGGCGATGCGGCTTTACCCCCCTGTTGCGATGACCGTGCGCCAGTGTCGCCACCAGGAAACCCTGCGCGAACGCCGGGCGCCGAAAGGCGCGCAGATCGTTCTGTCACCGTGGCATCTGCATCGCCACCAGAAGCTCTGGGATAATCCCGACGGATTCGATCCGGGGCGCTGGGACACGCCAAACGGTCAAAGCTGCATGCGAGATGCCTATATGCCCTTCTCGCAGGGGCCGCGATCCTGCCCCGGTGCAGGCTTCGCGATGATCGAGGGTCCATTGCTGCTGGCGGCGATCGTCAGGGACTATCGCCTTGAAGAACCGGACAAGCCCCCCGTTCCCGTCATGCGCCTGACGCTGCGGGGCAAGGACGGAATTCATCTTCGCTTGCACAAGCGCTGAACCGTCAACTTCAGGGGCGATGGGAAAACCGCCCCTGAGGTCGTCTCAGAGCCGGTAGATGCCCGAAAACTTTTCTTCGAGATAGTCGAGCAAGGGCGCCTCGCTCACATCGCTGCCTGTCGCATCCTCGATCAGGTCACGCGGCGGATATAGCCCGCCATGACGCTGCATGTTCTCGCGTAGCCATTCGACGGCGGGGGTCGCATCCCCCTGAGCAAGATATCGGTCTAGATCGGGCACGGCTTCTGCCATTGCCTTGTTCAGGCAGCCTGCATAGACGTTGCCAAGCGCATAGGTCGGGAAATAGCCGAAAAGCCCCACCGCCCAGTGAACATCCTGCAGAACGCCGTTGGCGGGCCGATCGACGGCAATTCCGAAGTCCCTGAGGAAGCGGGCGTTCCACGCCTCGACCAGGTCCACCGTATCCAACCGACCAGAAATCAGGTCGCGCTCCAGATCAAAGCGCAGCATGATGTGGAGGTTGTATTGCACCTCGTCTGCCTCGGTGCGGATATAGCCCGGCGTCACGCGGTTGACGGTCGCATAGAACCCTTCGGCATCCGGGATCGAAAGACCGTCGAAGGCGTCCGACATGCGCTGGTAGAGCCAGCCCGTAAAGGCAGCTCCCCGACCGATCTGGTTTTCATAGATCCGGCTCTGGCTTTCATGTGCGCCCATCGAGACGCCCCGGCCGAGCGGCGTGAAGGCGTAATCGTCGTCGATCCCCTGTTCGTAGCTGGAATGTCCAACCTCGTGGATCGTCGAATAAATGCAGTTGAACGGATCTGTTTCAACCACGCGCGTGGTGATCCGGCTATCCTGCCAGCGCCCCGAACTGAAGGGATGAACCGCAATGTCCATTCGACCGCGCGCCCAGTCATAGCCGAAGGCCGTCGCGCAGCTGCGCGCCAGACGCAACTGGGTTTCCTGAGCGAAATGGCCGCTCAGGGCGGAGGGCTGGAACTCGGCCCCCAGCACATCCTCGCGCAAGGTGACAAGGCGCGGTCGCATGGAATCGAACAGGGCCGCGATCTGCGCCTGGCTTGCGCCCGGCTCGTAATCGTCGAGCAATGCGTCATAGAGATCGCCACCATCGGCTAGGGCCGAGGCTTCCTCGCGCTTCAGCATCAGGATGTCACTGAGGACAGGCAGAAAATCATCGGGCGCATCATTGGCCCGCGCATCGGCCCAGACGCCCTGCGCAAGTGAGGTCTGGCGTGCGATCTCGGTCGCAAGGCGCGCCGGAACCCGAGATGCGCGACGGAAATCGCGCGAGATCAATTCAAGAATGCGCTGATCTTCGGCATCCTGCGGCTCGGCCTGTTCCAGCCATTCGCCCAACCGGGGATCGGTCCGGCGTTCATGCAATACCGCTTCCATTGCCGCCATTTCCTCGGCGCGCTGCTCGGTCGCACCGCGCGGCATGACGGTCTCCTGATCCCAGCCCAGACGTTCGGCGACGGAACTCAGCGCCTCGGTCTGGCGCTGAAAGGCGAGAAGATCGTCGAAAGCGCTCATCTGGCAGTTCCCCGAACCGAAGTTTCATATGGATAGCGCGCGTGATGACGGGCGCGCAGGATCATCGCGAACAGCGCGACCGCACCGATCTGGTGCGCAAGCGCCAGCGGCAAAGGCGAGGCATGGAGCACGTTCATGACCCCAAGAAGGACCTGCACGGCGAGGGCCGCGATCATGACGAAATAGGCGCCGCGCGTCACGGGATGCGGCGAACGGCGCGAGCGCAGGAACACCACGACGGCAAAGATCGTCAGAAGATAGCCGGTCATGCGGTGGATGAACTGGACGAGCGCCGGATTCTCGAAGAAGTTCCGCCAGCCGAGCGCGGCATCCCATATGGCCGAGGGTATCCATTCGCCCCCCATGGTGGGCCAGCCGGTATAGGTCCGTCCCGCATCAATGCCCGCGACAAGAGCCCCCAGCAGGATCTGGACGAAGGCCAGATGCAGAAGCCCCGTGGTCATCGAGAAGAGCTTGTCTTCACCCGCACGACGCGACCGCATGAGCTGCGCCTCGGGCCTCGACAAGGCCAGCGCCCACCAGGCGATCAGCCCCAGAATGGCGAAAGCGATCCCCAGATGGATCGCCAGCCGATAGGAGGCAACGCGCACCATTTCGCCCGAAAGGCCGGAATGCACCATCCACCAGCCAATGGCGCCCTGCGCCCCGCCAAGGGCGCCCAGCAACAGCAGGCGCGGCGTCCAACCGGTGGGGATCTTCCTTGTGGCAAGGAAGAAGACGAATCCGACGGCCCAGACCAGTCCGATCAGGCGGCCCAGCAGCCGGTGCGACCATTCCCACCAATATATCTGCTTGAAACCGGCCAGATCCATGTCCGGATTGACCTCGGAGAATTGCGGGATCAGCTTGTACTTGTCGAATTCGGATTGCCAGGCAGTCTGATCCATTGGTGGCAATGCGCCCGTCACCGGCTTCCATTCGGTGATCGACAGGCCCGAGCCGGTCAGACGCGTCGCGCCGCCAAGGGCGATCATCGCCACGACCAGAACGAACATCACCATCAGCCAGATTCGGATCGCACCGCGTGCGCCACGGTTTCCGGCATCGATCATGCCGCCAGAGGGTTGCGTCTGGCGTGGCGTCGTTTCGGTGACTTCCTGAAAGACGGGGCGTCTTGCCATGTCAGCTTCCTTGTCGCTGGACCAGACCTTGACCGGCCTTGGTCCGGAAATCAATCAATCGCGGCGGGTCAATTGCCGCAGCATGCCGTGGAAGATCCGTGTGTCGGCGCGGGTCAGCGGCAGGCGCGACCAAAGGTTGCGCAACGTCAGCTTCATCGCGGGCGCCTTCTCGGGCGGAAAGAAGAAGCCATTGTCCTGCAAGCGCTCTTCCCAGTGATCGGCAAGCTTCTCGATCTCGATCCGGGTTGCGGGTATTTCACCATCCGGACGACGGCCATGCGGCGCGGGCTGTGCCGGCAACTGTTCGCGCGACCATTCGTAACCGTTGAGCAGGACGGCCTGCGCGAGGTTCAGCGACGGGAAGTCCGGGTTCACGGGTACCGTGATGATCGCGTTCGCCCGTGCGACATCGTCGTTTTCCAACCCGGCGCGTTCGGGGCCGAAGATAACTGCGACGCGCCCTCCCTGCCCGACGCGTTCCCTTGCGTCGGCCATGGCGCTGGCAGGCGTCAGCACGGGCTTTGTCAATTCGCGGCCGCGCGCCGTGGTGGCATATGCGTAGTCGATATCGGCCATGGCCTCGGCAAGCGTCGGGTAAACGCGGGCCTGATCAAGCACCTTACCCGCCGCGCCCGAAGCCATGGCGATGGCCTTGGGGTTCGGCCAACCGTCGCGTGGCGCAACGAGTCGCATATCGGTCAGTCCGAAATTCAGCATGGCGCGAGCCGCCGCGCCGATGTTTTCGCCCATCTGCGGGCGCACGAGAATGATCGCTGGTTCCATGTTTGCCGCCATATCGCCGCCGCGACCTACTGGCAAGCCGCGCGGCACTGCGCTATCTGCAGGACTGAACACAGGATGACATCGCCATGACAGACCAGCCGAACACGCCTCAACTCTACCTGATCACTCCGGTCGGGGCGGCAGCCTCGACGGTGGGGCCATTGCTTGCCGATGTCATGGACCGCTTCCCGGTCGCCTGCCTGCGCATCCCCGGCGCCGGAACCGAGGAGGATCTTGGGCGACTGGCGGACCTTGCCCGCGAAATCGCGCATGCCCGCGATGTCGCCGTCGTCATCGACGATCACGTGCAGCTTGCGCTGCGCCACGGGCTGGATGGCGTTCACCTGACCGACGGTCCACGCGGCATTCGCCATGCCCGCAAGGAACTGGGCGCCGACGCCATTGTGGGCGCCTATTGCGGGGCCTCGCGTCACGACGGCATCAACGCGGCCGAGGCCGGTGCGGATTACGTCAGCTTTGGGCCCTGCGGCTCGACCGCGCTTGGTCATGGCGATATCGCGGAATTCGAGCTTTTCCAGTGGTGGTCCGAGATGATCGAGATCCCGGTGGTGGCCGAGGGTGCCCTGACGCCGAGCCTCATCGCGCAGCTTGCCCCGGTCAGCGACTTCATCGCGCTTGGCGCTGAGATCTGGTCCGAGGACGACCCAGCCGAGGCACTCGGCAATCTCTGGCGCTGATCGCGGTACCTGTTGGCAGGCTGACAAAGCCAAGGAAGGGCAATCTTGCCGCAATGAAGCCAACCGTCACGCGGTTCGGGCAGTCAGGCCCTTGCGAATGGCATGGACGCGGCCTAAAGGCGGTCCATGACACAGCATCAGCGCCTCCTCATCATCGACTTCGGCTCCCAGGTCACGCAGCTGATTGCGCGGCGCCTGCGCGAGTTGAACGTTTATTGCGAAATCCACCCCTTCAACACGGTGGATGACGCCTTTCTCAACGACTTCGCCCCTCAGGCCGTGATCCTGTCGGGCGGACCGGCTTCAGTGACCGAGCCAGAATCTCCGCGCGCGCCGCAAAGCCTGTTCGACCTTCAGGTTCCGGTCTTCGGTATCTGCTATGGCCAGCAGGTCATGATGGAGCAGCTTGGCGGACGGGTTGAATCCGGCCATCACGCCGAATATGGCCGCGCCTTCATCGCGCCCGCCGAGGGTCACAAGGGCGACGGCATCTTCGCAGGTCTGTTCGATACCGGCCGCGAGGAAGTCTGGATGAGTCACGGGGACCGCGTGACGCAACTGGCGCCGGGCTTCGAGGTCATCGGCACCTCGCCCAACGCGCCCTATGCGATGATCGCCGACGAGGCGCGCAAGTTCTTCGCCGTGCAGTTCCACCCCGAGGTGCATCACACCCCGAATGGCCGCATCATGCTGGAGAACTTTGTCCGCATGGCGGGCTTCACCGGCGACTGGACCATGGCCAGCTATCGCGAGGAGGCGGTCCGCAAGATCCGCGAGCAGGTCGGCGACAAGCAGGTGATCTGCGGCCTGTCGGGCGGCGTCGACAGCTCGGTCGCGGCGGTTCTGATCCACGAGGCGATCGGCGACCAGCTGACCTGCGTCTTCGTCGATCACGGCCTGCTGCGCCTCAATGAGGCCGACGAGGTCGTCACGATGTTCCGTGACACCTACAACATCCCGCTGATCCATGCCGACGAAAGCGACCTGTTCCTGGGCGAGCTGGAGGGCGTCTCGGACCCGGAGGTCAAGCGCAAGACCATCGGCAAGCTTTTCATCGACGTGTTCCAGAAATACGCGAATCAGATCGAGGGCGCGGAATTCCTGGCCCAAGGCACGCTTTATCCTGACGTGATCGAAAGCGTTTCCTTCAGCGGCGGGCCCTCGGTCACCATCAAGTCGCACCACAACGTGGGCGGTCTGCCCGAGAAAATGGGCCTTAAACTGGTCGAGCCCTTGCGCGAGCTGTTCAAGGACGAGGTCCGCGCGCTGGGTCGCGAACTGGGCCTGCCCGAGAAGTTCATCGGCCGCCACCCCTTCCCCGGTCCGGGTCTGGCGATCCGCTGCCCCGGCGAGATCACCCGCGAGAAGCTCGAGATCCTGCGCAAGGCAGATGCGGTCTATATCGACCAGATCCGCAAGCACGGGCTTTACGACGAGATCTGGCAGGCCTTCGTCGCGATCCTGCCGGTGCGCACTGTGGGCGTGATGGGCGATGGGCGGACCTATGACTATGCCTGCGCCCTGCGCGCGGTCACTTCGGTCGATGGGATGACGGCGGATTACTATCCCTTCACCCATGAGTTCCTGGGCGAGACGGCGACGCGGATCATCAACGAGGTCAAGGGCATCAACCGCTGCACCTATGACATCACCTCGAAGCCGCCGGGCACGATCGAGTGGGAATAACCTTTTTCTGCCCGTTACGGCAGAAATCTTGACTTCAAGGGCCGCGGGAACCGACCTCCTGCGGCCCTTTCGTCTGAAGTCACGATCCTCCGCAAAGGCCGGAAACCTGACGAAAAGTTCAGCTATCGGTCCGCGATACGGCGTGTTAATTGATTGGTCAGTCAACAGTAGCTTGTTACCTTGTTCACACGAAGCTGCCCGGCAAAGCCGGGCAGTTTTGTCGTTTCAGGGCCATCGCTCTGGCGGAACCGGCCCCCGAACGTTGCACCTCCCCCCTGCGCAACAGCGTGAAATCGCTCGCATACTGGCCGCGACATCCGAGTTGAGCCGAGGAGCAAGAAATGCCGAACAAAGCATCCGTCAGTGGCATCCTAGTGGACGCCACGCTTTCCCCAATCGCAGCCGGCAAGATCGTGGCGACCCTGAACGGATCAGACATGTTCGAGGGGGGGCTGCGGATTGTGACCCAGAAGGTCGAGGCCACGACGAACCAGAGCGGTGAATGGTCCGTCGACCTGATCGTCAATGGCGAAGGCGAAGCCGCAACGACCAGTTGGACGATCGAAGGCTACAATCAATTCGTCGTAAAGGTTTTCGAATCGAAGTCGCTGTTCATCGCCTCGCCTTTGCCCGTTTCGCTTGGCGAGCTGGAAAAGACCAGCGGGCAAAACCAGAAGGCCGCGAAGGATGCCGGCGCGGCAAGGTTGCTCGTCGTGTCACGCTTTGCCGAATACGAAGAACTGCCCGCCGCGCAGAAGCGGCATAATGACATTATCCTGGTGAAGGGGGACTGACATGGCGATCCAGATCCATGATGGCCTGTCCCTGGCGCTTTTCAACAATTTGGGCGAGGTCTGGCTGGGCGACGATCCGGCCGAGCTTTACGATGCGGCAGGCAGCCTGATTGCGGGCGCACCGCCAACCATCGCCCCGGTGATCACCCAGGCGCCCAGCATCCTTCCGACCGACGCAAGCATCGGGCAAAGCATCTCGCTGAACATCGGCCAGGCGGATGGCAGCCCTGTCCCGCAAGCGCATTGGGATTTCACCCTGGACGGCATGTCGATCCGCGACCGGCTGGACGAGGGCGCGATGACGATGGAACTGAGCGACCCCGGTGAATACGAGCTTGCCGTGACCTGGACCAACAGCGCGGGTATGGCCACGAGCACAGCCGACGCCCTGAAGGTGGTTCTGCCCGAGGTGAAGGTCATCGATTATGATGCTGTCACGCTGGCCTATTTCAATGCAGCCGATTCCCTGGCCGCCCTGAGCGACGATCTTGCCAGCCTCACGACTCGCGGCACGGGGGGCTATGCTTTCGCCAAGACCGGCTCCGGCACGACCGCCCGAATGACCGACAAGGGGATTGTCTTTGCCGACGGGATCTATCTGCAATCTCAAACCCTGTCGAACCAGCCCGCGACCGACGGCCTGTTTGCCGTCGCGGATGTCACCCTGGACGGCTATGGCTCGAATATCGGTCAGATCCTGGACGGCACCGGTGGTCATGTGAAGCTGCGCAACAATGGCGGGACGCTTCAGGGAACCGGGACAGATGATACATCTGTCAACCTGACCCTCGGCCCTGCCGTCTACAGCTCGCGCGTCATCATCGCGGTCGAGATCGACGACGTGGCCGACACCGTCAGTGGCTTCGACGCTTCGGGCAACCTCGTCGCAGCAAGCCATCCCGGGCTGACGGACCCTTCACCCAACCGCTTTTCACTGGGACGCTATCTCAAAGGCACGATCCACCGGTTTGCGATTGTCGGTCGCGCTGAAGGAAAGGCATGGCCGATCACGATGCGCGAGGTTGTCGAGGATTTTCGGCGGGGGGCGTGACGGCCCCCGTTCCTTCCGTCACCTCGCTGGAGATCATGCCGGTCTACGGCCAAAGCGAGAATCGGCCGCTTCAGGAGACGTCGGCCGCAGATATCGAGACAGCCGCGCGCGAACAGGTTTACTACACCTACGGTTTGCGGGACCGTCAGGGCAGCCTCCTCGGCCCGCTCGGCGCAGGACTTGGAGAGATAGATCAATCGGTTACGGCTACCGGCTTCATGTCCGCCACGGGCCAGGGACGCGTCTCTCCGGCATTCACCTTTCAGTTTGCCCGTGCGGCACGGTGGCGCGACGAAGGAAGGACTGCGCAAGGAACCATCATCGGGGATAACGGCTTTGGCGGTCGGCAGATCAACGAATGGATCGCTTCGGACCCGAGTCCGCTGGGACGAAACCAGACCTATTGGATGCGCGAAAGCGCGCGTCTGGCGAATGAGTTCGGGATAGCCCTTTCCTGCCCCTATGTGTTCCTTTTCCAGGGAACCAGTGCCAAGGATCAGGTCGGCTCCTCCTATCGGGCAGATTTCGAAACGGCCCATACGGAAACCCTGAACGAGGCGCAAAGCCTTTTCGGGGCCAGTCCCAGATTGGTCGTTGTCGTCAACGGTGCCGATGTGAACTCGATCGGAGACCTCTACGAAACGCCCGGCGCTCAATATCGACTGGCGATGGAACATGACGGAATCGTCGCCACGTGGCAGCGGGTTTTCCTCATCAACGATCTGAACATTCATCCCACCGGCCGCACTCAGGTCCTGATCGGCGAGACCTGCGATTGGGCGGTTTCCGAAGTAGAGGCGGGCAATGTCTGGAACATCACCTACTCGGTTGCCAAATCGGGCGCACATGTCACGGTGCGGTTCTCGCTACGACCAGGCGAGACGCTGATGAGCCGTCCTGATCTCTACGACGCATTCGGAGGCAGCGCGACCTGTCTGGATTTCGGATTCGAGGCAGAGGGCGGCATCCAAAGCGCCTTGCCCGATTGGGAAGGAGACAGCGTCACGCTGGTCCTGAGATCGGCTTCGGCCGGCTGGTTGCGCTTTGCGCACCAATTGCAGGATTGCTACGCAATGGCCGATGCACAAGGTCGCACGATGTCCGCGCATCGCTCGACACTTTTCGGCAGTCACACCCGCGAAAGCCGTTTCGTTCCCGGTGAGCGACTGTGGCGTCCACTCCCCGGCTTTCGTGGAAAATTTTCGGGCGACCTGTTCATCCCCGAATGATATCTTCCCGCCCTTCTGCCTCGCATCCGCACCCCCAGATCGGGGGTGCGGATCGAATTTTCGCGTCGGCTCACTCCATCTCCGAAGACGGCACCGGTCGTGGCCTTGCGAGCCGCCGAGCCTTCCCCTACATCTGGGATAAGATTTGAAAGGACCCCCCATGGCGATGGAAGCCCAGGACATCGAGACGCTGATCCGTTCAGCATTCCCCCAGGCCAAGATCACGATCACGGATCTGGCCGGAGATGGGAATCACTATGCCGCAGAGGTAATCGACGAAAGCTTCCGGGGTCTCAATCGCGTGCAGCAGCAGCGCGCGGTCTATGCCGCGCTGAAAGGGAAAATGGATGGCCCGCAAGGCGAACTTCACGCCCTGGCCCTGACCACCAAGGTCCCTGAATAACCCCCAGTCTTCGGCGTCGGCTTTGGGGGAACATGAACCCGAAAGAACCGACGCGAGCAAAAGAAGAAAGTATCCAGACATGACCGACGTGCGTCAGAAGATCCAGGAAACCATCGACGGCAGCGATGTCGTGTTGTTCATGAAGGGCAGCAAGGAAATGCCGCAATGCGGTTTCTCGAGCCGCGTTGCCGGCGTGCTGAACTACATGAATGTCGATTACCGTGACATCGACGTTCTGAAAGATGCCGATGTCCGCCAGGGCATCAAGGACTTTTCGGACTGGCCGACGATCCCCCAGCTCTACGTCAAGGGTGAGTTCGTGGGCGGCTGCGACATCATCACCGAGATGACCCTTTCGGGCGAGCTCGATCAGCTGCTGGACAAGGCCGGTGTCGCCTATGACAAGGACGCCGCAGAGAAGATCCGCGAAGCAAACGCCTGAGAGTTCCGATCCTAGGCAAGATCAAAGCCCCGCCATCGGCGGGGCTTTGTCGTTTGCATACGCGTCATCACGGTGCCGGCTGTCAGAGACGGCTGTCGTGTTCATCCGGCCAAGAATGATCGGTCTCTTCTCTCCGGCGATAGCGTGATGCAAGGGTCAGACCGACGGCGACCAGTCCAAGGACCGGGGCGATATTCGTGGCTCTGATGCCGCCACGGTCTTCCTCGGTCAGGTCTTCGCCTTGCTCGGGCGAAGCGAAACCGAATCTCCGAGCCGCGTTTTCGCCCATCCGCCGGGCTGAGCCGTAGACCCTCGCTTCGGTCTGGTCCGCGAACCGGTTCGCGCGGTAGGTCAGATTGTCGGCGACCGAATGCACCTTGTTTTCGGCAAGATCCAGAAGGTTGCCCGCTTTGCTTGCAGCCCTGTCCATCGCGGCATCGGCAGCATCGCTGGCCTTGGTGATTGCCGTATTGGCCATCAGGTTGATCTGCTGTTCGACTTCGATCCGCAAATCTTCCGTGCTGGGCACCGGATGCCGCTCACGACCTGCGATGACCACAAGTATCAACCCGATCGCGACCATGAAACCTCCGATCACCAGCGAGGCGACCATCGAACCCCAACCCAGATGATAGGCAAGGAAAGTCCACAGTGCGGCAAGAAGAAAGCCCGCGCCGAGGACAAGGACTACCCCTGCCCCGGCGGCGAACCCCGCCCTGCGCAGCTTGTCGGATACGGCAAGCTGCATGTTTTTTGCATAGGCGAACATGCTCGATCAGCGGCGTGAAAGGATCAGGCCAAGCAGGAAACCGACGCCCGCAGCGATACCAAGCGCCTGGCCGGGGTTGCGACGGACCATGGCCGCCACGTCATCGTAATAGTCCTCGGCATAGGCGCCCACTTCTCCCGCGCGGCGCTCACCTTCGCGATAAAGACGCCGGGCCTCATCGCGGGCCTGCCCGGCATATTCCCGGCCCTTGCTGCGGGCCGATTCATAGTAGTCCGACCCCTGCTTCGTCGCGGCATCGACGAATTCCGAGCCCTTCTCGCGAAGGGATTCAAGGATTTCTCCGCCACGGTTCTTCGCGTCTTCAAGAGCTTCCTCGGCATCGTCAGCCGCGCGGCGTGCTTCGCGCCCAACTTCGTTAGCCGTGCGTCGGGCTTCGGCTTTCAGTTCGTCTTTCGGATCATGATGAGCCATGATTCTGTCCTTTCGGAATGAAGTGCCTGTTTCGCATTACCAACGCAGTTGATCGCCGATCGTTCCTGCTGCCGGCTGCACATCTGCGTCTTGCGACCCCATGGCCAAGTTTTGCCTATGGTCCGGTTGCCAGATCCGACTTGCAGAGCATTTGCGGCGAATGAATACTGCCAGTTGCGAAGGTAGCGTGGTAAATGCGCCGAGATGATCGATATTTCACGTGGTCTTTCCATGCTCCACCGCTGCCCCCCTTGCTGCCATGAAAGCGTGTCATGACCGAGAAACCCGGTATCATCTGCGTCGGCGCCATGCTTTGGGACGTCATCGGGCACAGTCCTGTCCGTTTGAAGCCAGGCGAAGACGTCGCGGGGCTTATCCACCAGCGCCCGGGGGGCGTTGCGCTGAATGTTGCGGTGGCACTTGCTCGTCATGGTCTGGCGCCGGCGATCCTGTCGGCCGTCGCAAGGGACGGACCGGGAGAAGGCCTGATCACGGAAACCCACAGGCTGGGCGTCGCGACCGACTGGCTTTGGCGTGACGGGCCGAAGCCGACCGACCTTTACATGGCGATCGAAACCCCGGACGGGCTTTTCGCCGCCATCGCAGATGCCCATGGGCTGGAAGCCGCCGGCACGGCAATCCTGTCGCCGCTGGAAAACGGAACGCTTGGCAGTTCGGTCGTGCCCTGGGAAGGAACGCTTGTCGTCGATGGGAACCTTACGCAGGACACGCTTGCGATCATGGCCGAGGCGCCCTTCCTGTCCCGCGCATTTTTGCGCATCGTTCCGGCCAGCCCGGACAAGGCCGAGCGTCTGGTGCCGTTGCTGAACCACCCCAATGCCATCTTCCACATCAATCTGGCTGAGGCCGAAGCCCTGGCCGGCCGCCCCCTTGATGGGGCCATTGAAGCTGCCGAAGCGATTGCCGCACTGGGGGCCGCACGCGTTCTCGTGACCGATGGCCCGCGCTCTGCCGCCGAAGCCGCGCGCGGTCTGCCGACCATCATCCAGACCCCGCCATGTGTCGAGGCGCGCCATGTGACCGGCGCGGGAGACGCGTTCCTTGCCACCCATCTCGCCGCCGAACTCGCTGGCGCGTCGCGCGAACAGGCGCTGGATCAGGCGATCCAGGCCGCCACCAAACATATTACCGCGCATCCCGTTACCCGAAAGGACATTGCATGAAGGACCTCATGGTCTTTGCACCCGAAGTCGAGGCCGCACTGGCCGCAGGCAAGCCTGTCGTCGCGCTGGAATCGACGATCATCACGCATGGCATGCCCTATCCCCAGAACCTCGAGGTCGCCCGCAAGGTCGAGGCGACGGTCCGCGATGGCGGAGCTGTTCCCGCGACGATCGCGGTCATGGGCGGGCGCATTCATATCGGTCTTGATGATACGAGCCTGGAAGGATTGGCTTCGACGCCAGGTGCCGAGGTCATGAAGCTGTCGCGGGCCGATCTGGCCGTCTGCCTGGCCCTTGGCAAAACCGGGGCGACGACCGTCGCAGCAACGATGATCTGCGCACATATGGCCGGCATCCATGTCTTTGCGACCGGCGGCATTGGCGGCGTTCATCGGGGTGCCGAGCTCAGCTTCGACATTTCGGCCGACCTTCAGGAGCTGTCGCGCACGCCCGTCACCGTCGTTGCCGCCGGTGCAAAGGCGATCCTCGACCTGCCGAAGACGCTTGAAGTGCTTGAAACGCTGGGGGTTCCGGTGATCGCGGTCGGACAGGATCAGCTTCCCGCCTTCTGGTCACGGGATTCTGGCTTGGCCGCGCCGCTGCGGATCGACGATCCGGCCCAGATCGCTGCGGCAGCCGGCATCCGTGCCAAGCTTGGCCTAGAAGGCGGTCAGCTTGTGGTGAACCCCATCCCGGAACGCGATGAAATCCCACGATCGGTTATGATCCCCGTCGTCGAAAAGGCGCTGGCAGAGGCCGCGGAACAAGGCATTGCCGCAAAGTCGGTCACGCCATTCCTGCTGCAGCGCATCTTCGAACTGACCGAAGGGCGTTCGCTCGAGGCCAATATCGCGCTGGTCCTCAACAATGCCCGCCTGGCGGCAAGGATCGCGGCGGCAATGGTTTAGGCGAACAGTGCCGGAAGGTTTACCGAATCCCGCGCGCCCAGATTACCCGCGTGATATTCCATGAACCTTTCGGCCGCGCCGCGCCCTGCCTCGCGCAGCGTTCCAAGAAGCCCCGGCTCCGGCACCAGCTTCGTTCCGGCGCTAAGCGAGGTCATCACGAAATCGTCCATGATCATGTGGATCAGCACGTTCTTCATAGGTCGTCCGGTCAGGCGATCTTCCTCATGCAGGCGCTTGACGAAGTTGATCGCGCGCAGCTCCCTGATCAACGAGGCGTTGAAGCTGATTTCGTTGATACGGTCCTGGATCTCCACCGGCGATTTCGGGACGGAATCGCGCAGCATCGGGTTGATGTTGACGATGACCACGTCGCGCGGAAGGTCCGGCGCGAACAGTGGAAAAAGCGCCGGATTGCCGGAATATCCGCCATCCCAATAGGCTTCGTTGCGCCCGGTAGCAGGGTCGTGGATCTCGATTGCCCGAAACAGGCTTGGCAGGCAGGCCGAAGCAAGAATGGCCTCGACCGTCACCTCGGGGCCACTGAACACCCGGATGCGTCCGGTCCGGACATTCGTGGCCGAGACGAAAAAGCGCGGCCCGCGCTCCAGCCCGAGTTTCGGATGGGGCATTTCACGCAATATTGCTGCAAGCGGATTGCTGTAGAATGGCCCGCAATCATAAGGGCTGAAGATCCGTGTCACCCCCTCCATCCAGGCGATGGGCGAGACGAGCTCGGTCAGGCGCTGCAATGCGCGCGGAGCCGGGAAAAGCGAATGAACCCAGCGCACCATGCGATTGTCGCTGATCTGGCTGACATGCGACCAAACATGGGCCAGATTTTCCAGGGCGGCCTGCCGTCCCCGACGGCCGGGGCCGCATGACAACCCTGCGGCCAGAGCAGCGCCGTTCAAGGCGCCAGCAGAGGTTCCGCTGATACCGGAAATTTCAATGCTGTCTTCCTGCAACAGCCTCTCAAGCACCCCCCAAGCGAATGCGCCATGCGCGCCACCCCCTTGCAGTGCCAGATTTATGCGTCTGACGGCCATGACAGTTTCACCCCGTTCGCACTCGCAGCATATCACGCTGCAACGCAGCATGTAAGGCTTGCGTTCCCTGCGTGGCACCCGGAAGATGGCTCTGCGAGAAACGGAGAATGTCGATGCCGGAATGGCCCGCGCTTATTGGTTTTTCTGCCCTGGCGCTTGCCATGGTGCTGACACCAGGGCCGAACATGATCTATCTGATTTCGCGATCGATCTGCCAGGGCAGCCGGGCCGGGCTGGTATCGCTGCTCGGCGTCGGGGTCGGCTTTCTCTTTTACATGCTCTGCGCGGCTCTGGGAATCACGGCAATCGTGATGGCCGTGCCCTATGCCTACGACGCCTTGCGGATGGCCGGGGCGCTATATCTGGCCTGGCTCGCCTGGCAGGCACTTCGCCCGAACGGACGCTCGGCCTTCCAGGTCCGCGACCTGCCAGCCGACAGCCCGCGCAAGCTGTTCTTCATGGGCCTTCTGACGAACCTGCTGAACCCCAAGGCGGCCGTGCTTTATCTTTCACTTCTGCCACAATTCATCGACCCCGCTCACGGGGCTGTTCTGGGCCAAGCGATGACGCTGGGCTTCACCCAGATCGTCATTAGCCTGGCCGTGAATGCTGTGATCATTCTCTGCGCCGGACAGGTGGCGCTGTTCCTTGCGCGCCGTCCCGGCTGGGCACGAGCACAACGCCTTTTCATGGGAACGGTTCTGGCCGGACTTGCCGTGCGACTGATGACCGAGACCCGTCGCTAAGGCTCAGTCCTCGGACTGAGCCTCGGCCCGCGATTTACCCGCCACGTCAAGGGCCAGGGTCGCCGCCATGAACGCGTCCAGATCGCCGTCGAGAACGCCTTGCGTGTCCGACGTTTCGTGCGATGTCCGCAGGTCCTTCACCATCTGGTAGGGATGCAGGACATAGGAGCGGATCTGGTTGCCCCAACCTGCCTCACCCTTCGCGGCATGCTGGGCATTGATCTCGGCGTTCCGCTTGTCGAGTTCCATCTGGTAAAGGCGCGCCTTGAGGGCAGCCATGGCGTTGGCACGGTTCTGGTGCTGCGATTTTTCCGAGGAGGTCACGACGATCCCGGTCGGAAGGTGGGTGATCCGCACCGCCGAGTCGGTGGTGTTCACGTGCTGACCGCCCGCGCCCGACGACCGGTAGGTGTCGATCCGGATTTCATTATCCGGAACGGTGATCTCGATATTGTCGTCGACGACCGGATAGACCCAGACCGAGCTGAAGGACGTATGCCGCCGCGCCGCCGAATCGTAGGGAGAGATCCGGACAAGGCGGTGAACGCCCGATTCCGATTTCAGCCAACCATAGGCGTTGGAACCCGAAATCTTGTAGGCGGCAGAGCGTATACCCGCTTCCTCGCCTGGGGTTTCGGAGAGCAGCTCGACGGTGTAGCCTTTCTTCTCGGCCCAGCGGACATACATCCGCGCGAGCATCGAGGCCCAATCCGCGCTTTCGGTGCCGCCCGCGCCGGCATTGATTTCAAGGAAAGTGTCATTGCCGTCGGCCTCGCCATTCAGCAGCGCCTCCAGCTCCTTCTGGGCCGAAAGCTCGGCAAGCTCCTTCAGCGAGCCTTCGGCATCTGCGACGATCTCGTCGTCACCTTCAAGTTCGCCCAGTTCGATCAGGTCGACATTGTCCTTCACGCCGGATTCGATCCTGCGATAGGTTTCGACCGCGTCGCTCAGCATCTGGCGGTCGCGCATGAGCTTTTGCGCGCGCGCGGGGTCGGACCAGATATCGCCCGCCTCGATCATGGCGTTCAGTTCTTCCAGCCGATGCGGCGCGGTTTCCCAGTCCATGCGCTGACCGAGCAGCTTCAGCGATTTGCGGATCGCATCGATGGTGGCTTGGGTTTCGGCGCGCATGGGCACTCTCTTTCGGGTCACGAACTACGGATCAGGGCAAGACAGATAGCGCGAGGGCGAGCCGGTCGCAAGCGCCCGGCCCGAAATCCTGCGTTCAGTAGAGCCCGCCCGATGAAAGCGTGCCGAAATCGGCCTTTTTCGGAATGACCTTCTTTCGTCCCGTCGAAGTCGTGACAGCCCGACCGGCGTCGCGACCTCCCTGGGTATAAAGCGGCAAGGTGGTGGGGTCGGCCCGTTCGAAGCCGCCGTCCACCAGCGCCATGCCGACGCTCATGTCCTGGCCATCCCGGAAATACTCGGCGATCACATTGTCACCCTTGGCGTTCGGTCCCAGCAGCGCCCCAGTGAATCGATCGATATTGACGAAATGGCCGCCCGGCGGAACCTTGAATTCGGTACCGCCATATTCCTTGACGACTTCCTTCATGAACTCGTTGAAGACGGGCACGCAAAGCGTTCCGCCATAAGCCCCTTCGCCCAACGTGCGCGGCTGGTCATAGCCCAGATAGCATCCTGCGACGATGTTCGAGGTGAAGCCGATGAACCAGACGTCCTTGGCATCGTTGGTCGTGCCGGTCTTTCCGGCCACGGGCACGGGCAGGTTTACCCCTCGCCCCGAACCGCGCTTGACCACGCCCTCCATCATCGAGGTCAACTGGTAGGCGGTAATGGCATCCATCACGCGTTCGCGGTTGCTCACGATTGTCGGGGCGGCGCCGGGAGGAAGCGTCGCCTGGCCGCAGGTCACGCAATCGCGCCGATCATGGCGATAGACGGTGCGTCCACGCCGGTCCTGCACACGGTCAACCAGCGTGGGCTCGACCCGCTCGCCGCCATTGGCGAACATCGCATAGGCCGCGACCATCTTGAAAAGCGTCGTCTCCTGAGACCCGAGGCTATTGGCGAGGAAATGCGAAAGCCGGTCATAAACCCCGAATTTTTCGGCATATTTCGCAACCGTATCCATCCCGATATCCCGCGCGATGCGGATCGTCATGAGGTTGCGCGACTGTTCGATCCCGGTGCGCATCGGCGCCGGACCGTAATACCGCCCCGAGGCGTTCTGGGGCGTCCACAGGCCTTCTGGCGTGTTCACCGTGATCGGCTCGTCGACGACGATCGTGGCCGGAGAGAAACCGCTATCCAGCGCCGCTGCATAGACAAAGGGCTTGAAGCTGGACCCCGGCTGACGCTGCGCCTGCGTCGCCCGGTTGAAGACCGAGCTTTGATACGAAAAGCCGCCCTGCATCGCCATGACCCGGCCGTTGTTCACGTCCATGGCCATGAAGGCCCCTTCGACCTCGGGAACCTGGCGCAGGGTCCATCGGATGAAGGCCCCGCTGGAATCGTCGGTCATGCGCCGGACCAGCACGACATCGCCGATTTCAAGCAGGTCCGAGGCCACCCGGGCCTTGTCCGCAAGCCGGCCATTCGACAGACGCTTTCGTGCCCATTGGACGTCCTTGGCAGGTATCGTCGCGGTTTCCTCGATATCCTCGATGCCGATGGTCGCGTCGCTGTCGCCGAGTGACAGCACGACCGCCGGATACCAGTCGGGAATGTCACGCGGGACTCTCGTTTCCCCAAGGGCCGCACGCCAATCGTCTTCGGTCGTCAACTTCTCGGGCGAAATGCTGACGCGCGTGCCGCGCCAGATGCTGCGGGAACGATCGAATTTCTCAAGCGCGCGCTGCAGCGCGCGCGCTGCGATCTTTTGCAGATCGGGCTCGACCGTGGCCCGGATCGCAAGACCGCCACCGAAGAATTCATCTTCACCGAATTCCCGCGAAAGCTGCCGCCGGATCTCGTCGCTGAAATAGTCCCGCGGGGGCAATTGTCGCTGAAAGGATGGAAAATCGCCATTCTGGACGGATTTCAGAGGCAGCTCTGCTTCGGACCGGTAGCCTGCCTCGGTGATGTAGCCGTTTTGCCACATCTCGCGCAGGACATAGTTGCGCCGCTCGGTGACGCGCGCCTTGGCGCGCACAGGGTGATAGCGCCCGGGCGCCTGGGGCATCGCGGCCAGGGTGGCCGCCTCGTGCGGGGCAAGATGTGTGAGCGATTTGTTGAAATAGGTCTGCGCGGCGGCGGCCACACCGAAACTGTTCTGCCCCAGGAAGATCTCGTTCAGGTAAAGTTCCAGGATCTGGTCCTTGGACAGCGTCTGTTCCAGCCGGGTCGCCAGTATCAATTCCTTGATCTTGCGCTCGATGCTGCGATCAGAGGAAAGCAGGAAGTTTTTCATCACCTGCTGGGTGATCGTAGACGCGCCGCGCACGCTCTGCCCGCGCGAGGCGATCGCCTCGACCATCGCGCCCGCCATGCCGCGGGGATCAAACCCATGATGGTGATAGAAATTCTTGTCTTCGGCGCTGACGAACGCCTGTTTCACAAGATCCGGGATTTCGTCGATCGGAACGAAGATCCGCCTTTCCTCGGCGAATTCGTCGATCAGCTTGCCTTCACTGGAATAGACGCGGCTGATTGTCTTGGGCGAGTACTGCGCCAATTGCTCGTGGCTGGGCAGATCGCGGGAATACATCCACAACACGGCCCCAAGGGTCAGCGCCACGAACACGATCGCGGTGACGATCCAGGCAAAAATCGCGCCGAAGAATGAAAGGACAAAGCGCAACAAGGTGACCATGCCTCAGGGGTTTCCGGAATTTATAGACGCTGGCTGCAACAAGGTCAAAACAACCTTGACGCTTAACGCCGCGAAAGCCCTGCCCTTACGGCATCATCCTGCGACCAGGCCGCGATCGCAGCCGCAATGGCGTTCGAGGTGCTTTGCCGCCATTCAGGGTTGAAAAGGTTTGCCCGGTCCCTCGGATCGGTCAGAAAACCCAATTCGATCAGGACGGAAGGTATGTCCGGCGATTTGAGCACCGAAAACGCCGCACCCTGGACAGGGCGGGCATGCATGGGCACTTTCGCACGGGTCAGTTCCGCAAGCAGGAATTTCGCGAAGGCTTCGGATCGGGGCTGCGTCTGCTGCCGCGCCAGATCCATCAGGACGGCCGCGACCTGGTCGTCGGTTCCCTGCAGATCAAGCCCGGTGACCAGATCCGAGCGATCGTGCCGCGCCGCGAGCTGGCGGGCGGCGCGGTCATCCGAATCCGGGTTCCAGACGTGGATGGAAAGCCCAGCCGCCTGCCCCTCGGGCAAGGCATCTGCGTGAAGCGAGATGAAAAGATCGGCCTGGGCCGCGCGGGCAATCGTCATGCGCTGCTCCAGCCCAACGAAACTGTCGTCGTTTCGGGTTTGCACCACGTCATAGCCTGCGCGGGTCAGAACCTCGGAGAGCTCGCGCGCAAAGCTCAGGAGCACCGCCGATTCCCGGATCGCCCCGACCTCGGCGCCGGGATCATGACCGCCATGGCCAGGGTCCAGCGCGACGCGCAGAACCTGATTTTGCCGTGGTGTCGCGGACATCGCTGGAAGCGAAGGCTCGGGCAGATCCCACAGCGCCGATAGCGCATTGCCGCGGGATCGAAACTCGGCCTGAGGCACCGGTTCGAGGCGAAGCATGACCTGGGCGCCGGCCGCACCGCCCTGCAGGCCATTCTGGACCGCCAGCCGCAACGCATAGGGGCCGGGAAGCTCCATCACCAGGCGAGACCAGCCGGGCCGGAACCGGCCCCAGCGAAGGGCCGGCACCAGGCTACGCCCGGCAAGCGCATCTGCATCGGCGGCGGAGAAATCCACCTCGCGGAAATCGATCACCAGTCGCGGCGGACCGTCCAGGAAATAGACCCGGTAGGGAACCGGGCCGCTGAGCCCAAGCCGCAGTTCAAGCGGTCGCGGCTTGCCCTTGTCCCTGCCCTCGGCAGTCAGCGAGGATCCAGCCAGATCGACCCGCGCCATCGCCGATCTTTCCTGCGCAAGGCTCGGCAGGGCCAGCATCACCAGAAGCAAAGCCCAAGCCCATCTCATCTGGCAGCCATGAACGCAGCGAGCCTGTCCAGTCCTTCGGCGATATCTGCGGTCGAGCCCGCATAGCTAAAGCGCAATGTTCGCGCCCCCCGCTTGGGATCGAAATCCAGGCCCGGCGTCACGGCAACCCCAGCCTTGTCAAGAATCTCGGCGGCGAATTCCAGGCTGTTCGCGGTCAGGTCCGACACATCGGCATAGATGTAGAACGCGCCTTCGGGCGGCGCGATGCGGGAAAAGCCGATCTGCGGCAGGCGCTTGAGCATCATCTTTCTGTTTTCTGCGTAAACAGAGAGATTTGCATCGGCTTCTTCGAAACAGTCGAGCGCAGCCATCGCAGCCACCTGGCTGGCATGGGGCGGGCAGATGAACATGTTCTGCGCGAGGCGCTCGATCGTTCGAACCTGGCTATCGGGCACCACCATCCAGCCCACGCGCCAGCCGGTCATGCTGAAATATTTCGAGAAGCTGTTGATGACGAACACATCATCGGTCACTTCCAGCGCAGAATGGAATCCTGCGCCGTAGTCGAGGCCATGATAGATCTCATCAGAAATGACGGCCATGCCCAGCTCGGCGGCGCGCCGGGTCAGCGCGGACAGTTCCTCGCGGCGCAACACGGTCCCGGAGGGGTTGCCGGGCGAGGCGAGGATAAGACCCTGCGCATCCGCAGGCAAATCCTCGGGCCGAGGCTGGTATCGGTTCTCGATCCAGGTCTCGATGCCGACCGGTTCAAGCGACATCGACCTCAGGATCTGTCGATAGCTGGGATAGCCCGGCTCGCCCAGTGCGACGCGGTCCCCGGCATCGAAAAGCGCGGAGAACGCCAGGATGAATGCACCGCTGGAGCCTGGAGTGACGATGATGCGCGCCGGGTCCAGTTCAAGCCCATACCAGCGGCGATAAAGGCCCGCGATTCCTTTGCGCAGTTCGGGCAGACCAAGAGCCACCGTATAGCCCAAGGGCCTTTCCAACGCAGCGGCCAAGGCCTTTCTTGCGCCTTCGGGCGCCGGAGTCGACGGCTGCCCGACCTCCATATGGATGACGTGCCGCCCCCCGGCTTCGGCCCGGCGTGCAGCCTCCATGACATCCATGACGATGAAGGGATCGACTTGCCCCCGGCGCGACTGTCTCATTCCTGCCTCGATGGTTTTCGCCGGGTATCACAACTTGTGCGTGCCGGGTCAAGCACCCCGGTCAAGCCCGCGTGAAACCGACATCATTCAGTCCATCCGCGCTTGCATGCCCGCCACACGCGCGGCAATCTTCCCGCCAAGCTGAAAGGACACGAGATGAAAGCCATTCTGACCGCCGCGGCACTGGCGACGGCCGCCCTGCCCGCCCTCGCCTTCGACCCGGCCAACATGACCGAGGACGAAAAGGCGGCCTTCGGCGAGGCCGTTCGCGACTATCTCATGGCCAATCCCAATGTACTGGTCGAGTCGATCAACGTCCTGGAAGAGCGTCGCGTCGCGGACGAGGCCAAGAACGACAAGCTTCTGGTCGAGAACAACAAGGCCGAGATCCTTGAGGACGGGCATAGCTGGATCGGGGGCAACCTCGACGGCGATATCACGCTGGTCGAGTTCGTCGACTACCGTTGCGGCGTTTGCAAGCGGGTGCATCCAGAGCTCGAGAAACTGATCTCGGCCGATGGGAACATCCGCTGGATCGTAAAGGAATTCCCGATCCTGACGCAAGAAAGCGATCTGGCTGCCCGGTTTGCCGTCGCGGTGCTGCAAGAAGGGGGCGATGCGGCCTATAAGAAGGTCCATGACGCGTTGATGGAAACGCGCGGCCCCGTCAATCTGGAAACCCTGGGTGCGCTCGCCGACAAGGTTGGCGTCGAGAAATCGACCGTGTTGAACCGGATGAATACCGAAGAGGTTTCGGCCGTCCTGCGCAAGAACCACCAACTGGCCGAGCAGATGCGGATCATGGGCACCCCCACCTTCATCATCGAGGGCGAAATGCTGCGTGGCGTTCCGGCCGAAGGTCTGGAAGGCGTGATCGAGCGGGCGCGGGCAGAAAAACAGCAGGGCTGAAACCCGGCCGATCCAGAATTGACGAGGCGGCGCCGATACGCCGCCTTTTTCCTTATTCCGCTGCCTGGGCCGAGGCCGCGGCGTCAAGCTCGGACGCGCGCTTTTCGACCAGTTGGACGATATGGTCAATCATCTGGTCATTCGACATTTTGTGATCCTGCTTTCCGGCAAGATAGACCATGCCAGCGCCGGCACCGCCGCCGGTGAAACCGATATCGGTCATCAATGCCTCGCCCGGGCCATTGACGACACAACCGATGATCGACAGGCTCATCGGTGTCTTGATGTGCTCCAGACGCTTTTCCAGGGCTTCGACCGTCTTGATCACGTCGAAACCCTGACGCGCACAGCTCGGGCAGGAAATGATCTGGACACCGCGCGTGCGCAGACCCAGGGATTTCAGGATCTCGAACCCGACCTTCACCTCTTCGACCGGATCGGCCGAAAGGCTGACGCGGATCGTGTCGCCAATTCCCATCCAGAGCAGGTTACCGAGGCCGATCGCAGATTTGACCGTGCCCGACACCAGCCCGCCAGCCTCGGTGATACCAAGGTGAATTGGCGCATCGGTCGCCTCGGCGAGCTGCTGATAGGCAGCCGCGGACAGGAAGACATCCGACGCCTTTACGCTGATCTTGAATTCGTGAAAGTCGTTGTCCTGCAGGATCTTGATATGATCGAGCCCGGATTCGACCATCGCATCGGGACAAGGCTCGCCGTATTTCTCAAGCAAGTGCTTTTCAAGACTGCCTGCATTCACTCCGATACGGATCGAGCAACCATGATCCTTCGCGGCCCTGATCACTTCGCGCACGCGACGTTCGTCCCCGATATTGCCGGGGTTGATGCGCAAGCAGGCGGCCCCCGCCTCGGCGGCTTCTATCGCGCGCTTGTAGTGGAAATGGATATCCGCGACGATCGGCACCGGGCTTTCGCGACAGATCTCGCGCAGCGCTCGGGTCGATGCCTCGTCCGGGGTGGAAACCCGCACGATATCCGCACCCACATCGGCGGCCCGGATGACCTGATCGAGCGTGGCCCGCACATCGCTGGTGTCGGTATTGGTCATGGTCTGGACGCTGATCGGGGCATCGCCTCCGACCGGAACATTGCCCACCATGATCTGGCGGGATTTGCGCCTTTCGACATTGCGCCAGGGCCGGATCGGGTTGTGCGTCATGAAGGAAAAACCTGTGCAGCGCGATTGGGAAGTGTCTGCGTCAGCAATAGGCCGATGCGCGCCAGCGGGCAACCCATGGCCGGCGCGCAGGTGGGGCGAATGCCGCAGCCGTGACCGCGATCAGTCGGTCTCGGCGTTGCCCGGATTGACCGGAGAAGCCGAAGCAACCGCGATCATCGAAGCCAGTTCGGGGTCCTTGCTCGGATCGGCAAAGGCGAACTTCGCGGTTAGCGCCTCGGGCGAAAGCTCGACATTCTTGACCACCTTCGCCCCCGGAGCAGCCGGGCCGTAGGTCTGACCATTGACCGCGAAATAGACAGCACCCGAGTTTCCGGTGCGCAGGGTCGGCGGCGATTCCAGCTTCGGCAGGGCAAATCGTTCGCCCGCATCCATGGTCTTTTCAAGAAGGACCGTGCCGTCCGCCGAGGTCACGCGAACCCAGGCCGGGCGCGCGGCCAGCAGCTCGACTGCCGGGGCATCGGGGGCCACCGTGCGAACCGCAGCCACCTGCATGGGCATTTCCGGCCCAAAGGGCTGACTTGCCCCTGCCCCCGCCTGACCAGCACCAACCGACTGCGCGACGACCGGTGCCGGCTGCATCGCCGGAGCATTCAGGCCCGGATCAATGGCCGAGATCGGCCCGTCCCGCGCGATCAGTACAGGCACTTCAAGAGCCTGCGGGCGATAGGTCCGGTCGATCCCTTCCGGACGCGGCAGGTTGACCTGCGCGGAATCGATCGTTTCGGGTTCGGCGGCGTCCTGCACCGGATCAAGCGTGGCAATCACACCCGGGGGTTGTTCGCCCGGCGTCAGGTTGACCTTCTGCACCTCCTGCAGGACGGACCAGCCCCCATAGCCGAGCCCGCAAGCAAGCAGCGCCATCACCAGAACCGAACCAATCGCGCGCGGCTCGATCGAAGACCACATGCTTTCCGGCTTGGGCAGGAAGATGGGATGGGGATTGGCCAATGCCTCGGCAGGGTCCGACGGGCGGCGCTGAGGTTTCGGGCCGGATGCGGCCGGAGCCATGCCGTGGGTCGGGCGGAACCCGGATTCCTGACAGAACCTACGAAAGGTCCAGTCGGAATCCATGCCAAGGTAGCGGGCATAGGAACGCACATATCCGGCAATGAAACTGGGCGTATCAAAGGCCGAGATGTCGCAATTTTCGATCGCGGCAACATAAGAGGCACGGATGCGCAATTCGCGCTGAACATCCAGCAGCGACTTGCCCAGCGTAGCGCGTTCGCCCCGCATCAGGTCGCCAAGCCGAACGTCCGGCTCCTCAATTCTTGGCGGCTGTGCCGCCTGCTCATCATGATGCATTGGGGCGTTCCCCCTCAGCCCGATCATCCCGCCTGCCCCGTATTATTTAGTGTGCCCCATCCCGAATCGGAAGGGTGTCACAGGTTCATTAACGGAAGGTTATCACGGGTGCGAGAGCATATCAGCCCCCAACCATCAGGCGACGTGAGACGAGCGATTCAACTTGCACTGCGACCAGAGAACATCCATCGCGCGCACCAACTGATCTATGTCCTTGGGCAGGTGAACCGGCGACGGCGTAAAGCGCAACCGCTCGGTTCCGCGCGGGACGGTGGGGAAGTTGATCGGTTGCACATAGATCCCGAAATCGGCCAACAGCATGTCCGACAAGGCCTTGCAGTGAACGGGATTTCCGACATGAACCGGCACGATATGGCTGCCGTGATCCACGATCGGCATGCCCAGGCCACGAAGACGCATCTTCAGGATGCGGGCGTGAAGCTGGTGCTGGTCGCGCAGCGCCTGCCCATCCTCGGTCTTGAGGAAGGAAATGGAAGCGGCCGCGCCGGCCGCCACGGCGGGCGGAAGCGAGGTCGTGAAAATGAAACCCGGCGCATAGGACCGGATCGCGTCAACCATCTTTGCAGAGGCCGCGATATAGCCGCCGAACACGCCGAACGCCTTGCCCAGCGTGCCGTTGAAGATGTCGATCCGCCCGAGCAGGCCGTCACGCTCGGCCACGCCGCCGCCGCGGGGTCCGTAAAGGCCCACGGCGTGGACTTCGTCGAGATAGGTCAGGGCGTTGAATTCATCTGCCAGGTCGCAGATGGCCTCGATCGGTCCGAAATCGCCATCCATCGAATAGATGGATTCAAAGGCGATCAGCTTCGGAGCAGCGGGGTCGTCAGCCTCGAGCAGTTCGCGCAGATGTGCGACATCGTTGTGGCGGAAGATGCGCTTGGCCCCGTCGAAGCGCTTGATGCCCTCGATCATCGAGGCATGGTTCAGCGCATCGGAATAGATGATCAGCCCGGGAAACAGCTTGCGCAGCGTCGAAAGCGTCGCGTCGTTCGCGATATAGGCGCTTGAGAAGACCAGCGCGGCTTCCTTGCCGTGCAGGTCCGCGATCTCGGCTTCCAGCCGCTTGTGATAAACGGTCGTGCCCGAGATATTGCGCGTGCCGCCCGAACCTGCCCCGGTCGCGTCAAGCGCCTCGTGCATGGCGGCAAGAACCGCAGGGTGCTGGCCCATCCCGAGATAGTCGTTGCCGCACCACACGGTGATCTGGGTCTCGGTGCCATCGGGGCGTGTCCAGACAGCATGGGGAAAGGCGCCCTTCCGGCGCTCGATGTCAATGAAAGTCCGGTAACGGCCTTCCTCATGCAGCTTCCCGATTGCCTGATCGAGGGCGGCCGAATAGTCCATCTGCGTCCCTTGCCTTGCTTGAACGTGCTCGCTTGGGGGATCATGGGGCGATCCCGCGGGTGTTAACTTGATACGTGTCAAGTTACAGGAAATATAGGGTCAAAATGTCGCATTACGACAATCGGACCAGTGATTTTCCCTGAGAAAATCAATCTAGAAAGGCTGATCATGCTGAACAATGCCAGAATCGAAGAGGTTCTTTCAACGCTGGACAGGGGCTTGCCGCAGGCGCTCGATCGTCTGCTCGCATTCCTGCGCATTCCGTCGATCTCGACCGATCCCGCGCATATGGGCGACGTGCGCGACGCGGCGGAATGGCTGTGCGCCGAGCTTGCCGGGCTGGGATTCGAAGCCTCGGTCCGCGACACGCCCGGCCATCCCATGGTCGTCGCCCACTCGCCCAAGGGCCAGCGACGCGCGCTTCTTTTCTACGGCCATTACGATGTTCAGCCGGTCGACCCGCTGAACCTGTGGGACCGCCCCCCGTTCGAACCCGAAATCGAGGACACGCCCGACGGAAAGGTCATTCGCGGCCGCGGTGCGGCTGATGACAAGGGCCAGCTTATGACTTTCATCGAGGCGTTCCGGGCATGGAAGGAGGTGCATGGCAGCCTGCCCACCGACCTGGTGCTGTTGTTCGAGGGTGAAGAGGAATCAGGCTCACCCAGCCTGCGCCCCTTCCTTCGCGAAAATGCCGAGGAGCTGCGGGCCGGCATCGCCATGATCTGCGACACCGGAATGTATTCGGACGGCCGCCCGGCGATCACGACCCAGCTTCGCGGCCTCTATGGCGAAGAAATCGTCATCCGCGCCGCAGACCGCGATCTGCATTCGGGAAGCTTCGGCGGATTGGCTGCAAACCCGATCCAGATCCTTGTCGACGCGCTCGCAACCATCAAGGACGAAAGCGGCCGCATCACCCTGCCCGGTTTCTATGCGGGCGTCGAGGAACTGACCAACGAGCTGCGCGCGGATTGGGACGACCTGGGCTTTGACGCCGCCGAGTTCCTGTCGCGGGTTGGGCTGAGCCAACCCATTGGCGAAAAGGGCCGAACCGGACTTGAAATGGTCTGGAACCGCCCGACCTTCGAAATCAACGGGCTTTCCGGCGGCTATACGGGCGAAGGTTTCAAGACGGTCCTGCCGGCTGAAGCCCGCGCCAAGGTAAGCTTTCGCCTGACCGGCAGCCAGGACCCCGAAAAGATCCGCGAGACGTTCCGCGCCCATATCCGCGCCGCGATCCCCGCCGATTGCTCGGTCGAATTCCACGCTCATGGTGCCAGCCCGGCAAGCCGCATGGACATCAGCGACGCCGCCTTCGCGGCCGCCAAGGCGGCGCTGAGCGACGAATGGGAACGCGACGCCGCCTATATCGGCGCGGGGGGCTCGATTCCCATCGCGGGCGATTTCAAGGAGATCCTCGGGATGGATTCGATGCTCGTCGGATTTGGCCGCGATGACGACCGCATCCATTCGCCGAACGAGAAATACGATCTGCAAAGTTTTGCCAAGGGCGCACGCAGTTGGGCGCGCATCCTCGCCGCTTTGAGCTGACGAACCGCCATGCCCCGGAATTCGCATTTCGGGGCATATGCACAAATCATCGCATGTCGTATCTGACGGCCGTCTTGCGATGCTTCTGGCCGGTTTGAGCGGGTCGCGGGGCTTTCCACGAGATCAAGCCGAAAACGCTGACCCCTGATCGCACGCCGCGACGGGGACCTATGCCCAGCAGGGCGGTGGCCACCGCTCGATCAAGGCTCCGCATCACGCGATCTGCACCCGGAAGAAAGGCCCGCGCAGCCTGATCGCAGCCACGATGGTGCAGACCGGCTATGGCGAGCAGCAGGGTCAGGCACCGCGCGCACGGGATATCGCCGCCGCTCGGGCCTGTGGTTGCCGATGGCGCGCAACATGCGCCCGTTGCGGCCCTCCACCCCAGCAGAATGGCATGCCGCGCATGGAAGCGCAGGCCGGGCACAAGATGGGAAACGCCAAACTGACCATCGAGGACCACGGACAGCCACCAGTCACAGATCGCGGCCTTCCTCGACAAACACTACGCCAGCGGTGACGGCGCGCGGACCGATGACCCGATGCGTACCGCCTGCCGGAAACGGGGCGTTCGGACCCCAGATTTACCCTTCCCCTTCAGGAAGTTATGGGAGAGATCATGAGCTGGATATGAAATGGCGCACCCGAGAGGATTCGAACCTCTGGCCTCTGCCTTCGGAGGGCAGCGCTCTATCCAGCTGAGCTACGGGTGCAACGCTTGGGCTGCATAGCCGCTATTTTGCGGCCGTGCAATGGGGTTCAGGCGAAAAGCTCACGGCAGAAGGAAAGCCCGTCGACCAGCGCGTCAACCTCGGATCGGGTGTTGTAAAGCGCGAAGCTTGCGCGCGCCGTGGCGCTGACACCATAGAAATCCATCAGCGGCATGGCGCAATGTGAACCCGCGCGCACCGCGATGCCGCGCTTGTCCAGAATCGTCGAGATGTCATGGGCATGCGCCCCCTGCATCGTCATCGAGAAGATCGCGCCCTTGTCCGCCGCGTCGCCCTGCACGCTCAGCCAGTTCAAGCTGCGCAACCGGTCGCGGGCATAGTCGCGCAGGTCGTGTTCATGCGCGGCGACCTGATCCATCCCGATGTCCATCAGGTATTCCAACGCGGCGCCAAGGCCGATCTGGTTCACGATGCCCGGTGTCCCCGCTTCGAACCTGAGGGGCGGGTCGGCATAGTCGACGCCTTCGCGCGTCACGGTCCGGATCATGTCGCCTCCGCCCATGAAGGGGCGCATCTCGGCCTGGCGCTCGCGCTTGATCCAGATCGCGCCAGAGCCCGAAGGACCGTAGAGCTTGTGGCCAGTGATGCAGTAGAAATCGACCCCGAGCGCGCCGACATCGACCGGCAAATGGACCGAGGCCTGGCTCCCATCGACCAGCACGGGCACTTCGGTACCACGCGCGATCGCCCCCACATCGACCACGGTCCCTGTCACGTTCGACATATGCGTGACGGCGATCAGCCTTGTCCTGGGTCCGACGGCGGCCAGCACCTTCTCGGGCGGCAGCGATCCGTCAGGCTCGGGCTCGACCCATTTCAGCACCACGCCCTGACGTTCGCGCAGGAAATGCCAGGGCACGATATTGGCGTGATGTTCAAGCACCGACAGGACGATCTCGTCGCCTGCCTGAAGGCGCGGCGCGGCCCAGCCATAGGAAACGAGATTGATGCCCTCGGTCGAGCCCGAGGTGAAGATCACCTCATCCTCGTGCGGGGCGTGCAGAAAGCACGCGATGATCGCCCGGACGCGCTCGTAATTCTCGGTGGCGAGGTTCGACAGGTAATGCAGCCCGCGATGGACATTCGCATACTCTGCCTCATAGGCACGGGTGATCGCTTCTATCACCATCTTGGGTTTCTGCGCCGAGGCGCCATTGTCCAGATAGACCAGTGGTCGACCGTTCACCTCTCGCCCGAGGATCGGGAAATCGGAGCGGATCTTGTCGATATCGAAGCTCATGGCGAGACCTCCGGTAGAATTCCCAATGCGGCGGCAAGGATCGAGAGAACAGTCGCCACCAGAAAGACGCCACCGATGAAGCCCAGGGCGACCTTGGGCGTGCTCGTGAAGCCGTGCAGCGCCTTGGTCAGCGAGATGGTCAGGTAGATCGAAAGCGCGAAGGCTACCAGTGACATAATCATTGCCGACGGCGGAACAAGCACCATCAGCACAAGCTGAACGGCCTGCAATCCGACCAGGATCAGTTCCACCCAGGCGACCAGGACCAGCGCATCCGCAAAATTGCCCTGCCCGCCAAAGGCCCGGCCGATCACCGTGACAGCTGCCGCCGACAGCACCATGGCGCCGAATTGCAGCGCCGCAAGGGTCATCGGATCGGCCAGGATCGCCGAAAGGGCGTCATTCGTGGCCGGTGGGAACATCTGCCGCGCAATGCCCGCCAGCAGGCTTGAAAGGCTCGCCGCAAGAACCACGGTCATCCACCGTTCCGACGTGCTCAGACCGAACTCGCGCAGAAGGCGCACCGCGCGATCCGGGTTCCTGAGCGTCAGGACCACCAGTTCGCCAAGATCACCGATTTTCATTCCGTCCTCGTCATTGCGCTCAGTCCGGCGCCCCATATCACGAGAAAACCGACCCCTGCCACCGCCCTTGTAAGACTCAGCGCAGGACCAGGCCCGATCAACCCCGCAACCAGCCCTGCGAGAAGCATCGCGGGCGACACGGCAAGCAAGGCCCAGAACAGGGCGAGCCGCGACGCATGCCCGTCAACAGGGCGTGGACCAATATGCGAGATCAAAGATACCAACGCCGCCAACCCATAGGCCAGCAGCGGCATCATGAACATCACCGCGAGCATCGCCCCGCCCATCCTCGCCTGAAGTGGCACCGAGGGGTCAAGGTAGGCGTCGCGGGCATGTTGGGGCGCCTGCGCGATCAGAAACACCAGCATTGCCGACATCAGGATCGCGATCAGCGCCCGGTCGGGCAGACCGCGCAGGGAATTCACGACCCTGCGCGGTGCCCACCAGCTTTCGATGATCCGCGGGACAATTCCGACGCGGGTCATCTTCGGTCTCAGGACGCGGCGCGGCTGGTCAGCCACTCGTCGAGGCGGGTCAGGATGTCGTCGCGCAGACGGTCATCCTCGATCTCTTCCAACGCATCGGCGAGGAAGGACAGGACCAGCAGGACCACCGCCTGTTCCTTCGGCACGCCACGCGAGCGCAGGTAGAACATCGCGGTTTCGTCAAGCGCGCCGGTGGTCGAACCATGCGAGCACTTCACGTCATCGGCATAGATTTCGAGTTCCGGCTTGGCGAGGAACTGGCTGCCCTCGTCCAGCAGAAGCCCTTGGCTGATCTGGTAACCGTCGGTCTTCTGCGCGCCGGGCTTGACCAGGATCTTGCCCTGGAAGATGCCATCCGCGCCGTTCTTGAGCACCTTCTTGAACACCTGGCGGCTTTCGCAACGCTCGGCGGCATGGGTGATGAAGACGGTGTCGTCATGGTGGAAGCGGCCTTCGGTGCCGTCGCCCAGAACGGCGGCGGCGATATGGGCAACGGCGTCGTCACCGACGATGTCGATCACGCCTTCATTGCGCATCATGCTGCCGTTCACCGAAAGCGTGAAGGATTTGAACAGAGCAGCTTCGCCCACGCGAGCGAAAACATGCCCGATGCCGACCTTGGCATCATCCGCACGCTTGCTGGCGATATGGTGGAAGCGCGCTTCCTTGGCCACGTCGACCTCGATCACCACGTTCGAGCGCGCGCCGATGCCACCGGTCTCCAGCAGCGTCAGCTCGGCGCCCTCTTCCATCTTCACGACGTGATGGAGCGTGACATCGGCATCCTGCGCCTCGCGGCGGTAAAGGATGTGGACCGGACGCGAGACCTTGCCGGTGACGCGGATCAGCACGCCATCGGTCGCGGCCAGCGTGTTCAACACGGCGAAGGGACGCTTGACCGGGATCTGACCCGCCGTTTCCAGCTTGCCGTAAAGCTCGGCGGCCCAATGATCGCCCGCAGCATCGGCAGCGGCCAAAGTCGAGATTTCAAGCCCCTCGCCTTCCAGCGCGTCCGAAGCAGCCGCGTCGAAACGGCCATCGACAAAGACCAGCTTCAACTGCTCGATATCGTCGAACAGCGTCGATGCGCGCGAAGTGAAGGCCAGTGGCTCTGCCACGGCGGCGTTGAAGGCCGTCGGATCGGTATAGCGCCAGTATTCGTCGCGCTTGCCCGGCAGACCCATCGCATCGAGACGGGCCGAGGCATCGGCGCGGGCTCCGGCACTGAAGCCGCCCTTGGGAAGGTCAAGCGCGGCGAGGCGCGCGGCCAGAACGTCGCCGGCCCGGGCCTTGCCCTCGGCCATCGGCGCCTTGCTGGCAAGAACAGCCGTATCCGCCATCAGCCAACCTCCGCCAGAAGGTCGCCATAGCCGTTCTTCTCGACTTCAAGCGCCAGTTCCGGGCCACCGGTCTTGATGATGCGGCCGTTCGACATGATGTGCACGACATCCGGTTTGATGTGGTCCAGCAGGCGCTGGTAGTGGGTGATGACAAGGAAGCTGCGTTCGGGCGAACGGAGCGCGTTCACGCCCTCGGCCACCAGACGCATTGCGTCGACGTCGAGACCCGAGTCGGTTTCGTCGAGGATGCACATCTTGGGCTCCAGCATCGCCATCTGCAGGATCTCGTTGCGCTTCTTTTCGCCGCCCGAGAAGCCAACATTGACCGGACGCTTCAGCATCTCGGCGTCGATCTGCAGCGTCTTGGCCTTTTCGCGCACGACTTTCAGGAACTCGCCCGAGGACAGCTCTTCCTCGCCACGCGCCTTGCGCTGCGCGTTCACGGCGGTGCGCAGGAAGGTCAGGTTACCGACGCCGGGGATCTCGACCGGATACTGGAAGGCCAGGAACAGGCCGACCGCGGCGCGCTCTTCCGGCTCCATGTCCAGCAGGTCATGCTCGTCCAGCGAGGCCTCGCCCTCGGTCACTTCATAGCCGTCGCGGCCCGAGAGGACATAGGAGAGCGTCGATTTGCCCGAGCCGTTCGGACCCATGATGGCATGGACCTCGCCCGCCGGAACGGTCAGGTCGACGCCCTTGAGGATCTGCTTGTCCTCGTCTTCGAGTTTGACGTGCAGGTTCTTGATGTTCAGCATTATTCTTACCTCAGTCGATGGTGTGGCGGTGCCGGGCCCCGACACCATCTGAATGGATTTCAGGGCGGCTCTGCCGTCCTGCGAAGCTTGTGCCGCGCCCGCTGGGGACGCGACAGGGATTATCCCACCGAGCCTTCCAACGAGATCGCGACCAGCGATTGCGCTTCCATGGCGAATTCCATCGGAAGCGCCTGAAGGACCTCGCGGCAGAAGCCGTTGACGACGAGGGCGACGGCCTCTTCCTCGTCCATGCCGCGGGCGCGGCAATAGAAGAGCTGGTCGTCATCGACCTTCGAGGTGGTGGCCTCGTGCTCGACGCGGGACGAGGTGTTCTTCACCTCGATATAGGGCACGGTATGGGCGCCGCACTGATCGCCGATCAGCAGGCTGTCGCATTGCGTGTAGTTGCGGCTGTTCGTGGCCTTGGGGTGCATCGTCACGAGGCCGCGATAGGTATTCTGCGCCTTGCCAGCGGAAATCCCTTTGGAAACAATGCGCGAGCGGGTGTTCTTGCCAAGATGGATCATCTTGGTGCCGGTATCCGCCTGCTGCATGTTGTTGGCAATTGCGATCGAGTAGAACTCGCCTTGGCTTTCCTCGCCGCGCAGGATGCAGGACGGGTATTTCCAGGTGATTGCCGAGCCGGTTTCGACCTGCGTCCACATGACCTTCGCCCGCGCCTCGCGGCAATCCGCGCGCTTGGTGACGAAGTTGTAGATGCCGCCCTTGCCTTCCTCGTCGCCGGGAAACCAGTTCTGGACGGTCGAGTATTTCACTTCGGCATCTTCAAGGATGACGATCTCGACCACGGCGGCGTGCAGCTGTGCGGTGTCGCGCTTGGGCGCGGTGCAGCCTTCGAGGTAGCTGACATAGCTACCCTTGTCGGCGATGATCAGCGTGCGCTCGAACTGGCCGGTGTTCTCCGCATTGATGCGGAAATAGGTCGACAGCTCCATCGGGCAGCGGGTGCCCGGCGGGATGTAGACAAAGGACCCGTCCGAGAAGACCGCCGAGTTCAACGTCGCGAAGAAGTTGTCCGATTGCGGCACGACCGAACCGAGATATTTCTTCACCAGCTCGGGATGCTCGCGGATGGCTTCCGAGATCGAGCAGAAGATGACGCCGGCCTTGGCCAGCTCATCCTTGAAGGTGGTGCCCACGGAAACCGAGTCGAAAACCGCGTCGACCGCGACCTTGCGGGCCTCGGCCGGAGTTTCGCCCGCACCCTCGACGCCGGCAAGGATCATCTGTTCCTTCAGCGGAATGCCCAGCTTTTCATAGGTCGCAAGCAGCTTGGGATCGACCTCGTCCAGCGATTTCGGCTTCACTTCCATGCTTTTCGGGCGCGCGTAGTAATATTGCTCCTGATAATCGATCTCAGGATAGTTCAGCATCGCCCATTTGGGTTCCGTCATGGTCTGCCAGCGGCGGAACGCCTGGAGGCGCCACTCGGTCATCCATTCCGGTTCATCGTTCTTTTTCGAGATAAGACGGACGATATCCTCGTTCACGCCCTTCGGCGCATATTCCATCTCGATCTCGGTGTCCCAGCCGTATTTGTAGGACCCCATGTTCTGGACGGTCTCGACGGTTTCGCGGTCTACGCCTTCGCGCACCCCGATTTCGTCGCTGATCTGTTCAGCCATCTCAAACCCTTCCTGCGGTTGCCCGCGATTCATTCCTTTGTCGCCAGCGCTCATATGCCGCCAGCCAGGCATCCGCAAAACGCATAATGTCCCGATGGTCCGTCGTCGGACCGATCGAGACGCGGATTGCATCGCCCGCCCATTCCGTCGCGATTCCCATGGCCGTCAGCACATTGCTGGGCCGCACCTTCCCCGAGGAGCAGGCCGAGCCAGCCGATACGGCAAAACCCGCCAGGTCCATCTGCATCACCTGTGTCTCTCCGCGCCAACCTGGCGTCAGGATCGACAAGGTATTCGGCAGGCGGTGGGATTCGCGTCCCGGGAATGTAACCATTTCTGCCCCGGATTCCAGAGTCCTCAGGAGCGAATCGCGTATTTCCGAGACTTTTTCTCCGACACCTTGATCCAGATCATTCTGCGCCGCCTTTGCCGCCGCGGCAAAACCCAAAATACCAATCAGGTTTTCCGTTCCGGCGCGTCTGCCCTGTTCCTGCCCGCCACCCTTCAATCGCGCCTCGATTTCCGTTCCCCGCTTGACGATCAAGGCACCGATGCCCCGCGGCCCGCCCAGCTTATGTGCACTGACGAGGCCGGCTTCGATTCCGAGCCAGTTGAAGGCGAACGGGATCTTGCCGAATGCCTGCGTCAGATCGCTGACCGCCAGCCCTTCGGGCAGGCTCTGGATCACGCCCGTCTCGGGATTGGCAAGCTGCAGGGTCGATGCCGCTGGATCGTCAACGATCACCTTCCCCGAGCGCTCCACCCTCAGTTCCGGCCTGCACCATGACAGAACAGCAGCATGTTCCACCGGTGCCGAAAGCAGATTGCGACCTTCAAGGATCAGCGCGGCAGCCTCGGTCGTGCCCGAGGTGAAGATCACGTCCGCGCCTTCAGCGCCCAATGCCGAGGCGACATCCTCGCGGGCGCGCTCAAGCGCAGATTTCGCGGCCCGTCCCTCGGCATGGACAGACGAGGGATTGCCGGTGATCTCGGCCGCTTCGATCATCGCGGCACGGGCCTCAGGCCGTAGGGGCGCGGTCGCGTTCCAATCCAGATATACCCTTTGGGTCATGCATCCACCTCTGCTCCGAACAGGACCGATCCGGTAAGGCTGTCGGCAATGCGTTCTGCCAGCCTTATGGCCACATCCGATTTGGCCATTCGGGGCCATTCCTCGGCCCCTTCATGCGTAATCAGTGTCACGGCATTCTCGGCGCCGCCCATGATCCCCGTTTCGGGGCGCACATCATTGGCGACGATCCAGTCCGCCCGCTTGCGCATGCGCTTCGAGCTGGCATGGAGGATAACATCATCAGTCTCGGCCGCGAAACCAACGACCAGTTCGGGTCGCCCGGCCTCCAACGCACCGATCCAGGCAAGAATGTCGGGATTTTCGGTGAATTCCAGTACCGGAGGACGGCCCGAACCGTCCTTCTTGATCTTGCTGCCATTCGCATTCGACACGCGCCAGTCGGCGACCGCCGCCGCCATCACGGCCGCATCGGCGGGCAGTGCGGCCTCTACCGCCCGTCGCATTTCCTCGGCGGTCTGAACCCTTATGACATCGACGCCATGGGGTGGCGGAACCTCGGCTGGACCGGTCACGAAACTCACCCTTGCCCCCAGATCTCGCAAGGCGGCCGCAATTGCCGTTCCCTGCGCGCCGCTCGACCGGTTGGCGATATAGCGCACCGGGTCGATAGGTTCGTGGGTCGGTCCGGACGTGACGATCACATGCTTGCCGGAAAGCCGATGATCGACCGGCGCGTTCTTTATCCATTCCGAGGCAAGCTGCAGGGGACGCGAAGCGCCCAGCATGATGCGGATCGCATCAAGTATCGCTTCGGGTTCGGCCATCCGACCGGCTCCATATTCGCCGCAAGCCATCTCGCCTTCATCCGGGCCGATGAAGGAAATCCCGTCCCGCTCCAGCACGGCCCGATTGCGCGCCGTGGCGGGATGTTCCCACATTCGAACGTTCATGGCAGGCGCGATCAGGACGGGCTTGTCGGTTGCCAGCAGCAGGGTCGAGGCCAGATCGTTCGCAAGCCCGGATGCCATCTTCGCCATGAGGTCGGCGGTGGCCGGGGCAACCACCACAAGATCGGCGCTGCGCGAAAGCTGGATATGCCCCATCTCGGATTCACGGGTCAGGTCGAAAAGCTCGGTATGACACGCGCTTTCGGCCAAGGCCGACAGCGTCAGGGGCGTCACGAATTCGGCCCCGGCCGAAGTCAGGACCGGGACGACAGCGATCCCCTCGCGGCGCATCATCCGGATCAGCTCGGGCATCTTGAAGGCGGCTATTCCCCCTCCGACGATCAGCAGAACGCGGCTACCCAGCATGCTGGCTCCCTTCGACATAAGTCTCGGCACAGCACATAGGGTGATTAGCTCCCGCGGGCAAGGAATCAGGGCGTTAACTCTTCCTTAAGCCTGCCCCCGTTAACCCTTCGGGCAGGTGCGGGGTTCGGGAGTGCGGGAATGGTTGCAATCGCCTATACGGTCGCCTTCGAAGGGGTCGAGGCGCGGCTGGTCGAAGTGCAGTGTTCGGTCTCGCCCGGACTGCCGGCATTCGGGATCGTGGGCCTTCCTGACAAGTCGGTCAGCGAAGCGCGGGAACGCGTCCGCGCAGCTTTTGCGGCACTTTCCATCGCCCTGCCTGCGCGTCGCATCACCATCAACATGTCGCCCGCCGATCTGCCCAAGGAAGGGTCGCATTTCGACCTGCCGATTGCGCTGGCCGTGCTGGCAGCATTGGAACTCGTGCCGCACGAGGCCCTGGAGCGGGTCGTCGCGCTTGGTGAGCTCGCCCTGGATGGACGGCTTTCCGCCGTCAACGGAGCCCTTCCCGCAGCCATGGCGGCGGCCGAGGATGACCGCGCGCTGATCGTTCCCCGCCCCTGCGGCTCCGAAGCGGCCTGGGTCGGATCGGTTGCGGTCTTTGCGCCCCGGACGCTGCGCGAAGCCATCGACCACCTGACCGATCGCGCGCCCCTGACCCCGGCCTCGGCCGGAGAGGCTCTTGCCAGCGGCAACCTGCCGGATCTCATCGAGGTCAAGGGGCAGGAACGTGCTCGTCGTGCGATCGAGATCGCCGCCGCGGGACGACACCACCTGCTGATGGTCGGCCCGCCCGGCGCCACCAAGACGATGCTCGCGCGCCGAATTCCAGGCATCCTGCCGCCTTTGACCGCACAAGAGGCGCTTGAGACCTCTGTCATCCAATCGGTTGCCGGCCTGATGAAGGAAGGAGGCATTTCGAGGGCAGCCCCATTCTGCCAGCCCCACCACACCGCATCGACCGCGGCGATCGTCGGCGGAGGACGTCATGCCGGCCCCGGGCAGATCAGCCTGTCCCATAACGGCGTCCTCTTCATGGATGAATTGCCGGAATTCGACCGCCGGGTCATCGATGCACTGCGTGAGCCGATCGAAACCGGGGAAATTCACGTCTCGCGCGCCAATGCGCATGTCCGCTACCCGGCACGCTTCCTGCTGGTCGCGGCCGCCAATCCCTGTCGCTGCGGCTATCTGGCAGACCAGGCTCGGGCCTGTTCCCGCGTGCCGGTCTGTGGGGCCGATTACATGGCCCGCGTTTCGGGGCCGATGATGGACCGCTTCGACCTGCGCCTTGAAGTGCCCCAGATCACCATCGAGGAAATGAACCTTCCGCCGACGGGCGAGGACTCTGCCACCGTTGCGGCCCGCGTCGCAGTCGCGCGGCATGTCCAGGCGGCCCGCTTTCGCGATCATCCCGAGGTGCGGGTGAACGCGGATGCGACGGGCCGGCTGCTGGATGAGATTGCGCCGCTTGACGCTGAATGTCGCACGTTGCTTGCGCTGGCATCGGAACGGCTGGGCCTGTCGCCGCGCGGGTATCACCGCGTCCTGAGAACGGCGAGGACCATCGCCGATCTCGATTCCGCGCCGGATATCCGAAAGCCACACCTCGCCGAGGCTCTGTCCTACAGGATCGCCTTCGGAAACCCGGATTGATCAGCCGCGTGCCGCGATGCGTTTTTCGACCGCTTCCCAGATCAGCGCGGCCGCGTTGATCCCGTCGAAACGCTCGAGTTCCTGGATGCCGGTGGGCGATGTCACGTTGATTTCGGTCAGCCAGCCGTCGATCACGTCGATGCCGGTGAAGATCAGCCCCTTTTCCCGCAGCACCGGGCCGATGATCGAGCAGATCTCAAACTCACGCTCGGTCAGGCCGATCTTTTCCGGACGGCCGCCGACATGCATGTTCGAGCGCGCCTCGCCCGCGGCGGGCACCCGGTTGATGGCCCCGACGGGCTCACCGTCGACAAGAATGATGCGCTTGTCACCCTTGACCACGGCAGGCAGGTATTTCTGCGCGATGACGGGCTCGCGGTTGATCCCCGAGAAGGTCTCGACCAGCGATGACAGGTTCGGATCGTTCGGCCTCAGGTGAAAGATCCCTGCCCCACCATTGCCGTAAAGCGGTTTGACGATGATGTCGCCATGGCGCTCGCGGAACGCCCGGATCAGCGACAGATCGCGGGTAATGACCGTCGGGGGCGTCAGTTCGGGAAAATCCAGAACCAGAAGCTTTTCCGGGCAGTTCCGCACCCAGAACGGGTCATTGACCACGAAAGTATGCGGATGGGCCCGGTCCAGAAGATGGGTATTGGTGATATACCCCATATCGAAGGGCGGATCCTGGCGCAGCCAGACGACGTCGAAATCGGCCAGATCGACCTCGGCCCAGTCACCGAAAGTGACGTGATTTCCCTCTTCGCGTCGCAGGGTGACGGGGCGGCCTCGGGCCACCAACCGGCCTTCGACATAGCTCAGCTTGTCCGCGGTATACTGGAAAAGGCGATGGCCGCGGGCTTCTGCCTCGAGCCCGAGGCGAAATGTGCTGTCTGCCGCGATCGAGACATGTTCGATCGGGTCCATCTGGAGGGCGACGTAGAGATTCATGCTTTCAGCTCCAGCCAAGTTCGACCGGAGTTGTCGCTTGCCGGCCCGCGCTTTGCAAGCACCCGCCCCTCAGTCGGCGCCGAAGGCGTTCTCGATGATCTCGACACGGCCGTAACCGTCGACCAGCGCGGCATCGAAACGCATCTGGGACAGCGACCCGCCTTCGAGCCCGCCGCAATATTCAAGCGCCGCCCGGCAGATCCGGTCCATCTGAAACCGTCCGATCCGGGCGGCGGCCATGTCATGGGTCGAGGATTGCTTGACCTCGACGAAGACGACCTCGCTGTCCTGTCCGACAATAAGGTCGATTTCGCCCGCGGTTCCCCTCCAGCGCGACGCGAGCAGGCTGTAGCCCATTGCCTGATAGGCGCGGATGACAGCATCTTCGCCCATCCGACCGGCCGCATTGGATATGATGCCCCGCTCCCGTCGCGGGTTTGGACTGGGCGCGCAATTCTCGGTCAAGACCCCTCCTTCTTCATTTCGAGCGCCACGGCATAGACCTCGCGTCGCGGCAGGTCGAAACGGTTTGCCACCTGGCTTGCCGCTTCCTTGACCGGCATGCGGCCCAGAAGATCGGCCAGGGCGGCGCGCAGATCGCCTTCGCCGACCTCCTTCTTCTCGGGATGGCCGAACAGGACGACGATCTCCCCTCTCAGCCCTTCATCCGGAACCAGTTCGACCAGTTCCGATACGGTCCCGCGCAGGACTTCCTCGAATTTCTTCGTCAGCTCCCTGCAAATGACAGCCGTTCGATTCGGCTCACCCTCGCAGACAATCTGTAACAGTTGCTTAACGCGCTTCGGGCTTTCGAAGGCGATGACGGTCGCCTCGACGTCGGACCAGCTTTGCACCCATTTGCGCCGCTGACCCGCGGCCGAAGGCGAGAAACCCACGAAGAGAAAGCGGTCGCTGGGCAACCCGGAAACGCTGAGACCGGCAAGCGCGGCGGATGGCCCCGGCAAGGCGCGCACCGTCAGCCCGGCCTCGGCAACATCGCGGGCCAATCGGTAGCCGGGATCTGCGACAAGGGGCGTCCCCGCATCCGAGGCATAGGCAACCGACAACCCTTCCCCGAGAGCTTGAAGTATCGCGGGTTTGGCGCGCTCGGAGTTGTGGTCGTGATAGGACACCATCCGCCTGCCCCGCAGGGGGATCCCATGTATATCCAGAAGATGCCTGAGGTTGCGCGTGTCCTCGGCAGCCAGAACATCGGCCGTGTTCAGCACGTCAAGCGCGCGCAGCGTGATGTCGCGGGCACTCCCGATCGGGGTCGCGACCAGATACAAGGCCGGCTCTGGCTTGCGGTCGGAAATGTTCAGCGCGATCGCGCGCGCCTCGATGCCGCCTGACTGTCCGTTCTCGCTCATCTGCAAACCTCTGCCGCTGCCTGACGACCCGGGCCGGGTCCGTTGCCAACCCCCGGATATGCCAATAACCTGTCAGCGTTAAGCCCCCAGCCCGCAGGAACAGGGAATCACGCCATGACCGTCACGACACCGAGCCGCGGCCGCGTTGCTCTGCGCCGCCTGTCTGCCCGCATGACAGCCTTTGCCTCGGCCATGCTGCTTGCTGCCTGTCAGCCCATGCAGCTCGGATCGACCGGCCCTTCAACCGGCCAGACAATCGACCCTTCGCAACCTGTGCCGGTCGCCCTTCTCGTTCCAGGCGGCACCGGAAGCGCCGACATGGAGTGGCTGGCGCGCTCGCTGACCAATTCTGCCAAGATGGCCGCGGCAGATGCCCAGGGGGCGACGATCGACCTGCGCATCTACAATGCCGGGGCTGATACCGGCGCCTCGGTCGCCGAGGCGAACCGAGCGGTCGATGAGGGCGCAAAGATCATCCTTGGCCCGCTTTTCGCCGATTCCGCCAATGCCGTGGGCCTTGCGATGGCCCCGCGCGGGGTGAACGTGCTTTCCTTTTCGAACAATGCCGACATCGCCGGCGGCAACGTGTTCGTCCTGGGCAACACCTTCGGCAACGTCGCCGATCGGCTGACCAAGTTCTCAGTCAGGAATGGCAAACGCCGGATCCTGGTCGTGGCCGAAGACGACGCGGCCGGACAGGTCGGATCGCGCGCGATCCAGCAGGCGATCCAGAACAACCGGGGCGCCGTCGCGGGCGTGATCAACCATCCCCTGTCAAAGGAAGGGATCGACGCCATCATCCCCAGCGTGACGCAGGCGACCGCCTCGGGCAATGTCGATGCCATTTTCATGACCGCCAACCAGGGCGCGGTGCTGCCCTACCTGACCGATACCCTGGCCGGTTCGGGCATCACTTCGTCCACCGTGCAGCTGATGGGGTTGACCCGTTGGGATCAGCCGGATTCACGCCTGGGGCTGAAAGGGGTTCAGGGCGGCTGGTTCGCACTGCCGGACACCCGGATGAAAGGCCAGTTCGAACAGCGCTATCGCGCCGCCTATGGCGAGACACCGCATGAACTGGGCTCGCTCGCATATGACGGGATCGCGGCCATCGCATCGCTGGTCCGGGCCGGAAAAAGAAACGCGCTGACTACCGCGGGGCTGACCCAGAACGCGGGCTTTGCCGGCATCAACGGCGCCTTCCGCCTTCGCCGGGACGGCACCAATGAACGCGCCCTTTCGGTCGCAACCATCCGCAATGGCCGGGTCGAGATCCTTGATCCGGCGCCTCGCAGCTTCGGTGGAGTCGGATTCTGATCTTGAACGACGCAAAACCCAACAAACTTGCTCAAAGTGCCCCGGCTCTGCCCGGGGCCCATTCATTGTTCTCGCCGGAAATATTCCTGCCGCACCTGACCGAAGCGCTGTCAGAGATATCCGAACCCCGCGAGATCCGCCGACAGACCGTCGCGATCCTGTCGGCCGCCCGCGCCGAGGCGATGGAGGATATTGTCGCGGGTTTCCGTTCGCATCCACGGGCCGCGCGCGAAACCGTCCGTGCGATCGCAAGCTTGACCGATGTCACCGTTAGCGCGATCCACCACGTCGCGACCACGATCCTGCATCCTCAGACCAACCCGACCGATGCCGAAAGGCTCGCCGTGCTGGCCATCGGGGGATATGGCCGCGCCGAGATGGCACCGCAATCCGATGTGGACCTGCTGTTCCTGACGCCCTGGAAAGTCAGCGGCTGGGCCGAAAGCGTCGTGGAATCGATGCTCTACATGCTTTGGGATCTGAAGTTGAAGATCGGGCAATCGACACGCTCGGTCGACGATTGCCTGCGGCTTGGGGCGGGCGACATCACGATTCGCACAAGCCTGCTGGAACACCGCCTTGTCTGTGGTCATGCGACCACTGCCGAGGCGCTTCGCGACCGGCTCTGGAGCGAGCTTTTCGACAATTCCGTTCCGGAGTTCATCGAGGCCAAGTTGGCCGAGCGCGCGACGCGCCACCGCCGCCAGGGCGGCCAGCGCTATGTGCTCGAGCCCAACGTCAAGGAGGGCAAGGGCGGGCTGCGCGATCTCCAGACCCTTTACTGGATCGCCAAGTATATTCACCGGGTCGATCGTGCAGTCGAACTGGTCAATCTTGGCTTCTTCACGAAGGAAGAGCACCTGACCTTCTGGCAGGCCGAAGATTTTCTTTGGGCCGTGCGCTGCCATCTGCACCTGTTGACCGGGCGGCCCAGCGACCAGTTGACCTTCGACATGCAGGTCGAGATCGCGAATGCGATGGGGTATCGCGACCTCGGAGGCCGCCGCGCGGTCGAGATATTCATGCAGGAATATTTCACCCATGCGACTCGGGTTGGCGAGTTGACACGGGTTTTCCTCGTCGCGCTCGAAGCTCGCCATCTTTACAAGGCCCCTCTGCTCAACGCGATCTTCAGCCGGCGCAGGCGCTTCAAGCCGGGGTTCAGGATGGATCGCGGCCGGCTGAACTATGTCAGCGAAAGACAGTTCCTTGCCGATCCCCTGAACATCCTGCGACTGTTCGAGGAAGCATTGCGGACCGGTGTGCTGCTGCATCCCGATGCGATGCGTTCGGTTGCGGCCAACCTGCATCTGATCGACGATCGGGTCAGGCAGGACCCCGAGGCCGTTCGGATCTTCCTCGACCTGCTGCTGCGCCACGGCAATCCCGAACGTTCGCTTCGACGGATGAACGAATTGGGTGTGCTCGGGGCCTTCATCCCTGAATTCGCCCCGGTCGTCGCGATGATGCAGTTCAACGTCTACCACCATTACACGGTCGACGAGCACCTCATCCAATGCGTCGCCGCCTTGTCCTCCATCGAGCGCGGAGAGGAAATCACCGACCTCCCGACGGTGTCCCGGATCATGAAGGGCAAGATCAACCGCAGGGTCATCTATCTCGCGGTGCTCCTGCACGATATCGGCAAGGGCCGGACCGAGGATCATTCGATTCTTGGCGCGCGCCTTGCCCGTCGGATCTGCACCCGCTTCGGCCTTGAACCCGATGAAACCGAAACGATCGAATGGCTGATCCGCAATCACCTGCTGATGTCGGACGTGGCGCAAAAGCGGGATATTTCGGACCCGCGCACCCTGCGGGACTTCGCCAAGCTGGTAAAGACTGCCAAGCGGCTCGACCTGCTGACCGTGCTGACCGTCTGCGACATCCGCGGCGTCGGCCCCGGAACGTGGAACAATTGGAAGGCCGTGCTCTTGCGTCGCCTTCACGCCGAAACCGAGCGCGCCCTGAAGAACGGCCTTGAAGAACTGAACCGCGACCGCCGGATTGGCGAGGCAAAGCGCTCGCTTCGCCATCTGCTGACCGCCAAGGGCTGGGACCCCAAGGACATCAAGGGTGAACTGGGCCGGCATTACGAGAATTACTGGCCAAGCCTTCCGACCGAGACGCAGTACATATTCGCAGATCTGCTGCGCGACCTTGGCGATCACGAGATCCGCATCGACCTGCATCCCGATCTCGACCGCGACGCGACGCGGGCGGCCTTCGTTCTGGCCGACCATCCCGGCATCTTCTCGCGCCTATCGGGAGCGATCGCGCTCGTCGGGGCCAACATCGTCGATGCCCGCACCTATACGACCAAGGATGGCTTCGCGACGGCCGTGTTCTGGCTGCAGGATGGTGATGGTCATCCCTATGCCGCCGACCGCCTGCACCGCCTGCGCAAGATGATCGAACGCACGCTGAAGGGCGAGGTCGTCCCGCGTGAGGCCTTCGCGGGACGCGACAAGCCCAAGAAGCGCGACAGCGCCTTCCGCTTCCCGACCCATATAACCTTCGACAACGAAGCATCTGATGTCTACACGGTGGTCGAGGTCGACACACGGGACCGTCCCGGACTGCTTTACGACCTGACGCGGACGCTGGCCGAGAACCACATCCAGATATCAAGTGCGGTAATCGCGACCTTCGGCGCTCAGGTTGTCGACACGTTTTACGTCAAGGACATGTTCGGGCTGAAACTGCACCAGCAGCACCGGCGCGATTCACTCAGCAAGAAACTCCAACAGGCGATCAAGGACGGGGCCGAACGTGCCGAAAGGGCCGAGCGCAAGCTTGGCGGGTCGTTCTGAGATCACGGAAATTCATAGATGCAACCGATCAGACTAATCCGGGGCTTCCTTTCGGTCGGCGCCTGGACCTTGGCGAGCCGTGTCGTGGGCTTTATCCGCGACGTGATGATTGCCGCCTATCTTGGCACGGGGCCGGTCGCGCAGGCCTATCTGGTGGCCTTCACTTTGCCCAACATGTTCCGTCGCTTCTTTGCCGAGGGCGCGTTCAACACGGCCTTCGTGCCGATGTTCGCGAAGCGGCTCGAAGCGGATGACGATCCTCGTGGTTTCGCCGAGGAAGCCTTTTCCGGCCTTTTCTCGGTCGTCCTGGTCGTTTCTCTGATCGCCCATCTGATCATGCCCTGGCTGGTCTTGGCGATGGCCGCCGGCTTCAAGGGCGACGAGCGCTTCGAACTGGCGGTCATCTACGGGCGGATCTGTTTTCCCTATATCCTTTTCATCTCGCTGACGGCGCTGCTGTCGGGGCTTCTGAATGCGGGCGGGCGCTTCATCGCCGCGGCCGCAGCCCCGGTACTGATGAACTTCATCCTGATCGCGGCCATGCTGCTTGCCGATTGGAACGGCTGGGACATGGGCAAGGCCATGGCATGGTCCACCCCGATCTCGGGGATTGCGCAACTGGCCACCGTCTGGTGGGCCGCCAAGCGCATGGGATTTCCGCTGCGCCTGCGTCGGCCGCGTTTGTCCCCCGACATGAAGCGCCTGCTGGCGGTCGCGGCTCCGGCGGTCCTCGCGGGTGGCGTCGTCCAGATCAACCTGCTGGTCGGACGTCAGGTCGGCTCGTTCTACGACGGCGCGATCGCATGGCTCACCAATGCCGACCGGCTTTACCAGCTTCCCCTGGGCGTGGTCGGCATCGCGATCGGGATCGTGTTGCTGCCCGATATCTCTCGCCGCCTCAAGGCCGGGGATACCGGCGGTGGGCGCCATGCCTATAATCGCGCGGCCGAGTTCGCGCTTTTTCTGACTGTTCCCGCCGCCGTTGCTCTGGTCATCGCGAGCTACCCTTTGATCTCGGTCCTGTTCAAACGCGGTGCCTTTCTCGAATCCGATGTCGGCCCGACCGCTCTCGCACTAGCAATCTACGGCCTCGGCCTGCCTGCATTCGTGCTGCAGAAGGTCCTGCAGCCGTTGTATTTCGCGCGCGAGGATACCCGCAGCCCGTTCCGCTTTGCCGTCTGGTCGATGGTGGTGAATGCCGTCGTGGCGCTTGGACTGGCGCCGATCATCGGATTTTCGGCCGCGGCCTGGGGAACGACGATCGCGGGCTGGACGATGGCGGCGCAGCTGTGGCGCGGCACGGCCGCCTATGGCGAGGCGACCGAACTGGACGACCGTCTGCGCCACCGCCTGCCGCGCATCATCATTGCCTCGGGCGTAATGGGCGTGGCGGTCTGGGGCGCTCAGGCCGGACTTGGCGATCTGCTCTATCAGCCGGGCAGCCGTTACCTCGCCCTGATCGCTCTCGTCGCTGTCGGCATCGTCACCTACGGCATCGCCGCAATCTTGCTGGGCGCTTTCCGACCTTCGGACCTGCGTGCGGGTTTCAGGCGTCAGCGCTGACGGATCTGGCGCAGCACGCGCGCCACTCCGCCCGGGATCAGCACGAAGGACAGCAGGAAGCCGGTGATGAAGCCTGCGACCTCGGCGATCCAGGTGGTGTTCCCGCTTTGGAAGATGATGCCGAAGATCAGCTGAAAGGCCAGAAGCATCCCGATCAGCGAAAACGCCCGCATCCGGTTCGCGTTCTGCTGACCCAGCCGGGTCCAGAGCAGGAAGGTGAAAGCACCCACGAAACCGTAGACTGCCGGATAGCCCCCGATCAGCGGCTGAAAGCGGAATTGGGGGAAAAGACCCGCGAAAAGCGTATAGATCAGCGCGCCTCCGATGGCCGATCCGAAGAAGAGCGCGATCACGGCCCAGGCCCTGAACTGGTTCGCGATCAGGTTGCCGAGCGCGAGGCAGAAGACGATGACGAAAATGGCATGGGTCAGCGACATGTGGATGAAGGAATAGGTCAGGATGCGCCAGCTTTGGTCAAGGACAAGCGCGCGCATCTGCCAAAGCTGCAGCACCATTTCGGGGATATAAGCGGTCCGTTCGGCCGCTAGCTGGCGCATCGCGAGGCCCGCGCCCGGCGTGCCGCCACCGGCCAGACCTAGCTGCGCGAGACCGAAGACCACCTCGCAGGCGATCATCGGCAAGACCAGGGCCCAGACCACGGCCGGAACGGGGTTTAGCGGGGATTCGTCATAACCGGGACGCATCGTCTTCCTTCTCCTGCAGGGCGGTTGCGCCCGGACGGGCCAAGGGGTAAGCCAGCCTACGGAAATTTCCAAGCAGGTAGTGCCATGACCACGAGCTTCGCTCCGCGCATCTTCTCCGGCATCCAGCCCTCTGGCGGGCTGACGCTGGGCAATTACCTTGGCGCGCTCAAACGCTTTGCCGAGTATCAGGGCACAGGGGCCGAGACGATCTATTGCGTCGTGGACCTGCATGCGATCACCGTCTGGCAAGACCCCGAAAAGCTTCGACACAATACCCGCGAAGTTGCGGCCGCCTTTCTCGCTTCGGGCGTCGATCCCGAGGTGTCGATCCTTTTCAACCAAAGCCAGGTGCGACAGCATGCCGAACTGGCATGGCTGTTCAACACCGTCGCCCGCGTCGGCTGGATGTACCGGATGACCCAGTTCAAGGACAAGGCGGGCAAGAATTCCGAGAACTCCAGCCTTGGCCTCCTGGCCTATCCCTCGCTCATGGCGGCCGACATCCTTGCTTATCACGCGACTGCCGTTCCGGTGGGTGAGGATCAGAAGCAGCATCTGGAGCTGACCCGCGACATCGCGGCCAAGTTCAACCACGATTACGGTCAGGAATTCTTCCCGATCACCGAGCCGCTGATCGAAGGCACCGCGACCCGCGTCATGTCTCTGCGCGACGGCAGCAAGAAAATGTCCAAATCCGATCCCTCGGATGCGGCACGGATCAACCTGACCGACGATGCCGACGCGATCGCGCAGAAGATCCGCAAGGCCCGCACCGATGCCGAACCCCTGCCCGGCACGATGGATGGGCTGAAGGATCGTCCCGAGGCACGCAACCTCGTCAACATCTATGCGGCCCTGTCGGGTGAAACCGGCGATGAGGTTCTGGCGCGGTTCGAAGGTCAGGGCTTCGGCGCCTTCAAACCCGCATTGGCCGAGGTCGCGGTCGAATCGCTTGCGCCGATCACCGCCCGGATGAGCCAGTTCATGGCCGACCCGGCCGAGATCGATCGCATCCTGGGGCAGGGTTCAGCCCGTGCCGAGGCCATCGCCCAGCCGATTGTCGAGCGCACCAAGGACATCATGGGAATGATCCGTTCGCGCTGACACGCGCGAGGAAAATCAACCATTTCCGCGCGGGATGTGTTAGCATCATCCCGTGCGAGAACGGATAGCGCAATGACGGACCTCTTGTCCCGGCTGCTCGGCGAGCGTCCTTGGCTTCTGGCCGATGGCGCCACCGGAACCAATCTTTACAATATGGGCCTGGCCCCCGGCGACGTGGCCGATCTGTGGTGCGAAAGCCACCCCGATCGGGTGCGCGATTTGCACCGACAGATGATCGACGCCGGGGCAGACCTGATCCTGACCAACAGCTTCGGGGCGAATGCCAGCCGGCTGCGCCTGACGGGTGCAGAAGGTCGCGTCGGCTCGATCAACGGCGCGGCAGCAAGGCTCGCACGCGAGGCGGTCGATGCTTCCGGTCGTCAGGTCGTCGTGGCGGGTTCGATCGGCCCGACCGGGGAAATCATGGCGCCCGTCGGGCGGCTGACCGAAACCGAGGCGACCCGGCTTTTCACCGACCAGGCCCTGGCCTTGAAGGCAGGGGGTGTGGATGTGCTATGGGTCGAAACCGTCAGTGCCATGGAAGAAATGCGCGCCGCATCCCGCGCTGCTCAAGCCACGGGCCTGCCCTGGTGCGGCATGATGAGCTTTGAATCCGGTGGGCGCAGCATGATGGGTGTGAGCCCGCAGCAGCTTGCCTCGCTGGTGGATCGCCTTCCCTACCCGCCTGTCGCTTATGGGGCGAATTGCGGCACCGGCCCGGCCGAGTTGCTCATCGCGCTTTCCAGCTTTTCCGCGGCCGGTTCAGAGCGACCTTTGATCGCGAAGCCCAATGCCGGTGTGCCGCGCTATCAGGATGGCGGCTTGATTTATGACGGCACGCCCGAGATCATGGCAGAGTTTGCCGTTCTCGCCCGAGACCTTGGTGTCCGCATCATAGGTGGCTGTTGCGGAACAACCCCACTGCACCTCGCCGCGATGCGAGAGGCACTGACTTCGCGCATGCCCGAAGTCAGGCCAAGCACGGATGAGATAGCCACCCGGATCACCGGCTTGATGGCCGAACGCTAGAAAAGCGCAAGCTGATCGCCCGCCCTGGGCGGGGCCGCGAAAAGGCTGCAATCAAGCACGGGGTCTTCGCGCAGCAGGCCCAGCCTTTTTCGTGCCAGCCGAAAACGCTGATGCAGCAAATCGGCCTCCTGCCCTTGCCCGCGCATCCTTGTGCCAAAGCGCGGATCATTGTCACGACCCCCACGCATCGCCTGGATACGGGACATGACATGGGCGGCCTTGCCGGGATGATGCCGCAAGAGCCAGTCCCGAAACAATGGCGCAACCTCAAGCGGCAGGCGGATCGGGATCATGCTTGCTGACCGAGCCCCTGCATCGCGTGCCGCTGCCATGATCCGTTCCATCTCGTGTTCGTTCAGCACGGGTATGACGGGCGCGACCATGACTCGGACGGGAACTCCGGCCTTGGCCAACCCCTCGATCATGCGCAACCGGGTGGCGGGCGTCGGCGCACGGGGTTCAAGTTTCCGAGCAAGTTCCGGATCGAGCGTCGTCACTGATACACCCGTCGTCACCAGTCGCCTGCCTGCCATGTCCCCCAAAATGTCGAGGTCCCGCAGCACGGTCGCGCCCCGCGTCACGAGGCTCATCGGATGGTTCCACGCCGACAGCACCTCGAGGCAGGCGCGCATGATCGCAAGCTTGGCTTCGATCGGCTGATAGGGATCGGTATTCGTCCCAAAGGCGATCGGGGCCACGGCATAGTTGCGTCGACCGATCTCGGCCTCAAGCAGTTGCGCAGCATTTGGCTTGGCCGTGATCCGGGTTTCGAAATCCAGCCCCGGAGACAGGCCAAGATATGCATGGCTCGGCCGGGCAAAGCAGTAGATGCAACCGTGCTCGCATCCACGATAGGGGTTTATCGAGCGATCGAAGGGAATGTCGGGCGAACTGTTTCTGGTCATGATCGAGCGCGCATTCTCGATCGCAATCTCGGTCCTCAGCGTCTCTTGATCAAGCGGCAGATCCCAGCCGTCATGCTCGCGCCTGTAGTGATAGGGCTCGAAGCGCGCATCCGGTCGGGTATCTGCCCCACGGGCGCGCAGAAGCTCATCTGGGTTGCGAGGTGGCAGGGACATGACCAGACAATACCCATGCCATGGGAACATTTCAAGAACATTGATGGCCGGGACGGCTTGGACACGTTTGAAGCAATTCCTCAAGAACGGGCTTTCCCCTGCGCGTTTTCAGAGACATACTGACGGAACTGGAGGAAGACATGCCATTGCCGCATTTCCTGATCCTGATCCTGCTTGTCATTCTGGCCTCTGGCCTGACCATCTGGGCTGCCAGTTCCGTGGGCGTCCCCTTTTTCGCCCTTGGTCTGGTTGCTCTGCTTGCTGCGGCGATCGGACACCTGGCGGTGCATGAGGATCGCTAGCTCATAGAACCGGGATTCTCGCCGGAAGCCGCCACAAACGCTCCGTGAGGGCAATCAAGCCCCTTGAACTGAGGTTTCGGCAGCGTTTGATCCCCATCTGCGCCGGGACGTCCTAGCCGGGAGGGCTGCGCCGGGCCGTCATTCGACCACCAGCTCGGTGTCCCAGTAAAGGTAATCCATCCAGCTTTCGTGCAGGTAGTTCGGGGGAAAGCGGCGACCGCATGCATGCATTTCCTCGGGCGTCGGTCTGCGAGGCGCGCGGCGCAGCCTCAGGCCCGAATTGCGCAATGACTTGTTCGCCTTTTTCAGATTGCAAGGGGAACAGGCGGCAACCACGTTTTCCCAACTGGTCACTCCACCCCGGGAACGGGGCACGACGTGATCAAAGGTCAATTCCCCCTTCGCGCCGCAATACTGGCAGCAGAATTCGTCCCTCAGAAAAAGATTGAAGCGCGTGAATGCCACGCGCTTCTGAGGTTTTATGAAATCTTTCAGAACGACCACCGACGGGATGCGTATGCTTTCCCTTTGGCTTCGAACTACTTCATCATATTCGGCGATGATCTGAACCCGGTCCAGGTAGACGGCCTTGATCGCCTCCTGCCAGGGCCAGAGCGAAAGCGGATAATAGCTCAGCGGCCGGAAATCCGCGTTCAAGACAAGCGCAGGATGATGGCGCAAGTTCGAAGGCTCACGCACGAATTGGGTCCGGAAATCGCGATGGTCGTCCAGCATCGGCCCTCTGCCTCGCCTGCCAGGAACTTGTCGGTATCTCTTCAAGGCCGACTATATATCGCGACCGCCGTCTGACAAGACCCTGAATATATGTCCTGCCAACGGATTACCCCGAATGCGTGACATCGACGTGACACGCGAGGCAGGCTTTCGGGGTCGGCAAATCGAAAAGAGAGAATGTCCGAAATACAGTGGCCGCGCCGGATGCGAGCCCGAAGAAATCGGGCATGCATTCCAAGCACTCATCGCAGCCAAACCGCACGATGCCACGATCGGCAGCGTCAGGTCCGAACAAGCTGCGGACAGCAAGATGTTCAGATGACAGGATAAGCAGATTTCGAATTGGGGTTTTCACTTGGCGTGCGCGGTATTTCACTTCGCCATGCCGACCCGGGCTGGCGCCTGGGGCAACGCGGTGGCATGCTCGTCTCATGTCACATCCACCGCCGGTTCTGGGAACATTGGAAAGCGCGCTCTATGCGCGAGACCTGGATCTTGCCGAGGCATTCTGGACCAACATCATCGGTCTTGAGCGGATCGCGCGCTCAGAGACGCGTCACGTCTTCTTCCGCTGCGGTGCTCAAGTCTTGCTGATCTTCAATCCCGACGAGACCCGCAAGCCACCGGCACCCGGATCAAGCCTTCCCGTTCCCCCGCACGGAACCGAGGGGGAAGGGCATTTTTGCATGGCTGCCGAAGCGGATCAGATCGAGGCATGGCGCATCCACCTTGAGGCGCAGGGCATCACGGTGGAATCCGACTTCAGATGGCCTCAGGGGGGAAGGTCGATCTATTTCCGCGACCCTGCGGGAAACTCGATCGAAATCGCAGATCCGATGATCTGGGGCAGGACCGACCGGAACCGGCCCTGACGGGAGATGATCAGCGACGGGCGCGAACGGCTACCTTGCGGGGCTGGGGTTTGGGCATCGCTGCCAGGGAAATCCCGGCCAGACCGAGTGCCGCGAGCGCCATCCAGACAATATCCATCACAAGAACTCCTCAGTACCTGATTTGAAGGTATGCCCTGAGCACCGCAGTTCAAGAGCTAATTGGAAACCCGCGTCATGACCTTGCGGAAAATCGCTGCATGAGGAACTGAAGCGCGACCGAAAGACCGTCCGGCGAAATGCCATGCGGCGTGTTTTTCATCACATGGGTGTAGACTTCGAACCCCGCATCAGTCAGGGCATCGGCCGCGATCGACATGCTCTCGAAGGGAACGACGGGGTCCTGATCGCCATGCGCGAGCAGGACCGGAGGCCGCACTTTCACGTCCCGTTTCAAGCTGTCCGGATCCAGCAACCGGCCCGAGAAGCCAACGACCCCGGCAAGCTCGTGATCGCGGCGGGGCGCGACCTCCAGAGACATCATCGTTCCCTGTGAAAATCCTACCAACGCGAGACGGGAAGGCTTGATGCCTTCATCCGCAATCACCTTGTCGAGGAACGCATTGATGTCGGCAAATGACTGTTCCGCCGAGATACGCGCCTGTTCGGGCGTCGACCCATCCATCCAGGGTATCGGAAACCACTGGTAGCCCATGGGATTGTTGATGCAGCGTTCGGGCGCGTCGGGAGCGTAAAAGGCCGTATTCGGCAGATGCGGCGCAAGCGGATCGGCCAGACCCAGCAGGTCGGCGCCATCGGCACCATAACCATGCAGGAAAACCACCACGGATTCGGCTTTTGCCGGGCCCTTGCGTTTCGACTTCAACTCGCGCGTCATCTGACCCCCTCGCGTCCTTTGGCCAGCCGGTAATAGGCCCAGAGCGCCCGTGCCGCAACCGCCCGCCATGGCCGCCAAGGCTCGGCCATGGCAATCAGAGCGGCAGGCTTGGGCCGATCCGGAAGTTCGTAAAGCAGGCGCGCGGATTCGGCGAGCGCGAGATCGGCGGCGGCGAAGATATCCGGTCTGCCAAGCGCGAATTTCAGGTAGATCTCGGCTGTCCAGCGTCCGATCCCCGGCAGGGCCGTCAGCAAGGCGACAGCCTCTTCATCGGGCAGATCGCGCAACCCTTCCCAGTCAAGCTTCGCCTCTGCAATTCCTCGCAGGTAGCGGATCTTGGGACGCGAAAGCCCCACGGATCGCAAGGCGTCGTCATCGGCGGCAGCGATATCATCTTCGTCGGCCAGCCCCGCCGCAACCATCCGGGCGACAATGGCATTCGCGGCATGGGTCGATATCTGCTGCGAGACGATGGCATCGCGGATCGAGACGAAGCCTTCATCCCAGCGCCGCAGGGGCAGTGGTCCGATCTCGGGCAGCACCCGCGCCCAGACCGGGCAGACATGGGCCAGGTGGGCGGCGCCCTCTTCCAGATCCGCAGCATCGCGGATCAGCCGCATCACTCGTCCAGTCCGATTTCGATCGCGCGCTTGGCCTCTTCCTTGAGGCGGGTTTCGAAGGCCATCGAGATGTGACGGCGAAGTGCCGCCTCGGCCCGTCCGCCGTCGCGATCGGCGATGGCCTCGACTATTTCATGGTGTTCGTCCAGCGACACCGCGTCGCGCCCCTTGGCGGCAAGCGTTGTTCGGGCCATCAGCGCCATGCTGCGATGCACGAGATCGAGCTGCTGCACGAGATATCGGTTATGCGACGCAAGGTGGATCTGGTGATGAAAGCGCCGGTTCGAGCGCGAAAGAGCCTGCGGATCGCCGAGGATCATCTTGTCCTCCTCGACCATCGCGGCAAGTACGCGCACCTCTTCCGGGGTTGCATGAAGCGCGGCCAGACGCGCGGCAAGCGCCTCGAGCTCGGCCCGCACGGTATAAAGTTCGGCAAGCTGGTTATGATCCAGGGTCGCGACGATCAGGCTGCGGCCGTCGCGCTTGAGCATCGACTGGGTTTCAAGCCGCTGCAGAGCCTCACGGACCGGGGTGCGCGACACGCCAAACCGCTCGGCCAGCTCGGATTCGACCAAGCGGTCACCGGGGCGATAAATGCCGCTGTCGATGGCGGAAAGGATCAGGGAATAGGCGTCTTTCATGTCCGCACGATCTGTTGTCCTGCTCGGGATTGCAAGCTCCCTGCCGCAGGCTTAGGCAGGGATCATGAATTTTGATCATGTCACCACCTGGATCTTCGATCTCGACAACACGCTTTATGCGCCCGAGATGCGGTTGTTCGATCAAATCGAGAAAAAGATGACCGCATTCGTCATGCGGGAATTGCGCGTCCCCGAGGCGGAGGCCAACCGGATACGCGGCCACTATTGGCGCACGCACGGGACGACGCTGTCGGGATTGATGGCATTGCACGACGTGGACCCCCTGCCCTATCTGCGCGAAGTGCATGACATCGACTTTTCGCATCTGACGCCCGATCCCGATCTTGCCGCGCTGATCAGCGACCTGCCCGGGCGCAAGATCGTGCATACCAACGCCGATACCGAATATGCCGGTCGCGTGCTTGGCCATCGCGGCCTTGCCATTTTCGACGAAGTTCACGGCATCGAAACCACCGGATTTCACCCAAAGCCGGACCCGCGCGCTTATGCCGCAGTCATGGAGGCGAGCGGTTTCGACCCCGCCGCAGCCGCAATGTTCGAAGATGACCCGCGAAATCTTTCCGTGCCGCATTCGCTGGGAATGCGAACAGTTCTTGTCGGTACGGGCAGGCACGGACCGGATGAACTCAACCCCTTGCATGATCACGGACCCCACGTGCAGCACCGCACGATGGACCTGACTGGCTTTCTTCGTGGCCTTGCCGAGAAACGCCTTCAGGGCCAGAATTAGGCGTTGCACCCACAAAGGAATGCAGAAATGGCCGCCACTCAGATCGATCCCGCAGAAGCCCGCAAGGAAGCCCGCACCGCCGCGGTGCTTTTCCTGTTCGTTGCGGCACTGATCGTCATCTCGGCCCTGGCCACCGCCATCTGGGGGCTGGCCGCGCTGAACCTCATCGCCCTGGTCGGCACCTTGGCCGTGTTCGGCGTCCTTGTCGCTTACGCGGCGGGCTTCTGATCCAAGATGCAGGATAGCCAGATCGTCGTTTCGGGTGGCGGCATAGCCGGCCTGATCGCTGCGGCCGCCTTCGGCAGTGCCGGGCATGTCGTGACTTGCGTGGACCCCGCGCCACCCGTGACCGACGAGGCCGCCGAAGGTTCGGACCTGCGCAGCACGGCCTTTCTGCACCCCTCCATCGCGGTTCTGGCGGCTGCGGGTCTGTGGGAACGGCTTGCCCCCCACGCGACCCCTCTGCAGGTCATGCGGATCATCGATGCGGGGGGGAAGGAATCGCAGGCCCGTCTGACCCGCGATTTCGACGCCTCGGAAATATCCGATCAACCCTTCGGGTGGAACCTGCCCAACTGGCTGCTCAAGCGCGAAATTTCGGCCCGACTGTCCTCGCTGCAGAATGTCCGGTTTCTTCCCGGGACGGGAACGGCCGATCTGGTCGTCCGCGACAGCGAAGCAATTGTGACGCTGACCGACGGAAGCTGTCTGCGCGCGCAACTGGTGATTGGCGCGGATGGGCGCAATTCGCCAGTGCGTCAGATGCTTGGCATCGGAACGCGCACGATCAGATATGGTCAGAAGGCCTTGGCCTTTGCCGTCACGCATGATCGTCCCCACGAAAATGTCTCGACCGAAATCCACCGCTCGGGCGGGCCCTTTACACTTGTTCCCCTGCCGGATCGGGACGGCAAGCCCTCCTCTGCCGTGGTCTGGATGGAGCGCGGCACCGAGACGGCGCGGCTGCGCGAACTGTCCCCCGAGGCGTTCGGCGCCGAGTTGAACCGCCGTTCGGCCGGCGTGCTCGGCCACCTGACCCAGGCCACCCGGCTGACGGAATGGCCTATCATCAGCCAGATCGCGGACAGTTTCACAGCCCCGCGCACCGCGCTCATCGCCGAGGCGGCCCATGTCGTGCCGCCGATTGGCGCACAGGGTCTGAACATGAGCCTCGCGGATCTTGCCTCGCTGCTCAGCGTCTCTGCTGGCGATCCCGGCAGCCAAGCCTCGCTTGATGCCTATAACCGCCGCCGCCGTCCCGAGGCGATGGCGCGCCTGGTCGGCATCGACGCCCTGAACCGGGCCAGCATGATCTCGGCCCGCCCGCTTCGGGATATTCGCGCGGCCGCTCTTGGCAGCCTTTACGCCGTGTCGCCCGTCCGGCGCGTTCTGATGCGCGCAGGTCTGGGGGTCAGTTGATCGCGGCGCCGAAGCGCCGACGGTTCCCCATGGCGCGACCCCGCGCAATCTGCCAGTAAAGCGCCATGGCAAAATCGATCACCGCTTTCACTTGCACTGCCTGCGGCGCCAGCCACAGGAAATGGGCCGGCCGCTGCGAAGCATGCGGCGAATGGAACAGCATCATAGAAGAGGCCCCGCTGTCCCAGGGGCCCGGACGCGGCCTGGGGACGCTCAAGGGCAAGCCGATCCCGCTTTCGGGACTGGCCACCAAGGAGGCGCCACCGGCCCGGGCTCATTCCGGCATTGCAGAATTCGACCGTGTTCTGGGCGGCGGCCTTGTTCCCGGCTCGGCCATCCTTGTCGGGGGTGATCCGGGGATCGGGAAATCCACCCTTTTGCTGCAGGCTGCCGCCGCCTTCGCGCGATCGGGCCAACAGGCAATCTATGTCTCGGGCGAGGAAGCCAGCGCACAGGTCCGGCTGCGCGCACAGCGGCTGGGGCTGGGCGACGCGCCGGTGCGGCTCGGGGCCGAGACGGCGCTGCGTGACATCCTGACCACGCTCGACGCCGAACGCCCCGATGTCGCCATCATCGATTCGATCCAGACGCTCTGGTCCGACCAGATCGAGGCGGCGCCTGGATCGGTGTCGCAGGTCAGGGCCGTTGCCCATGAGCTGACCACCTTTGCCAAAAGGCGCGGGACGACGGTCGTGCTTGTCGGCCATGTCACCAAGGAAGGCCAGATCGCCGGCCCCCGTGTCGTCGAACACATGGTCGATACCGTCCTTTATTTCGAAGGCGAGCGCGGACACCAGTTCCGCATTCTCAGGGCGCACAAGAACCGCTTCGGCCCGGCCGACGAAATCGGCGTCTTCGAGATGACGGGCGGCGGGCTTGCCGAGGTCGCGAACCCTTCCGCGCTTTTCCTGTCCGAACGCGGCCAGCCCAATGCCGGGTCGGCCGTCTATGCGGGAATCGAGGGCACGCGCCCCGTGCTGACAGAAGTTCAGGCCCTTGTTGCACCTTCGACACTGGCAAGCCCCCGGCGCACCGTCGTCGGTCTCGACTCGGGACGGGTCTCGACCATCCTTGCCGTGCTCGAGGCAAGATGCGCAATTCCGTTTGCCGGATTGGATGTTTTTCTCAATGTTGCCGGGGGGATGCGCGTCAATGAACCCGCCGCCGACCTTGCGATTGCGGCGGCTCTGCTGAGCGCGCGCGAGGACGCCGCCCTGCCCGCAGAAGCGGTTCTTTTCGGCGAAATCAGTCTTTCTGGCGCGCTCCGTCCAGTGGCGCAAACCGAAAACAGGTTGAAAGAAGCGCAGAAACTTGGTTTTTCACGAGCAATCCTGCCCGCGGCCACAAAGGTCGAGGGCGTGGGGGGGATGCGGATCGACCGCGTTTCGGATTTGACAGGCTTCGTGGGCGAAACATTCGGCGCCGGATGAGCTGGCCAGCCAGCACGAAGACAAAAAGGGCGTGTTAATGGACGGTTTCACCATCATCGACGGCATCGTGGCGATCGTGATCATCCTTTCGGCGATCCTGGCCTATGCGCGGGGATTTGTCCGCGAATCATTGGCCATTCTCGGATGGATCGGCGCGGCGGTTCTGGCCTTCATCTTCGCTCCTGCCGTCCGGCCAATGGTGGCGCAGGTTCCGGGGCTCAACAGGTTCCTGGCGGATAGCTGCGAGCTCTCGACGATTGCCGGTTTTGCAGCGGTCTTCGCGCTGGCGCTCGTCGTCTTCTCGATCATCACGCCGCTTTTCTCATCGGTCGTCCAGCGCTCGGCTCTGGGTGGGATCGACCAGGGGATGGGCTTCCTTTTCGGGGTGGCGCGGGGCATCCTGCTCGTCGCCGTGGCCTTCATCGTCTATGATCGCGTGATCGCGTCTCAGCCGATCGAAGTCGTCGACAATTCGCGCTCGGCCCAGGTTTTTTCGCGGATGACCGGCCAGATGGACGAACAGATCCCGCAAGATGCGCCGGGTTGGGTCGTTTCCAGATACGAACAGCTTGTGCGCGGCTGCGCTGCCACCCAAAGCGTGGACACCAGCACCCCTACCCCAGAGCCCGCGCCCGCGCCGGCAAACTGATCGGATCGCAGGCGGGTTGACCATTTCGTGACATAAAATGCGCCCCGCCGACCCGGCGGGGCGTGACTTCATCGGCGCAAGTCCCTATGTTAGCGGCAGTCGCGCCACAAATTTGCCCTCCCCCTAGCCCAATGAGCCGGTGATGATGCAGCCATTCCTCGCCCATCCCTTCGATTCCGATCGACTGCATGAAGAATGCGGTGTTTTCGGTGTAATCGGTGTCACGGATGCGGCCAACTTCGTCGCCCTCGGGCTCCATGCCTTGCAGCATCGCGGCCAGGAAGCGGGCGGCATCATCTCGCATGACGCCGAACAGGGCTTCAACAGCGCCCATCGCTTTGGATATGTTCGTGACAATTTCACGAAACAAAGCCTGATGGAGACCCTGCCCGGGTCGCTCGCCATCGGCCATGTCCGCTATTCGACCGCCGGCACCAAGGCCGCGACCGCGATCCGCGACGTGCAGCCCTTCTTCGGCGACTTCTCGATGGGCGGTTGTGCCGTCGCCCATAACGGCAACATCACCAACGCGATGGCCCTGCGCAAGGAACTGATCGAGCGTGGCTCGATCTTCCAGTCCAGCTCGGACAGCGAATGCATCATCCACCTGATGGCACGTTCGATCCAACGCAACATCCCCGAGCGGATGAAGGATGCGTTGCGCCGCGTCGAAGGTGCGTTCAGCGTCGTCGCCATGACCCGCACCAAGCTGGTCGGCGTGCGCGATCCCTTGGGGGTCCGCCCGTTGGTCCTCGGCAAGATCGGCGACGAGGGCTATGCACTGTCGTCGGAAACCTGCGGCCTCGACATTATCGGCGCCGAGTTCGTTCGTGAAATCGAACCTGGCGAGATGGTCGTGATTTCCAAGGGCGAAATCGAAAGCTCGCGCCCCTTCGGACCTTCGACCGGCCGCTTCTGCATCTTCGAGCATGTCTATTTCTCGCGCCCGGATTCGATCATCAAGGGCCGCTCGGTCTATGAGACCCGCCGCCAGATCGGCGTGGAACTGGCCCGCGAAGCCCCGGTCGAGGCAGATCTGGTCTGCGCCGTGCCGGACAGCGGCACCCCGGCCGCGATCGGCTTCGCGCATGAAAGCGGCATTCCCTTCGGCATGGGGATCATCCGCAACCAGTATATGGGCCGGACCTTCATCGAGCCGACCGAGCAGATCCGCAATATGGGCGTGCGCCTCAAGCTCAACGTCAACCGCGCGCTGGTCAAGGGCAAGCGGGTCGTCCTGGTCGACGACTCGGTCGTGCGCGGCACCACATCGCGCAAGATCAAGGACATGATCCTTGATGCCGGCGCCGCCGAAGTGCATTTCCGGATCGCCTCGCCGCCGACCTCCTGGCCCTGCTTCTACGGCGTCGATACGCCCGACCGTGAGAAACTCCTGGCCGCGCAGATGTCGGTCGAAGAAATGCGCGAATGGATCGGCGTGGACAGTCTCGCATTCGTCTCTCTCGACGGCCTCTACCGCGCAGTCGGCGAGGCGCAGGGCCGGAACACATCCTGCCCGCAATATTGCGATGCCTGCTTCTCGGGGGATTATCCGGTCGCGCCCTTCGACCAGCTCGAGCGCGGCTTCCGCATGAAGCCCGATTCCGAAACCTCGAACATCACCGGCCACGCGGCCGAATAGGGCTCGCTCGGGGAGCATTCCCCGAAAAAAGGCGGGGGCTCGATGCCCCCGCCTTTTTTGCTTTCTCAGCTGCGACCGGCACTTTCCGGCAAGAGCACGATAAAGCGGCTGCCCTCGCCGCGCTTGCTTTCGATCTTCATCCTGCCACGGTGGCGATTGACGATATGCTTGACGATCGCAAGGCCCAGCCCGGTTCCGCCCTGTTCGCGCGAGCGGTGCGAATCCACGCGGTAGAACCGTTCCGTCAGCCTGGGCAGGTGCCGCGCCTCGATGCCCTCGCCGCGATCCGCAACCGTGACCGCCCAGGCCGGACCGCGCAGAACCGGCTCATGCTCGATGCGCTCCAGGCTGACGCTGACAAGCCCCCCGCCACCGCCATATTTCAGCGCATTCTCGATCAGGTTGTGAAAGACCTGCACCAGCTGATCGGAATCACCGGGAACGGTCACCTGCTGATCTGTTCCGAATTGCTCGAGGCTGACGCCCGCCGCATCGGCTGCCGGGCTGAGCGTCGTGATCGCCGCCCGCAGAAGCGCGGCAAGTTCCACCCGCTCGAGAGGACGGCGACGCTCCTCCTGCTCGACACGGCTCAGCGACAGAAGCTCCCCGATCAGCCGGTTCATCCGGCCAGCTTCCCGCTCCATGATCGCAAGAAATCGGTCATGCGCGACGGGGTCGTTTTTTGCCGGCCCGCGCAATGTCTCGATGAAGCCCATGAGGGCGGTCAGGGGCGTGCGCAACTCATGGCTGACATTGGCGACGAAATCGCGCCGCATCAACTCGGTCTCCTCATGTCCCGAGCGATCCTCGATCGAGACGGCGGCGGCGCGGGCGCGGCCCACGGTCAGCGCGCTGACCGTCACTTCCGACAGCATCTCACCCTCACGCGTCCGAATCGTGGCGTTGAGCCTGATCCGGTCGTCCCCGCCCGCCAATACCGTTTCGACCGCCGTGTTCACTTCCGGATGGCGCAGCACCGTGACAAAGGGACGGGTCGCCTCGATCGGCCCCAGAAGCACCTCGGCTGCATCATTCGCCGCCAGCATGCGCGTTTCGGCATCGGCGACGAGCATGGGAATTGGAACCGCCGCGAGCGTGCGGCGCAGATCGTTTGCGGTCATTCTTGCGTCACCGGCTTCAGCCCTGCGCGAAAGCGGGCCGCATTGCGGCGGTAGCCTTCGGCGGATTTCAGGATCTTTGCCTTCGCGTCGTCGTCAAGCATGCGAACGATCCGTCCGGGGGAGCCCATCACCAGCGAGCCGGGAGGGATCTCCTTGCCCTCGGTCACAAGCGCTCCCGCGCCGATCAGCGAGCCGGCACCGATCCGCGCCCCGTTAAGGATGATCGCGCCCATCCCGATCAGCACGCCATCCTCGATGGTGCAGCCATGCAGCATCGCGCGATGGCCGATGGTGCAATCGGCGCCGATGGTCAGCGGGTGGCCCATATCGGTGTGGCACACGGTCAGTTCCTGGATATTCGAATTGCGGCCGACCCGGATCTCTTCGTTATCGCCGCGCAGGACCGATCCGAACCAGACACTCGCGCCTTCCTCGAGGACCACCTTGCCAATCAGCTGCGCATCGGGTGCCACCCAGGCATCCTCGGCCAGTTGTGGTCCGGCCCCGTCCAGTTCCCAGTTCATCGTCCCTCTTCCTCCATCAGGCGGCGCACGAAGGGACCCAGACCGACTTGGCGGGCGCGCCGCAGGCGCTCGGCTGTCAGGATCGTCTTCAGGGCCTCGGTACTCTGGTCGATATTCTCGTTGATGATGACATAGTCGTACTCGGCCCAATGGCTGATTTCATCCCGGCTTTTCTGCATGCGTCCGGCAATGATCTCGGGGGCATCCTGTCCACGCGAGACGAGCCGACGCTCAAGCTCGGCAAGACTTGGCGGCAGAACGAAGATCGAGATGACATGCGCGCCAAGCGCGGATGCCCGGATCTGCTGACCACCTTGCCAGTCCACGTCGAAAAGCGTGTCGCGCCCAGCCCGCATCGCCTCTTCGACGGGTTCGCGCGGTGTGCCATAGAGATTGCCGAAAACCTCGGCATGTTCGAGCATATTGCCTGCATCGACCATGGCGCGAAATTCCTCGCGGTCCCGAAAATAGTAATGTTCGCCCTCGACCTCGCCGGGACGCGCCTTGCGCGTCGTCGCAGAAACCGAGAAGCGCAAGGTCGGGTCCCATTCCATGAGCCGGCGCGCGAGGGTCGATTTTCCCGCACCCGACGGCGATGAAAGGATGACCAGAAGCCCGCTGCGTTCCATCTCGTCTGATCTCCTTTTTCTTATTTGCATTCTCATTCGAGGCGCCTGAATGACGCAGGCCGGGCATGATGGTCAAGGCCCGCGCGGAGGGCTGGTCGATTTTAACCATTGGTGAAGAAATCGCTCGGAAACAATGCGGAACAGGCGTTAGAATCGGGCTCGTAGTTCAAATGTTTCAGCGGTTGGGTTGGTCAAAGAATGTCCGAAAATGTCACGGAGGGCGGTTTCGACGCCAAGGGCCGGTTGTGCGAACAGGGCAACGGCAAGGGCAAGCTTCTGCATCTGTCGGATTACGGGCCGATCCAGGCCGACAGGATCATTTCCGAGATGCGCAGCTATTGGAACGGTCTGCGCGAAGGGCGTGCAATTCCTGCCCGCGCAGATATCGATCCCAGTGGCATTCGTCGCGCCATCGAACATGCCTTCATCCTTGAACGCATTGCCCCGGGGGCCGCGCGTTTTCGGCTGGCGGGGCGACACCTGAACGACCTGATGGGGATGGAGGTGCGCGGCATGCCCATCTGCGCCTTCCTCAACACAAGCTCGCGCGGTCGCCTGTCAGATGTGCTCGAAAGCGTGTTCAAGGGGCCCCAAATTGCCGAAATCTCGCTGGTCTCCGTGGCCAGCTATGGACGCCCCGCGCTTGGCGGCAAGATGATCATCTTGCCGCTGCGCTCGGATCTGGGCGACGTGAGCCGCGCCCTGGGTTGCCTGGTCGCCGAGGGGGAAATCGGCCAATCTCCGCGACGCTTTGATCTGGTCGGCGATCAGGTCATTCCCCTGATCCCGGGTGCAATGGTCGTCGAGCCCTCTGCCTCGACGGTGCACCCGGTTTCCGCGAGTTCGCGTTGGCAGCCACTTTCGGCTCGGAAGGACGCGCAGCCGCAGCCCGCGCCCACGCCGCAGGAGCCTGCCTCGCCCGCGGAAAGGCGGGCGCGGTTCCGGGTGGTCAGCCGGAACGACACGACGCCACAAACGCATATCCACAGCTGAGGAATATGGTCACATACGAGAGGCCGGCCGCCGCATGCGCCCCAACGATGTATCGCGATGGCGGACGCGACGCTGACACTCATCAGATCTCAGGATGTGTCCGACTTGTCCCGATCGCCTCAAGATGGCAGCGCAAGGCATGGCCGCCTCTCGCCCGCCGGCACGGAAGTCGGGCGCGCCAGCCGAGCCATTCGGCTGGACGGGTTCGATACCCCGGCATCGCCCTCGGCATGATGACGGATCGGAAGCTGGGCCACGACCATTTCAAAGCGTTCCCATGCTGCCTCGGGATCTCAGGGAAGTTGCGCCCTGCGACGTTCCTCTGCGTGCACGATCAATCGTCTGGATCATCAAAGAACTTTGCCCCGCAAAGGGCCTCCGGGTCAGTGCAATTGTCAGCGCAGCGTCGATTGGCTGAGAATTCGGCAGCCGAGACCAGAAGGCCAAGTGGGTCCCCGAATGCATCTCGGGAACCGATGTTGGCGGCAGCTCGCTCGGTGCCCTGGGCTTCGGCCGAAGGTTTTCTCCGACTCGCCACCTGCGGCAGAATACAAGGCCCCTGAGGTCTCACGGTCGGCCGCCAGATGGTCGAAGACGGCAGACGGAAATGTCTTCAAGCCTGCCGCATGGGGCATGCCCTTTGCGCTTGACGTCCGGTCAACGCCGCCCCCTGCATGGACAGTTTCAGATGAAAAAAAGACCTCGGTGGAGGCATGTCTTCCTTGCCGGGCAGAGAGCCCCGGACATGGTGGAATGCCCCGCCGCGCCTTGCGAGGGCGCTGGCACTGCCGTCGGTCTTCGGGCCGTTCTCGACGGGAACGAAACCTTGATGTCCTGGCCCGAGATCGGAAAGCTCGCCCATGTGCCATTCGCTGTTCTTCGTCTGGCTTTTCATCGGACAGCTGCGCGTCGGCCAGCCCATCGACGAAATCGAATGGCGGGAGCGTTCCTGGCCAGGGAAGTGCTGTGCAGCGTCGCCTCACTCTCGCCCGGATGGGCACAGGGATCGTGCCATCAAGAAAGGGCCGGGGTCATGCTGACCCCGGCCCCTTGGGTAATGACGCGCAGTTCAGACGGTCAGCTTGCCAGGTCGTGACGCAAGCCCGCGACACGGCGGTTGCGAAGCTCTTCGGCCACGAGGAAGGCCAGTTCCAGCGACTGGCTGGCGTTCAGGCGCGGATCGCATGCCGTGTGATAGCGGCTCGACAGGTCCTCATCGGTGACGGCGCGGACGCCGCCGGTGCATTCGGTCACGTCCTTACCGGTCATCTCGAAATGCACACCGCCGGGAATGGTACCCTCGGCGCGGTGAACGGCGAAGAACTCGCGAACCTCGCGCAGGACCGAATCGAAGGGCCGCGTCTTGTAGCCCGAAGCCGACTTGATCGTGTTTCCGTGCATCGGATCGCAGGACCAGACGACATTAGCCCCTTCGGACTGGACAGCCTTGACCAGGCGCGGCAGATGCTCCCCGACCGAACCGGCCCCAAAGCGGGCAATCAGCGTCAGTCGGCCTGGCTCGTTCTCGGGGTTCAGCTTCGCAATCAGCGTCTTGAGATCGCTGTCCGAAATCGAGGGGCCGCATTTCAGCCCGATCGGGTTCTGAACGCCGCGCGCGAATTCGACATGCGCGCCATCGATCTGACGGGTGCGATCGCCGATCCAGATCATGTGACCCGACCCCGCCACCGGCAGACCCGTGGTCGAATCGATCCGGCACAGGGCTTCTTCATATTCCAGAAGCAGCGCTTCGTGACTGGTGTAGAAGTCGACGGTGCCGAGCCCGTGGGCGGTTTCGGAAGTGACGCCCGCAGCCGCCATGAAGGCCATCGCGTCGCTGATGCGATCGGCGATATCGCGGTAACGCGCAGCTTCCTCGCCGCCGGTGAAGTCGCTGATCCAGCTTTGCACCCGGTGCATGTCCGCGTAACCACCGGTCGAAAAGGCGCGCAGGAGGTTGAGCGAAGCCGCGGCCTGCGTATAGGCCGACAGCATGCGCTGCGGATCGGGGATGCGGGCCTCGGGTGTGAAATCGAAGCCGTTGATGATGTCGCCGCGATAGCTCGGCAGTTCCGCGTCACCGATTTTCTCGGTCGGGGCCGAGCGCGGCTTGGCGAATTGCCCGGCCATGCGGCCGACCTTGACCACGGGCAGTTGCGCGCCCCAGGTCAGCACGATCGCCATCTGCAGCATCACCTTGAAGGTATCGCGGATATTGTCGGCCGAGAATTCGGAAAAGCTCTCGGCGCAGTCCCCACCCTGCAGCAGGAAGGAACGCCCGGCGCCGACTTCCGCCAGCGATGCCTTGAGCCGACGCGCCTCGCCGGCAAAGACAAGTGGTGGCATCTGCGCCAGCTGCGCCTCGACGGACTGCAGAGCGGGGCTGTCAGGATAATCGGGCATCTGGATGCGCGGATAGGCGCGCCAGCCACGCTTGTCCCAAGCCTGGGTCGCGGAACCGGTTTGATGCTTTGCCATTATCCTGTCCTCCTAAGAAACGGTGAGTGCGGTATAATGCGTCGATGGACCGAGGAAAAGCCTTGCGCACACCTGCGGCGCTTGCTCTTTTGCCGCTGATTCCGGACACGCGCCTTCATGCCAGACACGAACCCAGCCATTTCATCGCGCACCAGCCTGCCCGTCATGCGCTCTCAGCGCTATTATTTCCTTTTGCTCGAACGGTTTACGCTGATTTCTTTCGCCGCTGCGATTGAGCCGCTGCGGCTTGCGAACCGGCTTTCATGTCAGCATCTCTACGAATGGCGGGTCATTGGCGAGCAGGCGGATTTCGCGAGCTGCTCGAACGGAACACGGATAGCGCTGGATGGCGGACTGATCGAAACACAGCGCGGAGACACGATTCTGGTCTGCGGTGGGCTTGATGCATCCAGGGCGGCGACGCGCCCTGTGCTCGCCTGGTTGCGTCGCGAAGCACGACGGGGAACCCGGATCGGGGCGCTTTGCACCGGGGCCTGGGTCCTTGCGCAAGCTGGGCTTCTGGACGGCAGACGCGCGACCATTCATTGGGAAAATCAGGACGGCTTCGCCGAGGAATATCCCGACGTGACGCTGATCCGGACAGTCTTCGTCGAGGACGACAATCGGATCACCGCGGCCGGCGGCACCGCCGCAATCGATCTCATGCTGCGCCAGATCGCGCGCGACCACGGGAACGAATTGGCCAATCGGGTCGCAGATCAGATGATCCATACCTCGATCCGCTCGGAAGACGATCACCAGCGTCTTTCGATCACCACCCGGATCGGTGCCCGGCACCCGCGTCTTGCCCAAGTGGTCGCCCGCATGGAGGCAAATATCGAGGACCCGATCAGCCCCGCGAGGCTGGCCCAGGACGCGAACATGTCACCGCGCCAGCTTGAGCGACTCTTTGCGCGCTATGTCGGGCGCTCGCCCAAGCGCTACTATATGGAACTGCGGCTCGAACGCGCGCGCAACCTGCTGATGCAGACGCAGATGAGCGTGATGGAAATTGCGCTGGCCAGCGGCTTCGCCTCTGCTTCGCATTTCTCGAAATGCTACCGCGCGACCTATGGCAGCACCCCCTATCGACAACGTGGCACCGGCGAAACCCCCAGCTGATCGCCATTTCCTTTCGGTCATCCCTGACTTTTTGACGCTTTTGACCGGCAGTTTGCAATCTCGCGCACTTTTCTTTTGTCGGCTCCCCAGATAGCTTGCCGCCAGGACAATGTTCCATTCAGGGAGTCTGAAAATGAAAAAGCTTCTTCTGGCCAGCGTTGCCGGTGCCATGTTCGCCGGGGCTGCAGGAGCCGAAGATATCAAGCTGGGTATCTCGCTGGGCCTGACAGGGCCGCTGGAATCCATCTCGCCGGCGATGCAAAAGGGTGCCGAACTCGCCATGAAGGAAGTGTCGGACAGCGGCAAGCTTCTGGACGGCTCGACGATCGTGCCTGTCGTTGCGGATAACACCTGCGTCGATGCCGCGGCTTCGGTTGCCGCGGTCGAACGTCTTGTCAGCGCCGAAGGCGTCAAGGGCATCATGGGCGGCATGTGCTCGGGCGAAACCATCGCCTCGCTTGAAAAGGTCGGCGTGCCGAACGGCATCGTCATGATCTCGCCGTCGGCCACCTCACCTGCGCTTTCCTCCATCGACGACAAGGGCTTCTTCTTCCGGACCGCACCTTCGGATGCGCGTCAAGGCGAAGTCATGGCCGATATCGTGCTGGAAAAGGGCATCAACAGCGTTGCAGTGACCTATACGAACAACGACTACGGCAAGGGTCTCGCGGACAGCTTCGCCAATTCCTACAAGGAAAAGGGCGGCTCGGTGACGATCGTGGCCGCTCATGACGACGGCAAGGCGGATTACTCGGCCGAAGTCGCCGCGCTCGCGGCCGCAGGTGGAGACGCATTGGTTGTCGCCGGCTATGCCGATCAGGGTGGTTCGGGCGTGATCCAGGGTGCGCTGGATACGGGCGCCTTCGAAACCTTCGTTCTGCCCGACGGCATGGTCAACAACACGCTGGTCGAAAAGTTCGGCACCGCGCTTGAAACCTCTTTCGGCCAGAACCCCTCGGCCGAAGGTGAAGGCAACCAAAAATTCGCTGAGCTTGCCACGGCAGCCGGTTTTGACGGAACATCGGCCTATGCCGGCGAATCCTATGACTCGGCCGCGCTGATCATGCTGTCGATGCAGGCCGCCAAGTCTTCGGACCCCAAGGCCTACAAGGACAAGGTCATGGAAGTCGCGAACGCTCCGGGCGAAAAGATCTACCCGGGCGAACTGGGCAAGGCGCTGGAATTGATTGCCGCCGGGCAAGATGTCGATTATGTCGGCGCAACCTCGGTCGAACTGGTCGAGCCGGGCGAAAGCGCCGGTGTCTACCGCGAGGTCGATTTCAAGGGCGGTCAACTGAACGTTGTCAGCTACCGCTGAGTCATCGGCGAAAGACTACGGGGGGCCCGGATTTTTCCGGGCCTTTTCGATAATTATAACATGCCCTTAAAGGGGCTACTTCGCGCAAATTGCGAGGTCTGGGGAGTACCATGATTCAGGTCCATGACCTGCACCGACACTTCGGGGGATTCCGTGCCGTGGACGGCGCGAGCCTCACGATCGAGACCGGCTCGATCACCGGCCTGATTGGGCCGAACGGCGCAGGAAAATCAACACTTTTCAATGTGATCGCCGGTGTCCTGCCGCCCACTTCGGGCCGGGTGGTGATGGATGGCGAAGACATCTCCGGGCTCGCCCCGCATGAGCTGTTCCATAAGGGCCTTTTGCGCACGTTCCAGCTTGCGCATGAGTTCTCGTCGATGACGGTGCGGGAAAACCTGATGATGGTTCCGGGCGCCCAGGCCGGCGAAACACTGCTTAACACGTGGCTCCGTCGCGGGCGTATCCGCGAGGAAGAACGTGCGCTGCGCAAGAAGGCCGATGAGGTTCTTGAGTTCCTGACGATCTCGCATGTCGCGGACGAAAAAGCGGGCAATCTCTCGGGCGGCCAGAAAAAGCTTCTCGAGCTGGGCCGCACGATGATGGTCGATGCCAAGATCGTCTTCCTCGACGAGGTGGGCGCCGGCGTGAACCGCACGCTGCTGGGCACCATCGGAGATGCCATCGTGCGCCTGAACAAGGAACGCGGCTACACCTTCTGCGTCATCGAACACGACATGGATTTCATCGGCCGCCTTTGCGATCCGGTGATCGTCATGGCCCAAGGCAAGGTCCTGGCCCAGGGTTCGGCAGACAGCATCATGCAGAATGAGGCCGTGATCGAGGCCTATCTGGGCACCGGTCTCAAGAACAAGGTCGCCGCCGAACTGGCCGAGGAAGCGAGTTTCGGCGAAAGCCATGGCGCCCAGCCCGGAATGGGTTCGGAAGCGGGCCAGGGCGGCGATGGCAAGCCGGCGGGAGACATCGGATGAGCCAACCCTATCTTTCCGCAAGCGCGATGCGTGGCGGCTATGGCAAGGCCGACATCCTGAACGGCTGCACGCTGACCGTCGATCAGGGCCAGATCGCCGTGATCGTCGGGCCGAACGGGGCGGGAAAGTCGACCGCGATGAAGGCCGTCTTCGGCATGCTGGACCTGCGCGAAGGCGAAGTCCTTCTGGGCGGCCAGGACATTTCCCGGCTGACACCGCAAGAGCGCGTCCACAAGGGCATGGGCTTCGTCCCGCAAACCCACAACATCTTCCCGACCATGACGGTCGAGGAAAACCTCGAGATGGGTGCCTTCATCCGCGAGGATGATTACCGCGAGACCATGGAGCAGGTCTATCACCTGTTCCCCGCCGTCGCCGACAAGCGCAAGCAGAATGCGGGCGAGCTGTCGGGCGGACAGCGACAGCAGGTCGCCGTCGGCCGCGCCCTGATGACGAAACCGCGTCTTCTGATGCTGGACGAGCCCACCGCGGGTGTTTCGCCCATCGTCATGGACGAACTCTTCGACCGCATCATCGAGGTCGCCCGCACCGGCATTTCGATCCTGATGGTGGAACAGAACGCGCGCCAGGCGCTCGAGATCGCCGATATCGGCTATGTTCTCGTGCAGGGCGCAAACCGCTATACCGACACCGGTCGGGCATTGCTGGCCGATCCCGAGGTCCGCCGCACGTTCCTTGGGGGCTGACATGGACATCCTGAACGCCATTGTGGCCATCCTGAACTTCGTGGTGATCCCCGCGGCATCCTATGGGGCGCAACTCGCGCTGGGTGCGCTCGGGGTGACCCTGATCTACGGCATCCTGCGCTTTTCGAACTTCGCCCATGGCGATACGATGGCCTTCGGCACCGCATTGGTCATCCTCGTGACCTGGGGGCTGCAGGCCATGGGCATCAGCCTTGGTCCTCTGCCCACCGCGCTCCTCGCGCTGCCGATCGGCATCGCGCTCTGCTCGGTCTTCGTTCTGGGCACGGACCGGGTCGTTTACCGTTTCTATCGCCAGAAGCGATCCGAGCCGATCATCCTGGTGATGGCATCGGTCGGGGTCATGTTCCTGATGAACGGCCTCACCCGCCTCGTAATCGGGGTGGATGATATCCGCTTCGACGACGGCGCGCGTTTCCTGATAAGCGTACAGGACTTCAAGGCATGGTCCGGCCTCGCCGAAGGCTTGTCGCTGCGTGTCAGCCAGGTCATCACGCTTGTCGTGACATTCCTGAGCTGCTGGGCGCTGTTCCGTTTCCTCAGCCGTTCGCGGTCCGGCAAGGCGATGCGCGCCTATGCCGATAACGAGGATCTGGCGCTGCTCTCGGGGATCGACCCCGAGCGGATCGTCCGGCTGACATGGATCATCGCGACCGCGCTGGCAGTGACTGCGGGCACGCTTTACGGGCTCGACAAAAGCTTCAAGGCCTTCAACTATTTCCAGATCCTGCTGCCGATCTTTGCCGCAGCGATCGTGGGCGGGCTGGGCAATCCGCTGGGCGCGGTCGCGGGTGGCTTCATCGTCGCCTTTTCCGAGGTCGCGGTAACTTATCCCTGGAAGAAGATCGCGACCTATCTGGGCTTCCAGCCCGAAGGGCTGCTGCAGCTTCTCTCCACCGAATACAAGTTCGCGGTCAGCTTCGTCATCCTGATCGTCGTCCTGCTGTTCAGGCCAACCGGCCTGTTCCGCGGCAAAGCCTACTAAGAGGGGGCCGAAAAATGTCGAACACTCGTCAGGCCGATGCGTCCAGCCCGTTGCGCGCCCCGCTGATCTTTCTGCTGGTCATGGCCCTTTTCGTGCTGGAGGGGACGACGCGAAACGCGCTCTTCTCGGGCAGCTGGAACTCGGCGCTCACGATACTCAACATGGGCCTGATCTCGGCCATCATGACCTTGGGCGTGAACATGCAATGGGGCTATGCCGGGCTCTTCAATGCCGGTGTGGTCGGTTTTCTTGCACTCGGGGCACTCGGGCCCGTCCTTGTCGCCACCGCGCCGGTCGAAGGCGCCTGGGCAGCCGGCGGGCCACGCGTCCTTTTGGCACTGGCCGTGGGGCTTGGCACGCTGGCGCTGGCCAGCCAGGTCTGGAAACGTGTCAAGGCGCCGCTGAGCTTTCTCCTGATGCCGCTGGTGCTGCTTCTGGGTTTCGTGCTCTACCGCTACCTTTTTGATCCTGCCGTCATGGCGATCGAGGCGAATAATTCCGCCTCGGCCGGCAATATCGGCGGACTCGGCTGGCCAGTCCTGCTGTCCTGGCCTGTGGGCGCCCTCTTCGCGGCCGCGGCCGCATGGGGGGTCGGCAAGGTCGCACTGGGATTGCGATCGGATTACCTCGCGATCGCCACGCTCGGCATCGGCGAAATCATCGTGGCGGTTCTTCGCAACGAAGAATGGCTGGCCCGCGGCGTCAAGAACATGTCGGGCATTCCCCGGCCCGTGCCCTATGAGCTCGACCTGCAGAACGATCCGGGCTTTGTCGCGAAGGCGGCCGATTGGGGGATGGACGCGTCGACCGCCTCCGCGATCTGGGTGAAGCTGCTCTATGCCGGGCTATTCGGGATCGTCCTTCTGGCGCTGATCCTCCTTGCGGAACTTGCCCTGAAATCCCCCTGGGGCCGGATGATGCGCGCGATCCGCGACAACGAAACCGCGGCCTCTGCCATGGGCAAGAACGTCAAGGCGCGGCATCTGCAGATCTTCGTGCTGGGTTCGGCCGTGATCGGGCTTGCCGGCGCGATGATGGTCACGTTCGACGGCCTGCTGTCGCCGGGCGGTTTCAACCCGCTGCGATACACCTTCCTCATCTGGGTCATGGTGATCGTCGGTGGGTCGGGCAATAATTGGGGCTCGGTCCTGGGCGCGTTGCTGATCTGGTTCCTGTGGATCAAGGCCGAGGTCTGGGGGCCGCAGCTCATGAACCTGGTGACCGCCCCCCTGCCTGCCGGAAGCTTGCGCCAACACCTGCTGGAAAGCGCCCCGCACATGCGCTTCGTCGCGATGGGTCTGGTGCTACTGCTGGTCTTGCGCTTCGCGCCGCGCGGGCTCGTCCCGGAAAAGTAGGGGCCCGGATCGGGGGCATGGCCCCCCGCGCCGGTTGCGCCCCTCGATGGGGCGGAACCGGCGTCCTTCCGAAAGTGTCCGTCACCTACGAAAAAGGGGCCCTAGGGCCCCTTTTCTCACGCTGCCGTCAGCCGGACCGGTGTCTGGTCGCCTCGGACGAAGCGCCGCAAAACCTCGGGATAAAGCCGGTGCTCCTGCACCAGAACACGCGCGGCCAGCGTCTCGGCCGTGTCGTCGGGCAGGACGGGAACGCGTGCCTGCCCCAGGATCGGACCGGCATCCAGCTCCGGCGTGACCAGATGAACCGAGGCCCCCGCTTCGGCATCGCCCGCCTCGATGGCGCGCTGATGGGTATGAAGCCCCGGATATTTCGGCAGAAGCGAAGGGTGGATGTTCAGCATCCGCCCTTCGAAGCGCGAAACGAATTCCGGCGTCAGGATGCGCATGAAGCCCGCAAGGCAAAGGATCTCCGGCTCTGCCGCCAGCAGCGGCTCCAGCAGCGCGGCCTCGAAGGCGGCGCGATCCCCCTTGTAGGCGCGGTGATCTACCGCAAATGTCGGCACGCCCATCGCGGCCGCCTTGGCAAGCCCACCCGCATCAGGATCATTCGAGCCGACAACCACAGCACGGCCGGCATGCTCGCCGGTCATCGACTCGACCAGCTTGATCATGTTCGAGCCACCGCCCGAAATCAGGATCGCGACGCGTTTCACCGCAGCTTGCCGCTGTAGCGCACACCCTCTCCCGGCACGACCTGGCCAAGGCGATAGACGGTTTCACCCTCGGATTTCAGCAGGGATTCGATAGCCTCGGCATGCCCCGCCTCGACCGAAAGGATCATGCCAATGCCCGAGTTGAAGGTCTTGAGCATTTCGGCCTCGGCGATATTGCCGGCTTCGGCCAGCCAGTCGAAGACCGGCGGCAGGCTGAAGCTGTCCAGATCGATCTCGGCGCCCAGACCTTTGGGCAGAACGCGAGGCAGGTTCTCGGTGATGCCGCCGCCGGTGATATGGGCCGCGGCATGGACGCCGCCCGCGCGGATCGCGGCCAGAACCGGCTTCACGTAAAGCCGCGTCGGAACAAGCAGCGCCTGCCCCAGCGTGCCCGTGCCGAAGGGCGCATCCGAATTCCAGTCAAGCCCTGCGTGCTCTGCGACCTTGCGCACCAGCGAGAAACCGTTGGAATGGACGCCATCCGAGGCGAGCCCCAACAGGACATCGCCATCCGCGACACCTGCCGGCAGGGCGGCCCCCCGTTCCATTGCGCCCACCGCGAAACCGGCGAGGTCGAAATCACCCTTGGCATACATGCCGGGCATCTCGGCCGTTTCGCCCCCGATCAGCGCCGCGCCCGAACGGCGGCAGCCCTCGGCGATGCCATTGATAACGCGGGTGGCCTCATCGACCGACAGCTTGCCGGTGGCGAAATAGTCAAGGAAGAACAGCGGCTCTGCGCCTTGGCAGACCAGGTCGTTCACGCACATGGCGACAAGGTCGATGCCCAGCCCGTCCAACTCGCCCGTGTCGATCCCGATGCGCAGCTTGGTGCCCACGCCATCAGTCGCAGCGACCAGGACCGGGTCCTGGTAACCGGCTGCGCGCGGATCGAAGAGCGCGCCGAAGCCGCCCAACCCATCCATCACGCCAGACCGCTTGGTTGCGGCGGCTGCGGGTTTGATGCGCTCGACAAGCGCATTGCCTGCATCGATATCCACTCCGGCTTCGGCATAGGACAGGCCAGATTTGCGCTCGGTCATGTGCGGGGTCCCCTTTGCTTTGCGCCCCGATAGCGCAGCCGGGCCGTACAGGCAATGATCCGCTGCGCTGCAAGGGCGAATTGCACCTTTTCGCAGTCTGCCTAATCGTCGAAATGCGGCCAGGGCAGGTCGGGTTCGACCTTCGGTGTGCCAGATTCCGATGGATGCGCAGCCTTGGCGGCGGCAATCAGCGCTGCGCGATCGGCAAAGCGCTCTCCTGCGGCGAAGCGGCGCGATATCCAGCGCGTCAGGCGCGGGGCAGAGATGCTCGTGCCGCTCAGTGCCTGCATGCTGGCACCACGGGTGCCCGGTGCAAGCATGCCCGGCAAGGCCGGTCCACGATCCGAGGGCGCAAGCACATCGCCGCCCGTCCCGTCCTGCAAGAGGCTCGCATAGCCCGGCAAGCGATGCCGCTGCAGATAGACCGCGCCGCAGCGAAGCTGCTCGCTTCCCCAGGCATAGGCGTTGCAGGTGCCGTTGCGTCGGATCAGCGTCTTCGCGGGCGTGGGGTCCGGCCCCTTCCACTGGCCGTTCTTCTTCCTGGGCGAATAGCCCTTCTCGACCAGATAGGACTGCCTTCCCGCGCGTGGGAAACCGATCAGCCGATCGTCCCGCTGCACGACCATGTCGCAGGGACCGGGCGTGACGCCACGGAGCCTCAGCCGCCAAGTGCCGGCCGGGGCAAGCGCGACGCCCGACTTTTCGGCCACGGTCGGTGGAGCGATGATGGAGAGGCATTGGCGCAGCTTCGACCCGCGAGGCACTGCCTGCAGGACAAGGCGGGCCAGTTCACCGCCGTCGGGGTCGCAGATGCGCGCGATCTGGGTACCCTTGTGTTTCGGCGGGACGAAATCCGACGCGACCATTCGCCCGTCCGGCAGGGTCACCTCGAGGCTGATCGCCGGACTTCCGGCCTTGAGGGCAGCCGACCAGATCTGCACCTCGCTGGGCGTGCGATCGTCGGGCGGAAGTCGCCAGCCGATCGATTGCCCGGGCTCGAGCACGCCCAGAAGCGTCTGCGCCCGCGTGTTCCCCGCAGCCAGAACAAAGCGCACCGGTCCGAGATCGGGCACGGGCCCGCGAGACAGCATGTCCTGGAGACGTTCGAGACGGGAATGGCCGTCCCTTGGCCCAGCGGTGATCCCCAGCGAGATATTGATCACGACAGGCGGGCGCACCTTCTTTCCATTCGCGCTCATTTCCCTGGCGAGCAACCTCGCACGGCTGATGATGAAGGCAATCGCGGTTTCAAGAAGCAGCGGCATGGCCGCACCCGACGTGTCCGCCAGCGCCCGATCGGGCAGGCCCACGGCAATGACCGGGTGCTGGAGTCCGTTCGGGTCTGCAGGCCGATAACCCGCAGCCGTGCCGATCACAGCTGCACCATGCGTCTTTGCCCGCATCAGCCATCGATTCCTGCCGGCCGGGTTCAGCAGGCCCAGTTCGCGGTAAAGAGAATCCTCGTCCAGCACATGCGCGGTGCCCGCCCCCCGCAGCCTGTCGAGCTCTGCGCCGCGGAACTCCTGCCCGAAGGGAATGTCGTCGCGGCGCCTCGTCACGGGGGTTTCCTGCAACCAGATGCTGGCGACGCGACTGAATCCGCCCGTGGTCGTCAGCAACCGATGCGCGAACGGGATGGCATGGTCGATCACAGCGGTGATCGCACATCGTTCGGGGTCTGGCGGCAGGGTCTGAGGCGACAACAGGTGATCCGAAAGAGCGTGCCGCGAAGGGAACTCTTCCTCAGACGAGACAAGCTCGGGCAGGAGCTTGCAGACCTCGTCATGAAAATTCGCGCCCAGCGCGAGATCGTCCACCCCGTTCATGGCCCGTAAGCCGAGCGGAAAAGCCTGCCCAGCGCCTCGGCAATGTCCCCGGTCCGAGAGGAACGACGGCTTTCCCCTGCCCCTCCGCCGCAACCGCAGGGCGGGCTCAGCATGAAATCGGTCATCGGCAAGACCTCAGAGGGCAGCCGATCCGGTTCACCCGACTCAAGCTCGAATCGCGGCATGCGATCAGTCTTGCGATCTAGATCCATCGATTACGCCACTCCTTACCGGCCTCGGCCCAGCATTCCCGAAGCATGTTCGATACCGGTGCGGTGACCGGATCGCCGATCGTCAGGCAGGGGTCCTGCTTTCCTTTCTTCTTGTTCATCACCTCGCAGAGCCGCGCCAGATAGAAATCCCTGCTCCCGTTCGGGGCGGTTTCCCCCCAGCGGTTGGCATGCAGGGTCAGGGCGGGACAGGGCTCGCCCGTCACTCCGGCCCGACTTGCCACCCAGCGCGCAAGTGTGATCCCCAAAACCGCTCCGGCGACACTGTCGATCGGGAAGTGGACGCCTGCCACCGTCCGGTTGATCGCGATTCGCGCTGCCATGCGGAAAAGCTGACTATCCGGATGGATCTCCACCGGCTTGTCGGGGTCCTTTCGCGTCAGGATCGCCAGAAGCATGGCCAAGGCGAATGCCTGCGTCGCATGTCCGCTGGGGTAGCTTCCGTGCAGAGGCGTCGGGATCATGGGCTGGACCTGGTCGCTGAACATTTCCGCCCGAGGCATCGCGAAGTTCAGTTTCACGCATTGCACGACCGAGGTGGCAAGATCGGCCACCATGGTCATCAGCATCTCGGTGACCGGCGCCCGCCGGGGCTTCAGCGGCAGGATCGAAAGGAAAAACGAATCGAGCTCAACTGTCTGGACTGTAATCTCGGCCAGTCGCTCCGGTCTCAGATCCGCATAACCAAGGACCAGCTTGAGCTCTTCTGCGAAGTTGTCATCTGAAGGCAGGTCGATGGTCAGAAGCGGAGTGTTCCGTTTTTCCAGCTTGGCCTCGACCTTCGTCTTCTTTGCCTGCTTGTCGGTCGGTGGCGGAGTGACCGTCAGCGTCTCGAGCATGTCGAAAAGCAGGATCGCCTGAGCGAATTGCGGCTCGATCCGCCGCAACCGTTTCAGGGGTTCAAGCGTGACCGCCTCCGGCTTCGATGGCGGGGGCGGGTCGGCTTCGGCGATTCCCTCCCTCGCGATGATGAGCGCTGTGGACAGGGTTTCTTCGGCAATCACCGAGCTACCGACACCATGCGCGTTGTGAGCGTTATGCGCATTGTGCGCGTTATGTGCATTATGTGCGTTGGTTAAGGCCACAGCGTATCCAACTCCTGTTGAGCAAGTTGTCGAATCTCTTCAGATCATTAGAATATTAAGCCTTATGTCCGGGAATAATGCGAATCGCGATGACGACCGTACTGAGTCTGATGGGATCGATCCGCGTCCGTGGGCCCGACGGGGATGATCTGACGCCCCGTAGCCAGAAGGCACGTGGAGCTTTGGCCTTGCTGGGCACCGCACCCGATCTGAGGTTGAACCGGGCTCGTTTGCAGGACCTGTTGTGGAGCGACCGCAGCAAGCAGCAGGGGTCGGACAGCCTGCGTCAGATGCTGCGCGAATTGCGCACGAGCCTGGGCGAAATGCGCGACATCGTCCTGACAGGCGTCGGATGGGTCGGGCTTGATCCCGAACAGGTGCGCATCGACCTGACCCCCGTCTACGATGCAGGCGGAACACCGATCGAATTCGCCGCCGATATCGACATTCCCGACCCCGAGTTCGAAAGCTGGCTCAGAGACATGCGTCTTCGCCTGACGCCAGACAATTACGGCCCGACAGCACTCGAGCTTTCCCCTCCGCCCGAGCCTGTGCCGGCTCGTCCTGCCCCGCAATCCATCCGGCAGGCGCTTTTCGGAGATGCCCCGACGCTGCCCAGCGCTTCGGCGCAGCCCCATTACATCGTCGCGCTTGACCCCGTGGAGACGAACGAACCGCGTGCCCATGTCATCGGCGAGATGGTCATCAACGAGGCAGCATCCCGTGCCTGCGAGATGATCCCGGCCATGCTTGCGGACGAGATCGAGATCGCAGGACCGGCGACTGGCACCAGAATTGGCGCGATGTGCTACAGCACCGGCGAAGATTGTTCGCTGATGGTCGTCATGCGCGACATCGCGTCGGGCGCGCGCGGCTGGACACGGCGGTTCACCATCCGTGCCACCGATGAAACCGCCACGATGCGCCATGCGATCGCACAGATCACCGTGGCGCTTCTGGATCGGGCGCGCCGCACTTCCTCGCCGAACTGGACCACGTTTCCGATCTGGGATGTCTTCAGTTACTCGCGCGATCGCCTTGAAGCGGCGGATGAGGTCCTTGCTTCTCTGCCCCCCGGGCAGGAGAATGCCGTGAGCCTTGCCCTCCGCTCCTACCTGCGCAACACATTGATCATCGAGCGGCTGACAGAAGATCCGGTGGCTTGCTCGGACGAAGCAGAGTCCTTTGCCCGACAGGCGCGCGAGCTTGCCCCCAACAATCCCGTGGTTCTGGCAGTCGCCTCGCTTTCCGCTTCCTGGCGACGTGATGCGATCGGGGCACTGGAAATTGCGAATGCCGCATGCAGGGCCGATCCCGATAACGAAATGGCCTGCCATGCGCTGTCGCAGGCCCTTACCGATGTCGGGCGCGACCTCGAGGCGCTGGAGGCGGCGGACCGGGGCGCGCGCGGCGCATTGGCCGAGCTGGGACCGGCCTGCTGGCTGATGCGGCGTTCGGTGGTGCAGATCCGCCTTGGACGTTTCGGCGATGCCGAGAACAGCGCTGCAGCCGCCTACGCCTTTGCTGCGGACAACCGGCCTTCCCTGCGCTTTCTTGCCGCCCTGCGCTATCGTCGCGGTGACGAGGTGGGCGCCGCTGATGCGCTGCGCCGGCTGCGCCTGATCGAGCCCGATTTCAGTCTCGAACTGATGGCCGCGCCGGAATATCCCGTATCGACGCTCAGGATGGCGAATCTCATGGGGATCACCCGCTCGGGGCTTTGATCGCGTCATGGCACCACCTGCACATCGAAGCTGAGCGCTGGTTCGCCTTCGTCCCGAGCGACGAGCAGCCTCGCCTGGCCGGGTTCAGCCGCGCTGAAGCGAAGCACCAGGACCTCTCCATTCCCGCCTTGCGGTTCTGGGCCCCGCAGCACGGGCCGGCCGGACACTTCATCCTGCCTTATGGTAACCTGCCGCGCCGGTTGGGTGAGCCTCAGCTCCAGCCGCTCACCACGATGCAGAAGAACCTCGGCGGGCGCCCTTTCGTCCAGCACCCTGATCGGAGCATTCGTTCGCGACGGAAATTGCAGCGTCGGTGCACCGATCGCCAGGGCGCGCTGCATGGCATCAAGCCAGACACCCTGCATCTGCGAGCCGCTCAGATCCGTGTCCTTGAGCTGCGTGCCCGTCAGGTCGGCATGATCGAGAATGGCATCATGCATGTCGGCCCCGTCCAGAACCGCGAGCCCCAGATTCGCCCCCGACAGGTTGGCCCGGCAGAACTTCGCCCCCTTGGCCTTGGCCGACCAGAGGCTTGCCCCCGACAACTCCGCATCGCTCAGATCCGCGCCTGTCAGATCCGCATAGCTCAGATCCGCATCAACCAGCGTCAGACCCGACAGATCAAGCCCTGCCAGATCGGCTCGCGCCAGATGAACCTGCCCTGTGGCGACGATCCGACGCAGGATCTCCTCACGGCTATGCTCCGTCATGCTCACTCCTTCCGGCAGCATGTCAATGTGCCCGAGGGCGTCTGCCAACACCCCCGGGCTACTGGATCAGTCCCCCAGGTCAGACTCGATCCAGTAACACTTGCGAAACCCGCGTGCGCAGGTCACTTCGACCGCTTCCCTGGCGATCAGTCTGGCCGTGTTCGAGCGGATTCCGTATCCGATCTCGGTCAGTCCCGGCATCGCCCGCAGGCTGAGCGGTGCCGCGCCGCGTGCCGCCAGATCACGCAACAACCGCGCGGCACTCTGCGCCAGAAGCTGCGGCACCTCGCTGTCCCCGATCACCCCGGCCGCGATGGCGGGACGAATGCCCGCAACCTGCCGCAGGGTGGATTCAATCCGCAGCAGGCTGCCATCGGCCCTGAAGACGACCCGCAAATATCCGGCATCGGCCGAGATGACGGGCATGTTCTCGATCGTCTGCCTGAACTGCACGATGATTTCGTCGATCGTCTCGGGCAGCTTGCCCGACCCCGAAAGGCTGCGTCCCGCCGACATGGAGAGCAAGATCCGATCGAAGCAATGATCGCTTTGACGTGGCAACACGAAACCGTGGTGGCGCAACGCTGCGCGGGCCTGGCTGATCAGCGGCCTGCGTTGCAGGTTGGGCGACTTGCCCGCTCCCCGGCTCTGCCGGCCGAATTCCAGAAGGATCGAACCCGTCTCCGAACGGCTGAAGCGCATATCCCCGAAGCTGATGGACATGCCGCGGGGCACGGGCTCCAGAAGATGTATTCCGGCCCCCATACGCTTCAACACTTCTGCCGCGAGCGCGTGATCGTTATCAGCATGGACCAGCCTGATTCTCGGGAACATGGCGGGAAGTTGGGAAAGCGGCTCGCGCCTTTGTTGCGAAAGCGGCAGGTTCCAGCGCCAGGCCCACCAGTCACACTTGGCACGGCCGGACATGAAGCGGTTCTCACCGTAAAGATTTGCCAGTGCCTCATCCTGCGTTTCCCCCATCGCGCAGACGGTCGGGATTTGCTCTTGCGAGACATCGGCAGCCGCGTCGAGCCAGCTTTGGGAAAAGCTCTTGCCCATCCGCCAATGCCTCCAGAACAGGTCGCCCTGATCTGAACTGTCCCATTCCACTGAATCAAAGCCGAACATCATTCGAAGGCCGCGATTTGCCTTCGCCCAGCTGCGGAGTGGCGTGTGCCCGTCTGCGACGCGCAGGGATTGACTGGCCGACCAGAAGAGATAGCGCAGCCGATCCGCCCCGAAGCTCATCAGCTCCGAGCTTTGGCAAGCATCGCTCCCGTTCGACAGGGCTCCCATCGGCAGCCTGAAACTGCCCGACGGTTCCATCGCACCGTGGCCAGCATGATAGAAGACGCGGACGGCATCAATATCCTGATCGGCCTGAATGTCGTTTTCGTCGCGGGAATAAAGCCAGGATTTCACGGCGCCGTCTCGTCGCCAGAAGTCTGGCGTGGCATAACGATCGACCTGGTCCAGAAAACCGCCCGCATCCCGATGGGCGGCGTGAAGGGCGCCTGCGGCACGATAGGTTTCAGCCGAGCAGGCGCCGTAAATAGGTTCGGTCAGCCCCACGCCCGGCTCTGCGGGATCTGATCTTTCCGACAATGATCCGAGGGTCGGGAAAAGGATGGCAGACGGCGACTTGACCGTGGCCATACCCAGGCTTTGGTGCGTCATGAATTCCCCCCTGTCCTGTTCGCGTTCGTTGCGCAAATCTCGATGACAGGGAAAGGCTAGGACGGCCCCGTGAACGCACCGTGAATCAGCGGCCAGGCGGGGCGAACCAGCTAGAGAAAAAACGACAATGAACTGATTTCATGAAGAAATCCAGCAGCATGGCCGGTCATTCGACAGTGTGACAGCGATTCGTGTTCACTGCCTGGACGTCATGCCAAGAGAAAGCTCCCCCCCTGCCGCAACCACGGCGCGCGAAATCTTCTCGATGCGGTCATCTTTCATCCGGTGAAGCGGCCCAGAGACCGAAATTCCCGCCGCCGCCTCCCCCGTCGCGTCGAAGATCGGCGCGGCGATGCAGCGCATGCCGGGCGTCCTTTCCTCGTTGTCGAGCGAATAGCCACGTTCCCGTATCCGTGCCAAATCTTTCTGAAGCGCAGCGACATCGCAAAGCGTCGTGTCGGTAAAGCGTTCCAGTGTCATGTCCCGAATGAGCAATCGCAGCTCATCGGGGCGCAGATGCGCAAGCAATGCCTTCCCAATTCCCGAGGCATGCAGTGGCGAGCGCGTCCCGGGCGGAAAAAACGCGCGGATCGTCTCATGTGTTTCCGCCTGGCTGAGGAAAAGAACCGCGTCCCCGTTCAGAATGCCCAGATTGGCCGTTTCTCCGGTCACTTCCATCAGCTGTCGCAGCACAGGACGCGCACGCTCGACAAGGCCCGAACGGCGCATGAAGGCCGATCCAAGCCGGAACGCTGTCGGACCGACATGCCAGGCTTGGCTTTGACCGTCGGTTTCCGTCATGCCCCGCGCGGCAAGGGTCACCAGCACGCGGTGGACAGTCGAAGGGGCCTGCTCGAGCCTTTGCGCGATCTCGCTGAGCGTCAGGCCGTTCGCGCCAGCGATGATGTCAAGCACATCCAGCGCCCTGTCGAGCGCGCGCACGCCGCCGGAATCTTCCGATGCTGTAGATCGTCCCTTCGGGCGGCCTCTCTTGCGGATTTCAGACGACATTCAAGATTTTCTTTCGACAGCTTCATCATTTGGTGAAAAATTGGATTGCCAAAATGGAAAACAGCAAACCACTGATATTTCTTCCTAATATCTTATTTTTCCGCGATTGCGAAATGTTTTTCAGAAAAATTGTTCCAATGGACAGCGAGGACTAGGCTGGGTCACAAGTGCAGGAGGAAGCACCATGACCAGTCAAAATCCGATCTTCATTCCCGGCCCGACCAATATTCCCGAGGAACTGCGCAAGGCCGTGGACATGCCGACCATCGACCACCGCTCGCCTGTTTTCGGCAGGATGTTGCATCCCGCGCTGGAAGGCGTGAAGAAGGTGCTCAAGTCGACCGAGGCACAGGTCTTCCTGTTCCCGTCGACCGGGACCGGCGGGTGGGAAACGGCGATCACCAACACGCTTTCGCCCGGCGACAAGGTGCTGGCCGCGCGCAATGGCATGTTCAGCCACCGCTGGATCGACATGTGCCAGCGCCACCGCCTGGACGTCACCTATGTCGAGACGCCCTGGGGCGAAGGCATCCCCGCCGAGCGTTTCGAAGAGATCCTGCGCGCCGACAGGGGCCATGAGATCCGCGCCGTCCTTGCAACCCATAACGAGACGGCGACCGGCGTCAGATCCGATATCGCTGCGGTGCGCCGCGCGCTGGATGCGGCCGGCCACCCGGCGCTGCTGTTCGTCGACGGCGTCAGTTCGATCGGCTCGATGGATTTCCGCATGGACGAATGGGGCGTCGATATCGCCGTCACCGGCAGCCAAAAGGGCTTCATGCTGCCCCCCGGCCTCGCCATCACCGGCTTCTCGCCGAGGGCCATGGCGGCGGTGGAAGCGGCCAAACTGCCGCGCACCTTCTTCGACATTCGGGACATGGCCACCGGCTATGCCCGTAACGGCTACCCCTATACGCCGCCGGTCGGGCTGATTAACGGGCTGAACGCGGCTTGCGAGCGTATTCTGACCGAAGGGCTGGAGAATGTCTTTAACCGTCATCACCGCATCGCGGGCGGCATTCGCGCTGCCGTCGACGCTTGGGGGCTGAAGCTTTGTGCGGCGCGGCCGGAACTTTACTCGGACACGGTCAGTGCGATCCGCGTGCCGGAAGGTTTTGACGCCAACCGTATCGTCAGCCACGCGCTTGAAACCTACGACATGGCCTTCGGCACCGGTCTGGGCGAAGTCGCGGGCAAGGTTTTCCGCATCGGTCATCTGGGCAGCCTGACCGACGCCATGGCGCTGTCGGGCATCTCGGTCGCGGAGATGGTCATGGCCGATCTGGGCCTGCCGATCCGCCTCGGCTCGGGCGTGGCCGCCGCGCAGGAACATTACCGCCAGTCCACAGTGACGGCCCTTCGGAAGGCGGCCTGAGATGCGGGACGAGATGTATATCCCGACGCTCGCGGACATGGCCGAGGCGCGCAAGCGCATTGCGCCGCATGTCCATGTGACGCCGGTCCTGACCTCGCGCTTCATCAATGAACTGACCGGGGCGGAGCTGTTCTTCAAATGCGAGAACCTGCAGAAGGCCGGGGCCTTCAAGGCGCGGGGGGCCTCGAACGCGGTCTTCGGGCTCTCGGACGAGCAGGCGGCGAAGGGCGTCGCCACCCATTCCAGCGGCAATCACGGCACCTGCCTGAGCTATGCCGCAGGACGCCGCGGCATCCCCTGCACCGTGGTCATGCCGCGCAGCGCGCCGCAGGCCAAGAAGGACGCCGTGCGCGGCTATGGCGGGCGGGTCGTCGAATGCGAGCCCTCGACCAGCTCGCGCGAGGCGGTCTTTGCCGAGGTCGTGGCCGAGACCGGGGCGGAATTCGTCCATCCCTATAATGACTGGCGGGTGATCGCCGGCCAGGCCACCTGCTCGGCGGAACTGGTCGAGCAGGTCCAGAACCTTGACGCCGTGGTCGCCCCGATCGGCGGCGGCGGCATGGTCTCGGGGACCTGCCTGACGCTCTCGAACCTCGCGCCGAAGACCCGGATCTTCGCCGCCGAGCCGCTGAACGCGGACGATGCCGCGCGCAGCTTCCGCGCCGGGCACATCATCGCCGATGATGCCCCCGAGACGGTGGCCGACGGGCTCAAGGTGCCGCTCAAAGAGCTGACCTGGCATTTCGTCCAGAACCACGTCACCGACATCCTGACCGCGACCGAGGACGAGATCGTCGAGGCGATGAAGCTGATCTGGAAACGCATGAAGATCGTGATGGAGCCCTCGAGCGCCGTGCCGCTGGCCACGATCATCAAGAACCGCGACCTCTTCGCCGGCCAGCGCGTCGGCATCATCATCACCGGCGGCAATGTCGATCTCGACCGCCTGCCCTGGAACTGAGGACCTGTCATGAACGCACAGAACAAGATCGCGACGGATTTCGCCGGTTTCGAAGTCGGCTATGACATTCCCGCCCTGCCCGGAATGGACGAAAAGGACATCCAGACGCCCTGCCTGGTGCTCGATCTGGACGCGCTGGAACGCAATATCAAGAAGATGGGCGATTACGCGAAAGCCCATGGCATGCGCCACCGCAGCCATGGCAAGATGCACAAGTCGGTGGACGTGCAGAAGCTGCAGCAAGAGCTGGGCGGCGCGGCGGGCGTCTGCTGCCAGAAAGTCTCCGAGGCCGAGGTCTTCGCCCGCGGCGGCATCAAGGACATCCTGGTCTCGAACCAGGTGCGCGACCCGGCCAAGATCGACCGCCTCGCCCGGCTGCCGAAATACGGCGCGCGGATCATTACCTGCGTCGATGACCTGGCGAATGTGGCGGATCTCTCGGCGGCGGCGCAGCGCCACGGCACCCAGATCGAATGCTTCGTCGAGATCGACTGCGGCGCGGGTCGCTGCGGCGTCACCACTGCCGCCGCCGTCGTCGAGATCGCCCGGGCGGTCGATGCCGCGCCGGGGCTGAAATTCACCGGCATCCAGGCCTACCAGGGCGCGATGCAGCACATCGAAAGCTTCACCGAACGCAAGGCCAAGCTCGACGCCGCCATTGCCCAGGTGCGCGAGGCCGTGGCCGCGCTCGAGGAAGCGGGCCTCTCGCCTGAACTCGTCTCGGGCGGCGGCACCGGCAGCTATTACTTCGAGAGCGGCTCGGGCGTCTATAACGAGCTGCAATGCGGCTCCTACGCCTTCATGGATGCCGATTACGGCCGCATCAAGGACGCCGAAGGCCAGCGCATCGACAAGGGCGAATGGGAAAACGCGCTCTTCATCCTGACCTCGGTGATGTCGCACGCCAAGCCTGACAAGGCGATCTGCGACGCGGGCCTCAAGGCGCAATCGGTCGATAGCGGGCTGCCCTTCATCTACGGCCGCGACGACGTGGAATATGTCAAATGCTCGGACGAGCATGGCGTGATCGCCGACCCGCAGGGCGTCCTTAAGGTCAATGAGAAGCTGCGCCTCGTGCCCGGCCATTGCGACCCGACCTGCAACGTCCATGACTGGTATGTCGGCGTCAGGAACGGCAAGGTCGAGGTGGTCTGGCCGGTCTCGGCGCGCGGAAAGGGCTACTGATGCTGGTCGTTCCCGAAAAGGAGATCGCCGGGCTGATGACCCCCGAGGCGGCCTATGACGCGGTCGAGGCGGTCTTCGCCGCGATGGCCTCGGACCGGGCCCGGAACTTCCCCGTGGTGCGCGAGGCCATCGGCCATGAGGACGCGCTTTACGGCTTCAAGGGCGGTTTCGACGCGCAGGGCCTGACCCTGGGCCTGAAGGCCGGGGGTTACTGGCCGCAGAACCAGAAGCACGGGCTGATCAACCACCAGTCGACGGTCTTCCTGTTCGACGCCGATACCGGGCGGGTCGCGGCGGCGGTGGGCGGCAACCTTCTGACCGCGCTGCGCACGGCGGCGGCCTCGGCGGTCTCGATCCGGCATCTCGCGCCGAAGGGGGCGAAGGTGCTGGGGATGATCGGCGCGGGCCACCAGTCGGCCTTCCAGATGCGCGCGGCGGTCCGCGCCCATGCCTTCGAGAAGGTGATCGGCTGGAACCCGCATCCCGAGATGCTGACCCGCCTTGCCGACACCGCCGCCGAACTGGGCCTGCCCTTCGAGGCGGTGGACCTGCCGCGCCTCGGGGCCGAGGCGGATGTCATCATCTCGATCACCTCGGCCTTCGCGCCCCTGCTGATGGACGAGCACGTGAAGGGCCCGACCCATATCGCGGCGATGGGCACCGACACCAGGGGCAAGCAGGAACTCGACCCCGCGCTGGTCGCCCGCGCGACACTCTTCACCGACGAGATCGCGCAATCCGTCAGCATCGGCGAATACCAGCACGCCATCGCGAGCGGCCTGATCGCAGAGGAGGCGATCACGCAAATCGGCGAGGTGGTGAACGGCACCCATCCCGGACGGGAAGGTGCCGAGCTGACCATCTTCGACGGCACCGGCGTCGGCCTGCAGGACCTCGCCGTCGCAAACGCCGTCGTCAGACTGGCCCAGCAAAAGGGCATCGCCCAAAAGGTCGAAATCTGACCCAGGGCAAAGACAGCAAGACATAGGGAGGAGAACCATGTCACTGCCAGAAACCGGCCGGGTCACAGACCCGGTCGAAGAAATCCTGCCGGCACCCCGGCTGTTCACGCTGGGCTTCCAGCATGTGCTTGTGATGTATGCGGGGGCCATTGCCGTGCCCCTGATCGTGGGCCGCGCCCTGCAGCTTTCGCCGCAGGACGTGGCCTTCCTGATTTCGGCGGACCTGTTTGTCTGCGGGATCGTCTCGATCATCCAGTCGCTGGGCGCGACGCAATGGTTCGGGATCAAGCTGCCCGTGATGATGGGCGTGACCTTCGCCGCCGTCGGGCCGATGGTCTCGATCGCAAGCTCGGCCCCGGGCACCGAAGGCGCAAGGATGCTTTTCGGAGCGATCATCGCGGCCGGGGTGATTTCGATCTTCCTTGCCCCCTTCGTCAGCCGTCTGCTGCGGTTTTTCCCCAGCGTGGTGACGGGGACGGTCATTCTGGCTATCGGCGTCAGCCTGATGCCCATCGGGATCAACTGGATCTTCGGCCTGCCGGTCGGGCCTACCGCACCCAAGCTGGTCGATCCGGCACAGCAGGAATGGCTGAACGCGGCCATTGCCGCAGGCTCGGCCCCCGAAGGCGTCAAGCTGCTGCCTACGGTTCCGAACCCGGCCTATGCATCGGCACAAAACATCATCATCGGACTGGTCGTGCTGGGCGCGATCCTGGCGCTGTCGCGTTTCGGCAAGGGCTTCATTGCGAATATCGCAGTGCTTCTGGGCATTATCGGCGGCGGCGCATTGGCTGCGGGCATGGGGATGATGCATTTCGGCGCCGTGTCCGAGGCCGCCTGGTTCGCACCCATCCGCCCGTTCCATTTCGGTATGCCGATCTTTGATCCCGTGATGATCGCCACGATGCTTCTGGTGATGTTCGTGACCATGGTGGAATCGACAGGCATGTTCCTGGCCCTGGGCGAAATCTGCGGCCGCAAGGTCACGCCGAAAACGCTTTCTGCCGGGCTGCGGGTCGACGGCCTGGGAACCGCGCTTGGCGGACTTTTCAACACATTCCCCTATACGTCCTTCAGCCAGAACGTCGGTCTGGTTGGCGTGACCGGCATCCGGTCGCGCTTTGTCTGCGTCGCCGGCGGCGCGATCATGATCGTGCTGGGCCTGATCCCGAAAATGGGCGCGCTGGTTGAAAGCCTGCCGACGACGGTGCTGGGCGGTGCGGGCCTTGTCATGTTCGGCATGGTCGCCGCGACCGGCATACGCATTCTCGCGAATGTCGATTTCGCGGGCAACCGGCACAACCTCTTCGTGGTCGCGATCTCGCTCGGCATGGCGATGATTCCGATGGTCGCGCCGGACTTCAACCAGTGGATGCCGCATGCTTTGCACCCGCTGATCCATTCCGGCATCCTGCTCGCGACGCTTTCGGCGGTGGCATTGAACTGGTATTTCAACGGCGCACCCGCCGCGTCCGAGGATGATATCCGCGCCGCCGGCCACGCAGCAGAAGCACATTGAGAGGACAAGCAATGACCCGAACCCTGATCCGCAAGGCCGAGGTGGTCGTCACCATGGACGGAGCCCGGCGCGAGATCGCGGGCGGAGACGTTCTGATCGATGGCGGGGTGATCCTCGCCATCGGCACGAACCTTCCCTCGGAAGGTGCCGAGGTGGTCGAGGCCAAGGGCTGCGTCGTCACCCCCGGCCTCATCAACACCCATCACCACCTGTTCCAGACCCTGACCCGCGCCGTGCCCGCCGCGCAGGACGCGGCGCTCTTCGGCTGGCTGCGCACACTTTATCCGATCTGGGCGCGCATGACGCCCGGGGACATCCGGCTATCCGCCAAGGTCGGCCTGGCCGAACTGGCGCTGTCGGGCTGCACCTGCTCGTCCGACCACCTCTATCTTTTCCCGAACGGCGCGCGGCTCGACGACAGCATCGAGGCGGCATCCGAGATCGGCATCCGTTTCCACGCCACGCGCGGCGCCATGTCGATCGGCGAAAGCAAGGGCGGCCTGCCCCCCGACGCGCTGGTCGAAGACGAGGCCGCGATCCTCAAGGACAGCGAGCGCCTGGTCGCGGCCTTCCACGACCCCGCTCCGGGCGCGATGGTGCAGGTGGGGCTTGCGCCCTGCTCGCCATTCTCGGTCAGCCGCGAGTTGATGCGGGATGCCGCCATCCTCGCCCGCGAAAAAGGCGTGCGCCTGCACACACACCTTGCTGAGAATGACGAAGACATCGCCTATTCTCTGGAAAATTTCGGAATGTTGCCGGGCGATTACGCCGAAAGCCTCGGCTGGACCGGGGACGATGTCTGGCACGCCCATTGCGTGAAGCTCTCGGACAAGGAAATCGACCTATTTGCCCGCACCGGCACCGGCGTCGCGCATTGCCCCTGCTCGAATGCGCGCCTCGCCTCGGGGATCGCGCCGATCCGGGCGATGCGCGATGCGGGCGTGCCGGTGGGGCTCGGGGTCGACGGCTCGGCCTCGAATGATTGCAGCCATCTCGGGCTTGAGGCCCGCCAGGCCATGCTGATGGCGCGGCTGAAGAACGGCCCCGCCGCCATGGGCGCGCGCGAGGCGCTGGAAATCGCGACCATCGGCGGCGCCCGCGTCCTTGGCCGCAGCGATCTTGGCAGCCTTGCGCCCGGAATGCGCGCCGATCTGGTGATGTGGGACATCACCGAGCTTGCGGCCGCGGGCGAATGGGACCCGGTCGCGGCGCTTGTCTTCTGCGCGCCGATGCGCGCCAAATCCGTTTATGTCGAAGGCCGCGCGGTCGTGCGCGACCACCACCTGCTGACCGCAGACACCCGCAAATTGAATGATGAGGCCCGCATGGCCACCATCCGCCTCGCCAATTGAAAGGACCCATGATGGCCGGCTTTCTGACCACCCATGTACTCGATACCGCCAAGGGCGCGCCAGCGCAGGGCATGAAGATCGAGCTTTACCGTCTCGATCCCGAGCGTCGCCTGATCAAGGAAACCGTGACCAACCATGACGGCCGGACAGACAGCCAGATCCTGCCCGAGGCCGAGTTCGAGACCGGGGAATACGAACTTCTGTTCCATGTCGGAGCATGGCTCGACGCACAGGGGCATGAGGCGGCGAAGCCCCGCTTCCTCGACGTGATCCCGCTGCGCTTCGGCATGTCCGAACAGGACCATTACCACGTGCCCCTGCTGATCTCGCCCTATGGCTATTCGACCTATCGCGGCAGCTGAGCGACCCGCACGAAAACGAAAGAGGGGGCAAATGCCCCCTCTTTATCATTCCGCCGGCCGCGCGCTCCATTCCGGAAGCGGAAAGATCCGGTCATAGGCCCAGTTGAAGACATAGGCATAGAGCATGTAGAAAATCGCAAAGGCGATATCCATGACGAAGGCCTGCCAGATCGTCAGGCCGAGATACCAGGCGATGAAGGGCAGCAGCACCGCCAGCAGGCCCAGCTCGAACAGGATCGCGTGCAGGACGCGCACCATCCCGCGCTTCTCGGTCGTGCCCGAGACCCGCCGCAAGACCAGGTCGAAGAGGTAGTTGTAGACGAAGTTCCAGCCCGTCGCGACCGTGGCGCTGACCAGCGTGACGATCCCCATCTCGTGGAACGGCATATGGAAGGCCAGCGCGCCAAGCGGCGTGACCAGCAGAAGGCCCAGAATCTCGAAGCTGAGGGCATGACGAATGCGATCACCGACCGTGCGCATCTTGATCTCCAAAATGCTCGGGCCGTCCCGAGAGAACTTGCCCATCCTGGGGGAGGTCGTCCTCGCTTGGCCATCTTCTAGCCTTGGCACCCTCCTCGGGTCAAGCCTGCCCCCGCGGGCGGCCGGACATCCGCTTCTGCCCGTTCTCTGCACAGATGATTTTCAACGCCAGCTTAAGACAGCCACGGCACTCGTGCCGATTTCCGCGAAGCTCCGGTTTGGGCTAGGGTTTCCGCAACAAGACAGGAGCAATGCATGTCCGATTTCGCCGTGATCTGGGATTGGCTGGCCTTTGCGATACGCTGGACGCATGTTGTCACCGCGATCGCCTGGATCGGCTCGTCCTTCTACTTCGTCGCCCTCGACCTGGGCCTGCAGAAAGCCCCGCATTTGCCCAAAGGCGCGCATGGCGAGGAATGGCAGGTTCACGGCGGCGGCTTCTACCATATCCAGAAATATCTCGTCGCGCCCGAGCGCATGCCAGAGCACCTGACCTGGTTCAAATGGGAAAGCTATGCGACCTGGCTGTCGGGCGCAGCGCTTCTGATGGTGACTTATTGGGTCGGCTCGGAACTGTTCCTGATCGATCCCGCCAAGATGGAACTCGCGCCCTGGCAGGCAATCCTGATCTCGGCGGCCTCGCTTTCGATCGGCTGGCTGGTCTATGATTTCCTGTGCAAATCGAAATTGGGCGATACCCCGACCCTGCTGATGCTCTTGCTGTTCGCGATGCTTCTCGCGATGGGATGGGGCTACAACCAGATCTTCACCGGCCGCGCGACCATGCTGCATCTGGGCGCTTTCACCGCGACGATCATGACGGCGAATGTCTTCCTGATCATCATGCCCAACCAGCGCATCGTCGTGGCCGATTTGAAGGCCGGGCGCGCGCCGGACCCGAAATATGGCAAGATCGCCAAGCTGCGCTCGACCCATAACAACTACCTGACGCTGCCCGTCGTCTTCCTGATGCTGTCGAACCACTACCCGCTTGCCTTTGCCAGCGAATACAACTGGCTGATCGCGGGGCTCGTGTTCCTGATGGGCGTGACGATCCGGCACTTCTTCAACACAATGCATGCCCGCAAGGGAATGCTCTGGTGGACCTGGGCCGTGACCGCGATCCTGTTCATCCTGATCATGTGGCTGTCGACTGCGCCGATGTTCCGCCAGACGCTTGAAGAGGCCGAGGCCCGCGTGCTCACGCCCACCCAGCAGGCCATGGTCGAGGCCCCTGGTTGGGACGACACCTACAATGCCGTCATGGGCCGCTGCAGCATGTGCCATGCCCGCGAACCCAGCTACGACGGCATCCACACCGCGCCAAAGGGGGTCTTGCTGGAAACCCCCGATGACATCACCCGCGCCGCGCGCGAGATCTATATCCAGGCCGGGGTGACAGATGCCATGCCGCCGGCCAATGTCAGCTTCATGGAGCCTGCCGAAAGGCAGGCGATCATGGACTGGTATCGCGGCCTGCCCAAGGCCTTCGCCGCGAACTGACCGGCCTTTTCCCCGCCGCGCGCCTCGGCTAGGTGATGGCCGCAACAGCTCGGAGGCGGGATCATGGACAGCGGCAATGGTTGGGACGAAAGCGCCGAGGCCTGGATCGCCGACATGGGCGAGACCGGCGATTTTTCACGCCGCAACGTGCTGGACGCCCCGATGCTGGACCGCATCCGGGGCCGCGGCTTTCAGGACGCTCTGGATGTCGGCTGCGGCGAGGGGCGCTTCTGCCGGATGATCTCGGGGCTGGGCATCCGCGCGACCGGCATCGACCCGACCGCCCGCCTGATCGAAACCGCCCGGGCCCGCGACCCGCTGGGCCGCTATCACGAGGCCCGCGCCGAGGCCCTGCCCTTTGCCCCCGAAAGCTTCGATCTCGTGGTCAGCTACCTGACCCTGATCGATATCGACGACCTGGACGGTGCGATCGGGGAAATGGCCCGCGTCCTGCGTCCCGGCGGCAGCCTGCTGATCGCGAACCTGAATTCCTTCAGCACCGCCGGGAAATGGCAGGGCGAGGGCGACAGCGCGCGCGGCTACCTGATCGACAATTACCTTGAGCCGCGGGCGGAATGGGTCAGTTGGCGCGGCATCCTGATCCGCAACTGGCACCGCCCGCTGCATGCCTACATGCAGCCGCTACTGGCTCAGGGTCTGCGGCTTGCCCATTTCGACGAACCGGCCGCCCGCGAGGACCCCGCTGGCGACGCGACGACCAGGGCCGCGCGCTACAACCGCGCGCCCTATCACCATATCATGGAATGGACGAAGCCCTAGGCGCCAAGATGGCGCTTGGACTCGCGCGCGATGAAATCAACGAAAAGCCGGACCTTGGGATCCTGCAACCTGCGATGCGGGGTCAGGACCCCGAACTGGGCAGGCGACGGTGGACATTCGGGCAGGACAAGCTTCAGGCGGCCCGTCGCGATATGCTCGGCGACCTCGTAATGCGGGCGGTTCGCGATGCCGCAGCCATCCAGCGCCCAATCGGTCAGAACATCCCCATCATCTGCATCGAAATGGCCGTGGACCAAAAGCTTCTGCGGCCCCTCGGGCGTGTGCAGCACCCAGTAATATTCCGGGCTGCGCGGATAGCGCAGCAGCAGGCAATTGTGCTTGACCAGATCATCCGGCTTTTCGGGCGTGCCGCGCTTTTCCAGATATTCCGGGGTCGCGACCAGCACCCTTCTGCATTCCGCGATCCGGCGCCATTTCAGCGCTGAATCCTGCGGCTCGCCCAGGAAGAAGGCGAGGTCGATCCCATCGGCGATGATGTCCACATTGCGGTCGGACAGCCGCAGCCGGATCTCGACGCCGGGATATTCTTCGCAGAATTTCGGCACCAGGGGCGAGATCAGCCGCCGCCCCAGCCCCAGCGGCGCAGTGACCCTGAGCGCGCCATGCGGCATGCCCGAAAAACCCGATACGACGGCCTCGGCCTCGTCCAGTGTCTCGATCACGCGACGCGCACTTTCGTAGAATGCGCGGCCCACTTCGGTCGGCACCAGCTTGCGAGTCGTCCGGTTAAGCAGCCGAACGCCGAAGCGCGTCTCCAGATCCTTGATGCGATTTGAGGCAACTGCCGGAGACATGCGCAAATCGCGCCCCCCCGCCGTAATGGATCCAAGTTCGATGACGCGGACGAAAACCCGCAGACTTTCAAGATATGGCACGGTTTCGACCCGCTTCTTTCAATGATTGGCTGAAAGTCTTATGCTCAATCGGTGATTTCGCAAAGGTCAAATCGCATCTACGCTTTTTCTGAAAGCGACCCGAGCGAGGATTTGATGGGCAGCGAGCTGCGCTTCTTACTGAACGATACCGAGATCCGCCTGACCGAGGCCGGCTCCCGCGACACCCTGCTGGATTTTCTCAGGCTAAACAGGCGCCTGACCGGCACGAAGGAAGGCTGCGCCGAAGGCGATTGCGGCGCCTGCACCGTCCTTGTCGGGCGGCTGCATCACGGCCATCTGCAATATGAGCCGATCAACGCCTGCATCCGCTTCCTCGCCTCGTGCCACGGTTGCCACATCGTCACGATCGAGCATCTGCGCGGCCCGGATGGCGGGCTGCACCCGGTTCAGGCCGCGATGGTCGAGCATCACGGCAGCCAATGCGGTTTCTGCACGCCCGGCTTCGTGATGGCGCTCTATGGGCTGTGGATGCAGAACCCCCGCCCCGACATGGGCGCGATCGAAACCGCGCTGCAAGGCAACCTGTGCCGCTGCACCGGCTACGAGCCGATCGTGAAAGCTGCCCTTGCCGCCAGCGAGGCGGGCGGGCAACACATGGATGCGCTGGCTATCGAACGCGACCGCGTGACCGAAACACTGGCTGCAATCCCGCGCGACAGGGTCGACATCGCGCGCGGCGAGGATCGCGCGATCCTGCCTTCGGATGCCGCCGATCTGACAGAAGTGCTGGCCGAGAACCCCAAGGCCACCATCGTAGCCGGGGCGACCGATGTCGGGCTGTGGGTCACGAAATTCCTCAAGGACATCTCTCCGGCCGTCTTCATCGGCCACCTGCAGGACCTCAAGCGCATCGAGATCACGCCGGGCCAGATCACGATCGGCGCGGGTGTCACCTATACCGAATTCGAGCCCTTCATCCTGGCCCATTTCCCCGAGGCGCTGGATTACTGGCGCCGCATCGGCGGCTGGCAGGTGCGCAACGCCGGAACCATCGGCGGCAATGTGGCGAATGGCTCGCCCATCGGTGAAACGCCACCCCTGCTGATCGCGCTCGGGGCCTCGATCACCCTGCGCAGCCAGGCGGGCAGGCGTGATCTGCCGGTCGAGGATTACTTCATCGAATATGGCAAGCAGGACCGCCGCCCCGGCGAATTCGTCGAGGCGGTGCATATCCCGCTGAAGGGCGACGCGAGGATCGCGGCCTACAAGGTCAGCAAGCGCCACCATGCCGACATTACCGCAGCTGCGGCCGCCTTCCGTGTGGAAACGGATGGCGCGACGATCATCGACGCCTGCGTGGCGTTCGGTGGCATGGCCGGGACGCCCAGGCGCGCCGCACAGGCCGAGGCCGCGCTGAAGGGTCAGCCCTTCGCCGCCGAGACATTCGAAGCCGCCGCCCGCGCCGTGGCGAACGACTTCCAGCCGCTCAGCGACTGGCGCGCCAGCGCCGAATACCGCCAGCAGCTTGCCGCCAACTTCTTCCGCCGCTTCTGGCTGGAACAGTCGGGCGCCGAACATCGCCTGAGGAGAGCCGAATGAAACAGGACGTCATCGTCAAGGGTACTGCCCACAGCTCGATCATCCACGACTCGGCCGAGAAACATGTCACCGGCCGCGCCGACTATACCGACGACATCGCCGAGCCCATCGGCACGCTGCATGCCTATCTGGGCCTTTCGACGGTGGCGCATGGCATGATCACCACGATGGACCTCACGGCGGTGCGCGCGGCGCCGGGCGTGCATGCTGTCCTGACCGCCGAGGACATTCCCGGCGTCAACGATATCAGCCCCAACGGGCTCGATGACGACCCGGTCTTCGCCTTCCCCGAGGTGCAATTCCTGGGCCAGCCGATCTTCGCAGTCGTGGCCGAAACCCGCGACCAGGCGCGCCGCGCCTGTCAGCTGGCCAAGGTCGAATATCAGGAACTGCCCTTCGCCCTGGACGCCATGAGCGCCCGCGATGCCGGGCTGGGTTATGTGACCAAACCACTGAAACTCGCCCGTGGCGACATGGCCGAGCTTGACCGCGCGCCGCGCCGCATGTCCGGTCGCCTGACCGTCGGCGGGCAGGAACATTTCTACCTGGAAAGCCAGATCGCCTTTGCCCTGCCCGGCGAGGATGACGAGGTCATCGTCCACACCTCGACCCAGCACCCGACCGAGGTGCAGCACATGGTCGCCCATGTCTTGGGCACGGCCGCCAATGCCGTCGTGGTGAACGTGCGTCGCATGGGCGGCGGCTTCGGCGGCAAAGAGACGCAGATGAACATCTTCTCGGTGATCGCCGCCCTCGCCGCGAAGAAGCTGCACCGCCCCGTCAAGCTGCGCCCCGACCGCGATGACGATTTCCAGATCACCGGCAAGCGCCACGACTTCGTCATCGACTATCAGGTGGGCTATGACGAGACCGGCAAGATCCACGCCGTCAGCGGAGACTTCTACGCGCGCTGCGGCTTCTCGGCGGATCTCTCGGGTCCGGTGACGGATCGCGCGCTGTTCCATGCCGACAATGCCTATTACTACCCGGCGGTCGAACTGCGCAGCCATCCGATGAAGACCAATACCTGTTCAAACACCGCCTTCCGCGGCTTCGGCGGTCCGCAGGGCGTCATCATGGCCGAGCGCGTGGTCGAGGACATCGCCTACGCCCTTCAGCGCGACCCTTTGGAAATCCGCCGGCTGAACCTTTACGAAAATGGCCAGCTCACCCCCTATCATCAGGAGGTCGAAGACCAGATCCTGCCACGCATTCTCGATGAGCTCGAAGCCAGCAGCGACTATCAGGCGCGCCGGCGGGCGGTGATCGAATGGAACGCGCGGGGCGGCGTGATCCGCAAGGGCATCGCGCTGACCCCGGTCAAGTTCGGCATCAGCTTCACCGCGACCTGGTTCAACCAGGCGGGCGCGCTCGTCCATATCTATTCGGACGGCTCGATCCACCTGAACCATGGCGGCACCGAAATGGGCCAGGGGCTGAACACCAAGGTCGCGCAGGTCGTGGCCGAGGCGCTTGGCGTCGACATCGATCGTATCAGGATCACCAAGACGACGACCGAGAAGGTGCCGAACACCTCGGCCACCGCGGCCTCGTCCGGTTCCGACCTGAACGGCATGGCGGCACTGCACGCCTGCCAGCAGTTGATCGAGCGTCTGACCGCCTTTGCCGCCGAGGCCAAGGGCGTTGCGCCCGAACTCGTCAGCATCGGCGAGACGGTGCAGATCGGCACCGAGCAAATGCCGTTCCAGGATTTCGTCAAGACCGCCTATATGGCCCGTATCCAGCTTTCGGCGACCGGCTTCTACAAGACGCCCAAGATCCACTGGGATCGCGACACCGGGCGCGGCCGGCCCTTCTATTACTTCGCCTATGGCGCGGCCTGCGCCGAGGTCGCGGTCGACACCCTGACCGGCGAATATGTCATCGAGCGCGCCGACGTGCTGCATGACGTGGGCCGCAGCCTGAACCCGGCATTGGACAAGGGCCAGGTCGAGGGCGCCTTCGTGCAGGGCACCGGCTGGCTGACCAGCGAGGAGCTGTGGTGGGACGCCAAGGGGCAGCTCAAGACCCATGCCCCTTCGACCTACAAGATCCCGCTCGCCTCGGATCGGCCCAAGGTCTTCAACGTGGCGCTGGCAGATTGGTCGGTGAACCGCGAGAACACCATCAAGCGCTCGAAGGCCGTGGGTGAGCCCCCTTTCATGCTGGGCATCTCGGTCTTCCAGGCGCTGAACATGGCGGTCGCGTCGTTCAACGGCTATGCCGAGAACCCGCGCATCGACGCCCCCGCCACGCCGGAACGCGTTCTCATGGCGATCGAGAAGCTCAGATGATCCGGGTCACGATCACCCGCACGCGGGGGTCGTCGCCCCGCGAGGCCGGCGCCACGATGCATGTGACGCGCGATGCGACGCAGGGCACGATCGGGGGCGGACAGCTTGAATTCATGGCGATCGACCGCGCGCGGCAGATGCTTGCGCGCGGCGAGGACAGCGCCAGGATGGATGTTCCCCTTGGACCCGAGATCGGCCAGTGCTGCGGCGGTCGGGTCGAACTGGATCTGTGCCGGGTCAAGGCAATCTCAGCGGATGATGACCATCCGCAGGTGCTGATCTTCGGTGCGGGGCATGTCGGGCGGGCGCTCAGCCGCGCGCTCGCTCTGCTGCCCCTGCGGCCCATCCTGATCGACCAACGCGCAAGCGAATTGACACAGGCCACCGGCGAGACCCGCCTGACCCCCCTGCCTGAGGCCGAGATCCGCAAGGCCCCCTTCGGCACCAGCTATATCGTCGTGACGCATGATCATGCGCTGGACTTTCTTTTGTCCGCCGAGGCTTTGCGCCGGATGGATGCCCCCTATATCGGCATGATCGGCAGCCAGACAAAGCTCGCGCAGTTCCGTCGCTTTGCCCGTGCACAGGGTCTGGACACCGACAGGCTGACCTGTCCCATCGGCGCCGGCTATTCGCGTGACAAGCGCCCCGAGATCATCGCCGCCTTCACCGCCGCCGAACTGATCGGCCGGCTGACCGAAACCACATCACCGGTTCCCCAAATCAAATGCGACAACTGATCCGAGGGCGGACGCTCTCTTTCCATGCGGACCCCGCCCTGTCCGAGGATGCCTTCACCTATCACGAAAACGGCGCGGTGCTTGTCGAGGATGGCAAGATCGTCGCTACCGGCGACTACGCGGATCTCCGCGCTGACGGCCTGCCCGAGATCGACCATCGCCCGAACCTGATCCTGCCCGGCTTCATCGACCCGCACCTGCATTTCCCGCAAGTGCAGGTCATCGCGAGCTGGGGGGCGCAGCTTCTGGACTGGCTCAACACCTATACCTTCCCGAGCGAGGCGCAGTTCAGCGACGAGGGTCACGCCACGCGCATGGCCGACGCCTTCCTGAAGCTGCTGCTCTCGCATGGCACGACCTCGGCGGTGGCCTTCTGCTCGAGCCACCCGCAATCGGTCGAGGCGCTGTTCCAGGCCTCCGAGGCGCGCAACATGGCGATGATCGCGGGCAAGGTCATGATGGACCGCAATGCGCCCGAGGCCGTCCTCGACACGCCGCAGCGCGGCTATGACGACAGCAAGCGCCTGCTGGAAAAATGGCATGGCCGCGGCCGCCAGCGCTACGCCATCACCCCGCGCTTCGCCATCACCTCGACGCCCGAGCAGATGGAGGCGACCGGAACGCTGGTTCGCGAGCACCCCGACTGCCATATCCAGACCCATCTGAGCGAGAACCTCGCCGAGATCGAATTCACCCTAAGTCTTTATCCCAAGGCACGGGATTACCTGAATATCTACGAATCTTACGGATTGCTCGGCCCGAAGATCCTACTGGGCCATTCGATCCACCTGCGCGAACGCGAGATCGCCCGCATGGCCGAGACCGGCAGCCGCGCGATCTTCTGCCCGACCTCGAACCTGTTCCTGGGCTCGGGACTTTTCGACGAGGCCGGCCTGCGCGCGGCGGGCATCACCTCGGGGATCGCGACGGATATCGGGGGCGGCAGCAGCTATTCGATGCTTCAGACCCTGAACGAGGGCTACAAGATCCTTCAGCTGCGCGGCCAGAAGCTGCATCCCTTTGCGGCTTTCCACTGGGCGACGCGGGGGAATGCCGTGGCATTGGGTATGGAGGATCGGATCGGCACGCTGACCCCCGGCACGGATGCGGATCTTGTCATCCTCGACAGCCGCGCCACCCCCGCCATGGCACTGCGCATGGAAAAGGCCCAGACCCTCGCCGAAGAGCTTTTCGTACTCCAGATCATGGGGGACGACAGGTCGGTGGCGCAGACCTATGTCGCGGGCCGTCCGATGCTCTGATCTCGCCGTTCCGGCTCAAGAGCCGAAGAAAGACGGAAGCGGGGCGCAGCCTGGAACTGCGCGCCCCGCTTTCTTGCCCGGTCAGTGCAACGGGATCTCATCTATGGCGCCGGGGCGGTTCTGCACACCCAAGCGGTCGACGATGGTTCTCGAGGCCTCGTTCAGGCCGACCACATCCACCGTGGCCCCGCCTCGCCGGAATTTGAGCACCACCGAGTCCAGAGCCTGCACCGACGAGATGTCCCAGATATGGGCGCCGGACACGTCGATGGCAACGCGGGCCGGCTTCTCGGCAAAATCGAAGGCCGCCATGAAATCCTCGACCGAGCCGAAGAAAAGCTGGCCGTTGACGCGATAGGTCCGGGATCGACCATCCTCGGCCAGCTCTGACGTGACGCGGAACATCGTGACGATCTTGGCGGCAAAGAAGATCCCCGACAGAAGCACTCCGATCAGCACGCCGATCGCGAGATTGTGGGTCCAGACGACAGCCACCACCGTCGACAGCATGACGATCGACGATGACCGGGGATGGGTCCGAAGCGACCCGATCGAGGACCAGGAAAAGGTTCCGATCGAAACCATGATCATCACGGCGACCAGCGCGGCCATCGGAATGCGCGCGACCAGCGGCCCAAGGAAAACCACGAAGATCAGCAGCATGACGCCTGCAAAGGCACAGGAAAGCCTGCCCCTTCCGCCGGATTTGACGTTGATCATGCTCTGGCCGATCATGGCGCAACCTGCCATGCCACCGATGAAACCGGTCGCAGCGTTGGCAAGTCCCTGGCCGATGCATTCCTGGTTCCGGCTGGTCTTCGTGTCCGTCAGCTCGTCGACAAGGTTCTGTGTCATCAGGCTTTCAAGCAGCCCGACCACGGCAACCGCCAGCGCATAGGGAAAGATGATGGCCAGCGTCTCGAGGTTCAGCGGAACCTGAGGGACAAGGAATGACGGCAGGGCATCCGGCAGCGATCCCATGTCGCCCACCGTGCGCACGTCCCAGCCCAGCCCGATCGCCAGCGCGGTCAACACGACGATCGTGACCAGCGGCGATGGGATCGCACGGTTCACCAGCGGGAAAAGATAGATGATGGCGAGCCCCGCCGCGACCAGAGGATAGGTCAGCGCCGGCACCCTGGCGGGATCAAGCTCGGGCAATTGCGCCATGAAGATCAGGATCGCAAGCGCATTCACAAAGCCGGTCATGACCGATTTCGAAACGTATCGCATGACGAAGCCCAGCCGCAGCAGGCCCATCCCGATCTGCAAGAGCCCGGCAAGCACCGTTGCCGCCAGCAGGTAATCCAGCCCGTGATCGCGCACGAGCGACCCCATGAGCACGGCCGTGGCCGCGGTTGCGGCGGAAATCATTCCGGGCCGGCCGCCAGCGATCGCCGTGATCAGGGCAATCGAGAACGAGGCATAAAGCCCGACTTTGGGGTCAACACCCGCGATGATCGAAAAGGCGATCGCCTCGGGGATCAGGGCAAGGGCCACGACAAGCCCGGCAAGCAGGTCTCGGCGAATATTGCCGAACCATTCGTGACGATAGGTCTCCAGTGAAATCATGCAAAATCCATTCCCTGTCCGAAACGGCACGAAGCCTTGTTGCGGAACCGAATTCAGGGTCAATCAGATGGTCCGGCGGATCGGCGGCCGGAAGAGCCACCCGGGAATCTCACCCGGGGTCCAGGTTTTCAGCAGCCTGATAGGGGAAGGCGGCGGGTCGTTGCAAGACCCCGATCGATCTTGAACCTATCGGAAGCGCGCCAAGCCCATGACTGTGGCAACCAGGCCGCGCCCTGCCCAACAGTTGCGCCTTTTCCACCTTGTGAACACACGATCGTGACGCGCGCAAAGAATTTCCGGCCCCCTGCCTCGCCCTCCGATTCTGCCGCAGAACGCGCAAGGACCGCCCGGACCCCGTTTTGGACCAATATCGACGTCACGAGTAAATTGCGTTGACATGATGATTGAGCCTCGGCAAGCTCGCCTCAATGAAAACCGAACAGCAAGGAAACATCATGACCAAAACCAAACAATTCGCAGGCAAGTCGGCGAAAGACGCGATCGACGAGAGCGGCTTTGAGAACCTGATCGACACGGTTGCGAAATTCACCGCGGCCGTCGATCGCAAGCTGCGCGGAACCGCGCACAAGGTCACGCTGCAGGAATGGTCCGCTCTGCGTTCGCTGAACGAGGCCGAAGGCACGGAAGGCTCCAGCCGTTCGCCGGGCAAATCTGTCGCCGCCAAACTGGTCAAGAAGGGCCTGGTCACCCGTGAGGAAGATGGCCCGCTGTCGCTGACCGACGAAGGCAAGGCCGCGCTGGCCGAATTTTCGACCCTGACGAAAACGATCATCGCCGAGCTGGAAAAGGAAGAATGCGGCAAGATCAGCGCGACGACCGCACGCCCGCTGGCCCGCGCGACCCGCGCCATCCGCAAGCTGACGACCGAGAAGAAAGAAGAGGCGGTCGAGGCGTAAGCCCGGCCCTGCCCCAACGGATGCCCGGCCGCGGCGCGTAGTCCTACGCCGACCGCTCCGGGCATCTTCCCCAGTTCGCAACCCCAATTGTCAGAGGCCGTCGCCGCAATGAAGTTCGTCATCCATATCGGAATGGGAAAAACCGGAACGTCTGCCATTCAGAGCGTTCTGGCCCAGCATTCGGCCCAGCTCGAGCAGCAGGGCGTGAAATATTTCGGTCGGTGGCTCGGAGACGAGGCGGGCAAGCGGAACGGGCGGCTGGGTCAGAAGGACTTCTTCAAGGCATCCGATGCCGAAAAAGCCCTGCATGCCAAGGAAATCTTCGCCCAGGCGAAGGCACTTCACCGCTCGGACAAGCTGAAGACCTTCGTTCTCTCGAACGAGGCCTACTGGTCGCGCGCCAATGACCTGAAGCCCTTCCTTGACGAGCTGAAGAAACATGCCGAGGTCGAGATCGTCGGCTATGTCCGCGATCCCGCGGGATGGCTGCCCTCTGCCTATTGCCAATGGGGCGTCGTCCACAAGGTCTACAAGGACAACCTTCTCGACTACCCGACCATGGCCGAAACCCTCATGGAGCGCTATGAGCGGGTCAAGGACTGGCTGGACCATTTCCGCGACGATCTCACCATTCGCCATTACGATGCGGTCGAAAGCGTCGTGGCCGATTTCCTGGCCAATCTCGGGGTCGAACTGACCGTGCGTCGGGACAGAAGCTACATGCGGCGCAGCGATGCCGAACTGCTGTTGCGCGCGCTGGTCAATGACCGGCAGGAAGGCAAGACCAGGGGCACCGAATTCGACGACATGATGCAGTGGAAGGATGCGCTTGCGGGTCCCAGCCTGCCCGATGTCGCAGGCATGACGCTGGACTATTCCCAGACCCAGAACATCATCGACGCCCATGTCGAGGACCTGAAGCTCTACGAACAGGAATTCGGCATCGACCTGCTGGCCCGCAAGGCCAAGGAACAGGCGCCGATCGACATGAACGACCTTCGCCTCGGGATGGTGGATGTGCTGACGAAGCTCGTCATCTCTCAGGGGGCGCGCATCCGCGAGCTGGAAACCAAGATGGCTGCGAACAGCCCCATGTCGGCGCGCCGCGCCGAGCGGCTGGCCGCGAGGGCCAGGAGAGCCGCGGCGGCAGACGAAGATTAAGCGCGCGGCGTCCTGCGCTGAGAGCGGGAGTGAAAATTCGGAAGGCCGCTAGCGTCGAAAGTGAGTGACCCACACTGAGAAAGGCGCCACACGCTTCTAACGTGCCCCGGCTTGGATGCACCAATTGTTGAATTCAGCCTGCCGGGGAGTTCGCCGCAGGCTGTCATCTTGGCCTACCCCATGGCAGGCCGGGCCGCGCCCGAAAGCCTGATCGCGCTGGCCCGAAATTGACCAAGATCCACGGAGCGGCGAAGAGTTTTCCGCGCTCTCGCCTGGCGAATTCAAGACCTTCGCGGATTTGCTTCGTCATGATGACGATGAAGATTATCAACTATGTGCGCAACGCTGTTTCGTTCATGGCGTCTTCACTTCACCAGCGCGTCAAGGCTGCTTTTTCCGAACCTTCAGCCCGGAGTCACCCGCTCCCGGCTTCTCGAAGATGCGGCGGCGTTACGCGGGCCATGATGTGACCTATGTCGATTTCGCGCGCGATCGCCTTTACAACAATTGCGTCGTTCAGGATTTTTGCCGACGCGTCGGGATCGACATCCGACCGGACGAAGCCATCACCTCGAACAAAAGTGTCTGCGCCCTTACCACCTCCATTTTCTACTGCAGGAATAGGACGGCTGCGATGACTGGCGTCGCAGTGGGACAGCCGTCGACATTCTGGCCATATCCCCTGCCGCCCGCAAAGGCGAAGCGGCGCAAGCCAATTGCGGCTGAGGTAGCCGCCACGGCTGGCTCGGCTGCGGCATATACCCGGCAAAAGCATCGCCAAGGGCTGATTGCGGAACGGGCCCCTGCACAGGCGGGGGCCGTTTTTCTGGCATATAGCTCAGCTTTCGCCGGCGTCCGACTTGCTCGCCTGCAGGATGGCGGTGATCGCGGAAAGCGTGCGCATCGCGGGGGCGACGCTGCTTGCAGGTCGCTTTTCGTTCATCGCTGCCGCCACCTTTTCGAAAATCGCATCGCGCTTGCTGATCAGATCGAAGGCACCCTGCTTGGCCGAAATATTGACCGCCCGCGCGTTTTCCTCGATGCCCCCGACTTCCACGAGATCGAGGTTTTCAAGCTTCTTGACCGTCCGCCAGGCCAGTTGCCGCGAGATCGAGAGCTTCTTGCCCAGTTCGAAGGGCCTGTGCTCTCCGCCTGACACGAGCAGATCGAGAACCGCCCATTGGCCCAGAGTCAGAACCGGCCCCACATCGTTGAACATTTCTTCGAAGCTGCCGGTCAGCCGCGCGACTGCCGTGAAGAGCTCCTTGATGTCATCCTTTGTCTTGACGACGACCTTCGTCTCGGGGGCGATTTCGGCGTCAGTTTTGTCAACGACTTCGGCTTTCACGACATTTCCTCCGTCATGTTTTCACGTTCTGGAAGGTAGCGGATTGCCGCGCATCCAATCAACACCGTTTATCTGGATCGTCAGCCTAGGCGTGCATGTGGTGCGACCCGGAGACATCGAACAGGCATGCGCGCTTGGGGCGGAACGCCTGACACGTTCACCCATGCGGAAGATGCGTGGATGCGAAATTGCAGAAGGTTTTCCCGCAGCTGCGGGAAGACGATCATGCAAAATCTGGACGGGATCGATTTCCGAACCAGACGCATTCCCGACGATTTCATGATTTGATGGTACCGCCTCCCCGGCTCGAACGGGGGACCTCTAGATCCACAATCTAGCGCTCTAACCAACTGAGCTAAGGCGGCACTGGCGCGGTTACTAGCGCCAGTTTTCGGGGGATGCAACCCCGTCTTGTCGGAAAAACGCACGCAATGTATTCAAGGTTCCTTACCGGCAAATGCCTTGCCAGACGGAGACCCGAGAATGAGCATCAACAGCGAAAGTGAAGTCGCCGCGAACCTGCAGATCGGCCCCACCGATCGCGGCATGGTCCGGATTTATGTCGAGGCGGAAGGCGTTGATCTTCCTCTGGATTTCGACCCGGAAGAAGCCGAGGAAATCGCCGAGGAGTTGCTTGCCGCTGCCGAGGCCGCGCGCGAGATGAACCAAGGCGGAAAACAGGGCAAGCCTGCTAGGAAACCGAAGCGCTGACGCCAAGCGGATCAGTCGCCTGAAAGAGGCGCAGCGTCGAAACGCGGGCGATCTCGCGCATAAGACGACTGCGCCTTGCCGCGGCAAGCCTGCTTTCGGGGCCCAGACGGACCAGTTCGCCGCCCCAGCTGTCCGCTCGTATCAGACCCGTTTCCTCAGGCAGCAGGTCTTCGGGGAAATCACCGTCGACAGCCCAGAAGAAGCGGTCGCAGAACTCAAGATAGTTCTGCCATTTCCGGTCCGAAACGAAATCGGCGCGGCAACTCTTGCATTCGACGACCCAGATCTCGCCCTTGGGCGAAATCGAAATCACGTCGACACGAAGACCACCACTGGGCACGAACTCGGCCAGCGCGGCATGGCCCAGAGATGTCAAAAGCCGCGCAACCCCGCGCGCAAGGCGCTGGCCGGCCTTCATCTGCTGCAACAAGTCATCCTGAGGCTTCGGGCATGGATCAGACATGGCCGGATGATGAACCAATCGTGAACATCTGACAAGACCGCCCGCTGTTTTCAAACGTCCGGCCCTTGCGGCAGGAAGGCGGGAAGCCTATTTACGGCGGTGGCGGGTTTCTGCTCTTCGCGTGCGCGGCCTTTTTTTCCACTGGCCTATAATTTCACCGAGGGGGCTGGCTCTGTCGAGGCCCTGGTCTCGTTATCTGGTCCCCACCTGGACATCCAGGCTTTCGGGGAAACCTGCGCTGCCACGGTTGCTGTGGTTCCCGCCACCCTTCCCCACCATGCCCTGAAACGCGAAGGGACGGCCCGAAGGCCGCCCCGATTTGCATGAGAGGAGGGAGGAGGGTCTTAGAAACCGTAGACCAGCGACACGCCCAGCGTGTTGTCGGTGCGGATCGCGCGATCGGAAACATACTCGGTCTTGTACGAGAAGCGGGTCGCGAAAGCGTCCGACATCTTGAAGTTCAGACCCAGTTCGTTGGTCGCGGTATCGTTCGCATCCGAGGTCAGGTAGTCGGTGTCGTTCGTCAGGAAGAACGTGTCGCTGAACCGGTGATAGAAGCGCGACGACACGAGGTAGCCCACGCCGGTATCCGAGTCGAGTTCAAGAGTCTCGGCGACCGGATCGATCACATCGACCTGCTTGGTGTAACGGATACCAACCGCAGCCTGCATGCGCCAGGCCGTGGTGTCATTGTTGATGATCCGATAGCCCGGACCGATACCGAAATAGGCGTCGCGCTTCATCCGGCCGTCCAGATCCTCGAACGTGTCCCCGTCATCGAGGCTGACCGGGTCATCGGCAAGCGAATCCGTGGTCAGACGACCCAGCGCGAAGCCGTAGAAACGATCGTTGATGTTGTACATGCCCTCATAGATCGTCGAGGTTTTCTCGGTGTCCTTGTCACCGTTATTGTCCTCGCCATATTCAAGCAGGATCCCGACCGATTGCGAGAAGGCGCCGGCGTTGCTCGAAAGGCGTCCCGACAGGCTGAAGTCCTGGTTTTCGCTGTTGCCGGTGCGTCCGACATAGCTCAGGGCGACCGATCCGTAGATGCCTTCGGCGCGATCTGGCGGGCCATAGCGATAGGCGTCGGACGAACGATCAAAATCGTCGCGCACCGCATCTTCGACATCATTCATCTGTTCGTTGACGTCAGAAATCCCGGTCGCGTTGGCGCCGGTCGCGATTTCCGTCTGGGCGAAGGCCGGCGAAGAAAGAGCAGCGGCCAACGCCGTGGCGCCAGCGAGGTAAGCAAGAGCTTTCATGTCTTCAGTCCTTTTGAACCGTTTTCGTGTCCGTGGCCATCAAAGCCTGTCTGACCACGAGCATCTCTGCTGGGGAAAGAATTAGACCCGCGCGGCTGCCTCATAAAGGCTCGCGGCGCGAAGCCGGGACATCGCGAAATCGTGAAATCGATGTGGTGAAGCCGCATCGGCGGAAATTGGAGCAAGCAAATTCGTGATGAAACCAATCGCCATTGGCGAGTCCGCTATTATTTTTAGAAGTAGCTCAGGGACTAACGCGCAACCTCAGGTTTCACAAAACATGTGAGTTTCGTAACAATGGCAGAAACGAGGCATACGCGCCCAATAATTAAGCAATCAATATGCCCAATTGGCGAACGCTACTTGTTGCACGTTTTCCACAGTTTTTTGCAACAATGTGTCCAGTGCAGGGAACAAACCAGGCTTTTCCTGCCGCTATAACGCCTGGCATCCATGCCCCGACCCGTGCTTCGTTGCAGCAGAAACACGGATTGCCGATGAATCGCGACGATTCTGCAACGTGGTCTTAAGGCGCCCGCCCCTTGAGCGCGGATTGTCGTCCGAAGCCATACGCATCACGAATATGCCGAACTGGACACCCGAAAACAGCAGGGCATGGAAAATAGCGAGCATGGCGACCGCGATTGATCCGCCGCGCGTTTCGATCACCAGGCCACGCAGCCCCGCCACGTCGAAGCCTATGAGGAGCGCCGTGAAGGCCAGGGCAAGGCATATGCCCCAGACGATGCTGACAAGGTAAAGTTTAACCAGACGCGGCATGGCGGGCTTCCGATCTGACGGCTGACAAGCCCAGCTTATGCCAGATCGGATGAAATGCCCAAATATTTCGCGGTGCGGCCCCGGTCAGAATTCCTCGGGGCGGGCCTCCCGCGCCATGTGATCCAGCACGGCATTCACGAATTTCGCTTCACGTCCTTCGGGGAAGAAGGCCTGCGCGATCCGAACATATTCCGAGATCACCACCTTGGGCGGCGCGCCGCGCTCGACCAGTTCCGAACCGGCCGCACGGAACAGGGCGCGCAGGACCGGATCGATGCGATCTATCGGCCATTTCTCGACCAGGGCGCGATCCGTCATGCGGTCGATCCGGGCCTGCCAGTTCACCGCCTGGTCGACGATCCGGCTGAACAGGGCGGGATCGGCCTCGATCGAGACCATGTCCTCATCCTCGTCCAGACGTCCGATGCGCCATTGCTTGAATTCAGCCATCACCCGATCCGCCGACTGGCCGATCGATTCCATCTGGAACAGCGCCTGGACGGCATACATCCGCGCTGCCGACGTGCGGGCCTGCCGGGCCGCCTTTTCTTCCGGGCTCCGCCGGTTTCCACCTTGCCCGCTCATGCGCCACTCGGTCCTTCTAGTTCACCCGCAAGGCGGATGATATCCGGCTTCTCGCCGCTTTTCTGCCGAACGGGGCGGGTTTCCCAGCCGCGTTTCAGCGCTATCAGATGCAGGGCCGCAGCGGCGGCTCCGCCGCCCTTGTTCTGTCCGTGCGGTTCGGCACGGACCTCGGCCTGCTCGTAATTCTCGACCGTCAGGATGCCATTGCCGATGCAATGGCCCTGAAGACCCAGAAGGGTGATCCCGCGCGAGCTGTCATTGCAGACCGTATCGTAATGCGTCGTCTCGCCACGGATAACGCAGCCAAGGGCCACGTAGCCGTCATAAAGACTGCGCGAAGCGGCCAATCCGATGGCGGTCGGCACTTCCAGCGCGCCGGGCACCTCGACAAGATCGACGCTTGCCCCGGCCTCGGTCGCGACGGCTTTCGCCCCCTCGATCATCGCATCTGCAATCGCACGGTAATAGGGCGCGACCACGATCAGCAGCCGGACGCCGCCTTCGAAGCGCGGCAACGGCAGTTGATAATGTTCGATGCTGGCGGCCATGGCTTACTCTTTGGGAATCGGACGCGTGGAATGGATCGAAAGGCCGTAGGCGTCAAGCCCAACCACCTTCGTCGGAGCGGAATTGCTGAGAAGAACCAACTCGGACAGCCCGAGCACCGACAGGATTTGCGCCCCCAGCCCGTATTGCCGCAGCACGTGGGGCGAAACCTCACCCTGCACCGGCAGCTTCTTTTCGAGATCGCGGAACAGGACCACGACGCCCCTGCCCTCATCTGCGATGAGCCGCATCGCGGCACCCAATTCGCCCGCATCCTTGCGTCCGATCCCCAAGACGTCATGCAGCGGATCAAGAGCATGCATCCGGACCATGACCGGGCCGGGCGTGGTCACATCGCCCTTGGTCAGCACGACATGTTCGGCGCCCGAGGTTTCATCCCCGAACACCCGCATGACCCATTCGCCCCCATGAATGGACTCGACCGTCGTCTGGCTGCGTTCATTGATCAGGTTGTCATGGCGGCGACGATAGGAAATCAGGTCGCTGATGGTGCCGATCTTCAGCCCGTGCTTCTGCGCGAAGGCCACCAGATCGGGTAGGCGCGCCATGCTGCCATCCTCGTTCATGATCTCGCAGATCACGCCCGAAGCGTTCAGCCCGGCCAGCCGCGACACATCGACGGCCGCCTCGGTATGGCCGGCCCGCACCAGGACTCCGCCCTCGCGCGCGCGAAGCGGGAAGACATGTCCGGGGGATGCGATATCGGCGGCGCCCTTGGTCGGATCAATGGCGACTGCGACCGTGTGGGCGCGGTCCTGGGCCGAAATGCCGGTGGTGACGCCTTCCCTTGCCTCGATCGACATGGTGAAAGCCGTCTCATGGCGGCTGGAATTCTTGGGACTCATCAGCGGCAGCCCCAGCGCGTCGATGCGCGATCCGGGCAAGGCAAGGCAGATCAGGCCGCGCCCATGCATGGCCATGAAGTTGATGGCCTCGGGCGTTGCCATCTGGGCGGGGATGATCAGATCCCCCTCATTCTCGCGGTCCTCGTGGTCGACGAGGATGAACATGCGGCCGTTGCGGGCCTCGTTGATGATTTCCTCGGTCCGGGAAATCGCATCCGACCAGTCGGTCTCGACGGGTCCGGGTTTATCGTACTGCATCCGCAACTCCTGCAAAGAAAGCCTGGCCGGTCACGAAACCCGCCAGCCCGCCCGCTTCCATCATCTCGCGCTCATGCGCAGTCTCGCCGATCATCAACACGGCATCGCCCGGAAGGCCCTGCTGTTTCAGCCAGCACTTCATTTCGTCGCGCATCGCCGTCCAACTGCTGCCGAAGGGCGCGAGCCCGCGTCCCGACACCGCATTGATCTGGGCGGCCAAAGCCTCGGGCGCAAGTCGCGGCGCGCAGCCCAGGTGAGGTGACGCGGCGGAGATCGCGATGCGATCGGCCTGCGGCGCGGCGACCCGCTGCCCGTTGCGAAAGACGCCGAGCCCGTTCGAAGAATAAAGAAACGCAATCAGATCGCGCCCGGTCGTGGCCCGCACGCCGGCATAGGTCTTGTAGTCAAGACCTAGCTGCCTGGCCCTTCTGACCTGCATCCGCACGATCTCGACGGGCAGCCGCGCCCCCAGCAATTCCCGGCGTGCGACATTCCAGCAATGGGCGCGGAAGCCGCTTCCGATCCCAGGCCCGCCGTTATGCCCGATGCCCGGCGTCATCAACCGGCCTCGGCCAGCCGCGCGACATAGCGCGCCAGCGTGTCGATCTCCAGATTGATGGCATCCCCCGGCTTGACCGCGCCCCAGGTCGTCACCGTTTGCGTATGCGGGATGACGTTGACGCCAAAGGTCGAGCCCGCAACCTCGTTCACGGTCAGCGATGTCCCGTTGAGCGCGATCGACCCCTTTGGCGCGATGAAACGGGCAAGCTCATCCGGCGCGCGGAAGGTGATGCGTGTGCTGTCGCCTTCATCATGCATTTCTTCGATCAGGGCGACGCCGTCGACATGACCCGAAACGATATGGCCGCCAAGTTCATCGCCGACACGCAGGGCGCGTTCTAGGTTCAGTCGCTTGCCTTCGGCCCAGCCATTGGCACCGATCGCCGTCTTGGAAATCGTCTCGGCCGAGATATCGACATCGAACCACCCCTGCCCCTTGTCGATCACGGTCAGGCAGATCCCGTCGCAGGCGATCGAGGCCCCCAGATCGACCCCGGTCATGTCGTAATTGCAGCCAATCCGCGCCCGCATGTCACCGCGCATCTCGACGCGCTCGACGGTTCCGATATCGGTGATGATCCCGGTGAACATGATTGCTCCCCAATTGGTTTCCTGCGCCGAGACGTAGAGCGTCATCGTGCATTCTTCAAGCAAAGGTACGCCTATATCGGGGCAGTTTGGGCGAAAGCTGGTGACAGGTCAGCCACATTGGTGCATTCACGGAAATGCTCGTCGTTTTTCAAGAGCGATGCAGAATAACACTTTGCCATAATGACACTTAAACGATTCACTGGGACTGCGACGGGAATATGATGTGACTGTGCAGAAACCCGCACCGAAGCCCATGCTCGCGCATGAACTGGCATTGAAGCCGGTCGAGCAGCGCGTGTTCCTGATGCTTCAGGGCCCCCATGGACCGTTTTTTGACAAACTGGGCCGGCAGTTGCGCCGCGCGGGCGCCGAAGTCTGGCGGGTCGGCTTCAACGCGGGCGATGAATTCTTCTGGTCCGATGCATCGCATTTCATCCGACATACCGCCCCGCCCGAAGAATGGCCTGTCCATCTCGAACGGATCATAAAGGAAAAGGGCGTCACCGATATCGTCCTTTACGGCGATGTCCGCCCGGTTCACGCCGCTGCCCGGTCGGCGGGCAAGCGTTTCGGCCTGGTCCTCCATGTTTTCGAAGAGGGTTATCTGAGACCGTTCTGGATCACCTATGAACGTGGCGGCTCCAACGGTCATTCCGCGCTCATGGATATTCCGGTGCGGCAGATGCGCAATGCGCTGCGCGGCCGGGTCGGTGAGCTGTCCCGCCCGCCCGCGCGCTGGGGCGACATGCGACAGCACAAGTTCTATGGCGCGCTTTATCATTTCTTCGTGCTGATCAAGAACGGGCGATACAAGGGCTATCGCACCCACCGCCAGATCAGCGTGTTCCAGGAATTCCGCCTGAACTTTCGCCGCCTGCTCTTCACGCCGATCGATGTCATCGCCCAGCGACGCGAAGCGGATGCCGTGCGCAATGGCGGCTTTCCCTATGTGCTCGTGCTGATGCAACTCGAACACGATTCGAACTTCGTCGCCCATTCCCCCTATGGCCGGATGGCGGATTTCACCGACGAAGTCCTGGCCGAATTCGCCCGTTCTTCCCCCCGCCACCATCATCTCGTCTTCAAGGCCCATCCGCTCGAGGATGGGCGGGGCGGCATTCGGCAGGCGATTTCCGAGCGGGCAGCCAGCCTTGGCATCTCCGACCGGGTTCATTTCGTGCGCGGCGGAAAGTTGGCGCAGCTGCTCAACCAGGCGCGTGCGACGATCACCGTGAACTCCACCTCGGCCCAGCAGGCGCTATGGCGCGGCCTTCCGGTCAAGGCCATGGGCCGCGCCGTCTATGACAAGCCGGGTCTCGTTTCGGATCAGGATCTGGCCGGGTTCCTCGCCGATCCCATGGCCCCCAATGCCTGGGCCTATCGGCGCTACCGGGACTTTCTTCTGGAAAGCAGCCAGGTCCCGGGCGGTTTCTATTCCAATCGTTCGCGCGCCCATGCGCTGCGCATTGTCGTCGATATGATGATCGCTCCCGAAGATCCCTATGATGCGCTCGTGGCGGGACGTGGGAAATATCGGCAACAGATGGAGCACAATCAGGAATAGATTCGGAGAAATTATGGAAAACTTCTCCGCGCTGATCTAACTTACCCCAAAAATGAGGTGGGCAAAGCCCGCCCAAGGACGAGAGAGACAGGAGTTACAGCTTGACCGCATTGAGCTTTTCGCGCGCCGACGGCTGCGCTGCACAGGCAAAGCGCAGCAGCCTGGCCGCCCGGTTGGGTCAGATCGCAATCTTGGGTGCCGTGATCCTCGTATCCGCCTGCGGCCTGCCGCGCTCGGGCCCGACACGCGGCCAGATCTATGATGGCGCCGTCGCCAAGGGGGGAAGCAGCCATATCGTCGCGGTCGACGACCGCGTGAACCGGGCCGCGAACTTCTCTCCGACCTATGGTTTCAGCGCCGATTTCCAGCGTGCCGGACAGGTCGGCGCCGACGAGGTCCGCCCCGGTGACGTTCTGGGGCTGTCGATCTGGGAAAACGTCGATGACGGGCTGCTGGCGTCGATGGGCACCAGCTCGACCCAGCTTCAGCAGCTTCAGGTCGACAGCCAGGGCTATATCTTCGTGCCCTATGCGGGCCGGATCATGGCGGCGGGCAACAGCCCCGACGAGCTGCGCCGCATCATCACCCAGAAGCTTGAAACCCAGACGCCCGATCCGCAGGTCATGGTCACGCGCGTCGCAGGCGACGGCGCGACCGTCTCGGTTCTGGGCAAGGTCAACGCGCAGGGGGTCTATCCGATCGAACGACCGACGCGGCAACTTTCGTCGATGCTGTCCCGTGCGGGCGGGGTCTCGATCGAGCCCGAAATCGCCGTGGTCACGGTCAAGCGTGCCGGCAATAGCGGCAAGGTTTGGTTGCGCGACCTCTATTCCAACTCGCGCAACGACATCGCGCTGCGCCCGGGCGACATCATCCTTGTCGAGGAAGACCAGCGCAGCTTCACTGCACTTGGCGCGCTTGGCGGGCAGACCAAGGTTCCGCTGGGCAACGAACAGATCAACGCGATCGAGGCCGTGGCCATGGTTGGCGGCCTTCAGACGGCTCTGGCCGATCCAAAGGGCGTGTTCATCATGCGCGAAGAACCGCAATCGGTGGCGCGCGCCGTCCTTGGGCGCAATGACATCTACGGCACGCAACGCATGGCGTATGTGCTTGACCTGACCAAGCCCGACGGCATGTTCATGGCGCGCGACTTCCTCGTCCGCGACGGCGACACCGTCTATGTGACCGAGGCGCCGATGGTTCAGTGGACCAAGACGCTCAACGTCATCCTTGCCCCGGTCAACCAGATCCGCACGACTGAATCCGGGTTCTGAGTCCATGCCCGAAACGACCAAGGCCGCCGGTGAACTCCGGCGGCTTTTCGTTTACAATGGCGGTTTCTTCCGCCAGCCACGCATCCGCCGCATCCTGAAACTTGCCGGATGGCAACTCACAACCGGCCTGCCGGGCCCTGAAGACATGGTCGGGGTCTGGGGGGAAAGCCCGACCTCATGGCGGGGCGAAGCCATGGCCCGTCGCAGGGGCACCCCGATCCTGCGGGTGGAAGACGCGTTCCTGCGCTCGGTCCTGCCAGGAAGGGCCTCGGAAAAGACCGGACGCCGTGGCCCGGTCGGGCTGATCCTCGACCCGGTCGGATTGCATTTTCGGCCCGAGCAGCCTTCGCACATCGAAACCCTGATCACCTCGGGTCGGGCTCAGGCACTGAAGGACCGCGCTCGGCTTGGGATCGACCGTCTGATCGCCGCGGATCTCTCGAAATACAACCCGCACCTGTCCGAAGCCCCTGCCCCCGACCGGGGATATGTCCTTGTGGTGGACCAGACGGGCAACGACGCCTCGCTTCTGGGGGCGGGACGCGCCGAGTTCCTGGCCATGCTCAGCGCAGCAAGGGACGAAAACCCGGGGCAGCGCATCGTCATTCGCAGCCATCCCGAAACCGTCCGCGGCCTGCGGCCCGGCCATTTCACCGCGGCAGACCTGTTGGCAGGTGAAGAATTCTGTGACAGCCCGGTATCGCCCTGGGCGCTTCTTCGAGGTGCGAGCCGGGTCTATGCGATGTCGTCACAATTCGGCTATGAGGCCATGCTGGCGGGCCATCGCCCCCGGATCTTCGGACAACCCTTCTATGCGGGATGGGGGCTTTCCGAAGACGCGCATTCCTTCCACAGACGCGGCGCGGCGACGATCGAGACGCTTTTTGCGGCCAGTCATCTGCTCGCACCCGTCTGGTACGACCCCTGTGGTGACAGGCTGACCAATTTCGAAGCAGCGCTCAACCAGATCGAGGCCGAAGCCCGCGCGTGGCGACAGGATCATGCCGGGCACCTGGCCTTTGGCATGCGGCTATGGAAACGCCCGTCGGTCAGTCGCTTCTTCGGCAGCGGAAAGGGCGTCCGCTTCACCGACCGGGCAAGCCCAAAGGTTACCCTGACCTGGGCCAACAGATCCGGGGAAGTGCCGGGCGCCATCCGGGTCGAAGACGGTTTCATTCGCTCTCGCGGGCTTGGGGCGGCGCTTGTCCCGCCGCTATCGCTCGTCGCCGACGATCTGGGGATCTATTACGATCCGACCCGCGAAAGCCGGTTCGAAAAGTTGATGGCGGCGCCTCTGCCGCCGGGTGGGGCAGAACGCGCCCGCGAGATCGCCCGCGCGATCATTGACGCGGGGATCACAAAATACAATCTGGCCGGAAACCTCCCCCAGCTTCCGCAAGGTCGTCGCATCCTTGTGCCGGGACAGGTCGAGGACGACGCCTCGATCCGTCTCGGCGCGGGGGCGGAACGCACCAATCTTGCCCTGCTCGAACGGGTCCGGGCCGAGAACGCTGATGCCGTTCTGATCTACAAACCCCATCCCGATGTCGAAGCGGGCTTGCGGCCCGGCGCCATTCCCGACGCCGATCTGGCCCGGCTCGCCGATGTCGTGGCACGGCAAAGCAGCGCATCAACGCTGATGGCGCAGGTCGATGAGGTCTGGACGATCACCTCGACCTTGGGCTTCGAAGCACTGATGCGCGACATTCCGGTGACCACGCTGGGTGCCCCCTTCTATGCCGGTTGGGGACTGACACGCGACCTGGGCCCCGTTCCTGATCGCCGAGGCCAAGCCAACCTGTCCACCTTGATCCACACGGCATTGATCGCCTATCCGCGCTACCATGATCCGCTGAGTGATTTGCCCTGCCCGCCCGAGATCGCGCTCGAGCGGTTGGCAGATCCGACATTGGCGCTGGGCGGCAGCCCCGGCCTGCGTCTTTTGGCCAAGGCCCAAGGGCTACTCGCCACCCATTCATGGCTCTGGCGACGTTAATCGCGAAGCCAGCGATGCATCAGGTCGGCCCCGATCCGGCGCATCTCGACCAGCCGGAAGCGCGGCGCATCGGCCAGCCGTTCCAGGCCCAAGGCACCGATTGCGGCGCGGGCATCCCCGCCAATGACCCGCCCGGCGGTATATCCCAGCAGCTGATCGACAAGCCCTGCGCGCAGAAGGCTCGCGGCGAGCACGCCGCCGCCTTCGCAGAAGACGCGCGTCAGGCCGCGTGAGCCCAGTTGGGCCATGACGACCCCGGCATCGCCGGCCAATTGCCAGAGCGGCCCGAATTCCGCGCCTTCCGGGGGCAGGTCGGGGATGTCACGCGCCGAAACGACGATCCGGACCGGCTGCCTTTCACACCCCATGCCCCGCACGTTAAGCGACGGCCGATCCGCCCGGGCTGTCCCGCCGCCGACCATGATTGCATCGTGACTCATCCGCAGGGCATGAACGTGCCGGCGTGCCTCGGGGCCGGTGATCCACTGGCTTTCACCGCTTGCCGTCGCGATGCGTCCATCGAAGCTGCTGGCGAGCTTCAGCGTCAGCATCGGCCGCCCCAGCGTCATGCGCGTCAGGAAGCCCCGCTGCAGGTCGCGTGCCTCGGCCGAGCGCACGCCTTCGACGACCTCGATCCCCGCTTCGCGCAACAAGGCATGCCCGCGGCCAGAGACCCGCGGATCGGGATCGGTAAAGGCGGAAACGACGCGCCTGATCCCTGCCCGCACCAGCGCCGCCGCACAAGGCGGTGTTCTGCCATGATGCGCGCAGGGCTCCAATGTCACATAGGCCGTTGCACCACGCGCCGCCTCACCTGCCTGCATCAGGGCGCGCACCTCGGCATGTGGCCGCCCGCCCGGCTGGGTCCAGCCACGACCGATCACGCGCCCGTCCTTGACGATGACGCATCCGACCGCAGGGTTTGGCCAGGTATTGCCCAATCCGCGCCGGGCTAGTCCCAGCGCATGATCCATGTGCCTGATATCGCTCACTCTTCTACTGTGCCGGGACGCAGCTCCGAGACGAACTTGTCGAAATCATCCGCCGCCTGGAAATTCTTGTAGACGCTGGCGAAACGGACGTAGGAAACGGTATCGATCCGGGCCAGCGTCTCCATCACGATCTCTCCGATCACCTTCGAGGGAATGTCGGTTTCCCCCATGCTTTCAAGCCGTCGCACGATACCCGAGATCATCTGGTCGATCCTCTCCGGCTCGATCGGGCGCTTCTGCATCGCGATGCGGATCGACCTTTCCAGTTTGCTACGGTCGAAGTCCTCGCGCCGTCCGCTTGTCTTCACCACCACCAGATCGCGCAGCTGCACGCGTTCGTAGGTCGTGAAGCGGCCGCCACAGGCCGGACAGAATCGCCGTCGACGGATCGCCACATTATCTTCGGCGGGACGCGAATCCTTCACCTGGGTGTCCACATTCCCGCAGAATGGACAGCGCATTTATTGTCCCCCAAATCGCCCGAACCTCAGCCAGTATAGGCAGCACCAAATGGCTTGGGTAGCCCGCTTCTGCAGCTACTAGATAAGCCAGATGCGGACCCTGGCCCCAAGTCGTCGCAGTTCGTTTTCGAGCGGAGCCGAAACGAGAAAATTCATTGCATCTGCATCTCGACACGTCCCGCCAAGCCATGCAACATTCGCCACGATCAGCCGCCAGGAGAGGCTGACCAACTCGGAGGAAAATATGAAAAACAACAGCAAACTCGACCGGCGCGGCTTTCTGACGCGCGCCGCGGTGGGAAGCGCCACTGCCGCGGCCGGTGCGGCCCTTGCGGCTCCTGCCATCGCGCAAGAAATGCCCGAGGTGAAATGGCGTCTGACCTCGTCCTTTCCCAAATCGCTCGACACGATCTATGGCGGCGCGGAAGTGCTGTCGAAATACCTGTCGGAAGCCACTGACGGCAAGTTCCAGATCCAGGTCTTCGCGGCCGGCGAAATCGTTCCCGGCCTGCAGGCGCAGGACGCGGTGACAGAAGGCACGGTCGAAGCCTGCCATACCGTGGGCTATTACAGCTGGGGCAAGGACCCGACCTTCGCGCTTGGCGCGGCGGTTCCTTTTGCCCTTTCGGCCCGTGCGATGAACGCATGGCAGTATCACGGCGGCGGCATCGACCTTTATAACGAATTCCTGGCTGGCTATAACATCTTCGGTCTGCCGGGTGGTAATACCGGCGCCCAGATGGGCGGCTGGTTTCGCAAGGAAATCAACACCGTGGCCGATATCAAGGGGCTCAAGATCCGGGTCGGCGGCTTTGCCGGCAAGGTGCTCGAGCGTCTTGGTGCCGTTCCCCAGCAGATCGCCGGCGGCGACATCTACCCGGCACTGGAAAAAGGCACGATCGACGCATCCGAATGGGTCGGCCCCTATGACGACCAGAAGCTCGGCTTCTTCAAGGTCGCGCCCTATTACTACTATCCCGGCTGGTGGGAAGGTGGCCCGACGGTCCACTTCTTCTTCAACAAGGCCAAGTACGACGAACTGCCCGACAGCTACAAGTCGCTGCTGCACACCGCAGCACAGGCCGCCGATGCCAACATGCTGCAGATGTACGATCACCTGAACCCGATCGCGCTGAAGGAACTCGTCGCATCGGGCGCGCAACTTCGTCCGTTCAGCCAAGAGATTCTGGACGCCTGCTTCAAGGCCGCGAACGAGGTTTATGCCGAACTCGACGCGTCGAACCCGGCCTTCAAGAAGATCTGGGATTCGATCAAGGAAGCACGCGCGAACTGGTATCTCTATAACCAGACCGCCGAATATACCTATGACACCTTCATGATGATCCAGCAGCGCAACGGCGCCATCTGATCAAGTTCCGGCAAGAATGAAAGGCCGCCACGGGCATCCCGTGGCGGCTTTTTCGTGTTCGGCCTCTTCCTTCCGAGCCTGTCGCCGCCACCATAAGCATGCGACAGCGGAACAGAGAAAGGCGACCCGAAGGTCGCCTTTCCGGTTCAGTTCGCAGGTTGAGGCGCGGGGCCACCCAGGCCGGGCGGCGGGCCCGAAAGCGGGTCCAGCCCCCCCGATGACGGCTGGGCAGGAACCGTCTCGGGCGCTGCGGGTGCCGTCGCTGGCGCGCCGAAGTTCGGCACACCCCCAAGGCCACCCAGGCCGCCCGGCGCTGCAGGCGCGCCGGAGGGAGCACCAAAGGGATCTCCCAGACCGCCGAGTCCGCCCAGACCACCCGTCGCGGGGATTTCGAACTTGACGTTCGACGTGTCGATCGGCGGGCCCTTGTAATGCATGACCAGTCCAGGGAAGAGCATCACGATCGCAACCATCACAAGCTGGATGAACACGAAAGGTACTGCGCCCCAGTAGATCTGGCCCGTGCTCACGGGGTCCATCATCTTGCCGGTCACCTTGTCCTTGTACGGCACCTTGGGTGCGACCGAACGCAGGAAGAACAGCGAGAAGCCGAAGGGCGGATGCATGAAGCTCGTCTGCATGTTCACGCCCAGAAGGACGCCGAACCAGATCAGGTCGATCCCCATTGCCTCGGCCGCCGGAGCCAGCAGCGGGACGATGATGAAGGCCAGCTCGAAGAAATCGAGGAAGAAGGCCAGCAGGAAGACCAGAACCGATACCGCGATCAGGAAGCCGTATTCGCCCCCCGGCAGCGAGGTCAGCAGGTGTTCGACCCAGATATGCCCGTTCACGCCATAGAAGGTCAGCGAGAAGACCCGCGCACCGATCAGGATGAACATCACGAAGGCCGAAAGTCGCGTGGTCGCCAGCAAAGCCTGGCGGATCACGTTGTAGTTCAACCGCCCCTTGACCGCCGCAAGCAGCAGCGCGCCAACCGCGCCCATCGCACCACCTTCGGTCGGCGTGGCCACGCCTAGGAAGATCGTGCCAAGCACCAGGAAGATCAGTGCAAGCGGCGGGATCAGCACGATGATGACCTGCTGGGTCAGTCGCGACATCAGGTTGATCTTCAGCGAGCGATCCAGCAGGGCAACGACATAGATGATGATGATCGCAAGCGCCGGGGCCAGGATATCGGCATCCTTGCCCTGGGTCGGGTGCAGCCACAGGAAGGCCGCATAGGCCACGCCCACTGTCGCGGCCAGCGCGACGAACAGCGAGGTGACACCAGATCCCAGTGTCCGGGCCTCGGGCGGCAATGCCGGCAGCATGTTCGGCCGGAAGATCGAGACGACGAAGATGTAGCTGAGATAGATGCCGGTCAAGACGAGGCCCGGAAACAGCGCCCCCTTGTACATGTCGCCCACCGAGCGGCCCAGCTGGTCGGCCAGGACGATCAGGACGAGCGAGGGCGGGATGATCTGCGCTAGCGTTCCCGAAGCCGCGATGACACCCGACGCGACGCGCCGGTCATAGCCATATCGCAGCATGATCGGCAACGAGATCAGCCCCATCGCGATCACCGAGGCCGCAACCACGCCGGTCGTCGCCGCAAGCAGCGCGCCCACGATGATGACGGCATAGGCAAGCCCGCCACGAACCGGGCCGAAAAGCTGGCCGATCGTGTCGAGCAGGTCTTCCGCCATGCCCGATTTCTCAAGCACGATGCCCATGAATGTGAAGAAGGGAATGGCAAGTAATGTCTCGTTCGACATCACCCCCCACAGCCGTTCCGGCATGGCGCTCAGCAAGGGCCAGCTCAGGTTGATCGAACCACCCGAAAGCGGCGCCAGCTCGACCCCGATGACGAAGAACAGAAGTCCGTTCGCGGCCAGTGCGAAGGCGACGGGATAGCCGAAAAGCAGGAACATCACGAGGGATGCGAACATGATCGGCGCCATGTTCTGCGCGATGAGTTCCATCATTTGCGGCGCCCCTCGCCCTTGTCATCATCGCCGATCCCGGCCTCCATCTCGCGCACCATCGCATCGCCTTCCATCGCGGCAGCGGCATGATGCGAAACGAAGGGATTGGGATCCGGAATGACCCCGCGCATCACTGCGACCTTCTTGATGATTTCGGAAATGCCCTGAATGAACAACAGGATGAAGCCCGCAAGCAGCATCGCCTTGGCGGGCCACAGGATCAGCCCCCCCGAATTGGTCGAAACCTCGCCGCTGCGATAGCTGCGCATCACCCATGGCCAGAGGAAATAGATCATGAGCGTGACGAAGGGCATCAGGAACAGCACATGGCCGATCAGGTCGATCCAGTGCTGGCGGCGCCGCGACCATATCCCGTAGACGATGTCGATGCGGATATGCTCGTTTTCCTTCAACGTGTAGGCGGCGGCGCCCAGGAACGCCGCTCCGTAAAGATACCATTGCAATTCTAGCCAGGAATTCGACGAGGTATTGAATACCTTTCGAATGATGGCGTTGCCCGCGCTGACCAGAACCGCGACCAGGATGAGCCAGGTGACCCCTCGCCCGATCACGGTGTTGACGCGGTCTATGCCGCGAGAAAGCCCCAAAAGGGCATCCATAGCTGAAACCTCCCATACCTCCGGCCAACCTTCCTCAAGGCGCGGCCCGCCGGTCTACCCGGTCTTTTCCATGACTTTTCCTATGAACGAACGGAAAAAGGCGGTCAAGCCGCCGGCCTTTTCAGCGCCACGTCAGAAACGCCAGCAGACACGCTGCCTCCCCCGCTTGCTGTATCGCGCCCAACACGTCTCCGGTCTGCCCACCCAATCGGCGCAGCGCCATGCGGGCAAGGAAAAGCTGGGCCGCCGCACAGGCGAGCGGTGCGAGCAGGACGATCGCGATGCCCCCCTTTGCGGTCAGAGCGGCGAGAGCCAGCGCCCCGAAACCCAGAATGACCGCAACGGCTGCCCGCGCGACGGGCACTTGCCCCGCCTCCCGCCCCAACCCGTCCCGGCGGGCGGCCGGCATTTTGGCCAGCGCGACCGCCATCCCCGAACGCGAGAAGGCGGCGGCACCGATAAGCGCGGCCGCCGCCGAAACGGACCCATCCTCGACAAGCGCCGAAACCGCCCCGACGCGCAGCCCGATGACCATCATCAAGGCGATGACACCATAGCTGCCGATCCGCGAATCACGCATGATTTCAAGGCTGCGTTCGCGCGTGGCTCCGCCGCACCCATCGGCAAAATCCGCCAGCCCGTCTTCGTGAATCCCGCCGGTCAGCCAGACCATCGTGCCGATGGCCAGGATCGCGACAACCGGCGAGGGCAGGCCGATCGCGGCCGCGGCGATCAGCACGAGCCCTGCACATGAGGCCACGACCAGCCCCGCAAGAGGAAAGGCCCAGGCAGCCAGGGCCAGCGAAGGGATCGGGCGCGGCAAGGCAGCGCCAAGTGGCAGGCGGGTCAGCCAGACAAGCGCCGTCGCGGCCTCGCCCGGCAGCCTAGCCAATCCCGGCCTCGGCAAAGGTCGCCATGCCGTTATGGCATTCAAGCGCCGCGCGCAGGATCATGAGCGCCACCGCAGCCCCCGACCCTTCGCCCAGCCGCATGTCCAGCGTGACGACCGGCTTCTTCTTCAGGACCGCGACGAGGCGGCGATGGCCCGGCTCGGCGCTTTCATGGCCGACCAGGCAATGGTCCAGAGCGTTCGGGTCATTGACCATCAGGACCCCGGCCGCTGCAGAACAGATGAAGCCGTCTAGGATGACCGGGATGCCCAGTTCGCGCGCCCGTATGACCGCGCCGCAAATCGCCGCCTGTTCCCGCCCGCCATATGAGCCAAGGATCGAGGCCGAGGTGGCCGCACCCTTGTGCCGCTTGAGCCCGGCATTCACCGCCCGGATCTTGTTTTCCATGACCTCATCGTCGGCACCAGTGCCGGGTCCGACCCAATCCTCGGCCGCGCCGCCGAAGGTCGCGCCGGCAAGGGCGGCAGCGACGGTCGAATTGCCGATTCCCATCTCGCCCAGCAGGATGACGTCCGCTTCGGGATCGACGGCATCCTTGCCAATCTGGATCGCGGCCACGAGGTCGGGCACTTCCATGGCCATACCTTGCGTGAAATCTGCGGTCGGCCTGTCCAATTCTATGGGGATCACGGTAAGCTCGGCGCCGGCAAGACGGCAAAGCTGGTTGATCGCCGCCCCGCCCCTGCGGAAATTGTCGACCATCTGCGTCGTCACCTCGACCGGAAAGGGATTGACGCCCTGTTCCGTCACACCGTGATTTCCAGCAAAGATCAGGGCCTGGGCGCGGCAAATCCTGGGGCATTCGCGCCCCTGCCAACCGGCCATGAAGATGGCCAGCTCTTCGAGGCGGCCCAGCGAACCCGGAGGCTTGGTCAATTCAGACTGGCGCTTGCGGGCGGCCGATGCGGCCGATTCGTCGAATTCTTTCAAGGCGTCTCTCTTTGCGGTTTCAGGCGCAGAGGAAGGCCACTGACGGCCATCCAGACCTCATCCGACATAGCGGCAACGGACTGGTTCATCCAGCCATGTTCATCTCGAAAGCGACGGGCAAGCGCATTTTCGGGAACGATTCCCAGTCCCAGCTCATTCGTCACGAGGACGACGGGACCGCGCTGGCGAGGAAGCGCGTCGCACAGGCCCTTGATCGCAGGCCCCGGATCACCGGCCGCCATCAGGTTCGACAGCCACAAGGTCAGGCAATCGACCAGGCGGACTGTTACCCCGTCATCACTGTTCATGAGGGCGCCGGGCAGGTCGAGCGGCTCTTCAACCGTATCCCACGCCCTGTCGCGGCGATCACGATGCAAGTTGATACGCTGCGTCATTTCATCATCCCACGGCTGTGCCGTGGCAATGTAGACGTGGCGGCCGGAAAATCGGCAAGCGATTGATTCCGCCAGCTGCGACTTGCCCGAACGGGCGCCTCCGGTCACCATGATGATGCGTGAAATGGGGTTCATGCGGCAGTTGTCGCACATGGTGCGGCGACGCAAAAGTCGAGAAACGCGCTTGCTGTCAGACAGCTTTTGCGCAAGCAATACCCATTCGCGCGCGGGCGAACGACCCGGCCAAACGCGCCAAGAACAACTTCAGTGAGGTGTAACAGATGAAACGTCTGATCCTGACAACGGCCTTGACCATGGGGATCGCCTTCCCGGCGCTCGCCGTCGAAATCGCCCCGGGCGACAAGCTCGCCGCGAACCAGAGCTACACGTTCTGGCTGCTGGACGCGATCAAAACCGCTGATCCGCACAAGAACTCGGATGTCGAAGGTTCAGACATCATCCGCCAATTGTTCGAAGGCCTGCTGACCTCGGATGCCAAGGGCGCCCCGGTGCCGGGCGTCGCGACCTCGTTCGACATCTCGGACGACAAGCTGACCTATATCTTCCACCTGCGCCCCGAGGCGAAATGGTCGAATGGTGATCCGGTGACCGCAGGCGATTTCGTCTATAGCTGGCGCCGCCTGGCCAATCCCGAAACCGCCTCGGAATATGCCTGGTTCATGGAGCTGATGAACGTCGAAAACGCCTCGGCCGTCGTCAAGGGTGAGAAGAAGCCCGAAGATCTGGGCGTGCAGGCGATCGACGACCACACGCTGGAAGTCAAGCTGACCACCCCCACCCCCTATTTCCCCAAGATGGTGATGCACGGATCAACCTATCCGGTGAACCAGAAAGTGATCGAGGCCGAAGGCGACGACTGGACCCAGCCCGGCAAGCTTGTCGGCAACGGCGCCTATGTCCTGACCAGCCACGATCTGGGCGTGCAGATCAGCATGGACAAGAACCCGAACTATTGGGATGCCGACAACGTCGTCATGGAACATCTCAAGGGGCTGACCGTGAACGACAACAATGTCGCCCTGACCCGCTACAAGGCAGGCGAACTTGACCGCGTGCAGATCCCGGCTGGCCAATATCCCGCCCAGAAGAAGGAGTTCCCTGAACAGGCGATCTCGATCCCCTATTCCTGCTCTTACGCCTACCTTTTCAATCTTTCCGAAAAGGGACCCGAGGCACTGAAGGATGTCCGCGTCCGCAAGGCTTTGTCCTATGCGATGCAGCGCGATGTCATCGTCGACAAGATCCTGCAAGGCGGCCAGAAGCCTTCCTACAACTGGAGCCATTGGGCAATCGAGGGCTTCCAGATGCCCGAGATCGACTACGCCTCCTGGAGCCAGGCAGAGCGCCTGGAGAAAGCCAAGGCGCTCTTGGCCGAGGCGGGCTATGGCCCGGACAAGCCGCTGAAGCTCACGCTGCAGTACAATACCGACGACAACCACAAGAAGATCGCCGTCGCAGCGCAGCAGTTCTTCAAGCAACTGGGTGTCCAGGTCGAGCTCAACAACGTCGAATGGAAGGTGCATACCGACCGCCTGCAATCGCAGGATTTCGACATGGCCCGCTATGCCTGGTGCGCCGATTACAACGAGGCGTCGACCTTCCTCGACTATTTCCGATCGACCGGCATGAATTACGGTAAGTTCAACAACGCCGAATTCGACAAGCTGCTTGATGAATCCAAGGCCTCGGAAGATCCGAACGTCCAGTATACCGCGGCCGAGAAGATCCTGGCCGAGGAAATGCCTCTGATCCCGATCTACCAATATGCCAAGGTCGACATGATCAGCGACGCCATCAAGGGCCTGCCAACCGAGAACGTCATGAACGACTGGCTCGGCAAGGATCTCTACCGGATCGAGAAATAAGATTTTGGCGGCGGCCCCCTTCGCGGGGCCGCCCTGCCGAAACTGTCCGGCACCTTACTTCGGGAACCTGAACATGTTCGGTTACATCCTAAGGCGGCTTGCCGTCGCCATCCCGACGTTGCTTCTGCTCATCGTCCTTTCCTTCCTGCTGATGTATGCCGCGCCCGGCGGCCCCTTCACGCAGGAACGTGCCCTGCCCCCGCAGATCATCGCGAACCTGAATGCGAAATATGGCCTCGATGAGCCGCTGTGGCGGCAGATCGTCAATTACGTCTGGGGCATCGTCGCGCATTTCGATTTCGGGCCAAGCTTCGTCTATCCCGACCGCTCGGTGAACCAGATCATCGCGGCGGGCTTCCCGGTCACGCTGACCTATGGCGCTCTGTCCTTCGTGGCGGCGGTGGTCGTTGGCGTGTCGCTGGGCGTCGCCGCGGCCATCCGCCAGAACTCCTGGATCGACTACCTCGCGGTCGGCACCTCGATCGGCGCGCAGGTGCTGCCGAACTTCGTCATGGCGCCGATCCTGGTGCTGGTCTTTACCCTGTGGCTTGGCTGGTTGCCCGGCGGCGGATGGGGCGGCCCGATCTACTGGATCATGCCGGTCCTGGCGCTTTCGACCAGCTTCATGGCCTCGATCGCAAGGATCACGCGGTCCTCGATGCTCGAGGTGCTGGGCTCGAACCATATCCGCACCGCCCGCGCCAAGGGCCTGTCCGAAAGCAAGGTGATCCTGCGCCACGCGCTGAAGCCCGCGATGCTGCCGGTCATCAGCTATCTTGGCCCGGCCTTCGTCACGATGATCACCGGATCGGTCGTGGTGGACATATATTTCTCGACGGGCGGCATCGGGCGCAGCTTCGTCGATTCCGCGCTGAACCGCGATTATGCGGTGATGATGGGGATCACCATCCTCGTCGGCGCGCTGACCATCCTCTTCAGCCTGGTGGTGGACGTGCTTTACGCATGGATCGACCCCAAGATCAGGTACTAGGCCATGATCGACACCCAACAGATGCAATCCCTCGCCGCGCGCATGTCCGAGGCCGAGGTCAAGGGCCGCAGCCCCTGGGCCGATGCGCGCCGCCGCTTCCGCCGCAACAAGGCCGCGATGATCAGCCTTGTGGTGCTCGTCCTTGTCGCGCTTTTCGCGATCTTCGGGAACTCTCTGGCCGCTTGGTCCAATGAGGAAATGGATTTCGAGATCATGGGCAATGCCGCCACGATGGGCATGCCGAGCCTTGCCAATGGCCACTATTTCGGCACCGACGACCTTGGCCGCGACCTTTTCTCACGCACCGTGCAGGGCACGCAGGTCTCGCTGATGGTGGGGCTGATCGGCGCGGGCATTGCCGTGATCGTCGGCACGCTTTACGGCGCGACGGCTGGCTATGTCGGCGGACGCACCGATGCGATCATGATGCGCACGGTCGATATCCTTCTGGCCATTCCCTACATGTTCGTCCTGATCCTGCTTCTGGTGATCTTCGGCCGCTCGATGTCGATGCTGTTTTTGGGCATCGGGATGATCTCATGGCTGGAAATGTCACGAATTGTTCGAGGTCAGACACTTAGCCTCAAAAACCGAGAATTTATCGAGGCCGCGCGGGCGACCGGCGTGCCGGGGTGGAAGATCATCATCCGCCATATCGTCCCGAACCTTCTGGGTGTCGTCGCGGTCTATGCGACGCTGCTGGTGCCGCTGATGATCCTGTCGGAAAGCTTCATCAGCTTCCTCGGCCTCGGCGTGCAGGAGCCTCTGACCTCCTGGGGGGCGCTGATCTCGGAAGGGGCCGGCACGATGAACTATGGCACGCTCTGGCAGCTTGCCTTCCCGCTCTTCTTCTTCTGCATCACGCTTTTCGCCTTCTTCTTCGTCGGCGACGGGCTGCGCGATGCGCTTGACCCGAAGGATCGCTGACATGAGCCTGTTGCAGATCCGCGACCTGAACGTGCGCTTCGCCACCACCGATGGCGAGGTCTCGGCGGTCAATGGCATCAACCTGGATGTGGAACGCGGCCAGACCCTGGGCATCGTCGGCGAATCCGGCTCGGGCAAGTCGCAGCTGGCCTTCTCGATCATGGGCCTGCTGGCGCGCAATGGCCGCGCCACCGGCTCGGTCCGCTTCGACGGGACCGAGATCCTGAACGCCGCCCCCGAGGTCCTGAACAGCATCCGGGCCGAGCGCATCGCGATGGTCTTCCAGGACCCGATGACCAGCCTCAACCCCTATATGCGCGTCTCGGACCAGATGGCCGAGGTGCTGATGCTGCACAAGGGCATGAGCAAGCGCGAGGCGGTGGCAGAATCCGCCCGGATGCTCGACGCCGTGAAGATCCCCGATGCCAAGGGCCGCATTCGGCTTTACCCGCATGAGTTCTCGGGCGGGATGCGCCAGCGCGTGATGATCGCCATGGCGCTCTTGTGCCGCCCGGACCTCCTGATCGCCGACGAGCCGACGACCGCGCTCGACGTCACCGTGCAGGCCCAGATCATGGAACTGATGGCCGATCTGCAGCGCGAATTTGGCATGGCGATGATCCTGATCACCCATGACCTTGGCGTCGTCGCCGGTTCCTGCGAGCGGGTCATGGTCATGTATGGCGGCCGTGTGATGGAGCGCGCGCCAGTCGATCCGCTCTTTGCCGACCCGGCCCATCCCTATACGCAGGGCCTTCTGGCGGCGATCCCGAGGGTGGACCAGAAGGGCGACAAGCTTTCGGCCATCCCCGGCAGCCCGCCCAACATGACCCATCCGCCGACCGGCTGCCCCTTCGCGCCGCGTTGCGCCTATGTCATGCCCGTCTGCGGCCAGAACATGCCCGACCTCGACGGCTTCGCGCCGGGCCGCGAGCGGGCCTGTCATGCCGCGCTTGAAACCATCCGCGCGGGACATGCGCCCCAAGCGGACTTGCCGGAACCCGCGGCCGCCGAACTCGACGAGATGCAGGAGAGCGCAAATGTCCAATGAACCGCTCATCTCGGCGCGCGACCTGCGCGTGACCTTCGAGCTGCCCGCGCCGGGCGGCATGCCCTGGACACCGCCGCGCCAGCTTCACGCCGTGGGCGGGGTTGATTTCGACCTGATGCCGGGCGAGACGCTGGGCATCGTCGGCGAATCCGGTTCGGGGAAATCGACACTGGCGCGTGCGCTGATCGGCCTCGTCCCGGCCACCGGCAAGGCCGTCTGGCAGGACGGCACGAACCTGATCGGCCTCAGCCCCCGCAAGATGCTCAAATACCGCAGCGAGATCCAGATGGTCTTCCAGGACCCGCTGGCGAGCCTCAACCCGCGCATGACCGTGGGCCAGATCATCGCGGAACCCCTGACCACCCATCACAAGGGCCTCGGCCGCGACGAGGTCAAGCGCCGCGTCAAGGACATGATGGACCGCGTCGGCCTGCTTCCGAACCAGATCAACCGCTATCCGCATGAATTCAGCGGCGGCCAATGCCAGCGCATCGGGATCGCCCGCGCCCTGATCGTCGAACCGAAGCTGGTTATCTGCGATGAGCCGGTCTCGGCGCTGGATGTCTCGATCCAGGCGCAGGTCATCAACCTGCTCGCCGATCTGCAGCGCGACCTGGGCCTGGCGCTGATCTTCATCGCCCATGACCTCTCGGTGGTAAAGCATATCAGCGACCGCGTGCTGGTGATGTATCTGGGCCGGGTCATGGAACTGGCCGAGGCCGAGGCGCTTTATGCCGAGCCCCGCCACCCGTATACGCAAGCGCTGCTTTCGGCCGTTCCGATCCCTGATCCGCAGTTGGAGCGTGAAAAGCGGATGATACCGTTGAGGGGTGAGTTGCCTTCGCCGATGCGGCCGCCCTCGGGCTGCGTTTTCCGGACACGTTGCCCGCGTGCGCAGGATTTGTGCGCGGCGGAACGTCCGGCGCTGGAGGGACGCAATCACCTGACCGCCTGCCACTTCCCCGGCGCCTTGCGGCCCGAGGAGCTGGCAGCCAGCGCCTAGGCGCGATCGGCGTCCTCGATCAGGCGCCGATGCTTGCGAGCCTCGGCGCTGATCTGGTCGAGTTTCGTCAGCCCCTTGGCTTCAAGCGCGGGGATCATCCGAAGCAGGATCCGAGCCGTTGCCTCGGCATCGCCCATTGCCGTATGGCGCAGTTCGGGGGCGATCTCGACCCCCAGCCGCGCGGCCAGGGCGTCCAGCGTGTGGGGCGCCGATTGGCCCCAGAGCATGGCCGAGAGCAGCACCGTATCCAGCACCCGGTTCGGAAACTCGATCCCGGTCTCATCCCGCGCCGCGCGCAGCAGGCCCATGTCGAAGGGCGCGTTATGGGCGACAAGGACTGCATCTTCGGAAAAATGCCGAAACGCGGCCAGGGTTTCTGCCAATCCCGGCGCAGTCGCGACCATGGCATCGTCGATCCCGTGAATGGCCGTGGCAGAGGCGGGAATGGGACGACCGGGATTGACCAGCGTTTCGTATCGCTCGCCGGTCAGTCGCCCCGCCATGATCCGCAGACCGGCGATCTGGCAAATGCGGTCACTTGGCAAAAGCCCCGTCGTCTCGGTATCGAAGACCACGAATGTCATTTCGGACAAGATCTCACCATTGCCCAAGGCGGTGCGATAGGTCAGGCCCGGCGCGATCTCGCAGCGGGTGGCGCTGGCAGCGACCGGCATGATGATGCGACCGCCCCCGGCTGCCGGCTCGCTCCAGAGGCCGCTCCCCAGTTCCTGTGCCAGCGCCGATCCGGTGACGCCCGGCCGGTCGGGATCGGGCGGCTCGGCCATCCAGGCGTCAAGCTCTGCCATGCCCAAGGGCCTGCCGCGCCATTCCAGCGTCACCAGCGCCTCTTCCCCCTCGGCGACCACAAACAATAGCGGCGCCAGGCCCAGATCATGGAGTTTATGGGCAAGATGGCTGAACAAAGCGGCCAGCCCGCCCGGTTCGGTTTCAAGGCAGAGCGCGTCGATCCGGCCCATCGCGACCCCTTCGACCGAGGCTGCGAAGGCTTGCGCATCCACCTGGGACGGGGCGGAATCGGGCTCCATTTCCCGCAGCACATCGATCAGGGCAGAGCCCTCGGCACGGATCGCCTCGCGCACCGGGGCGGGAACCTCTTCGCCGCCCACCGCATCCAGCATCGGGACCAGGGTCGCGGCGTGTCGGCGCAGCCTTTCGATCGCGCGGGCACGCTTCTGCTGACCAGAGGCACGCAGGATCAGCACCCTGCCTTCGGGGGCAACGCGCAACGTGCCCGTCAGCCGCGCGCCATCCGAAGTCACGACGCTGAGTTCGGTCGCGCCTGATTGCGTCACCGCCAGCCGTCGTTCGGCAGCGGTCAGTGCGGCTGGGCGCAGCAACCGAGCGATCGGACGGCCAAGAACAAGCCCCGGCAGCGTCGCCCGGCCGGCGGCGTTGAAGAAAACGACGCGCCCGTCGCAGTCGGTCATGATCGCGACCGCCCCGATATCACCCAGAACGGCTTCGAGCATCGCCTTTTCGCGCGCTGTCTCGGCAAGTTGCGCCTCGATCGCATCGGACAGCGCCTCGGCTGAGCGGGTGCGCGCTTCGGCGGCATCGCGCACGGCCGGGGCGAGATCGGCAAGATAGTGCCCCTCGGTCTCGGCCGGGATCGCACCGGTGCGCAGCCCGCCGGCCAGCGTCTCGATCGGTCGGGCGACATGCTGGTCGAAAAGATACCACACCCAGACGACCAGACCCAGGATGCCGAAGAAACCGACCGCCCCTGCCCCGATCAACGCAGAACTGGCACCGGGCGCGGCCTCGCCCAGAAAGCTGACACCCGCGGCGCTCAGTCGCTCCCAGGCCAGGACCAGCCCGGCCGCAAGCACCAGCAGCAATCCGGCCAGCAATGCGGCGAAGATCAGCAAGACCCTCAGCCGCAATGAGAGATGTTTCAGCATGATGCGCCGAGAAGCCGCGCCATTTCAGCACGCAACTCGGCCAGTTCGAAGGGTTTGGCAATGAAGCCGTCCGCCCCAAGCGCAAGCCCCTTGCGGCGCTCGACCACCGATCCGCGCGCCGTCATCAAGAGCACCCGCACATCGGCAAGTTCGGGGTCGGCGCGGATCTCTTCGACGATCTGATAACCCGAAACATCGGGAAGCATGATGTCCAGAAGCACAAGATCGGGCCGCTCGCTGCGGATCGTTTCCATCGCTACGGCACCCGACGAAAGCCTGCGATGGCTGTGCCCGTCGCGCGTCATCAGGAATTCCAGCGCCACGGCAATGTTATCCTCGTCCTCGACGATCAGGATACGAGCCATCACCCCTCCTTTCGGCAGATCGCGGCGAAGGCGGGGTCATTGGTGCCCGATTGCCAGTCGCTCGCGCGGTCGTTCTCGACTGCGCGCATCCGCGTGCCGCCGCAGTCGAAATCCAGCGTCACGGCGCGGGTAGGCTGCCAGCGTTCGACGAAAAGCACCTGTCCTCGCTGCAAGCCATCGCCGGTATCATGCAGGCTTGCCCGATCAAGCGCGGCAAAGCGGCTCACCATCGGCACCACGAAGGCCCAGGGCCGCCACGCCTTGCCACCCGTCCCGGTCTGCAGGATCTCGACGGTTTCCGGCAGTTGCGCCCGGACGCGGGAATACCAGCTGTATTCGTTCCAGACGGTGAAGCTGAGCATCGCGAGCCCGATCGCGGCGGGCAGAAGCCAGCGCGGCAGGGCAAGGCCCGCCTTTCTCAGGGCGTGCAAGGCGGCGAAGGCCAGCGCTGCAGCGCCGATCCCCACCGCGATCATCCCCAGAATGTCCCAAGCCATGCCGCTCATCATTGCAGAGCTCCCTTTCCATGGCCGACGGCCGATTGCATACTGCGCACGACGACGAAGGCGTCGCGCAAGTGACTGCGCTCGAAATCAGGAAGTTCGACGGGCGCGAGAAAGTTGTCAGGTTTCCGGCCCGCACGGACGCGGCGGGCCTGGTGTTCGAGACGCCGTGACTGGATCAGGTCATAGGCCGCGATCAGATCGGCGGCACCCGGCGTAGAGATGACGCCAGCTTCCCCCGCTGCCACGATGCGGGCGCGGGTATTGACCTGGGGCAGACCGCCCTGAAGCGCATAGACCCGGCCAAGATCGGCAACCGGGACCACGCCGTTCAGCTTCATGTCGATCTGGTTGCGATGCTCGCCGGACCGGATCGTGGCGAACCCCCCGATCAGCCCCAGAGGCGGCCGATGTTTGAGCGAGTTCGCAATCATATGCGCCACGAAGATCGAATTCTTGCGCGCCGCGGCCAGGGTCTCGGCCTGCAATTCATGCAACAGGCCCGGATCGCCACCGATGGCACGCAGGTCGAACATGACACTTGCCAGCATCTGCGCCTCGGGGCTGGGACGTTCGATCCAGCCGCGGAAATATTCTCGCCAGATCTCGATCGGCTGGCGCCAACGCGGGTTCGAGGCCATCATCTCGCCCGGGCAATAGACATATCCCGCTGCGTTCAACCCGTCGGTCACGAATTTCGCAAGTTCGGTGAACCAGGGGTGATCCGGGTCGGTCCCGGGACCGAGGATCAGGCAATTGTCCTGATCCGAAATCCCCGTCTGTTCCTGCCGGCCCTGGCTGCCGCAGGCGGCCCAGAGCCAGGGCGCGGGTGCCGGGCCCAGCCGATCTTCGGCCAAGACCAGCAGTCGGCGGGTGACGGCATCGGCGACATCGGTGATCTGTCGGGTGATGACCTCGTGGCGCTGGCTGGCAGCCACCAGACTTGCCAGCAGTTGGGGAATGCGGGAAGTGGCGCGTCGCAGATCATCATCATCGGTCGCAGCAGCGATTTCCCGCATCAGCACCGAACCCGAAATCGCCTGCACGCGGGTCAGGTCGGTCTGGGTGATCATCCCGACGAACCGCCCCCCCTCGGTAATCGGCAAATGGCCGATACGCCGTTCGGCCATGAGGTTCAGGACATCGGCCCCCAATGCCTCGGGGGTGAGGGCTACGGGATCATGCGTCATGATCCCGGCGACGGGCCCGGAAGCGTCGCGCCCCTCGGCCACGACCTTGCTGCTCATGTCGCGGACCGTGACAATGCCCAGCAACTGCCCCTCGGACGAGGTCACGCCCAGCGACGACACTCCGGCATCGCGCATCATGCGCGCTGCCTCGGCAATGCCCTGATCGGGCCGGCAGGCAACCGGTGCGCGGCTCAGAAGTTCCGCGACGCGCAGATCGGCGAACTGGACCCCGTTCGCCTGGCGCACACGCGCGGTGCCGCGGTTGAAAAAGCGTCCAAAGGCCCCGTTCGACGCCATGAGTTGGCGGAAGTCGCGTCCTGGCAGCATGAGGATGTCGCCGCCCCGGACGACCCGGGCATTCGTTGCCGCAAGCCCGTCCCGCAAAAGCCCCCGTTCGCCGAAGCTGTTGCCGCGACCCAGCGAGGAAACCGGCATTCCGGCCTGATCGGTCACCTCGACCTCGGCATCTTCGATCAGGTAGAGCCCTTCGATCGGTTCGCCAAAGCGATAGATCTGCTCGCCCGCCTGCCAGTGCCTGCGGCTGAAGAAACCGGCCACCCGTGCCAGTTCGTCCCGCGACAGGGCGTCATAGGGGTGAAGTGAAGCAAGAAAGTTGGAGGTCTGGTCCATCACGATCACTCGGGGGTCGGCCGCGCCCGGAGGGGCGCGGCCGGTGTTTCATCAGTGATGGGTCGCAGCGCCCGCACCGCTCGGGATGCGGATCGATTCGACCAGCTCCTGAACGTGGACAGGCGGCTCTTCCGTGGCATTCGACACGAGATAGGCGACCAGGAAGTTCAGCAGCGCGCCCACCACACCGAACGAAGCCGGAGCGATACCGAAAAGCCAGGCGGAGGGCGTGTCCGGCAGCATGTTGGTGCCAGCAACGAAGAACCAGCCCTTGTAGGTGAAGATGTAGACCAGGGTCGACAGGATCCCGGCAAGCATCCCCCAGATCGCACCATGCTTGTTCACGCGCTTCGAGAAGATGCCCATCATCAGCACCGGGAAGATCGAGCTCGCGGCAAGACCGAAGGCCAGAGCAACCGTCTGCGCCGCAAATCCCGGCGGGTTGAGACCCAGAAGGGTTGCAACCAGGATCGAGACGGCCATCGAGATGCGCGCCGCCATCAGCTCGCTCTTCTCGCTGATATTGGGGTTCATGGCGCCCTTGATGAGGTCATGGCTGACGGCACCCGAGATTGCGAGCAGCAGGCCCGCAGCGGTCGAAAGCGCTGCGGCAAGACCGCCCGCCGCGACGATGGCAATGACCCAGCCCGGCAGGTTGGCGATTTCCGGGTTGGCCAGAACCATGATGTCGTTGCTGACCTTGGTCAGTTCGTTGCCTTTCCAGGTCGCGGCATCGGCCGGAGCGTTCGGAAGTTTCGCAACCCCCGCGGCAAGCGCCTCGTCATAGGCCGTCTGGGCGGCGTCGATTGCGGCCTGGTCGCCACCGGCCCTGGCTGCGGCGAGCGCCTTGGCCTGAGCGTCGGCACCATCCGCGTAATACTGGATCAGACCGTCGCCGTTCAGGTCGTTCCACTCAAGAAGACCGGTCTTTGCCCAGGTGCGCATCCAGTTCAGCTCGGGCTTCGTCTCGATATCCTGCAGCGAAACCGCAGGCTGCGAGTAGGTGTCACCCGTAGCCGCGCCCGGCCACATCGTGGTCGACAGGTTCAGACGCGCCATCGAACCCACGGCCGGGGCGACCGTGTAGAGCAGCGCGATGAAGACCAGCGCCCAGCCCGCCGAAGAGCGCGCATCCGAAACCTTCGGCACGGTGAAGAAGCGGATGATGACATGGGGCAGACCCGCCGTGCCGATCATCAGCGCAAGAGTGAACATCACCATGTTCAGGGTCGAGCCGTTATGGGTCGTGTATTGCTTGAAGCCCAGATCCGTCACGACCTGATCAAGTTTGGCAAGGAACTCCTGGCCCGAGGCATCATGCGTTCCAAAAAGGCCCAGCTGCGGCAGGAAATTGCCAGTCAGCGCCAGTGAGATGAAGATCGCCGGAATGGTGTAGGCGATGATCAGCACGACATATTGGGCGACCTGCGTGTAGGTCACGCCCTTCATGCCACCGAGCACTGCATAGGCAAAGACGACCGCCGCGCCGATCCAAAGCCCCGTCGACTTCGAGACCTCGAGATAGCGCGCAAAGGTGATGCCCACGCCCTCCATCTGTCCGATCACATAGGTGATCGAAATGATCAGCAGGCAGACAACGCCAATGATCCGGGCGGTCTTTGAATAGAAGCGATCGCCGATGAATTCCGGCACGGTGAACTTGCCGAACTTGCGCAGATAAGGAGCAAGAAGCATGGCCAGCAGAACATAACCGCCGGTCCAGCCCATCAGGTAGGTGGAGTTATCGTAGCCGGTAAAGGCGATCAGGCCAGCCATCGAGATGAACGATGCCGCCGACATCCAGTCGGCCGCGGTCGCCATGCCGTTCATCACCGGATGCACGCCGCGGTTGGCGGCGTAGAACTCGGCGGTGGAACCGGCGCGGGCCCAGATCGCGATACCGAAATACAGCGCGAAGGACAGGCCGATGAAGATCAGGTTGAGCGTAAACTGGTCCATGGCTTACTCCTGAACGCCATGTTCGCGGTCGAGGCGGTTCATCCGCGCCGCGTACCAGAAGATCAGCGCGATGAAGGTCAGGATCGAGCCCTGCTGGGCGAACCAGAAGCCCAGATCGCTGCCTCCGACCTTGACCCACGAGATCAGCGGCCGAAACAGGATACCAAATCCGTAGGATACCAGCGCCCATATCGCGAGGCTGAAGCCGATGATACGGACATTCGCCTCCCAATAGGCATTCGAGGGTTGCTTGTCGCTCATGCCCCCGTTCCTCCCTGTGATAAATGCGCCGCCTTTCGCGTGTCCGACCTCGGCGGCTTCGGCCGGATAGAGTGGAGATCGCGCCCGGCTCTCCTCCCACGGGCGCGATCTCCCTTTGCTGTCAGATCCGGTTCATCCGGTTCTCGATCAGTTCGTCTACGACGGCCGGTTCGGCCAGGGTCGAAATATCACCAAGACTGCCGTAATCGTTCTCGGCTATCTTGCGCAGGATGCGGCGCATGATCTTGCCCGAGCGGGTCTTGGGAAGTCCCGGCGCCCATTGGATGAGGTCGGGCTTGGCAATCGGCCCGATCTCGGTCCGGACCCAGATCTCGAGCTCCTTGCGCAGATCGTCGCTGGGTTCGACACCGTTCATCAGCGTCACATAGGCATAGATGCCCTGCCCCTTCAGCTGATGCGGATAGCCCACCACGGCTGCCTCGGCGACCTTCTCATGGGCGACAAGCGCACTTTCCACCTCGGCCGTACCCATGCGATGGCCCGAGACGTTGATCACGTCATCGACGCGGCCCGTGATCCAGTAAAACCCATCCTCGTCGCGGCGGCAGCCGTCGCCGGTGAAATAATAGCCCGGATATTGCTGGAAATAGGTCTCCATGAAGCGCTGGTGATCGCCCCAGACCGTGCGCATCTGGCCCGGCCAGCTCTCAGCGATCGCAAGCACGCCCTCGACGCCATTGCCCTTCTGGATCTCGCCGGTCTGCGCATCCAGCACCTCGGGACTGACCCCGAAGAAGGGCAACGTGGCCGATCCGGGCTTGGTTTCGATCGCGCCGGGGATCGAGGTGATCATGTGACCGCCCGTTTCGGTCTGCCACCATGTGTCCACGATCGGGCAGCGCCCCTTGCCCACATGGTGATCATACCAGACCCAGGCCTCGGGGTTGATTGGCTCGCCCACCGTGCCCAGGACACGCAGGCTCGACAGATCGTATTTGTCGACCCATTCCGGGCCCTGCCCCATCAGCGAACGTATGGCCGTCGGCGCGGTGTAGAACTGGTTGACCTTGTGCTTGTCGCAAACCGCCCAGAAACGACCGGCATCGGGCCAGGTGGGCACGCCCTCGAACATGACGGTGGTCGCGCCATTCGCAAGGGGGCCGTATACGATGTAGCTGTGGCCGGTGACCCAGCCGACATCGGCGGTGCACCAGAAGATATCTCCGTCCTTGTAGTCGAAGACGTATTGATGCGTCATCGCGGCATAGACCAGATAGCCGCCCGTCGAATGCACGACGCCCTTGGGCTTTCCGGTCGAGCCGGAAGTGTACAGGATGAAGAGCGGGTCCTCGGCATTCATAGGCCGCGGCGGGCAATCCGGGCTGACTTCATCCATCAGGCGCAGCACGTCCACGTCGCGACCGTCGATCCAGGTCGTCTGGTCGCCGGTATGCTTGACCACGAGGCAACGCACCCGATCCGAGCAATGCAGCAAGGCCGCGTCGGCATTCGACTTGAGCGCGGTCCGGCGCCCGCCGCGCGGGGCGGTATCGGCGGTGATGACCAGCTTCGCACCGCAGTCATTTATCCGGTTCGCCAGAGCATCGGGCGAGAAGCCGGCAAAGACGATGGAATGGATCGCGCCGATCCTGGCGCAGGCCAGCATGGCATAGGCCGCCTCGGGGATCATCGGCATGTAGATCACGACACGATCGCCACGCATGACGCCTTGGCTCAGCAGCACGTTGGCCAGCCGGTTCACCTTGTCCGAAAGCTCGGCATAGGTGATGTGGCGCGCGGGCGCGTTCGGGTCATCCGGCTCGAAGATGATTGCCGTCTGGTTGGCGCGGGTCGGCAGATGGCGGTCGATGCAGTTCACCGAGGCGTTCAGAATACCGTCCTCGAACCACTTGATCGAAACCTTACCCATGGTGAAGTCGGCATTCTTGACCACACTATACGGATGGATCCAATCCAGCCGCTTGCCTTCACGCCCCCAGAATGCATCCGGGTCAGACACGGATTCTTCATACATGCGGGAATAATCCGCCGGCTTGAGCAATGCGTCCTCGAACCCGGCGGGAATCGGGTGTTTGGCGGTACTTTCGACGGACATGCGGGCTTCCTCCATTCCCAGAAGCGCCCTGCGCAACGCGCCTCCCCGACGCCAGAATTTGCAGAGCACCAATTTCGGGAATGTTAAAACATCAAACGCACTTTCAGTAAATGATTTTTTATAAATGATAATTTTGTAAATTAATTCACTTGGTCGCGCATGAAATTGTAAATATTTGACAGTTGCACAACCTCGGATTGCACGACATTTCGTCCGATCGCGCAGGCAAGCGAACGAATGGCGCCGTTTGCCAGATGGCCGATTAACATGAGAAAACTGGGGGTTATGCAAGAAACTTTCTGCAACGGCAGCACCCGTCCGGCGACCCGGTCGAGGCGCAGCCGACAGCCACCGCGACAGTTTCTCACAGCCATGACGCCGTGGTTATCGAACCGGCTCCGATTTCAGCAATGCCCTAAAGTGCAGTAACCCCCGGATGAAAGGCGCATCCGAGGGCTGATGATTGCAGAGGAAAAGGACGCTCAGTTCGGTGTGTCCATCCGAACACGCATGCTGATCGACCCCTTGGTCGCAGTGCTCCAGTTGATACCCACGAGCTTCTTGTTGCTGCCCAGATCGCCCTGGATCCAGGGCATCTCGCTGACCTTGCCGTTGCTTGAATTGGTGATTGCCGTGGTCGCAACGACAGATTCGACCCTCCGCGCCCAGCCGTTGAAGGGCAGCGCGACATCGACAGGAACGACCCAGCGCTGCGCTGCCTTGGCTTGGGTGAAGGACACATCGACCGGGTTCGCAACATAGTTCAGCACGCCGTTGAACATGTTTCCCTGAAACTGGATGTTGCGCATCCGCGTGTAATCCAGATCGGCCAGCGTGGTGTCGACCTTGTCGACACGGGTGATCTTGTTGTCGAGCGACTTGAAGACATTGCCCAGGACTGCAAGCCCGTGAATGAAATGCCCGGTCCCGAAGGGCTTCATCACCAGCCAGTTGAAACCTAGTGTCGAGTTCGAGGCAAGGAAGGTATTTCCCGTAATGGTAAGACCCCCGAAGGAATAGGCATTGCCCTGAAAATCGGGCAGGACATCGTGCTCATTCGTCCATTCGATCGAACAGTTGTCGATGTAGTTTCCGGTCACCGTCGCCTGGACATTGGTCTGGGTCAGGATGAGCCCGCCAAACCGCACGCCATTCTGCGCCGCGTCGCCCTGGAACCAGTGATTTCCTTCGATCATGTGCCCGCCGCCATTCGCCACCATGAAATGGCCAAAGCGGATGAAACGGTTGTGCCGGATCTTGGTGTCATTGCCGTTGACGTTGATCGCCACCGACTTCCGGTTCTGGGCAAGATCTCCCATCTCGTTCGACAGGAACTCGCAGCGGTCCACCAGCATCCCCTGGCAAGCCGTTCCGATCGAAGTGATCCCCCTGTCTTTCGGCCTGGTGAAGTAGCAATCCCGGAAACAGTTCATGGTCCCGGTCTGTGCCAGCATGACACCACTGGCATTTCCCTCAAGCAGGAATTCGACGTCGTCGAAGTTGAACCGGGCAAGATGGTCCATGTCGGAAAAATCGAACGCATAGCGGTCGCGGGTAAAGGTCAGGACGCGGGTGCCTGTTCCGCCGTAAAGCGGCTGAGACAGGGTGACAGTGCTCGCGCCGACGTTTTTCGCGCTGACATAGACCTCGCGACCGACACCATTTCCGCTGACCCTGGCGCCGACCTCGATATGGGCAACGTTGTTGACACCGGTCAGCAGCAGCGGCTGCTTCACATTGTAAGTGATGGCCGAGTTCACCGCCTTGCTGTTCCAGGCGCTTCCCGCCACGATTGCGATCTGGCCGTTCGAGATCACGCGACGGTTTGCAAAACTTGCCAGACCCGGTGCAAAATCCGAAACCCGAAGCGGTTCGGTCAGATGAACTGCTCTTCCGCAAAGATCGAGCGTGCTGTGATCGGTATAGCCGAAAAGCGCCTGTAGCGCGCGTTTCATCCCCTCGGTCTCGTCCCCGAAGGCGGCAGCATAGGTCGGAAAGTCGAACTTTCCCGTCAGCGCCAGGCGCGCGGTGCGTGGCATTTTCAGCGTTCCGACAAAGCGGACCGGCGCGCTCAGGCTCAGATCCGAGCCGATGTAAAAGGTTCCGGCAGGAACCACGATCTGCCCGCCATTCGCAGCCTGGTTCGCCGCCACGAATGCCGCGCGATCATCGGCCTTCCCGTCGCCAAGGGCACCGAAATCGCGCACATCCACCCAATCAAGCATGCCCGGAACGAAGGCAGAGGTCACATCCTCGATGACCATGCTTTCGATCCGGATCGAGCCATTGTTGTCACCAACAAGGTCGAGGCCGAAATAACCGAAGCTGGCCGTCCGCCCCCAAGGCATGTCCACACCGTCGCGCGATCCGGTCCCGACGATGGCCGAAACCTCGACAACCTCTCCATAGCTGGCCGGGGTGATGGTCGGCCCGACCTGAATGACGCCAGAGATGTTTGATCCGTTCGAGGCCCCGGCATAGGCGGCAACGCGGATGCCGGGAATATTCCCGGCGACTGCCTTCACTCGTGTCGAAATGCGCAGATAGGTGCCCGGACTGACCGGCGTCTGCTTCATGTAGCGAAGCGAGGTCACCTCATCGAGCTTCAGGATCTCGAGACAGGTGCCAAGATCCTCGTCTGCCGGTACGATCGCCGCATTCGCCTGACCAGCCCAGGTCGGTGAGTTCGCCGTGCCATCGGTCCTCGACCAAAGATTCAAACCCAGCCGAAACTCGCGTGGCATCAGCGCCTTGCTTCCAACGACGGCAGTGGACATGCCAGATACTCCCTTTTCCCGATCATGCGAGCCGATGGGCCGCGCGGTCGGGTCAGAATCTGGCGATCCGAAATTAAAGCCTCGTTAACGATGCGCGCGCAGCAACGGGCCGCGCGCAACATCTCGGCACCTCGGATCAGGCGGCCGGTTCGGAAACCAGCTCGCCCGCCAAGGCCCGTTCGATCAGCTTGCGGGTTTCCTCGACCCCGTAAAGGGCGATGAACCCACCGAAGCGCGGCCCCTGATCGGCGCCGAGCAGCACCTGGTAAAGGGCCTGGAACCAGTTCTTCATCGGCTCGAAACCATGCTCGCGGCCGATGGCGAAGACCATGGTCTGCAGCGCCTCGGCATCGGCGGGCTGATCCCATGCGGCCAGACGCCCAGCCAGATCCTCGAGCGCGCGGCGCTCGACCTCGCTCGGCGCGCGGAAGGTCCGGGTCGGCGCGACGAAATCGTTGAAATAGCGCACCGCGAATTCGGCGGCGGCATCCAGCGTCGGGTTGGTCTCGGGGCTGGCTTCCGGCGCGTAGCGGCGGATGAAGCCCCAGAGCCCGGTCTTGTCCTTGGCACCGGCGACCGAGGCGAGGTTCAGCAGCATCTGGAACGGCACGACCATGTCCGAGGCCGGAACCTTGCCGCCATGGATATGCCAGACCGGGTTCGCGAACTGCTGCTCGGGCGTCTGGTCGGGATAGGCGCGCAGCTGCTGGTGATACTCGTCCACCGCCTTCGGGATGACGTCGAAATGCATCCGCTTCGCCGTCTTCGGCTTCTGATACATGAAATAGGACAGGCTCTCGGTCGCGGCATAGGTCAGCCACTCGTCGATCGACAGGCCGTTGCCCTTGGATTTCGAGATCTTCTGCCCGTCCTGGTCGAGGAACAGCTCATAGGTGAAATGCTCGGGCTTCCGGCCGCCGAGGATCTCGCAGATGCGGTCATAGATCGGCGTATTGGTCGAATGGTCCTTGCCATACATCTCGAAATCGACGTCGAGCGCGGCCCAACGGGCGCCGAAATCCGGCTTCCATTGCAGCTTCACATTGCCGCCGGTGACCGGCAGCGTGGTCTCGACCCCGTCCTCGTCGTCGAAGGTGATGGTGCCGTTCTTCGCATCGACGTTCTTCAGCGGCACATAAAGGACCTTGCCGGTCTTGGGGCTGATCGGCAGGAAGCAGGAATAGCTCTGCTGGCGCTCTTCGCGCAGCGAAGCCAGCATGACCTCCATGATGGCGTCGTAACGCTCGGCCGCAAGCAGCAGGGTCTGGTCGAACTGGCCCGACTTGTAGAACTCGGTCGCGCTGATGAACTCATACTCGAACCCGAACGTGTCGAGGAAGCGGCGCAGCATGGCGTTGTTGTGATCGCCAAAGCTCGGATATTCGCCGAAGGGGTCCGGAACCGTGGTCAGCGGCTCTTGCAGGTGCTCTCGCAGCATCTCGGGCTGCGGCACATTGTCGGGCACCTTCCGCATCCCGTCCATGTCGTCCGAAAAGCAGAACAGGCGCGTCGGGATGTCCGAGATCATCTCGAAGGCGCGGCGGATCATCGTCGTGCGCGCGACCTCGCCGAAAGTGCCGATATGGGGCAGGCCCGAGGGACCGTAGCCGGTCTCGAACAGGACGAAGCCCTTTTCGGGGTCCTTCTTCTCGTAACGCTTGAGCACCCGGCGTGCCTCTTCGAAGGGCCAGGCCTTGGATTTCATCGCGGCGTCACGCAGAGCGGTCATTTCGGGTCTCCATTGCTGAGCCTTCCCCGTATTGAAACCCGGCGAAATGGTCAATAATTACCCGGAAAACCCGCGGAGAAATGACATGTCCGATAACCTTCCCTCGTTTTCGCCCTGCGACGCTCTGGTCGCGGTCATGGTGGGGGTCTCGGCCTCGGACCAGAACCTGCGCACGTCCGAGCTTTTGGCGATCGAGCGGGCCGTGAATCACACGCCGATTTTCGCCAATTACGACATCGACCGAATTCGCGCCGTCTCGCAGACCGTCATGACGCTGTTCGAGGAAGAAGACGGTCTTGACGCGCTCTTCGGACTCGTTCGTTCCTCGCTGCCCGAGAAGCTCTTTGACACCGCCTACCTGCTGGCCTGCGATGTCGCCGCTTCTGATGGACGCCTCGGGGATATCGAGGCCGAGATGCTGGCCGAGATTCGCGACCAGCTTGAAATCGACCGCCTGCATGCCGCCGCCATCGAATTGGCGACCCGCACGCGTCACCGCGTGCTCTAAATCCTCAACGGATGACCTTTTCCGGTTCCGCCGCGCCACCGGGCGCGGCGATCTGCGCGGGCAAGGCCCCCATCCAACCCTCGATCAGCGCCTGCTGCATCACCTTTGACCGGCGCGTCCAGACGCTTACCCCATCCGGCAATTCCTGCCCTTCGCTCGCGGCCCGGCGTGCCTCGTCGCCGGACAGGATCGCAAAGGCGATCTCGCGGCCATCTGGCATCCGAGCATAGCCCGACAGGTTCGACACGAAGTTCAGCGTTCCGGTCTTGGCCAGAACCGTGATCGGACTTTCCTTCTTCTTGCCCTTATCGTCCCGCAAAGAAATATGCTTCAGCAGGTCTGCAAGCTCGCGTCCTTCACCCTCATTCGCGACAAGACGCGCCAGTGACATCGCCGTCAGTCGATTCTCGGCGGACAGACCAGAATGGTCGCGGAAGGTGAACGCCTCGCCCGGCAGCAGATTGCGCAGCCATGCCTCCATCGCGACAGCCGAACTCACGGGATCAGCGGCACCGCTCGCGGCCAGCCCGATCACCTCGGCTGTCAGGTTGGTCGAATACTCCAGCATGCCGCGCACGATTTCGTCCAGTCGTTCGCCCTGTAGCTTTGCCACTTCCGAACCCGCAGGAGCAAGCTCTGCAACTTCGGGATTCGGCAGCACCAGCCCCCTGGCCCGGCACAGGGTCTGGAAGACGTCGCCCGCATAAAGTTCCGGCCGGCGCACAGGAAGCCAGCGCGAACCCGACTTGGCCACGGCTCCGCGCGCAATCGTCCAGGCTTCCTTCTTGCCCGACCCGTCATAGGTGAAAAGCGGTCGGCTCCGGTCAGAGGCGCCAATGCTGATCGTATAGGCCCGCGGCGATTGCTGCCTGCCCCGTGCTTCCAGCATCAGCTTGCCCTGCCGCCAGCCAAGATGCACCCGGTTGAAGTTCAGGATCATGCCGGAAAGGCTTGGATTATAAGGCAGATATTCGTCCTGAGAGGCCGAAAGCCGATCGATCTGGGGCAATGCCCCACCCCAGACAAGAAAGCGCTTCGGCGGCGGGCCCTGCCAGGTTTCGACGGTCATCCCGGCAAGCTTCGCCAGGCCGTCCGTGTCCAGCAGCGGATCTCCGCCCCCCGCCAGGATGAGGTCGTCCCCGTCTTTGATGATACGCGTGGTGAAGCGATGGTCTGCACCCAGCTTTTCAAGTGCGTAAAGCGCGGTCACGATCTTCAGCGTGCTAGCCGGGGCCATCGCCTGACTGGCATGACGGGACGACAGAACCTCGCCGCTTCGCGGATCAAGCACGGCAAAGGCCACCTCGCCCCCGAGCTTGGCAAGGTCGATGACCGGCTCGGGGTCAAAGCCCGACAAGCCAGAGGCGGGCCCGGTCGCCGTCAGGGCCACCTGTCCCAGCGATGCTCCGGGCAGAAGACAGGCACCCAGTCCCGCCAGCATCGTCCGTCGTGTCAGCTTCATCCGGTTTTCCCTTCCGCACGCGCCCTGATCGCACTCGAGGATTGCTTGTTCAGCGGAACATTTATCATGGACCAGGCCGGAGGGACAGAATTGGCCAGATCACCAGCCCGTGTTTCAGGGATGCGGCTGCGCCACAGCATCCTTGCGGTGCGGGAAAATCGCGCGGGCGTCCGCCAGCCAGGACGCGCAATCACCCCGATCGGCACGCGCGATGCGATCTCGCTCCAGCGATCCCAACGGTCGAACTGCACAAGATTGTCCGCCCCCATCAACCAGACAAAGCGAACCCGCGGATAGATGCGCTGAAGCCCCGCGATCGTGTCCGCCGTCATCCTTGTCCCGATTCGGCTCTCGATATCGGTGACGAGGATGCGCGGGTTCTTCGCCAGATTCCGCGCCCCCGCGATCCTCTGCTCAAGCGGCGCAGGGCCATGCACCTTGAGCGGGTTGCCGGGACTGACCAGCCACCAGACCTGATCAAGCTGAAATCGGCGCATCGCCTCTTCGGTGATGTGCACATGCCCTTCATGGGCCGGATCGAACGATCCGCCCAGAAGCCCGATCCGCATCCCAGGCGGCGCAAAAGGCAGGTCCGCTCGCAAGGTTCAGAACAGCCCTTCGACGCGACCATGCTCGTCGAGCCCGATCCGTAGGGCTGCCGGATGGCGCGGAAGGCCCGGCATGGTCATGATCTCGCCGCAGATGGCCACGACGAACCCGGCCCCGGCGGAAAGCCGAACCTCGCGCAGGGGAATCGTGAAGCCGGTAGGCGCCCCAAGCGCCGTCGGATCGGATGAGAAGGAATACTGCGTCTTGGCCATGCAGACCGGCATATGCCCGTAGCCCGCAGCCTGCCATTCGGCCAGCTTCTCGTGGATGGCGGGTGGGGCCTCGACGTGATCGGCGCGATAGATCTTCTTGCAGACTGCCTCGATCTTCTGCCACAGGCTCATTGCGTCGGGATAGAGCGGTGCAAACGCTGCCTCTCCTGTCTCGGCAAGGCGCGCAACAATGCGCGCCAGTTCCTCGGCGCCCTTTCCACCCTCAGCCCAATGACGGCAAAGAACTGCCTGGACATCATGCGCGGCGCAAAATTCTTGAACAGCGGCGATCTCGTCTAGGGTATCCGAAGTGAAGTGGTTGATCGCGACGACCACCGGCAGGCCGTAGCCTCGAAGGTTCTCGATATGGCGGCCCAGATTGGCGCAGCCGTCCTTCAGGGCCGTGACGTTCTCGGCCCCCAGATCGCCGCGCTTGACGCCTCCATTCATCTTCAGCGCCCGAACCGTCGCGACCAGCACGACCGCCGCAGGTGAAAGCCCCGCCAGGCGGCACTTGATGTCCAGGAATTTCTCGGCCCCGAGATCGGCACCGAAACCCGCCTCGGTCACGACGTAATCCGACAGCGCCAGCGCGGTCCGGGTCGCCACCACGGAATTGCAGCCATGCGCGATATTGGCAAAAGGGCCGCCATGGACCAGAGCAGGGTTGTTTTCCAATGTCTGGACGAGGTTCGGCTGCAGCGCATCACGCAAAAGAACCGTCATCGCGCCATCCGCCCCCAGATCGCGCGCCGTGACCGGTTCCTTGTCGAAGGTCTGGCCGATAACGATTCTGCCCAGCCGGTCCTGCAGGTCGGCAAGATCATCGGCAAGGCAAAGAATGGCCATCACTTCGGAAGCCACAGTGATGTCGAAGCCACTTTCGCGCGGATGGCCATTCGCCGGCCCGCCCAAGCCCAGTGTCGTCTGGCGCAGCGCCCTGTCGTTCATGTCCATCACCCGCCGCCATGTCACGCGCCGAGGATCGATCCGCAGTTCGTTGCCCCAATGGATGTGGTTGTCGATCATTGCGGCCAGAAGATTGTGCGCGCTGGTGATCGCGTGGAAATCTCCCGTGAAATGCAGGTTCATTTCCTCCATCGGCACGATCTGGGCCATGCCGCCGCCCGCGGCGCCGCCCTTCATGCCGAAATTGGGGCCAAGACTGGCCTCGCGGATGCAGACCGTGGCGCGGCGGCCGATGCGGTTCAGTGCGTCGCCAAGCCCGACCGTGGTCGTCGTCTTGCCCTCGCCCGCCGGGGTGGGGTTGATCGCGGTTACAAGGATCAGGCGGCCCTGTTTGCGGCCCTTCAGTCCAGCAATGTATTCATGCGTGATCTTGGCCTTGTCATGACCATAGGGCAGGAAATCGTGCGGCCCCATTCCGAGCTTGGCGGCAATCTCGGCAATCGGGCGTTTGCGCGCCGCGCGGGCGATTTCGATGTCGGAACTCATGCGGTCTCCGTAAGTCTTTGTCTGTCCCGATCCGGCGGTACGATCGCCGCACCGCTCGGACCTTCAACGGTCAGGTGAGGCGGGTCAACCACGACCTGACCCGCCCCATCCATTCCTCTCGCCTGAGCCAGAGCGCCGCCGAGATCCACAGCGCCACGATGACCCAGATGTCGATGGCAACCCTGAGCAGGAAACCCGTCGCACCCGGCGAAACCGTCATGTCGAGCGCGTCACCCCAGATGGAAAGCAGGACGCAGGTCACGAATGACCAAAGCCCTCCGCGCCCGATCTCGGCAAGGTCGCGGCCCAGAAGCGTCCGCGCCATCCATTCGAATGCCGACGCCAGCGGCACCGCGACAAGCCATGTCGCCGCAAGGATGGACATGTAGCGTAGGCCGTCGAGCGACCATTTGTCGATCGATCCGTAGACCTGCTTCAGCATGTCGGCGACCGGCTTGGCCGGGGCGCCTATCCGCCAGCAGATGATGATCGCGAGCCCAAAAAGCAGGATCGCCACCGAGATCCCGTTGAGCACCCCCGTCCGTTGACGCAGGACCGGCATGAACTGGTCGCGGAACGCACCCATGGCCACGCCGGTAAAGAACAGAAGTTGCCATCCGAACGGGTTGAACAGAAGGCCCTGCCCTTCGCGCTGGTTGGGGATCATCGCGTTCAGCGGCTCGGACAGCCACCAGATTGCCGCCGAAACCGCCATGGCGGTGAACGGCATACGCAACAGGAACGGCACGGTGATCGGCGCGGTCGCGATCAGCAGGACATAAAGCGCCAGCACATCGAGCAGGTTTGGCTGCATCCACATCAGCGCCACCGTCGCGACGTAGCCGAACGGGTTCTCGACGATCCAGCGCGAATACTGGAACCAGACGGCCTTGTGGTTCATCTTGAACTCGAAGAGCAGGTGCGAGAACAGCGCCAGCAGAACCGCTCCGATGACCAGGGCAAGCCAGACCTTGTAGGCCCGTTTCAGGAAACGCCATTGCGCTGCTCGCCGTCCCTCCCGAGCCTCGACCTTGATCCAGACCATGCCGACCAGAAAGCCCGAAAGCAGGACGAAAAGTTCGGCGGCGTCGAAGACCGTGAAATTCGCAAGGGTAAAGCTGCGCAGCACGCCCATCGGCATGTGGTCGAGCATGATGCAGACAAGCGCGTAGCCGCGCAGCATGTCGAGGGCCGCGATCCGCTTCATTTCGGCAACTTCGCGAAGACTTCGACCAGCGACCGGGTTTCGAGCATCGCCAGCTTCTCGGATTCGGTCAGGAAGGACAGCGCCTCGGCCTGCGTCGCGGCGTGGGCCAGCTTGGCTTCCGCCGAGATCGCGTCCAGCCGACCCGCCGCGGGCCCAGCCGGGGCCCCTGCCCGGAGCAAGGACGCGACCCTTGCCTGCATGGCCGGGTCACGCCCGACCGCCGCCAGACCATCCCGAGGCAGGCTGCCCGCGATGCGGTAATCAAGCGCATTGGCCGCCGTCAGGATTTCGGGCGGCTCACGTTCCTCTGGGGTCACGAGCAATCCTTGCCGGCGGGCCCAACGGCCAAAGACCGGACTGGCCGACCAGCGCGAGGTCATCGGCGACAGGATCAACCCAGCAAGGATGGGCGAAAGCCAAACGAGCTGTCCGGGCGAGAAGATCGCAAGCACGACCAGCGTACCTAGGCCCAGTGAAATATGCAGCGCATGACGACGCAGTACAACGTTCCAGGGCGGCATCTGGCCGGCACGGACCTGCGCTTCCCAACCGGAATCCCGGCCCCGCAGGATGTCCAGGATCTGACGCGTCTGGATCAGCATCTGCACCGGCGCGATCAGCGCCGAAAGCGTGATCTCGAAAAGGGCAGAGCCCAGAAGCCTTACCCCTCCGCCAGAATTCTTCGCCAGCGGACGCAGCCATGCGCGCAGGATGCCAATGAATTTCGGCACCAGAAGGAATGACATGGCGGCAATGAACAGCCAAAGCATCCGCACCGGATCGAATGTCGGCCATTCAGGGAAGAGCTGGTAGGTCTGCGGGAAGTAATCCGGCCGCGACAGAAGCACATTCGCCGAAAGGGCTAGACCGACCAGAATCATCGCCAGCCAGATCGGCGACATCAGGAAGCCGAGAATGCCGATGACGAAATGCGCACGGCTGATCCAGGCGAAGCCACGCGAGAAGATCAGGCGCGAATGCTGGAGGTTGCCCTGTGCCCAGCGACGCTCGCGCACGGCCATGTCCAGAAGGGTCGGAGGGCTGCCCTCGAAACTTTCGCGAAGGTCATGGTCCAGGCGAACCTTCCAGCCCGCCCGCCGCATCAGGGCGGCTTCAACGAAATCGTGGCTCAGGATCGTGCCGCCGAACGGAGGCTTGCCCGGAAGATCCGGCAGCCCACAGCATTGAGCGAACGCTTCAAGCCGAATGATCGCGTTATGCCCCCAGAAATTTCCGCTATTGCCGGACCATGCCGCAACGCCCCGCGCGATAGCCGGCCCATAGATTCGGCCCGCGAACTGCGTCAAGCGGGCAAAGATCGTCTGTCCGCCGACCAGCATGGGCATGGTCTGGATCAGGCCGACGGCCGGATCGGCATTCATTCGTGCCGAAAGCGCACGAATGGTATTCGCCCCCATGACGCTGTCGGCATCAAGAACCACCATCTGCTCGTAGCGCCCGCCCCAGCGGGTGACGAAATCCGCCACGTTTCCCGCCTTGCGGCCCTTGTTGCTCTGGCGTCGTCGATACCAGATCGGAACAGGAGATATATCCCGCAACCTGCTGATTGCGATCATTTCTTCGAAAACTGCTCCGGGTTGGCGGCTGTCAGAAAGAACGAAAATTTCCGCCCTTTCGGCCATGCCGACACGGTAAAGATCACGCGCGAGCGCCGCCAGAAGCCCGGCGGTCGCGGCGGCGTCCTCGTGATAGACCGGCATGATGATCGCGACACGCGCGTCATTCGGCCCGGACGGGGTCCGCAGATTGGACGCGAGAAAGCCCGCAATCATCGAGGTGAACGAGAACCCGACCCAGGTGAAGGTGATGCCGAACAGCACCAAAAGCACCATTTGCAGGAAGGTCACATTGTCCCCGAACACCTTGTCCATCTGCAAAAGACCGAACCAGGCGATCGCTGCGGCACCACCAAATGCGATCAGGCGCGCAGCCATCGTGCGCAGACTGGGCCATCCGCTATCGGGGCCAAGCGGGGGTCGCGCGCGAAAATCCTGCTCGGGCATTGCAAGCGGGGCTTCGGGCGGCGTCGCGGGGCCACCCGGCAATTCCAGGTCAAGCGCGGCCCAGCCGGCATCTTCCGACAGCGGCAGCCGTGCGCCGCCATCGGTTTCTCCCTGCGACTGCATCGTATTTTCCGTTTCGGTCACAATATCACTCGCGCGTCCAGCGGGCGATCCAGGTTTCGCTCAGGGGGCCCTCCGGCCCATTCAGAACCGCTGAAAGATCTGCAAGTTTCGCGCCTTCCGGAATATATTCAAAAGCAAGACGCATCCGCCCCTGGTCGGGCAGGCGCAACAGATAGCTATGGCCGATGCTGCCGGAAGACGTCCTGATCTGGGGCTCGGGATTGTCTGCGCCGAACACATCAAGATCGTAGTCGATGACATATGTCCTTGCAGCCGGGTTGTTGACGGATTGCCCCGACATGGTTTCGACAACCCTCGATATCGGCGCGCTGTCCGGAGGCTCGGGCGCGAAGCTCAGCAGATAGTTGAAATCGTAGCGCTGCCCCGTCTTCAACACTTCCGCAGGTTGCCAGAAGGAAACGATATTGTCGTTGAATTCGTTCTGGACCGGGATCTCGACCAGCGAAACCGTGCCGCGGCCCCAACCGTCCTGTGGGGCAATCCAGGCCGACGGCCTTTTTTCGTAGCGCGCCTCGGCATCCTGATAGGCGTCGAAGCTGCGCGCACGCTGCGCCAGTCCGAAGCCCAGCGGGTCCTCATCCATGAAGGCCGAGGTTTGCAGTGTGCTATGCCCCGAAAGCACCCGCCAAAGTCTCTGCTCAGCGCCGGTCAGCATCTGCAACCCGTCGCTGTCATGGACCGCCGGGCGATAATCGTCGACGCGGGTCCGGTCGGTCGGTCCGAACCAATACATGGACGTCAAAGGCGCAATGCCCGCGTTCTTCATGTCACGGCGCGGAAACAGTGCCACCCGCGTGTCGAAAACGGTCTCGGCGCCGGGCGTGATTCGGAATTCATAGGCGCCGGAAACCGAGCGGCTGTCGAGCAAGGCATGGATCAGCACCGAGCGGTCCTGCGTGCTTGGCTTGTGAATCCAGAAGCCACGGAACAGCGGGAACTCCTCGCCTTCGGCGCTTCCGGTCCCGATGGCAAGACCCCGGGCCGAGATGCCGTAGAGCGTGCCGCGTGCGACGGCTCGGAAATAGCTCGCGCCCTGGAAAACGACGAACTCATCCATGACATCGGGGCGATTGAGGGGGGCGCGCAGCCTGAACCCGGAAAAGCCCATATTGCCGATGGTTTCGAAATCGACGCCGTCAGGAAAGATGGTCGGATCGAATTCGAACATGTGGGGGTCGAACTTCACCGGGATGACGACACCATCATCGACCAGGCTGATATCGACCGGCTCATGAAAGATCGCGCCCGGAGGCAGCAGGTCCAGCGCGAAGTCACGGCTTCCCGTCCAGGGATCGCGATCGCGACGGAACCGGATGCCGCGATACTGGTCATAGGTCAGATTACCGAAGGTGCCGACCAGATCGGCATCGCGATAGGCATAAGGCTTCGACGCGAGGTCCTGAGCCATGGCCACGACATCTTCGAAACCGAAGGGCTTGGCCGGAGCGGCTTCTTCCGCAGGCGGGGCCGGCGTAGCTGGCGGGGCCTCCTGCGCGTGGGCCGGGCCAAAGCCCGAGGAAAGCGCGCCAACGGCGGTCAGTGCCGCTCCGGCAGAGATGACGAAATCACGACGATGCATCGAATTGTCCCAGGTATCGGCCTGCGAAAGGGCCTGAATTTCGCAGCGCATTTGGCATTGTGACAGTCATCAGGCAAGCCATTTCACGTCGGGTAGCAAAGGCTTGCCAATTCTTGAATGAAAAACGGCAAATAGAAAGGGCGCGGTGAGATACCGCGCCCTTTCTCTCTTGCGTTTCTGTTTTCGGCGACAGGATCAGCGGTTAAGTTCGCGTACCACGTCGCCATTCGGAGCGATTTCAACCAGAACGGGTTCTCCCTCCGGGTTCGTCGCCTGCGCAATGGTGATGGGCCCCTGCTGCAGGATCTGGCCGACCGACGTGTAACCGGCTTGCGACAGGCTCGAACGAACCTGGTCCGGGCTCAGCGCGTCCCCAGAAGCCGGAGGCGGCGGCATGTCGCCCTGGGCGCGGGGCGCGCCCTGACGGCCGCGTTCGCCCTTTTCGCCATGGCGTTCTGCCTTGTGCTCGCGCATGTGGTCGCCCTTGGGACCCTTATGCCCCTTGGCGCCGTGCTCGTCGCCCTTGGGACCATGGCCCTTGCCTTTCTTTCCCCCCATCTCCTTGGCGCGGTCGTCTCCGCGGCCGAAGCGAAGCAGGGTACCGTCTTCGGCGAATGCTGCGCGCACGCTGTTGGATTGGGCATCCGAACCGGCCAGCATCACGCCCCGCTCGTTGATGAAGATCGCCTGAACCTGACCGAGCTCGGCAAAGATCGGCTGATTGCGGACCGTCTGGGGCACCAGGCGCTCGACAAGCGTCGCGGGAAGGGGCTGCTCGCCGTGGCTGCGCAGGCCGCGCAATTCGCCGCTTTCGTCAAGGATCGCGCCGATCTCGGTGCCGTCGGGCAGCTTGCCTTCGATCCTCTGACCATGACGCGAGGGCTTTCCGGTGACGTCGGTCAAGCCCGCATCCTGCAGGGCCTGCGGGATCGCAACCTGTACCTGAACCTGTCCATGCGACTGTTCGGCAGGTTGTGCGGGGGCCTCTTGAGCCAAAACCGGTCCGGCGAGAACCGCAAGCAATGCTGCGGTGGCAACCGATGAGGAAAAATATCTGCTCATGTCGTCTTCCTGGTCTTCGTTGACAGTCGGGGCGCGACGGCCCCTTGCGAATCACATCTATCGCGAGTCTGACCAACCAATCGCCAACATGTCGTTTGGGTTTCGTTTGGTTTTCACGCAATATCTACATCGCATGATCAGGACCCTTCCGACACCCCAGCTTCTTCGCAATGTTCTGGCCGCCGCTCTGGCAGTCGGAATGTTCTTGGGCGCGCCTGACATGCTCCATTCCGAACCCAACGAACCGCTGCAGAATTCTGCACGCGACGAGCTGGACCTGGAATTCGAGATGATGGAAGATCCCGGCCTGCGCGTTATGCCCCTGCAGGATGCCATGCATATCGCGATGGCGCGCTTCCATGGCCGCTTGATCGCCGCAAGACTGCGCGCGCCGCGTCCCGAAGAGCACGAACGGGGCGTTCAGCTTGTACATGAACTCAAGCTGCTGACACGAGAACGTGACGTCCTGCTGATCCGCCTGGATGCACAGACCGGGGCGTTTCTCGAAGTCAGGGGATCGGGTCTGACACGCGCGCGGCGAAGCACGAGGGAAAAAGAATGAGATGTCTCGTCGTCGAGGACGATCCGGTTTTGGCTGCTCAGATCGAACAGGCGATGACCGATGGCGGCTTTTCCTGCGACATCGCGCATGACGGAATCCAGGGGGAATATCTGGGCTCGACGGAAAGCTACGACCTTTCGATTCTGGATCTGGGCCTGCCGGGCATGCCCGGCATCGACGTTCTGACGCGCTGGCGCGAAACTGGCATCAACATGCCCGTCCTGATCCTGACCGCGCGTGGGGACTGGATCGACAAGGTCGCGGGCTTTCGCGCGGGGGCCGATGATTACGCGGTGAAGCCCTTTCGCCTGGAAGAGGTCGTGATCCGCGCACAAACCCTGGTCCGCCGGGCCGCGGGTCACGCGCAGGCGGTGATCAAGGCCGGCCCCTTGCGACTGGACAGCCAATTGGGCGTCATCACCCGAAATGGAATGGCGCTGCGGCTGACTGCGTTCGAGACGCGCATCCTGTCCTACCTCATCCATCACCAGAACCGCGTCGTAAGCCGCAGCGAGCTTTCAGATCATCTCTACGATGCCGCTGCGGATCGCGACTTCAAGTCGATCGAAGTGGTGATCGGGCGGCTCCGAAAAAAGATCGGCGAGGGGCTCATCGAAACGAGGCGCGGCGAAGGTTATGTCCTGCGGGTCGCCAGTTGATTCCCGGCGATTCGATAAGGCTGCGTTTGATCGGACTGTCCTTTCTGCTGATAGGGGCGGCGCTGCTTGTCGGCTATCTGGCGATTGCGGCCATTCTCGATCGTTTCGTGACCGATCGCTTCGATGCCGAGGCCGAGGCCATAGCCGACGCCCTGATCGCGGGATCGGGCATTGATGGAACCGGACGACTTGTCGTCTCGGCCGCGCCGACCGATCCGCGCTTCGACATTCCCCTTTCGGGCTGGTTCTGGCAATTGCAGCAGGAAGGCCGTGTCGTGGCAAAATCGGCTTCGCTTTTCGACAACGTGATGAATCCACCCGACACGGATTTCATTGGCGGCCCCGGCACGGGCCCGGGGGGTGAGCCGCTGCGCATCCTGCGGCATGTTTTCTCATTGCCGGACAGCACCGGCGAACTTGCGGTCGTCGTCTCGGCACCCCGCTCCGAGATCGACGCAAGCCTTGCCCGCGTTCGTCGCCCGCTCGCCATTTCACTTGCAGTTCTGGGCATGGCGCTGTCCCTGGCAAGCGTTCTGCAAGTCGCTGCGGGCCTGCGCAGCCTTGACCGGCTGGGCCGCGACCTGCGTGCAATCCGCGCCGGCAAGGCCGACGGGCTTCCCCTCCCCCGCGTATCCGAGCTCCGGCCTGTGGCAACCGAGATCAACGGCCTGCTTGAACAGAACCGCCTGGTGCTTGCGCGAACGCGCGAACATGTCGGCAATCTGGCCCATTCGCTCAAGACCCCGCTTGCCGCATTGGAAAACAGCCTGCCCCGGGACCATCCCGGCCATGCGCTGGTCGCGCGGATGGACAGCCAGATCGGCTGGCACCTTCGGCGAGCGCGAAGCTCTGGCTCGGCGCGGTTGCTTGGCCAGCGCACTGAAATCGCGCCCGTCGTCGACGACATCCTTCTAGTGCTGCGGGGCCCGATCCAGGATTCCGGCATCGAGGTCAGGATCGACCTTCCACCCGGCCTCGCCTTCGCAGGCGAGCGGCAGGATCTTGAAGAGATGATCGGCAACCTGATCGAGAACGCCGTAAAATGGGCAGACCGACGGATCCTGATCGACGGACGGCAACTGGATCGGACGCGGCTGCGCATCACGATCGCAGATGACGGCCCAGGCATGAGCGACGAGGATCACGCGCTAGCCATCGCGCGGGGCGGCAGGCTTGACGAATCCGGGCCGCCCGGCACGGGCCTGGGACTTGCGATCGTGGCCGATCTTGCCGCCTTGCACGGGGGACGGCTGCATCTTGAACGCGCCGCGATCGGCGGGCTTTCGGCAACCATGGAATTGCCCGCCTGATCCGCCTCTGCCCGATTTATGCGCAATCGCTTCGTGAAGGTTTTTTACCGTTTGATAAAAAGCTCAAACGGCCTATCCGTCTGTAGTTGCTGCATTTTCCTTGCTCCTTTTTTGAGCCGTCCGAAAACGATCTGAAACGGCAAAATCCGTTCTAAAACAGGCTCTTGCCAGTCGCAACGGATCGTTCCTCCATAGGGCTCCAAGCCAACAAAGGAGGCAAAGGATGGTAACGATGACCGGAATGCTTGAGCTGCTCGACATACCCATCCCCGATGGGTTGGATGAAGAGCATCCGATGGAAGACATGATGTATGATCTGGACGCGATCATTCAGGTCTCGTTGCACGGCCCCAAGGCGTTCGCCGACCGGCAAGAACTGCTGTTCTACAGCCTTCTTTGCCATCCGTTCAAAAAGGAACTGGGCATCACCGATGACGGTGGCCCGCTTCGCGTCCGCATGGTGCACCACTACGAGTTGCAACGTGACGATGGAACGTGGATGCCGCTGAACCCCGTCATCGGGGCCATCATCCAGTCTAATGGCACCGTGGTCAGCCAAGCGCATCTGGACAAGCTCATCGAGCAGGTCCGTGCGCAGGCCTTCAAGTCCGAGGACGAACTGATGCTGCTGGAACGCTTCGGCTAGCGCCCCAAAAAGAGGGCGGCGGTTGCTGCATGGGTGGTAGGTCCCTGTCGCAATCGCCGCCCAAGTGCCCCCGCTGATCTCTACCGGCTGAACGTCCCACAGCAGGCGGCTCGAAGCGGTCAGTCTGAATGGCGTAAGGCGATGCAAACCTCAGGCTATTCGGACTGCGGGCAAAAACAGTATAGCAGGTGAGATTATCTCCGCTACGGCGATGTTAATGTTTGGCGGCGGTGGGGAATATCTTGATGGCTGAATAGGCCTTAAAAGAAGTCTTTGTAGACCTAGACGCAGGGTCTAAACTTACAAATGGCGCCCCGCAGAATTAACCGCAAGGCGCCATCTGATAACTTCGGGGCTGTTATCAGCATAACGGAAATCGAAAATGGTGCAAGCGCTGATATGCGTTTTTGCAAATGGAGAAACTATGGCTACGGGAATGGGAATAAAAATCGTCAAGCCGGCATTGGAGTATACCGATGGGTCTCCGGTTCCGCTCGACGATGCCTATGTCGCGGCAACCCGCTTCAGGATTGTCATGCAGCATGGGGAAACGAGGGCGGCTTTCGTCGTCAAGAAACAACCGACCGCCGACCAGATCATGGGAATGTTTCCCTATTCCGACTGGAAAGAAGTTTGGGATTCAGTGGTGGGCGGCGGGCTGAGCGATCGCTGGGCACCGTTCGCCAAAATCTATTGGCCCGACTTGTGGCGGAAGCTGATGGGCAAAGCAGGAGTTGAATACCTTCCGCCAATTGAAACGCCCAGAAAATGAATACCAGCCAGACCGGAGCCTCAAAGGAAAAGGCCGATGCGAGAAACATCGGCCCCTTCGGTCTGGTGAAACAAGGAGAAAGGTTGGCTAAAACCTCAACCCTTGGAGGATTTGAATGTCTCCTGTTGCACAATCAAAATACGATGCCGTCACTAAAATCGCAAGTATTCTTGTGGCGGACTACTACAACCTCGGGTGGACCGATAGCGAAGGCAGGCAGAAATACCGCTATGTGAACAAACCGATCACCGCGGACCTCATTACCGATCATTGCAATGGCGGTGTGCCGCTCGGAATGTTCAGCCAGACCCAAGGCTCGGCGTATTCTCCGGCGCTCGTCTTCGATATCGACGACAAGGCGGGGGAAAACTGGCCGCAGGTGCAGGACGCTGCGCGGGCGCTTGTCGCGGTCCTCACAGGCTACGGCCTGAGCTGCATGGTGTTCCGCAGCGGCGGCGGTCACGGCATCCATATCTGGGTGCTTTGGGATGAGAAGATTCCGTCGACCCAGACCCTGTGCCAGTTTGGCCAGTATGTGGTCGAGGACGCCGGTCTCAAGGTCGGCAACCGTGGCATCGCGGCTGGGCATGTCGAGGTCTTGCCGAAGCAGCACTTCGTCGCGCCTGGCACCGTCGGCACCGCGCTCTCGTTGCCGCTCGGCAGACAGTCCTGTTGGCTGGATCAGAACATGGAGCCGTGTGACAGCGGCGACGTGGTGTTCAACTCGGAGCCGTTGGGCTTCAAGGCTGATCCGCTTCCGAAAGACGGCAAGGAGGATGCGGTTGAATATGCCGGTATCGACGAGGCCGCGCTGCGCAGCGCCGCCGAGGAAGCTCTGACCTATCTCGACGCGGACGACTACGACACTTGGATCCGCATGGCCCATTGCCTCAAGAAGCATTGGGGAGATGGCGGGTATGATCTGTGGCTGAACTGGTCCAAGACGGGGCAAAAGTTCGACGGTGCCGATGCCTGCGAAAAGAAGTGGCGCAGCGTCAAAGACGCTGACAAAGCGCGTCTGCGCACCTTGTTCAAGCAGGCCACGGCATCGGGCTGGAAGGCTCCTGACGGACTTTTCGACGCCATGTGGCAGCGTCACCTACAGAAGACCCCACCGACCACAAAGAACCCGAACGGAACCTTGAAGTCGACGCTGAACAATGTCGTCGCCATGCTGCACTTCCATCCGGATTTGATGCAGGCCCTGTCACGGTCGGAGTTTGACCGGCAGGTCTATATGGTCCGCGACGTCATAGGCAAACCCGATTGGCCGATTCCGCGTCAGATCACGGATGTGGACATTACCCACATCCAGATGAAGCTGTCGCACCTTGGGGTTGAGGCAACAATCGACCACACGCGGCGGGCCATCGAACTCGTTGCCGCTGTGAACCCGCATCATCCGATCCGCCAATACCTTGACGGGCTGGAATGGGACGGGGTGCCAAGGCTGGAACGCTGGCTTACCGACTACGCCCAGGCGGCTGATACGCCCTATGTCCGTGCGGTCGCCGAAAAGACCCTGATCGGCGCGGTTGCCCGCATCTACCAGCCTGGATGCCGTGTCGATAACATGCTGACGCTGGTCAGCAAGCAGGGCACGAAGAAGACCACCTTCGTGCAGACGCTCGCGGGGAAGAAGTTCTACACCGATATCACGGCCTCGATGGACGACGCCACGGCCCATAAGATGCAGGGCTACTGGATCATCGAAATGGCTGAGATGGCGAGCTACACCCGCACGGCCTACGACCAAGCCAAGGCGTTCATCAGCCGGACCGAGGACAACTTCCGAAAGCCCTATGGTTCGGTCTACGAGAAGTATCCGCGTCAGTGCATCTTCATTGCCACGTTCAACCCGACCGCAGATGAGGGTTTCCTCAAGGACAAGACGGGCAATCGCCGGTATTGGGTCGTCGAGGTCGGTAAGTTCGATATCGACGGCATCGAGGCGATCCGCGACCAGCTCTGGGCCGAGGCCGTTCACGCCTATCGTTCGGGCAAGCAGTGGTGGCTGACGGACGAGGAACAGGAAGAACTGGCGACGCCGGTCCAGAAGCAGCACGAGGACCGGAATACCTACGTCGAAAGCATCCTCGAAATGATCTGCTTCAGGTGGCAGATCGACGAGCATGGCCGAAAGGTGAAGAAGGTTCCACGCAAAGAGCCGTTGCTGGTGGTCAGCATCGCCGAGGTCCGCGAGTTCCTTGGTATCCCCGAGACGGCAGCGGATTACGTCAAGAAGGCGATCGCGGCCGCTCTGCGTGAGGTCGGATATGAGATCGACAAAGGCGCTAGGTGGAAGAACAAGGACGAAGTCAAGCTTGGGGCAAAGGAGATTGGCCCAAGGATTCGCTGGTATCGCATTGACCCCGAGAAGCTGGCAGAACACATGCCCGAAAGCGATGCCGAGGCGACTCCGGCACCGGCTGACGTGAGCAGGAAGCCCTACTTTGACGACGAAATCGGCTTCTGATCCAATCTGAAAAGATGGCTGCGCTGCGGACAAGACGCGGCGCAGCGTGCTGCACGGCACCGTGCGCCTGCACGGTATGTTTTTGCCCAGTTCGAGCGACATCCGCTTGGCAGCGGAGAAAATACCGTGCTGCGGGTATACCGTGCACTATACCGTGCAGCGGATACCGTGCGGCCCAAAAAGCCAATACTTCTATGGGCTTATCTTATATTATTAACACTACTGCAACGGTATATACGGTATAGTATAAGAAACATTGATAGGTAAAAAAAAGGGAGCAAAAATAACATTGTATAGAGATTACAGAACGCACTTAGGTAGCGTTTACCGTGCAGCCCGCTTTCTTGCCCTGCTGACACCGAGGTGCGGGCGTGGCACGGAGGTCTTCTTGCCGAGGCGCAACCGCATCCGACCGACCGCACTGGCTGGCGCGGATGGATGGTGCTGGGCCGGATGGCGCGGGGCCTCCTAGGTGGGGGGGGGCGGTGGAGAAGAACAGCGTTTGGGGGCGGGAGCGCGCGGGGTCAGCGTCTTCCAACACGAACGAATATTTGAATGGCTCAGTATACGATTGCATACTGAATTGAGGAGTTGAGTTAAGTCACTTGCGCAGGTTTATCCTGTCGGTAATCTGCCACCAACGGCATTTTCAAACGGGGCTCAGATGGCCTTTTCGCGTCCAAGGATCTACCTTGAGCAATTGGCACGTCCAATGTGTAATAGGTTTGCAGCCGAGCCAACGAGCTACGATCTCGCAATTGCGTCATGCAACATAATCTACCATTTCGCGGATGTTCTTGCTTATACGAGAAATCTCCAGCCTCATGTGGCGGCTCAGATTATTGCCGAGCGCATTCCAAAATTCGAAACGATACAAGCCCTTGCCAATGCAGGTAAGCATGTGGAGCTAAGGCGGCATCGCAATCATGCATTGAACGGATTAAAGGCTGAAGACCTCGTCAGAGGCAATGCAGCAGCCTTCAGCGACGGAAGTTATTTTTCAGACGGGTCGACTTTCTCAGACATGCCCGAAACCGTGGTCGTTACGACGCCTGATGGTAGATTGCACGATGTCCTTCATACATGCATGGAGGTTCTGGTGGCATTGGAAGAAAGCGACGACTTCTTACGGGTCTAGAGGTTGCCACAATGCGCGTAAGGCCCGCAGAGGCGCATCTCGGTGTCCCCGCTACCCCACTAGCTGCGCCTAGCGTCGTTGCCATCATCGTGCCTGCCCAGCCCCTGCTATGCGCAACTCTGTGCTGGGCCTAAGGGTTTTTTCCGGCCCATCAGAAAGGGAACGGATTCTCATCTGCCTTATCTTTAGTCTCCAAATCACGCTGGATAATTTCCAGGGCTCGTTCGTGAAGGCTATCCGGCAAGTCTAGCATCCTTTCCTTTAGCCCATCTACGAAGTCCACCTGTCTGGGGTTTCCGTGTGATGTTCTTTCAGAGACGGAGGTAAGGTTGCGAACTTCCAAGCGACTCAGTGCAGATTCATATTTCTTTGATAGGGTGTCACTGTATTGATTCAGCTCCTCCCATTCCGCTATCCTTTTTCTCTCCTCGTCAGTCCTCCAGCCGACTCCAAGGCTAAAACGGCCAGTCTCCGAAGCATAGTGAATAAGTAGAACTTCCTCATCTTTAAGCTTTCCCTCCTCGAAATCACTAAAGAACTTCTCATCCGGAGTCAGCCTTCTATTCGCCGAACCTTGAACGGTTGAGCTTTGTGCTGGAGGTGGGCTTGGCTTTTGAGGAGGAGGCTTTATCGAGTTTTGATTAGAGTTGCTCACTGCCAATTGCAGTCGCGGGGTCTGAGGGGGGGCAGCGGGCTTAATCGCGCTTACTGCTGCCACGAGCTTATCACATGCCCTATTTATCATGACAGGGTTGGTTTGGAGGTTGCAGCGATATTTCATTTCATCTGCGAACTAGGTAATTCTGTCGCGGTCGTTAAGGCGAAATCCCATCTCACGAGGATCAAGCACGCTATTTCGGAAATTCGACCCATCAATATCGAAATCCGGCGTAAATATTGATATGTGTTGATTTTCAATAACCCACGCAGCCCCCATTTCATTCAGGCAAGCTACGCTGGAAAAGTATTCTGGCGATAGAAGATATATCACGAAGGGCTTTTCTGATATTTTCCCTTTTAGCCAGTCGAAAATATTCGCACCCGACGGGATTCCATAGGCGGAGTCGCTGGTGAATGTGATGTTGTTATGCGCAACACCGATTGACGTTAGAAACTCGACCAAAGCCTTGCCGTAGTCTGCATTCTTAGAGGAGTGAGAAATGAATATCTTCATATATTGACACACAGCTACGCAGTTGGGGCCTAGGTTATGACCTTTTGAAAGCTCACTGTATCGTAGTTGAGGTGCCGAGGCAGTTACAACCCTTTCAATTTGAGCGCTCCACCAGCAGTCTCGGCTATGGGGCATCGCCTTGCGGTGCTATAATACCGTCAGCAGCTTCCGCCTATGCGATCGGACGATCCCCATGCAGCAAACCTACCTCTTCGACCTGCCGAGTTCGACGCCCATAAACGCCGTCGATGCGCCCCTCGAACCCCTCGACCCCGCCGAGGTCAGCGCCAAGGACTGCCTGCGCCTTTGGAACGCCGTTCTGCACGGCTCCATTCAGGCCGCGATGGTCGGCAGTCCCGCATCATCTTCTGTCGCCATCGACCGCCTGCGCGACATCTCTCATGCCCGCATCGACCTGTTGGCTTTTGCCCGTCAGCCAAACCGCCAGGACTGCCACCTCGGTTTCGTCGTGGACCTGACTGGCCTCGACCGCGACACCGTTGCGGCAGGCATCATCCGCCTGTATCGCCGGAACTGGGCGGCAGACAGCCACAGCCTCGCGCTGAAGCAGCAGTCAGCCGAACTCTACCGCTATGTGGCGGCAGATGGCCGCAGCTTCTTTTGCCCAAAGCCCCAGCGCTACATGAGCATGTCGGAGTTCATGCGGGCGTATCCCGAACCAGGTGAACCCCAGCGGTGGTGATGCAGGGCGCCGATTATGGGCGCCCTAGCAGTCAGCCGCCCATAATGGGCGCCCTCGGTCCTGACCCAGCGGTCACTGATTATCCGTGCCCGCTGTCGTCGGTTTCTGCCTAACGCCTTTGCTCGGTCGATATTTGGGCAATTAAAATATCCTTCATGCGCTATATATTGCGCTTTGTCACCCTCTATTCTGTGCTAAACTACTATATGTAGTAGCACAAACATAGAGCGAGCGCGATCATGCCTCCATCTGATGAACCGTCCAACATCACCAATATTGCCGCTGAGCGCTTCAAGCGAGCGGAGCAACAGGGAAACCACCCGACAGATTTCCGTGCATCCTCGGAAATGGGTATTTCCATCCATCCGGTCATTTGCAGCCTATTCGATCTGGCGAACACGCATTTGGCCTGCGAGCAAATTTGCCGCACCACCTTCATTGACGCCACGGCTAGCAAAGTCGGCCTCACGCTGCATAAGTTCGTCGATGAATACGCCACGGAAGCCTTCTTTTGCCGTGTGCAAGGCCTCGCATTACAGCGTCTGTTCGGCACCAAGAACGCGCTGCGCCATGCGATCGAAGACTCCAATCTTGTCTGGTCCGAAGGCATTGGCCCTGAACTGCCGCGTTCGGAACTGTCGCGTCTCACCATCATCGACGGCATCATCTTTGCCGAACTGATCGGCACTCGTGCTTTGCCCTATGTGCAAGACATGATTGCCGGAGCAACCAAGGATAATCCGGTGGTTCTAAGCAGCGACTTCCTGCTCAATCACTTGATGACGCCTTATCCGCTGTCTTCGATGCGTGAGACGCTGCACGAGCTTGCACTGGACGACGATATTGCACAAGAACGCCGCAGTCTCGTGCTGAGCAAGTGTCTGCGCGTCCTGCAACATGCGTCAAATGTGCCAATCGATACGTCACAGGCGGGATAGATTATGGCGCAGATCACCGTTCGCTTAACGCCGGTCAACTATACCAAGGCAGCGAATGCGGCGATCTTGGAAGCGCAAGCCAATGCGCTGGGACAAGCAAAGGAGTTTTTGCAGACATTCCAGCGCAAAGGCGAATTTCCGTCCGATCCCAAAGATTACCAGTTAATCCTGCGCAATCGCGGCAGTGAAACCAGACGCAAATTCGAGACAATCCGACCTGAATATCTTCGTATCCCGTTCTCATTGACTTGGCACGCCACAACCAATACCGATATGGTGGTTGTGGTTGACGCTGCCAAATATGCTTTGCGGGAAATGGCGAAGCGGGCGCCCTATCGCACCGGCAAATATCTCGGAAGCCTGACTATCTATGTGAACGGTGTTCCGCAGAACTCAAACTACCTCAATGCAGAAATGCTGGACCCGACTGATGAAGTCGTCATTGGGCCGAATACCAAATACGCCAGCACGATTGAGCGCGGTTTCGCCAAAGGCTACTACCAGACCGAAACCATACGCGGCGGTGTTATCAGGCCGGTTGCAAAGATGGTTCGGGCCAAGTTCGGCAATAGGGTTGCTTGCCGGTTCATCTACGTGGTGTTCAAGAACGCCGGTCACAATATGGCCAGCCCCGTCATTCAGATCGGCCCAATTGGGGCCTTTGCCCAGAATGACACGTCGAACACCTCTACCAAGAAACGCAGACGCGGAGCGCGGTAATGGCCGATACCAACGTCAAGCAAACTATTCAGGTCGCCGTCATTGGCGATCAGTCGCTCAAGGATTACCAGAAGCTGGTCGCCCAAACCAGTCAGGCCACCGCCAATGCCAACAGGGCGCTGCAAACTCAAGCCAAGGCCATAAAAGATACCGGCGATGCTGCGAAGGGCGGCAGCGTCAACGTCGCCAATTTCAGCTACCAAATCCAAGACATGGCCGTCCAAATGCAGATGGGCACCAGTGCCTTGGTCATCTTTGCCCAGCAGGTGCCGCAGATGCTGGTCGGCATGGGCAACATGGTCACAGTCTTTGTGACCGTCGCCGCTGTCGCTGCAACCGCCTGGACGGTGCTGGCGAAGTCCAAAGACCCGATGAAGCAGGCGGCGGATAATTCGCAGAAGCTGGCCGACAGCATGGACCGGATGAAGGACGCGCTCGACAAGGCGCAGCTTCCGCTAGGCGAGCTAGGTCCGAAGTCCATAGCCGCCGCGCAGGGCTTGCAGAAGCTTTACATCGTATCGGCCTCGTTCGAGCGGCTAAAGCTTGAGAAGACCCTTGCGGCATCGTCCAAAGCCATTTCCGATATGTCGAGCGGATTGCAGAAGGAGGCGGCCAACCTTCAGAACGCCCAGACCCTTGCCGCAGGATACGCGAAACAGATCAAGGCTGGCGGCGACAATGCTTCAATCGCGGAACGGCATTACAAGCTTCTCAACAAGCAGATTGCCGACGCTGAGAAACGTTACGGTGCGACCGCCGACCAGATCATCGCCGCAGGAAAGGCCGTTGACGCCTACCAGAGCGCAGTTGCAAGCGGCGCTGGAACCGATGTTATCGGCGACCTCGGCGTCAAGGCTGTGGCTGCACTCAAGCCGCTTGACCTCATCAGCGACGAACTCATAACCCAGCTTCAAACGACCACGGACACCGCGGCGCAGCGGGCACTGATCGACCAGTATCTGAAAGACGCCGACGCGGTCCTCAAGAACATTACCAACGAGACCGACAAGCAGGACGAATCCACAGCCAATATCGCCAAGAACCTCGATGATGCGCGTTCGGCATTGGACGGCTTGCAGCAGTCGGCCCGCAGCACCCAGATTGACCTGACTAAGATGGAGGCGTCGGTTGGTGCGTTGGCAAGCGGGGCATCAGAGGGAGCCGCCGATCTCGCTGGGGAAATCGCTGGCATCAACGCCTATTACGACGACCTCCGCAATACCGTGATTCCTGGCCCTGACGCCGTTCAGGTTCTTGCCGACATTGAGTCCTTCCGGCAGGAAGATATTGCCGCCGCCACGCGACAGAACCAGCTTGAGCAGCAGCGCAACACAATCCTGAAATCCCGCCAGAAGATCCAAGACGACGAGAAGAAACGGCAGCAGGATATCGTCAGGCTGCAACAGGACTACCAAGCTGGCATCAGTGCGACCACGACGGCAATGGAGGGGCTATTCCGCGAAACTGACAGCTTCGTCAATGCCGTAAACGCCTTGCAGTCGCAGGGGCTTCTCGACGACCAGCAGATCGCGAATGCCCAGATCGCGCTGGATCGGTTCTACCAAGAATTCTGGAGGGACGTGTCAGCGATGGACGACCTCATCGCCATCATGGGCGATAGTTTCACGCAGACTTTCGACGGTCTCGTGGACGGCACCATCGACGCGAAAGACGCCTTTAATGACATGATCGACTCCATGCTTAAGGACATGGCGAAGTTCATCTTCAGCCGTCAGGTCCAGCAGTTCACCCAGCTTCTGACCGACTGGGTTCTCGCCGCAATGGGCACTCCTCCGGGCGCACCGACCATCAACAGCGCCTCGGTAGCAGCGCCGCGCTACATGGTCCAGACACCGTCTTTGCCATCTATGGACGCGGGCGTTCGGACGCTTTCGGCGGGTGCTGTCGCGGCCCGCAGCGTTTCCCCGATGCCGATGCTTGGTGACAGCATGTCGAGTGGCGGCAACAAGCTTGTCGGGGATACCAACATCAACGTCTACAACCAGAACGGTTCGCAGGTGACGACGCAGGAGTCCACCGATCCGATGGGCAACAAGACCATCGACCTCTACATCGAGGACAAGGTCCGGTCGATGATTACCACCGGCCGCCTAGACCGCCAGATGCAGGCCAACTTTGGGTTGCGACGGAAGCCGATCTAATGCGGTCGATGTAGCCTAGGAGGTCGGGGACGCGCTCAACGGCTTCGGCGAGTCTTCGTTTGTCATAGAGCGTCCGCTGCGGGGTTGCAGCGAAAATCGCTGCAACCCTCAGCCAATTCCCAAAGCGGTCGTTAGGGTTGTCGCCCTCGACCCCGCAGTTGGAGGTGGCAGCGAAAATCGCTGACACCTTCAGCCAAGCCCCGACGGGGTTGACACGAAAATCGTGCCAACCCTTGCATAGCCTGCACGATGAGCGGCCCTTGCTGCGCTCGGCTACCCCTATAGCGGGGCATATGCTGACAGCCATCATCGCGCGTTACGCGCACGGCAATCAGCGCGTTTTGACGCCCATCGCAGCTAGCATCTTCGGCATATCGGGAATGGCGCTGTCTGCCACGGCATAGGCCTTCGGGCGCAGGATACCGGCGTCAACCTTCGGTGGCGGCACGAACTCTTTTTTCAGATGAATGCCCCGCAGGCAGCGGAACGCCGGACTTAGCACCAGCGCAAGATCAGCGAAGTCGAAGACCAGCAGGCCGGAATTGTCGTCAGCCTCGGCCACCATCTGCATGTCGAGATCCTGCGCGTCGATAAACTGGGCAAGAAGCATCGCCTCTTTAAGATCGGACTGACCGCCGGTCGCATTCAGCGCGTCAACGAGACCCTCGCAGACCGCTTGTTCGGCTTTATCCTCGGTGACGATGGTCATGTTGCCATTGCGGAACTGGTTCAGCGCCAAAACCGTGAACAGCGCGAAATTGCTGACCGGCATCGCCTGCTTGTAACAGGTGGCGGTGGTGACGATCAGCCCTTGCTTGACCCCGCCGATCTCACCGCGCCGGAAGCTGTCATAGGCATATCCGAGGGCGATTTGCGCTGCATGGATGACACGCCGTTTACTGGATAGCTCGCGCATCAATGCCTCCGCGAAAGTTGGCTTTCTTTGCCATGCCCCGTGGCACCAGAAGCGGCGCGAGGATGCGGATTTCGCCTTCCTGCCGCAGCCGTGCCGCGACCTGCTTCAACTGGTGGTCATAGCGATAGAAGAACTCGGCGGTGGCGCAGATGACTTGGTTGCGCTCGTCGGTGGTCAGAACGGTGTCATGCAGGACTGAAACGTCCGACTCCGACAGCAGGCCGCTGGTCTCGAAGAACTGCCGCTTCATCATGCTTCGGCGTTGGTCTTTCGGCAAAAGCGCCACGGGGCCAAGTGCTGACAGCGCATTCACCTTGCGGCGCAGGAATGTCGGCACTTCATCTGAGAACTGGGTGCCCATGACGGTCGGCTTGAGGTGAACCATCATCGACCCGTAATGCTTGCCCGTATGGTCGTGGCGCACCAGCGACAGGCAGGCAGCAATGCCGTGGGAAAGCTCGTGGTTGATATCAGACTGCATTGTCTTGGCTCCTTGCACGGCGGCGCACCATTTCATTGGCTTCGATGCGCAGTCGGTCATACAGGGCGATCTTCTCGACCAAGATGCTGAACCACTTCTGGTTGCTTTGCAGGAAGGTCAGCGTGGAGAAGATCAGGGCGTCACAATCCGAAGGCTTCACCGTTGCTTGCTGGAGAAACCGCATGTCGTCTTTCGACAGGACACCCGAACTGAGGTAAGTGCCGTATCGGACCATGCGCCTGACCTCATCTAGTGGCAGCAGCGCGATTGGGCCGAGTGATGCCAGCGCCCGCACCTTGACCTTGATATGTTCTTCGGTGCTTTTGCCGAACGTCATAGACAGCTTGTCCGGCGTCAGATCAAACACCAGATCGCCATATCCGCGCCGGTTCATGTTATGCAGCGCAAAGCAGCCAGCAAAAGCGCGGCTGACGTTGCGCTCGGTCTTGATACGCAATGCGGGGTCAATGTTGAGCACGTGAACGGCCTCCTTTGACTGCGGCTGTCAGAACAGCACCGGCCGGGCCGTCCACCGAGGCGCGATGACGCATGAACGATACCGCGTAGCTGCTCATGCCGGTCTTCAGGGCTTTGAGACGGGCCGTGGTCGCGCTCAGGTAAAGCGCATCTGGTGCATGTGCAGCGGTCTGTTTCAGCGCGGTGCCAAGGTCGCTGATCTGTGCCTTGAGACCGTCCATCTGCCGCTGCATTTCGGCAAGCTGCGTCGCATGTAACGCCCGCTCGTCTTTGATGAGCAGCGCCATCGCTTCCATCATCGCGTTCCGGCTGGCCTCGTGGCGCTTGATCGTCAGATATGGGGTTTTTGCAGGAACAGGCAGCGATCCAGCGGCTTTGGCGCGGTCGCGGGCTTCCCAAGGTGCCTCGGTCATTCTGCACCCTCCTGCATGATTTTGGCCACGGCCTGAGCGGCAGCGTCGTTTTTGGCGTCTATCGCGGCCTCGCGCTGGCGGCTGGCTTCCAGTGCAAGAAGCGTCTGGGACTGCCTGTGCCGTTTCTCGTTGCGCTTCTCGTGCCGCGACATGCGGCGCTGCGACACAGCGTCCTCGACCAGTTGCGCTGCACCAAGGACCGTGATGCCTTTCGGCCAGTCCCTCGGTAGCCAGTCTTTGAGACCGGCGTCTGCAAATCGCTTCTGCGCAATGCTGTGACCGGCTGTCGCGGCATAGGCCGCGCCGACGCAACGCCGTGCTTCAGTCTCGGCGGCTGAGACGCGCTTTTCGGCGGTGGTGACGTCTAGCGCCAGCGTCACCTGCATCTCCTTAAGCTGCGACACCAGCGGCCCAAGATCGGCCTCGGCGGCTTCGGGGTCGAAGCTGCGCAGGCTGTCGGCGGCGGCCCTGATCTCAAGCGACGTGGCCAGCACAGGCTCGGCGGCGAGGCTGGCCGGATAGCTGATGCCGTTGCCTTCGAGGATGCCGACAGCCACGCGATGGGCTTCGAGCAGACGCTTTGCCCCATCCAGCACGGCCTTGGCCTCGCGGAACCCGTCAAGGGCGCGAGAGGCGGCAGCTACATCGGCGGATGGGGAAATGGTGTCGCCGTCCTCAAGATCACGAGCGGTCTTGGCAGCGGCGTCACGGGCAAACTTCGCGGCATTTTGAGTGAACGCGGCAGATAGTTTTACCGAGGTTCCGTCTTTTAGGGTGACGGTGGGCAGGATAATCGGAATGGGTTGGTTTCGCATAGGGTCAATCCCGCTATGAATGCTGCAAACATTATAGCAAGACGACCTCATACATATAGCAAAGACTGCGGCGGATTAATAAGAAACGCAGGTATGGAAACTCGAATAAGTCGATCCGTATCCTCTGATATATCCAGTGGTGGTTACGGTCGAGCAGCGCGGCATTGCGTCGATCTTTTTCCGCGTTTCACGAATGGAATTGAGGCGATCCTTGTCCGCGTATTCCGCCATAGCCTTTTTGTCTGTCAGCATCATGGCATCTTCGACTTCGTGCATATTCCCGCAAGCAGAAAGCCACGCAACGGAAATAGCCACGAAGGCTGCACGGATTAACACTTGCCTTGCTCCTTAATTGCATTGCTAAAGCAAGTTTTTAGCAGATCCAATATCGCCGCAAGCCAAATAAGAAGGGCGCAATCGGATTTTCCAAATGCGCCCCGTGGTTGGTTTATTCGTCTTGGTTTTCTTCGCGCCACTTAACCAAAAGGTCTAGCGGATATTCTATCCTTCCGTGCTTCTTTACGAATGGAGGCCCCTTCCCTCCTATGCGCCGCCATTTCCGCAATTGGTCGTCTGTTTGCTTTCCGAGAAACTCGGCGGCTTCCTTTGACCTGAGCCATTTCCGGCCCGCCAGCGCATTGAGACGAGCAATCTCTGCGGAAACGGCCTCAGCATCGGTGCGCGCCGGAGGCTTCAACAGCATGAGTTCGATGCGATTTGAAGTCCGGTCAACCTTCGCCTTCTCCGACTTGGAAAGTGAGCTGCAAGACCCTTCCTTCGGCCATCCGGTCAGTTCCTCGTTCATGGTATCCTCCTTTAGCAGCGAGCACAGAATGGACCTTGGCCGCAGCTTCCGCTAGGTCTTCATGCGTCGGATGGACGTAGCTTTTGCCCAGTGCAGGCAAAGTATGCGCCATGAGGGCCTCACCCATTGCCCAGTTGCCTAAAACCTTATGTGCGGCGGTTGCAAAATGCTTCCGCAGCCGCGACGCCAGCCATGCGCCAGGTAACTTGTAGTCGCCAATCCGACCGCCAGTGCTTGGCGACGGGAATACGAACTCGCTACCGAGGTGGCTGACGCGGGCTATAACTTCGAGCAGTTGGTCTGTGAGCGGGCAAAAGAACTCGTTCGGAACTTTCATGAAGTCTGCTGGAACAAGGAAGCCTGCCGGCTGGAAATCGTCGCCTTCCATGAACCAAGACCAGCGTAGCTCGCGCACCGTGCGAGGGCGCATTCCGGTGAAATAGACGAAATCGAGGAACGCCTGCTTCACCGGCTCATTTGTCGCCCGTGCAATCGCAGCGTGGTGTTCGTGCAAAGACCTCTCGCTGATGTCATAGCGCTTCGGAACGTATTTCCCGCGCTTCTTGTCCTTGGCATAAAGTCCAGGCGAACGCGGGAGGTGATGGAAGTGGTCGCGGCTGTGGAGGTAGATCGAGTTCATCGTCTTCACGCAGGCGTCGGCAATGAACTTGTTCTTCTCCTTCATCGTGCGATACCAAGCCTTCACCTCGTCGATTGACTTTGACAGTTCAACCATGCGCCTTTTGCCAAACTTCGGCTCAAGATGGTTCGCCCACACGCTGGCGTAGTAGCTGCGCGTGGCCGCTCGATCATAGTTTTGAACGGCCAACGCGAACCCGTCAGCCAGAGTCAGCGTTTCCATCGCGGCATCTGACTGAAGCTGACTGAGAGTTCCATCGATGAACTGCTTCGCCCATTGCGTCGCCAGTTCCTGTGCCTGTGCCAGCGACAAACTCCCGACTGCTCCCAGCTTCTTCGTGAGGAATTCGCCATTGTGGAACTTCTCGACCACGAACGAAAGCGACCGCTTGTTGGCATAGACCTTCAGAACGGCATTCTCCGAATCATGGTGCACTTCTCGGGTTGCATTTCTCGCAAAAGGAATCTTCGCCAGCCCTTCTTCGCCTGTGAAGACGTGCCGCTCGCGCTTCCGCCCAGTTTTTCCGCTGAAACTCATACCAAATACTCCCTCTCAACCGAGGGGATTTTAGTCGTTCCAAAACAGTCACTTGTCCAGCGTTTGCCTGCGAAATCAGCGCCTTGCGCACAACAAAGCACAACCGCGCACACCCAGTCACAAAAATAATCTGACCGTTTGATAAAAAAACGGACCTGTGTCAGCCTGATTCCCATAAGAACAAGCAAGCAGGGAGGTCATGCCAATGACCAACAGCCAGCTCACGCCCGGCGTGGTGCCGGGGCGTTTGCGCGCGAACGACTACGCCGCGAATTTTACAGACGTCGCTCCACCGCTTCAGTCGAACGAGGCGCGCATTGCGGCGGACAGGTGCTATTTCTGCTATGACGCGCCCTGCGTCACCGCCTGCCCCACCTCAATCGACATTCCCTTGTTCATCCGCCAGATCGCCACCGGCACGGCGGACGCAGCCGCGCTGACCATCTTTCACCAGAATATTCTTGGAGGCATCTGCGCCCGCGTCTGCCCGACCGAGAACCTGTGTGAAGGTTCCTGTGTGCGCATGGAGGCCGAAGGCAAGCCGGTGGAAATCGGGGCGCTGCAACGCTATGCGACCGACCACTTGATGGCGCAGGGCGAACATCCATTCCAACGCGGCCCGGCAACGGGCAAGCGCATCGCCGTCGTCGGTGCCGGGCCCGCCGGACTTTCGGCAGCACATCGCTTGGCGGCCAAGGGCCATGACGTGACTGTATTCGACGCGCGTCCCAAGGCGGGCGGCCTGAACGAATATGGAATTGCAAGCTACAAGGCCGTTGACGGCTTTGCAGCGCGCGAAGTCGACTGGCTCATGGGCATCGGCGGGATCACCCTTGAAAGCGGCAAGGCCTTGGGGCGCGATTTCACGCTTGAAAGCCTGCGCAGCGAATACGATGCCGTCTTCCTGGGGCTTGGCCTGCAAGGCGTGAACGCAATGCGAGCCGAGGGTGAAGAGCGCGCGAATGTCGATCATGCCGTCGACTTCATCCGCGAGCTTCGTCAGGCGAAGGATCTCTCCGGCCTTCCCGTGGGCAGGGATGTCGTCGTCATCGGCGGCGGCATGACTGCAGTCGATGCTGCGGTGCAGGCAAAGCTTCTGGGTGCGCAGAACGTCACGATCGTCTATCGTCGCGAACGTGAGCGCATGTCTGCCAGCCAGCACGAGCGGGATCATGCCACCCATAGCGGCGTGCGCATCATCTGCAACGCCGCACCGCTGAAAGTTCATGGCAACGGGGCGGTGCGTGAGGTCGAGTTCATGTTTACCCGCGAAGGCGCGAACGGTCTCGAAGATACCGGCGAGCGCTTCCGCCTTCCGGCGGATCAGCTTCTGCGCGCGATCGGCCAGAAGCTTGACGGCGCACCTGAAGGGCTCGCGGTCGCAGGCGGCAAGATCGACGTCACCGGACCCGGGCGGACATCGCTTTCCGGCGTCTGGGCCGGGGGGGATTGTGCCGTGGGCGGCGACGACCTGACCGTCACCGCGGTAGCCGAGGGCCGCGACGCGGCCGAAGATATCCACGCGAAACTGATGGGGGCCGCTCATGGCTGATCTGCGCTCGAATTTCGTGGGGATCAAATCCCCGAACCCGTTCTGGCTGGCTTCCGCGCCACCCACCGACAAAGAGGTGAATGTCCGCCGTGCCTTCCAGGCCGGCTGGGGCGGCGTCGTCTGGAAGACGCTGGGCAGCGAAGGCCCGCCCGTCGTCAACGTCAACGGACCGCGCTACGGAGTCGTCTATGGCGCCGACCGCCGGGTTCTCGGCATCAACAATATCGAGCTGATCACCGACCGCCCGCTCGAGGTCAATCTGCGCGAGATCAAGTCGGTCAAGCGGGACTATCCCGACCGCGCGCTGGTCATCAGCCTGATGGTCCCCTGCGACGAGGAAAGCTGGAAGGCGATCCTGAAGCAGGTCGAGGATACCGGCGCAGACGGGGTCGAGCTGAATTTCGGCTGCCCGCATGGCATGGCCGAACGCGGCATGGGCTCGGCCGTGGGCCAGGTCCCGGAATATATCGAGATGGTCACGCGCTGGGTCAAACAGCATTCGCGCATGCCCTGCATCGTCAAGCTGACCCCGAACATCACCGATGTCCGCAAGCCAGCCGAGGCCGCCAAGCGCGGCGGGGCGGATGCGGTCAGCCTGATCAACACGGTGAACTCGATCACCTCGGTCGATCTGGACCTTTTTGCGCCGCAACCCACGATCGACGGCAAGGGCAGCCACGGCGGATATTGCGGCCCGGCAGTGAAACCGATCGCGCTGAACATGGTGGCCGAGATCGCGCGCAATCCGGCGACGGCCGGACTGCCGATCTCCGGCATCGGCGGCATCACCACCTGGCGAGACGCGGCCGAATTCATGGCACTGGGCGCCGGCAACGTGCAAGTCTGCACTGCCGCCATGACCTATGGGTTCAAGATCGTCCAGGAAATGATCTCGGGCCTGCGCGAATATCTCGATGAAAAGGAGATCGGCCTTTCAGATCTCGTCGGCCGCGCGGTTCCCAATGTCACTGATTGGCAATACCTGAACCTCAATTACACGACCAAGGCGGTGATCGATCAGGACGCCTGCATCAAGTGCGGCCGTTGCTACGCCGCATGCGAGGACACCTCGCACCAGGCCATCGCGATGGGGCCGGGGCGCGTCTTTTCGGTCAAGGAAGAGGAATGCGTCGCCTGCAATCTTTGCCTTGACGTCTGCCCGGTCGAGAATTGCATCACCATGCGCGAGCTGGCTATCGGCGAGATCGACGCAAGAACCGGCAACCCCGTCCGCCCCTATGCAAACTGGACGACCCATCCCAATAATCCCATGGCTCAGGCAGCCGAATGAAACTCTCGAAAAGGGGGCTCCGGCCCCCTTGCCCATCCTGTCGCTTCACGCTAGTTCCGTGCGGTCGGAGGAGTGGCAGAGTGGTTTAATGCACCGGTCTTGAAAACCGACGTGGGGGCAACTCCACCGTGGGTTCGAATCCCACCTCCTCCGCCATCATATCCGGCAATGCGTTGATTTTACTTAAAAAATTACCCAGATCATCAGCCGGTCCCCACAGTTGTTCCCCCACCTGATTTGAGAATATGCGAGACGGCTCGGGAAGGATGTTCCCTCCTTTGACGGGGCATTACCTCGAGGCTGACCTGCCCGTCTCACAGTTTTTCACGACCGAGCTCAGGGAATCTAGGTCGCGCTGGATATCGATGGAGAAGCTGATCGCCACCGAGTTAAGTTCGGCGATGATCTTTCGTCCGACCTTTCCTCCGATCAGCATCGCCTCGATTGCCACGGTGATCGCCTCAAGTTGCACCGCTTTGTGCTGAATGTTGCCAAGGTGCTGCTCCAACTCACATGGCATGGGAGCACCATCAAGCCGCTCTGTCGGCGCTATCAGGTCGGGTGGATTCATATGGGTCATAGGTTTCTACTCGCGGTCTGAACCGGCTTCTCAGGGCCGGGGAACTTCGGCAATTTCTTGCACAAGTTCCAATGCCAGCGATCGGCACTGGCGCCGGGAGTCTGAGAACATGTCCGCGAGAACATGCGCCACGGCCTTCCCCTTTCGGGTCTTGCATAACCGTGGCACTCCCGGCATAGTGGTGCCGGTCACGCCCACGGCAAATGGGCGCGCTATATTCAGAGGGGCCGATGCCCGGCAAGGCTGGTCACTCTTATCGCGGTTGAAGCGCCATCCCCGGCAAGGGACCGCTTCGGGAGTTCTCAGGCTCCGCGATTAGGCGACATCCAACATGACGACATGGTCAAGTCTGCCCCTCGGGGCGGCCGCTTGACATTGCTCTGCGCCTGCCGAAGCATTCAATCTTTGACCTATCCAGAGTTTGAGGTGCGCCTTTGGCGATGACAGTCGAGACGCGAGCGGCCCGTCTGGTCGCGGCGCTGGAAAATTCCGGCGTCAAGGTAGCGAGCGTGACAATCAAAGACGGCGAGATCAAGGTAACTCTGCGCGACGGCGACGAACGAGAGGTAGATCCCTTTGATTTAGTTGATTGGCGAAGAGAGCCTTCCAGAAAAAAGAATAGCAATTAGGTAGTGTGGCATGGTTCAGAAAACGCTTAATTTCGAAAATTTGCATCAGGCAGTGCAATACCTCGCTGACCAGATATCGAAACTGTCGGAGCGGCTTGATAAGGCCGAAACCGAAGTGTTGGCCGCCCGGACCGTTCTTTCATGGATGATCAAAGTTGATGATGCACGAGAAGGAACAACGAGGGCTATGCTGGAGGATATGCTTTCTCAATGGAAGAGCGTCGTCTTCTCGCGTGACGAAGAAGTTGACGAGCCAGTTGCTTTTCGCGAGAGACTTGAAAACATTTCTCAGGAAATTCAAAAGATTATTGCGGAGAACGCAGCGCCAAGACCTGCCCTCAAAGTGATTGACGGTGATAAAAGGGAGCCGCCCGCTTGAGTCTTGGCCTTCGGAGGGCAACGCTTTATCGGGCTAGCCCCATAAATACCCCCCACCCTGCAACCCAAGAGGCAACCGTCATGGATAGACGCCCCACGCCCAAGGAATCCAAAGCCCTCCGGTACTTCATGATCAACACGATAGAAGACCCGGCAAACTTTCCGGGAGTGGGGAAAGTGACGTGGGCAAATATGGTCGCGCAGGGATGGGTTAGGTGGGTCTCATCACCAGTGACGAATGAGGAAGGCTATATGATCACCGAAGCTGGAATAACCGCGTCAGGTGAAATGCCGCAGCCTCGGAGGTAACTCATGTTGACGCTAGATGCACCGGAAGATCCGCCGTTCGAAATTCCGCCCGAGGTTCTGAAGCGTGCGAATGACTGGAGATTCGTTTTCAAGTTCGCGCATCGCGTGCATTACGTCTTGGGACTGGTCGGTGTGGTTTGCGGAGCGCTCACGCCTCTTCATTGGGAACACGCCAAGTATTTCGGGGTTGTCGCGGGTCTTTGCGCGGCCATTCTTGCATTTGTACAGCCAATGCAAATTTACCGTCGATATGCGATAGCGTGGCGAATTTTAGATTCAGCAATTTTGAGGGCCAAGAGCGGCAAACTCTCCTTGGAAAACTTATTGGATGCCGTCGAGCAAGGTGAACGGCAGCTTTCCAGTGATGAGCGACCAGAGCCCTCAGACCCCAAATGATCGGAGCCGGGAACGCAGATCCCCTGCGCCATCCCGGCCCCTTGCCCCAACGCGGGCCATCCGGCCTAGCCGGTCGGGCAAGCCCCAGGTATGAACTGTGCCTGCCTGCGCCACGCCCCTGGAGGGAAGGCTGCGCCGTGACGGGGTTTGTGGGCCATGTCATGACCGGGCACTCACCGTCTTACCCCAGATGCTTCAACCGCCATGGCGGGATAAGGTGCATCCAACCCTAATCATCCCATCATCGCGTCCAGCAGCGCGGTTGTGATGGGCATCTGAGATATCTGCGGCAGGACCTTCACCCCGTCCGGCGCCTTGGTCCGGGCATAGGCGTGATCCAACCAGGCGGCATCCATCGCGATCAGGATCTCGACGTGCCGCGGCTCCAGCGGCAGGCGCATCAACTGGCACCACGCCGCGATCTCCGAGGGCTGGATCGGGTTCGGCCCGGCCGGGTTATAGGTGCGCGTGCCAGAGAGGCCCTGAAAGGCGTTCCACAGGTCCCGGCCAGCCTCGGGCGGATATGCCTTCTTGCCGGTGAGTGACGCCTTCACAGCGGCGCAGAGTTGCTTCTTGAGCCTGTCCATCAGAACCGCCTTTTCCTTGAATTGGCTACCCAATCGGCAGCGTTGCGTTCCGAGACCTGGAGCGTCTGGCGCTGATGCGCGCTGGAGATCGCGCCGGCCCGCTTGTCCACGAACGCGGTCAGGTTGCCGCTGTTGGGGTCCACGCCGACCGTCACATGCACGTCGGTCGAGCCGCCGCCGGAACTGCCCGACGAGCCTTTCGTGTGGTCGGTCACGGTCTCGCGCGGGTGCATGACGGCGAGGAAGCCGCCCTTACCATCGAGGCCACCAGAGCGGGAACCGTTGCCGGTGTAGCCGCCACCATCCATCGACAGGAGCGAACCGATCACGCCGAGGAAACCGCCGCCGCCCGCGCTCGCGAGGCCTGCCAGCGACTTCTGGATCTGCACCTGGATGATCTGCTGGATCAGTTGGATCACCGCCTCTTTCGCTGAGTCGGCCCCCTCCAGCGCGGAACTGAATATGCTGGCGACGGCATCGGCCCCGGCCTTGCCCTGCTCTTGCACCTGCTTCAGGCGATCGGCCGCATCCTCGGCGCTTTGCCCCGCGCGGGCATAGGCCTGTGCCAACTGGTCAATCTGCGCCACCAGTTCCGGCGTGATCGCGCGTCCCTCTTCCTGCGCTGCTGCCAAGAGCCGGGCCTTCTCGCTGGCATAGGCCATCACGTCGCCATAGGTCTCGCCGCTCGCAGCGGCTGCCGTGAGCACCTGCGCCTCGATGATCAGCGCATCCGTGCGTTCCTTGATCTGCTGCACGTCACGGTCGAAGCCCTTGAGGCTGTCGCTGCCCTTGCTCTTGCCCTTCGATCCGCCGCCCTTCTTGCCGGACGCGGATCGGGTCGCATCGCCTGCGAGCGCCGATTGGGCAAAGCTCTGCACCTCGGCGTCGGTCAGCGTCGCGCCCATCTCCTTGGCCCGCTTGCGCACCTCGGCCATTTCGCGTTCGAGGGCGACCTGTTCCTTGGTCGCGGAGTTCCGCGCCTCTTCAGACGCCGTGAACTTGTCATTCGCCTCGGTCATCGCTTCGGCGCTGTCCATGGATGCCTGCTCGGCCGCGTGACGGTCGCGCATGGCCTTGAGGCTCGTCTGATCCGCCGAGACACCGGCCGCACTGGCGAGCGCGTTCTTCATCTGGTTCGCGAGGGAGATGATGCCCGAGATCACCCCGCCGAGCCTGCCAAGCTGGCTGATGACACCCTCGAAGCTCACGCGCTCCCCGGCTTCCAGTTCCTCAAAGGCCTCCCGCGCCTTCGACTGGAGATCGCCGAGTTTCACGGCGAAGTCGTCGCCGCTGATTTCACCCTCGCGGAAGGATCGCACCACCTCGTCCATCTCGGCCGAGATCTGGCGCAGGGCATCGGCAGCACCGTCATAGCCCCAGGCATCGAGCTTGCCGATCGCGTCACGCATCGCCATTCCGGCCGAGGTCGCTTCCTCGGTCAGGGATTGATACTGGCCTTCGAGGGTGCCGAGCGCGACGGCGTTCCCGTCCACCGCATCCCGGTTGCGTTCCAGCGCGTCGAATACCTCGTCGCCAAGGATCGCGCGGCCCTGTTTCTCGTTGTCGAAGATCTCATCGAGCTTCGCGCGCAGGTCGGTGATTTCCACCGCAGCTTCCGCCGCCTCGACAATCACCCGCTTGAAGAAGCTGCTCGCGCTGGTCTGCAAGTCGCGGAAGCGCCGGTCGAGATCCTCGGCCCGGGCAATCAATTCGTCATCGAAGACGGCGCCGGTCTCGTGCGCGCGGGCGATGGTGTCGCGCAGCGCGCCTTCGCCTTGCCCGAGCAGTTCCACGAAGCGTTCGCCACCCGTGCCGCCGAAGATCTCATCGGCAATGCGGATCTGTGCCGCCTTATCCAGCCCTTCGAGCCGCTGCATGATTTCCAGCATCAGGGCCGAGGGGTCCTTGAGCTTCTTCTTCAGGTCTTCGGCACGAAATCCGAGACGCCCGAAAGCCTCTGCCGCAGGGCCAACACCGGTCGTTATGAACTCGTCGGCACGCAGCGAGAGTTCCTTGAAGCCGTCCACCAGCGCATCGACGCTGATCCGGTTCTGATCGGCCACGTATTTCCATTCCTGGAAGGCCTGCGCCGAGATGCCGGCACGCTTGGCCTCGTTGCCGATCTCGGCCATGCCGCGCACCACCTCACGCGAACTGCCGACCACCTCGGCCAGACCACCCACCGCAACACCGCCGAGAAAGCCCCCGGCCAGAGCCTTGCCGAGGCTGCCCACGCTGCCCGCCACGCTGGCGACCGATTGCCGGATATTCGCGGCAGAGCGGGCCATGTCCTGTTCCATCTGCCGGGTTGCCGAGCGCGAGCCACGGCGCAGCCCCTGATAGGTCCGCGTGCCCACCTGGTTGGCGCGTTGCATCGACTTCTCGAACTGGTTGATGCGCGCCTCTAGGGCCACCACAAGGCGTTCGTCATCTGCCATATTTGCCTCCTATACGGGCGACCAAAGGTCTTCGGTGAACCAGCTAGCGCTGGTCGTCAGGGCGTTTTCATTGGTGGAGGCGCGGGCCACAGCCATGGCCGAGGCCACCGCGCCATCGATCGAAAGCCAGCGCTTGGGCTTGGTGAACTTCACGACATGGCCGTGGTCGTTGCGCTTCACCACGACATTGGCAAAGCAGTGCCGCAGCACCGGGTGCCCGCCGTGGAAGAACTCGCCACCGAGCAGTGCCCGCTCCAGTTCGAGGACCGCAGGCATCATGAGCGAAGGCACCTGCCGGAAGTCCACCGCCGGCAAACCGGCCTCCAGGATCTTCGGCTGCACCTGCCGCGCCATGTGCGGGTCGAAGGCGATCTCCTGCACGTTCAATTCGGCGCAGAGGTCGATGATCTTGGTCTCGATCTCCTGATAGTCGATGACGCTGCCTTCGGTGGCGGTGATCAGCCCTTCCTCGTGCCACGCCTGATACGGCGCCCCGGAACGATCCTCGCGCGCGCTGATGCCGTCGTCATCGTCCAGAGGGCCGTCGTCGGTCTTGTCGATTGCCTCCAGCGGGCAGAAGAACCACGGCTTGACGACATAGCCCTCGGCCCGGCGCCAGCAGGCGACGATCACCGAGAGGTCCACGGTCGAGGACAGGTCCACCGCCAGCCAGCAGGGTTCATCCCTGAGCGCGTCCAGATCGAAGTCCTTGGCCCCGGCATCGTAGATATCCATGTCCACGAAGGGATCGGTCGAAGCGTCGAGCCAGATGTTCAGCTTCAACTGCTTGAAGGATTGCCGGTCGCCCACGCTGCGCTGCGAGCGCTTGGCGTGGCGCCGGAAGCCCGCAAGGCTCGGATAGCCATGCTGCAAGCCGGGGTTCACCCGGTGCCAAAGTTCCTCGTCTTCCCAATCCTCGCGGCGCTCGGCCTCGAACAGAATGGGCAGGATGGACGGATCATCGACCTTGCCCCGCGCGACATTGCGGGCGTCCTCAAAGAACTCCCAGGCGAGATTGTCCTGCCCCCGCCCGGCCGTCGAGGCGACGACAAGCAAGCTGTCATCGATCTTCTCAAGCCCGGTGGTCAGGGCTTCCCAGAGATCGCGGCCCTTCCAGATATGGATCTCGTCGGCCAGCACGAAGCCGGGCGTCCGGCCATGCTGCGGCCCGCCATCCCCGGAGATCACCTCCAGATAGGATGCTTCCTTGCGATAGAGCAGCTTCTTCGGCGCGTTATGCGCGTCATAGATATTGACCGCCGAGACCAGCCGCTTGTCTTCGCGGATGATGCCCGCCGCCTCGCGAAAGCCGATGCCGGCCTGCTTGCGATCGGCTGCGGCAAAGATCGCCTCGCCGCCCGGCCTGCGCTCAGGGCCGATGGTGTGCAGGAGCGCCAGAGCCGCCGATAGAGAGGTCTTTCTGTTGCCGCGCGGCAGGAGCAAGGCCACCGTGTTGACGATGCGCGTGCCGTCCTCGTGGCGCGGGCCGTAGATCCGGCGCACGATCCGTTCCTGCCACGGGTCCAGCTGGAAAGCACGGTGCGGCAGGATCGACTTCGGATGCCGCAGGGCGCGCAGGAACTGCACCGCCCGTTCGCCATGGCCGTAAGGGTCCGGGATCTCCGAGCCGTCATAGATCCATTCCGGGAAGGTGCCGGCCATCAGAGAAGCCCCAGCGGGTTCGGGCTGTCGTCCTGGTCCTCGTCCTCACGGATCGCGGGGCGCGAGCGTGACACGGGCGTGAGGCCCAGTTCGGCGGCAAGCTGCCGCGCCGAGGCCATCGCCTTGTCCTGCACCCGGATCAGCTTCAGCATCATCTCGGCATCTTCTTCGGACTGGATCTTGGCTTCGGTATCGCGCACCCGGCCGATGCAGATGCAGTAATTCTCCAGGCCCCCGAGATCGGCATCGGTCAAGATGCGGCGCTCGGTCAGGATCGGCATCACCCGGTCCCATTCCTTGCGGGCTTCCTCGGCCAGCCAGTCGGGCGCGGTGAGAGAACGCAAGATTGCGTCGTCATCTTGCCGCATCTGAGGCTTGGTGCCCTTCATCCCGGCCACCTCACGCAGCGCAGTTCCACGCCCTTGCGGCGCCCGATCGGCGTCACCTGCTTGATGTTGAAGGGCTGGCCTTTCCAGACGAGCCGGTGCTTCGGGGTGATGCCGTCGAAGTTGCGGGCGCGGAAGATCACCAGTTCCTCGTCGCTGGCGCCAAAGCCGCGAATGAACTCCTCGGTGCTCTGGTCCACCCGTTCGGCGCGAAGCTCGGCCACCCGGCCCCAGATCTCGACCGGCGTCCCGGCATCGTTGATGTCCGTGGTGGCCCGCTCGATGCGGATGGTTTCAATAAGCGTGCCCGACCTCATGCCACCGCCTCCGACACAAGCACCTCGACCACGACCACCCCGTGCGAATGCTCGCCATCGGGATCGCGCAGGAAGCGCATCGAGGACACCAGGGCATCGGCGCAATGCAGCCCCGGGGCAAGCGTCAGCCGGGCGGAATGGATCGCGCGCCGGATGTTCCCGGCAATCACCTTCACGCCTTCCAGCGAGGGTTCCTTCTTCCAGACATGCAGCGTGTGATAGACGCGGGTATGCGTGCGGCGCAGGCTGGTTTCCTCGTCCACGGCCTGACTGTCACCCAGAAGGATCGCGGGCAGCACCGAAGGGCGTTGGTTGCTGTCGAGGATCTGCGCCGGGGTCACGCCCACGCCGAAGGTCGTCAGGCGCGCGCGAATGGCTTTCTGCACTTCGAGATCGACGCTCATTTCGCCTCCCTGATTGCCTTGCCGATCGCCCGCTTGATGCTGCTCATGGCGCGTTTGCGACCGAGGCGGAAGCCCGGCCAGAAGAAAGGCTGCGCCGCGTGATGCGAGGTGCCGTATTCCTGAAGGTGCGGATAGCGCACATCGGTGTTGCCCACGGTGATCAGCGCCTGGTTCGGCTGCACGATCACCGACCCGCCCGGCTGCGAATAAGCAGGGGTCGCCTCTCCCGGCCCGGTCACGACAATACTCGACTTGAGGTCAGGCGCGCTCGTTGCGGGATCGTCCGGGGCAAGTCCGCGCTGGATCTCGGCCACACCGTTCGCGGCTTTGACCAGAGCAGGCTTCACCGCCTGACGCGCTGCGCGGGGAATTGCTTCCATGCGCTGCTGGAACCGGGCAAGGCCACCGTCATCAGCCATCAGAAGGTCCACTCGCGATATTCGTTGATCAGATCGGTCACGCCGAAGGGCAGGACGCGGTTCATGTCGGTCGCGGCCTCGCGGTTCTCGAACCACCACGCGGCAAGCTGCCTCACGGCTTCAAGGAGCGAGGCAGGCACGTTCGACGCCACCGGGTCCCCGGCGTTGGTGACGGGGAAGCGCTCGCGCATCCGGTAGCCGAGCAGCCGGTCGATATGGTTTTCGGCCGCATCGATCTTCGACTGAATCAGGCCGTCATCGTCATCCTGATCGGAGGTGAGGCCGAGTTGGTTCTTCAGTTCGCCGAGCGGGATAAGGCTGTCGGGCATGTCAGGCCTCCGATCGTGTGATGGGCGCGTGATGCGGCTGGAGATCGACCTGCAGCTTCATCACCGAGTTGGCGGCATCGAAGACTTCGGAAATCGCAGTGACGAGCGCGAACCAGCTTCGGCTCCGAACGCCGTCCGGCATCAACAGGCGGAACGGGTAATGCTCGACCGCGTGCGCCGCCTGCCAGAGCAGGATCTGCCCCACGTCCTCGGGATCGTTGCCCAGGATGATCTGCATTGGCAGCGTCCGGCGTGATTGCTTGGCATGGGCGATGACATTGCCCGCACCACCGGCCATATGCGCCAGGTCGGCTTCCGCCATTTCCCATTCGATGCCGACCAGCCCCAGCGCCTCGGTCTCTCCGATCTCGACCCAGCCAGACGCGGGCAGCGCCCCCGGTTCGAGCGCGGGGGCGTCTGCGATGAAGAAGCGTGTGCCAGCGGTCGGGTAAAGCACGGCTTAGGCCTCGGCCGCGTCAACCTTGACGATGTTCGAGTTCACCCAAAGCGAGATGTTCAGCTTCATCACCGAGTTGGCGCTGTCATATTGCTCGGTGGCTGCCGCGACCTTGGCGACGAAGTAGCGCTCCGACGGCGTGCCACCGGCCGGCGCATCGTTCAGCACCATCTTGATTGCATAGTCATGCGGGGTCTTTTCCGCCGCGATCACCGCTGCCTGCCCGAGGTCGTCGGGGTCGATGCCGCAGACGATCTCCATCGTGCCCGCATTGCGCGTGCCCTTGAGGCGTCGGGTGCGCGACGAGTTGATGCCGTCGAAGGCGATCTCGGCCGAGGTGTCGCCGACCGTGCCAAGGCCCTCGGTCTCGCCGATTTCCACCCAGCCGGTGGTCGGGAAGTCCGAGAGAATGAAGTCGCTGGATTTGGCGGCGAGAGCAGCACCAATGTAGATGCGCGTGCCGTTCGTTGCGTAGATGGTCATTGCTGAACCTTTCCAGAATGACGGCGCTCCTCACGTTGCTTCGCGCCGGAATGACAGGGAGTGCAGAGGCGGGACCAGTTGGTCTTGTCCCAGAAGAGCTTCTGGTCGCCTCGGTGCGGGATCTTGTGATCGACCACGGCCGCGCGGGGCTTGCTCAGGTCGAGATACTTGCCGCAGCGCGAGCAGTAGGGGCAGCGTTCCAGAAAGGCCTTGCTGGCCCGCTCCCATTCCCGCGTGTAACCGCGTTGGCTGCTGGACGGCCGGGCCTTGTCGAACTTGGCCTTGCGGGCCGCGTCACGCTTCGCCTGGCACGCGCAGCGGCTGCCCGAAGGCACCTGCTTGCCGCACGAACACAGGCGAGGCGCGCGCGCCGGCATCAGGCGGCCGGGCGGCTGTAGGGCGAGATGATCGCCGTTGCGCCTGCCGCGATGCTGGTGCCGCTGGCCCGGGTCAGGGAGAAGCGGACATAGCGCTTGTAGCCGCGATAGCCGAGCCGGTAGACGCTCGTCGCCGCCAGCGTGGCCGGGGCGTTGCTGTCCATTTCGTCGGCTGCAACTGCGGTCCAGCCGGTCGAACCGTCATCGCTTTCCTGTAGGGTCGCTCCGAAGTCGCCGGAACCGGCAATGGCCCCGGTGTTGACCACGAAGGCCACGCGGCCCGCGCCAAGCAGATCGATCGCCGGGCCTTGCGCTGCTGCGGTCTGAACGGCCGGGGCGAGCGCCTGGAAGGCCGCGATGTTCGAGTAAAGGTCACGCATCGGTCATGCTCCTCAGCTGGTCGCCATGCGAAGTTTGCGGAAGCGCGCGGCTTGCAGCACACCGCCGCCGACACGCCGGGTCGCGTGAATGCGGGTGATGCCGTTCGTGGCGCGGGTGTAGGGATCGACAAGGACCGACATCTGCGTGCGGTCGATGATCCGGTAGGCCGAGAAGTCGCCGTAGATGATCGGGAAGGCGTCTGCCTCGACATCGGGCATGTCCACCATTTCCACCACCGGGCGACCGAGGATGGTTTCGGGCTGGCCCGCCTGATAGCTCGGCTGCCACAGGAAGTTGCCCTGTCCATCCTTCAGCTTGCGCAGGACGCCAAGCGTGGTGCCGTTCATCGCCCAGGCGCCGCGATTGCGATAGGTCGCGGGCAGCGCATAGAGCAGCGTGATCAGGGCATCTGCCGAGAGGTTCGTGGCGTGGCCGTTCGCCGTGCTGAGAATGTCCTCGTTGACCATGAAGCCTTCGGGTTCCAGCACACCCTCGCCCCAGACGAAGGCCGTCGCCTCTTTCTGTCCGAAGTCCTCGGCGAGGGCGAGGCGCACTTCGGTTTCGGCCTGCGGCGCGTCTTGCAGCAGGCGGTTCGAGATATCCACGAAGGTGGCAAGCTCTTTCGGCTCCAGTTCCTTCTGGCCGAAGCTGATATCCGACTCTGTGCGGGTCTGCGTCTCACCCACCCAGCGGGCATTGGTGGTGTCGCCGCGCGTCGGGTAGACGACCGAGGGCGCGCTGGTCGAGCGAACCGAAGAGACCGAACGGATCGGCGAGAACTCGATCAGGTCGCGAATGATCTCCGAGGACAGTTCCGGCGGGGCCAGATAGCCGCCTTGCGGGTCGCTGGCGACGATCAGGGCCTTGCGATCGGCTTCGGGGATCTGGCCGCCGAGACGCAGGTAATTGGCAAATGCCTTGCGCTCTTCGGTGGGTTCGTTCTCGGCCTTGGTCTCACCCTGCGGGCGGTTCATCTTCGCCTCGATCTTGTCGAGACGCGCGACGAGCGCCGAGGGGTCGGCCTTCTTCTCCAGTTCGGTCATCTTGGCTTCCAGCGCCGCAATGTCCGGGGTTTCGGTGGTGTCCGTCATGTCCATTTCCTTTGCTGACGTGATCCGCGCGCCGGGATGGGCAGGCACCGCCACCACGCTGATTTCGAGAAGTTCGAGGTCGCTGATCACGCGACCGCCGCCCTTGCGCGGCAGGGCCTTGCGAGAGGCAAAGCCAATCGACAGGCCGCGAAGCGCACCTGCCTGGATCAGCGAGCGAACCTCGGCCGCACGCTGCACATCGTTGACGAGAAGCCGTCCCTTGACGGTCAGACCCTCGGAGGTTTCTGCGATCTCGTCCCAGACGCCGACCGTGTCCTTCTGATCGTGGCTGGCGAGCATCGGCAGGGGCGGCAGGGCCTTGGAGAAAGCGCCACGCTCGATCACGTCGCCCACGCGGTCAGCCGAGCCGAAAGGCCACGCGATGCCGGTGATCGCGCCTGCCTCGTCCACGCTGATCTGCGCCTTGATTTCGATCCGGTCCATCAGCGCCCCCTGAAAGCGGCGCGGTCAGAGGCAAAGCCATCGACCTGCTGCTGCACCCAGAGCGCCGCCTTGAGGAAGCGCAGGACATTGGCATGGGTGAAGGGAACCTGCTCGCCGTCCTCTTGGACATTCCAGCCCAGCACGCAGCGGGCCAGCGAATTGAGCCGGGCCTTTTCGCGGCTGATCGCGGACACCCGGCCTTCGTCATCCGCCATTTCGGCCAGGTCATCGACCATCTGAAGCCGGGCGCGCGCTTGCGTGGCGCTGTCCGGTCCCGCGATGCGAAGCGTGATGCCGATCGTCTTGCCGGTCACAGGGTCGAGCAGGTCGAAATCCCGCCCCCGGTCCTGATCCTGCGCATCGGCGAGAATGTCATTCAGTTGCATTGTCGTCCTCGGGGTTGCGCTCAGATTTGAGCGGATCGGCAGAACCTGTGGCAGGCTCAGGTTTCGCCGCGCTGATGTTCGGGTTCAGGAACTCGTCACCGCCATCGCGGGGCGGCAGGCCAAGCCATTCCCGGCCCTCGTTGGGGTTGATGGTCTGGCTGGCGATGAGGCTGTTGATGGTCGTGGCGCGCGTGGCGAGATCCGCCCGCGTCAGGTCGTCGCGATCGAAGCGGATGACGTGGTTCTGACGTTCTTGGTCATTGAACAGGGCGCGGCGCAGCGCCCCTTCGAGGCCACGAAGCCAAGGTTCCAAGGTGTAGCTCAGGAACTCGCGGCCCTTCTGCTCGCTATTGCTCCAGGTCGCCCGGCTCAGGTCGCCGACCATCGGGGCAGGGATATTGAAGCAGCGGGCGATCTCCTCGATCTGGAAGCGGCGGTTTTCGAGAAACTGCGCATCGGTCGAGTTGAACGTGAACGGCTCGAAGGTCATCCCGTCGAACAGGAAGGCGGTTCGGCCCTGATCCTCGCCCTCATGTGCGACACGCCAAGCAGCCCGAGCGGCCTTGATCGCTTCTTCGCCCATGCCCTTCGGGATCAGCAGCGCGCCGGAAGGACGGGCACCACGGCCGAAGAGCTTGGCCGCGTGACGGTCGAGCGCCAAGGCAATCCCGATCGCCTCACGGGCCAGGGTCAGCGGCGACCGTTCCAGAGGCGGCAGCAGGTGGATCACGTCGCGCGCCACGATGGGCCGATTGCCGAGGTTGTATTTCCGCTCGCCGGTTTCCAGGTCGATGTCGAATTGCAGCACCGCGCGGCGGTAGCGGATGATCTCGCGCGGCTCGCCACCGATGCGGTTCACCCAAGCCAGCCCGCCACGGTCATCCATCAGGGCGTCCCTGACGATCTGCCGGATCATCTCGAAGCCGGATGTCCAGTCGTTCGACTCGTTGCGCAGCAGGCTGAGAAGGGGATGGTCGGGCACATCGATCTCGGTCTCGCCCTCGATGCGCTTCACGTAGATATCCAGCGAGGCCACCGCCTCGGAGATCAGCTGGATCGCATTCGCCACCACGGGCACCTGCATTGCGTCCGTTTGGGACACCACGATGCCGGTGGAGGTCGCCTCGGTCAGGCCGAAAGCCGCCAGCAACGCCTGATCCGGCGACGCCAGAGACTTCTGTTCAACCGGTTGAGCTTTGCGAGAGAAGGGCCAGAGTTTCATAGGGCCAAGATACGGCCCCACGACTTACCACGTCAGATTGCAAAACATTGCAAATCATAGGTTTATCTGGCGCAGAGCCAGTTCTTGAGCGCGGTCTTGGTGGAGTAATAGCGACCGCCAGGCTTGCTGATCGGCGCATCCGTCTTTCTATGCCAACGGCGCACCGTGTCAATGCTTACCCCTGCCACGCGGGCGATTTCGGGCAGCCCCCACAGTTGCCGATCCGGCTCCAGAACCTCGTCTGCACGCCAGCGATCAAGCGGCGGATGCTCGGGTTTTTGGGTCATCCGTAAATCTCCAATTCCGTCATATCTTGCGCGCTGCTCCCCGCGCCGGTCCCCGCCATTAGGCCAAAGTTCCAGACCACCCCCGGTCATGCCCGACCACGCAGGCCCCCGCTGGCTTGCAGGTTCGCGAGACGCTGCCGCCGTTGCACTATCGTCGCCTCGACCTCGGCAGTGATGCCCATGCGTTCGGCCAACACCATCATCGTGCCACCGCTGACGGCCAGATGATCGTGAATGGCATCGAGCGCGGCATCGACATGGGCACGGTCATCTCGATCCGCCTGTTCGCTCGACCAGGACACAGCCATGGACGATGACGCCGGGGAAGCCGAGATTGAACGTGGCCAAGAGACGCGTGCCCCGCTCGCTAGGCGGGCCGTCGATGACGTTCAGCTTTTGGATGGTGAAATTAATGGGATCAGCCATGTCGGCCCTCGTTGCGTTGGCGTTGAACAGGCCCATGCCTCGAGGTCGAATTCTTCGAGATCTGGAAGGCACCGTTGCGCAGTCTTGTTCTGGTTTGGGTCTGCGTCACACGTCACACCCTTTATAGGGGGGTGTGACGGTTGTGACGGTAGCTTGACCGGCGTCACACTGGTCACTTGTGACGCGCTGTGACGGTTGTGACGCCTTATCCTCGGCCAAAACGCGCCAGACATAGTTGTCAACAATCCGGATCTGCTCTCTATCCTGAAGGCGTGTTCTTACGCGCCCAAAGGCTGTGCGTGCTGCGCTAGGACTGTCACCAGCCGACAGCGAATGCCGGTCGCACATCTCCCGCCAATTCTCGACAGACACCACTTGCCGGTTGGCAGGGAACATGTCGCTGTGCATCACCTTGCCATGCTGCGCGATCGCATCGGAAAGCGCCTGCAAGGCGATCTTGTCGGAGCCGTTGAGCCTGACGCGCTTGGCCGGTGCTTCGGTCGCCTCCACCACGGCAGAAGTCACCTTGTCGCCGTCCTCGTCGTGCCCGAGGAACACACCCTTGAGCCGATAGGCGAACACGCCGTCGCAGGGCATGTCACGTTGCTTGCGTGCCTCAGCCGTCACCACGTCGTCGGTGCGGGTCAGCTCGATCTCCGTATCGACTGCGGCCCGAAGACTCCCAGATCCTCGCGCGCCCTTGCTGGCGTCCTTGCCGCTGTGGTGGATCACCATCACATGCGCCCCGGTCGCCTCGCGCAGCAGGTCAATGCTCTTGATGAACATGCCCATGTCCTGGGCGGTGTTTTCGTCGCCTGCGCCCATGGTGCGGGCCAAGGTGTCGACCACGATCAGGCTTGGCATCTGGTCGACAACCTCGCGGATCGCATCAATCAGATAGCTGGCGTCCTCGGATGTGCAGAGGTCAAGCGGCGCGGGCAGCAAGGCAAAGTCGCTGTTGTCCTCAATTCGCTCCATCAGTTTGGGCTTGTCGCGGCGCATCGCCTCGATGCGGTTATTGATGCCGCTGCCACCTTCGCACGCGACATAGATCACCGGCCCGGCCCACTTCTCGCCGGTCGGGACGCGGTTGCCGTGCCAATCCTCGCCCGCGGCAACGTGCAAAGCCAGATCGAGTGCAAAGAATGTCTTGCCGACATTGCTCTCGCCATAAATGACACTGGACGCGCCACGGTCGAGCCAGCCTTTGACCAGATACCGGGACTTGAGAACCGGCTTGATCTTGTGCAGCGGGCGGATTGCTCCCGACAGGTCGAGCGCCCGACCGGTCAGATTCGCGTAGGAGCGCGGCCCAGCCGCCTGCATGTGCTTGCGGTCCAGGTCGGCCATCTCCGAAAAGTCATTTCGCTGCATCACCTTCATGCCGCATCCCCCCCGGTGATGTAGGTCAGGAACGCGGCCCGGTCAGCGCGGGATAGGCGGCGATAGCACGCCAGCATGTAAGCCTTGCGCTCGGGCGTCGTGGCGGTGTCGGCCCACCAGCCCGCCTCTTCCATCACGTCGATGTTGAAGGATTTGGGCCAGCCAGGACGGATCTGGTCGAGAATCGTTTCGAGGAACAACACGCGGTCCTCTGGCTCGCAATCCATCACCGATTCGATAACTTTGCTTGCCTTGGCCTGGCGATCTGCGTTGATCTCTGCCCAGTCCCAAAAGCTTTCGATTTCGACCTCGGTTGCGCCAGCTAGCGCGACCTGCGCTTTCTTTTGGGCGATCTGATCAGGGTCTCGGCTTGTCTTCGAATCCCAGCCGACAAGAAGTGGGGCACTGTCCTGACCTACCGGGAGAGCCTTGATGCGGTTCATGCGCGCCCCGTGGTCTTGGGGACGGGGAATCCGGCAACGCGCATGCTTTCCGCCAGATTGTCGAGTGCCTTGGCCTCGGCCAGCAAGGTGGCGTCGGTGGAAGATCCGTCTACGTCAGTGTATGCCCAGGCTAACGAATACGTCGCCCTCGAGGTCACGTCGATGCCAACTGCTAAGGAGTGCTGCACCCCTTCTGGGGCGCTAGGTCTGGGAAAGGCGGCAGCCTCGGCGCGGGTGATCTGCATGGCATAAGGGTCGCCGCCTCTCTCCAATAGATGGGTGAAAGCACGGCGCAGCACGGCTATTGCCTTGGGGTTCTCCACTCTGATCAGAATGCCGGACGTATCGTAATCGTAAGATTTTGTTGCGAACTTGCCGGCCAGTTCTTTTGCCCGTGATTTATTTGCTCGTCGCTCTGCCCGATTGAACCTCATTTTCACCTCACGCTGCGACAGGGCGCGAGGCCAGCCATTCGGCAACCTGATCTTCAGGCCAGCCAACGGCTTTGCGGGTGAGCTTGACGGGCTTCGGGAAATCGCCCGCATCCATCATTCGATAAATTGTCGAGCGGCTAAGGCCGGTCAGGGCCTCGACTTCGGTACGGCGGATATAGCGACGTGACATATGGTCATTCCTGCGCTGTTTTGGGTCAGTGCAGGAATGATTTGTGGAAAGCCTTCAGGTTGGGAATATTAGCAAAATACGCATTTCAGCATTCGATTTTTGCGGCTATTTTGCGGTAGACTTTTGCGCATCGTTCGCCATGGCCATAGCCCTGTCGAGCGTGTCAAGTGAGCCGCTGATTCCAGTCACTCGCTGAAGGTGCGCGAGGACGGCTTTGCGGTTTTTACCTTCGCTACCATTGGGGAACTCTGCCTTATAAGCCGCTGCGAACTTTCCGACTTTCGACGGCCTGCCCGGCCGACGACCTTCCTCACCGTCACCTATTCCGCACACTTTCTTCCAGTCGGGCTCGCTGCCGGTCGGCATTTTCCAACACACAGGACACCGGTCCAGCGGCTTCAATATATGGTATGCCGCTGCCCATTCATCCATATCAGGTGAGTCAGTGACGTCCCGCAAATCGATTGTGTAAAATAAATCCTCCACGAACATGAACGGATCTTTCAGGTGATCAATTATGCTTCTCCAGCCTTGCGGATCATCCTGGAAATCTCCATCGTAAACTTTACCACGCCGAACCACGATGGTTGATAGCTTTACAGAATTCCCGTTAGGGTGAGCGGCATATAAGTTTCCCTCCTCCGCGTTTAGAAAGCAGTTCATGAGCCAAACCTTATAGGCCAATTCTCGATCCCAGCCGAGATCTACGTTAAAATCTAGCCAAGATCTCTTTTCTTCCTGCTGGACGTCGTATTGATTTGGCGTCGCCAACCGCCACTGGCTAGAGATTTCGGCAAATTTCTCATAAATTTCAGCCAAGCTAATAAAACCGTCAGGGCACCACATCACCCAATCCTCACGACTTTGGCGCTCTCCTGCGCCAGATACATTGCCCATGCCTCGCCCAAGGCGCGGCGCTTATCCATCAGTTCCGAGCGGGCATAAGCCGCCTCGGCCTTGTCCTTGATCGTGTGCGCCAGCGCCGCTTCGGCCACCTCGCGGGGGAAGGTGGTCTTCTCCTGCGTCCACGTTCGGAAGGAGGTGCGGAAGCCGTGAATGTCGATGTCATAACCATTCTCGCGCACCAGCTTGAGCAGCGTGGCGTCGGAGAGCGGCTTGCCCTTCACGGTTCCAGGGAAGATCAGCGCGTCGGGATCGTCGCTGTTCGAGATCTCCTTGGCGAGCTTCAACACCTCGGCGCCGGCCTTCGACAGAGGGATGCTGTGCGGCTTCTTGGCCTTCATCACGTCAGCCGGCCGGGTCCAGACAGGGCCACCCTCGGCGTTCCAGTTCACCTGCCCCCATCGCGCTAGCCTGACTTCATTCGATCGGCTAGCCGTCAGCACCAGCAGGCGGAAAGCCAGCTTTGTCGAGACCCCTGCCCCGCTGCTTTCGACCACCTTCATGCAGGTCGCCACTTCGCCATACGGCAGCGCCTTGCGGTGCACCTTCTCTTGCTTATCCTTCGGCAGCGCCTGCGTGATTGCCATCGACGGGTCGTCTTGCCGCCAGCCCTTCGCGACGGCCCACTTCATCACCATGCCGATGCGCTGCTTGGTGCGCCGCGCCGTCTCGCGCTTCTCGTTCCAGATCGGGGCAAGGACAGCCAGCACGTCAGCCGTGCTCACGTCGCCGACCTTCATCTTGCCGATGCGCGGGAAGGCGTAGGTCTCCAGCGTCGAGATGAACTGCTGGCCATGCTTCTCATTGCGCCATGTCGGCAGGTGAAGCTTGTGGACCGTGTGCGCGGCTTCGGCGAATGTCGGGATCGCCTCGGCCTCCATGCGCGCCTTGAGCGGGTCCACCCCGTCGCGCACAGACCGCTTGTTCTCAAGCGCGATCTCTCGAGCCTTCGCCAATGTCACGACCGGAGGGCTACCGAGACCAAGCTCGCGCCGCTTGCCGTGGATCATGATCCGCTGCACCCAGAAGCGCGAACCGTTCGGCTTGACCATGAGGTAAAGCCCCATGCCGCCACTGTCGTGATACTTGCCCGGCTCAAGCGGGCTGCGGACAAGCGCGGCAGTGAGCCTATTGCCGGTCCTGCGGGTTGTGGTTTCCTGCAATCGATCCCCCAAGTGTTCCCCCAGCGTGATTGTGAAGGTATGGGACATAGCGGGAACATTCAAGACGCAAGTTTGGAAATTTTTTGTTTCAGTTCAAGATACTTAGGACCACTTGGGAAGGCGTGAGAAGGTGCATATGTGGACACCTCCTCCGCCACCTAACGGTCGAGACTGTCCAGACTGTCACGAAAACCCAGCAAAAACTGTACTACGACTGTCGAACCTGTCTGGATTAGTCCGAGGCAGTCGCGTTAGTTGCGTGGGACTGCGCGTTGGTTCGGAGGACAGTTTTGCCAAGGGGTGCGATTCACAAGTTGGGCAGCGGTGCCGTAAAATCATCGGGGCCTGGATTCCACGCCGATGGGGGCGGGCTTTACCTGAGCGTCAAGCCGGGGTCGAAAAGCTGGGCCTTCCGGTATTCCGAACCGGGCACGGGCCGCAGGCGCGAGATGGGACTTGGCAGCGCGGATACACTGCCACTGGCCGCAGCCCGCCGTAAGGCAGCAAAACTGCGCGAACAGGTCGCGCAGGGCATCGACCCCTTGGGCAAGCCCCCTGCCCCCGACAAGCACGGCGCTGGTCGGGGCATCACATTCGGGCAGGTCTTCGATTCGTATTACGAGGCCAACGCGCCTAGCTGGCAGAATGCCAAGCATCGGCAGCAGTGGCAGAACAGCGTGGGTAGGATCGTCTTCCTCAAGCTCGACCTCGATATCGTCGGCATTCGCCGGTTCAAGCGTGATGCGTGACGCCGACTTAGTGACAAAAAGTATCCGCAAGGCCACTAGGATGGAGACGTCGAGCTGATAATCATAACCAGCCAGCGCGGCAGTAGCACCGGTTGCGTCTGCTGGGATCGGAGTTGCTTTGATAGGCTCGGTCATCGAAACACACTTCATAAAAAAGGCCATCAAAGGCAGTAGTAAGGATCCTGAACATGCCAATCTTGGCGTGTGGGCGCGTGGGCTAAAGTGGCAACATGGATCACAGGGCTGTCGCTATTTTTGCAAAAGCGATGGGTAGAAGACTTTGGCTTGGCCGTCTCAGGCTGGTGCATGAAGCAATCCTGCAGCGTATCAATTGCTGACATTACTGCCTTCAATCCCAGGCCCCTCAATAAACAAGCCGATTGGCGGCACAATGGGGGCTGCCTGGAAGGGAGGTGTCTTGTGTTTAACTGCTGGAGACACGGGTGGACATTGCTCGACTCAACGTTGTAGCCGCACACGTAAGCGGCGCGCACGCTCCTTGAACGCCGCCTCGCCCCCTTCCAGAATGTCACATACCTGCCGGCGAATCTCTGAATCCTCGAGCCCGCCCGTCACATACGTGATCGGCGGCAATTCGCCGGGACTATGATGTCCGGCAGTCGCAACGATGATCTGATCAGCATCCGTATTGATGACCAGATTGGCGTTGTGCGTAACCATGATAACCTGACGTTTCGTCTTGGCGGATATGAACAGGCTGACCAGTTCGTCGAAAATCGACTTCGGATCAAGGTTCTCCTCGGGCTGGTCGATAATTAGGGGGCGGTGATCGGTGTCATCGAGCGCGAGGTAAAGAAGAAGCAGAACTATGCCGCGGGTGCCGGGCGACAGCTTGCTGATGTCGGTCCCTTCATAGTCAATGCTATATTCGATCTGGATGTGGTCGGTGCTGAACAGCCATTTAGCAAACCGCATCAGCCAGCTACGATATGCCGGAGCGTCATTGGCCGGAACCTTCGCGACAGCGGTCAACTCATCCTGCCAAGCTTCCGTGAAGAGCTTGAGCGCCTGACCAATCGCCGAGACGTCACCTCTCTCCCAAGCGGCACGCATATGCCGGTTGGCCCATTGTGCAATCGATCCCTTGCCTTTGAAATCGCCCGCCTGGCGAAGATCGAACAGCTGCTCACCCATTGCGGCCCACCTTCCTACATCGGCGCGGCGTGTCGCTGAAAAGGATAGTTTCCGCAATGTGCCTTCCGCGGTGTGCAAGCGATCCACCAGCGGTTGATAAAGATCTCGAAGAACCTGCTCCTCGGCGAGGATCGCTTCGAAGACGCGAAGGTAAGTGTCCTGGCGATCACCGCTGAGTTTACGCATCCTTTCCGCGGCACCTTCGCAGTCGGTGAGCGATGTCCGCAGCGACTCAATCTGTGCATTTTCCTCGGCTATCCGCCTTACGAGAGCCGTGAATTTGCTGGCCGTCTCGGTATCAACATTGATGAGACCTTGTAGCCGCTTCGCCTCAGCTTCGAGCATGGCCAACGGCGTCTTTTCAGGATCGGCTCCGTCGTCGAGGTAGGATTGCATTCGATCGAACAAGGGTTCCGGTGCCACCCCTCGCCATGCAGCCGTCCCCTTGCGCGCCTTTTCTAACTTCGCGCTCAGCGCTTCATCGACATTTCCATGGTATTCGAGAAGGAACGCATTCCAGTCACCTTCATCGAGGCGGGCGGCCACATAGCTTGCCTTGGTTTGGCGTAGGGCCTCGGGTGCCGTGTTCTGACGGAAAGCCTTCACCTCATCTTGCAGGCCGAGAACCGATGCCTCCTGATTGACGAAGAAGCGAAGGTATGACCGGACCTTCTCGGCGGCATTCACGATCTCCGTGAGCCTTGCTGCCCGTTCCTCGCTCCCCTTGACGACCAGCTTGCCGCGATCGGTCTCGAGGCCTTTCACGAGCTGTTCCTTTTGAAGGATCTGCTGTTTCAGACTTGGGACGCGAAGCCGCTTTTCGCGCTCCGAACCGATTTCATCTGATAGGGTTTCTATCGCCTCCTCCTCACGCTCGCGGGCAAGACGATGCCGCGAGGCTCTCATCTCGAGAAGCTCGGCGAAACTAAAGGTGCCGTCCTTGTCGGGGTGCGCTTCGAAAATAACCCGCTCGATCTCGGAGAGCAACGCGTCGGTGATACGGTCAGCCGAGCAGAGCTCTTCAACGAACTTTTGCGACAGGTAGCGAGCCCGCGGGAAGCGGCCATCCCGCTCGGGATCGTAGGTATAGTCAAGCATATCGCGGCGGGAGGGATCGCCAGAACCCCAACCTAGCTCGACACTGACCCCGCCCAAGAGGTCACCGGCACGAACGAGAAAAGAGGCGGCGCTGAGATTTTCCGATGCAGCATCGCAACCGGCAGCAATCGCATCCGCCAATGCCGTCTTACCAGATCCGCGTGCGCCGATGATCGCGACCAAGCCTGGGTTAAGTGATAGGAATGGCGTCTCTGCCCATGTCGCATTTTGAATTCCGATCGAGGCGATGACCTGTGAGGGCGTTGCCCGCGTCGGGGGTATCAGGCCGACATAGGCGCGGCCCGCAGGATCAATTACTGCCTGGCGCAACGTGTCGAACTGAGCCGCGCCCTTCACCCAAGAGTAGCGATCGCCATCTGGGGCGCCGATCCTCTGTGTCTCATGGGCATCGCTACCGTGAAGACATGGTTTCAGAGCACCATAGCGCTTACGGATATCGAAAGGTGTCGCGCTTGGCTTGCGACCGAGCCAGAAGTCACGCTGGCTGGCGCTGCTGGCGAAGATGATATGGGCAAATTTTTCCACTTCGGCGCGAAGCGCACCTTCAGACTCACCCCGAAGACCAGACGTCCCGTCGTGCTCGCTGCCGGCAACTGCGATGAGAATGTTTTCGTTCGCCCAACCGACAGCCCGGTAGACTTCAACCAGCTGTTCGAAATTGACCTTGAACTGTGTCGCGCCGCGCGCAAGCGCAGCCCGGCCCGACAAGCTCGCATCAACATTCATGCCCAAGCGGGTGAGGTCAGCAGGGGTGCAGGTGAAACGATCATCGTAGGCATCGAACGTCAATTGTTGCAGGAACCGCTGCGCCGCGCCGACGTGGTCGGGGTCTTCAGGACTGACAAGAAGGTGGCAATTCACCCAATTGCCCTTGATGGTGCCGAGGCCTAACCGCAACTCGATATTTGGAAAGATAAGGTCGACATTGGATAGGCGCCCATCGTTGGCCTTCGCCGCACTTACTTTCTCGTATGTGTCGAGGAGGTAGTAGTCTGTGACACCGAGTGCTCGGATACATGGTGTCGCAGCCTCTATCTTCTCGAGATACTCCTCCCAGGAATCGGCGCCCTTGAACTGGTCATTAAGCACGGTGCCAGGGGCATGAATATGCGGCTCCCAACGAAGCCATCGCGATCCTGAACTAAGCATTGCCTCTCCAAGCAGCATATCAAACTGCGATACAAAAACGTCATTAAGTATCGACCTGACGATACTTGAAAATCCTCATCTCTCAATCGATATATGCGGGATGTCTCCGCTGCTCAGCCGCTTTGATGCCTCGGCAGTAACGGGCTCTGAGGGCCAGCAAGATCCGCAATTTGGCTGTAACGGTTAAAATTTCGCTGCACGACGCCTGAACGGCCGCTTCGTTGAATGCCGCCATGCGGCATAGGCAAGGCTCGACCGACCGCCATGGGCCGCCCCGCGTGCGGTGCGTGTGACACAGATGAGGACAGCGAACCTGCCGGCTGCTGTGCCGCAGCACGTTGCTCGGAGCCATTGCTGACAATCAAAGCTGACACGGCGCGTGACCGATCCACAACCTAGCACGTTGCTGAAAAACGACGGGGTCGACGCTGGACGCAGAACATGATTCACGGTTCCTGCAAGACGAGAGGGAAAGTGGATGCGGGGATCGGACGAGGCGAGCGGTTCGCTCTTCAGCTACGTTGATCTTGAGCAGCGCATCCCTGCCCGGCATCCGTTGAGCAAGATCCAACAGGTGGTGAATGACGCGCTCGTCAGCCTCGATGGTGAATTCGATCGGCTTTATGCCATGGGCGGTCGACCGTCGATCGCACCTGAACGTCTGATCCGGGCCAGCCTGCTGTAAATCCTGTTCTCGATCCCTCCAAGCGGCAACTAATGGAACAGATGCAGTACAACCTGTTGTTCCGCTGGTTCGTCGGCCTCGGGATCGATGATGCAGTCTGGGTCCCGACGGTCTTCACCAAGAACCGCGACCGGCTGCTGACGATCGAGATGTCGCGCAAGGTAATGGCGGCAATCTAGGCGCATCGCGACGTGGCACCGCTATTGTCGGACGAGCATTTCTCGGTCGATGGCACCCGATGGCAGCCTGCAATCTTGCGCGCCTGCCCAGATTGCTCGCGTCATAATGCGGAGCCCGCCATTTCGGCGGGCCAACCGTCGGGTGCGCAGCCCTCACTGGCTATCGAAGAATAATCTTCCATCTGCCGTGCATTTTTCAGCGGCGTGCTGGATGACCGATGCTGCAGCTTGCAATCGGGTCGGCGCATGAGATGAAGTAACCCTTGAAACAATTCGCAAGCCGCTGTAGTTGTATGAGCACTGGTGAGGGCTATACTTACCGACGAGATAGCCAAAGTGTGTTTCCGGTCACTCCTGATGGCTTATAGCGGAAAAAACCGGATTAAGAGCAGCTTTGGTTTCCAAAGCTGCTCTTTCGATTATAAGGGTTCGCGGCTGTTTTCAAGTAACCCTGTAATCGCAGGCCGTTACCGAAGCCCTTTGAAAGGGATGCCGCCAAGTTTTTGAGCTGGCATGGCCGGGAATGCTGTATATCCGGGCCTTTTCACGTTTCGCCGAGTGTCGTCGTAATAGACAGATAAAATGCCGGAGATGAGAAACTGAAAGCTGTGATGCAACTCATCTTTCTCAAGTGACAGGTAAAAATATCTTGCCACGCCGCTGTCGGCTGTAGGACTCGTTGTTGGGCGGGCTTTGAAGACATACCAACCCGAAAGATCGCCGATGAAGCCGACCATATCATCGAACTTGGACCTGTCGGCGTAAAGATCTTGTAGCTTCTGGAAAATCTTCGTTTCCTTTGCCACTAATTTGTCAGCAAATTGCGAGCCCGCACCCACCAGGGCAAGAAATGGACCGCGACGGCGATCCTCTGGCTGGCCTTCATCCGAGCGGCAGATATGGCCTGCGGTTGCCAAGGCCCTACATTCGGCTGATAAATCTGCATCGCGCAGCGTTTTCTTTACCGACAGTACAGCAATGACGCCCTCAGGCGGCACGATTGCCGTCTCACCCATCCTCTGAAAAACCGGGTAGGTGCCGGTGTCATACACAATAATATCCAGTTGAGTCGAATGCTGGTCCGCTTCGTTCTTCCTGTTGCGCGTGTTCTTGCCTGTCTTAACTGCCGGCCGCAAAATAAAGCCAGTGAGCACTTCGAGATCCTTGGGAAGATATTTTTGCAGGTAATTGCGGAGCAAGGCTTCCACGTAGCGGCCATCCTCGCCGCGATGCTCCGCGCCTTCAAAGTGAGGGCTAGGCAGTAGAGTTTCGAATTGTCGGTACACCGCAAGGAGCGCCAGAACTTCCTGATTCCAGAAACCTTGGAGCCTCCGTCCGTCCATTGTGCGCTCCCCCCGACTCTAGTCGCGACCCCCAAGGCTAGTCGTAGCTTAAAGATCTGACAATGCGGTATTTCCGGGGCTTGAGCGCGCCTGATGTGAGCCGTCACCTACTGAGCGGCACGGGCTAGGCTCGATGCCACGATCAGAAAACGGAAGGGCAACTCGGGAGATTTCGCGCCTCGAATTGAAGCGTCCGCAATCTGCCCCTAGTCGAGACATTTCTTCGTTTTTCTCAGACCATAGCTTCTTCCGATTCGTGGGTGTTCATCTGGTGAGCGGTGAAGGTTGGCTCTCCGCCCGAAACCTCGATGTAGCGGTAGCTACTTGGCCCGCAGAACGCAGGTGCAACAACTGGTAACTCCGTCCGCATTGTAGTGCCGAGTCCTTAGCGTACGGCCGGCTGTTGGAGGGCCGGCCTTCCCATCTGGGGATCATGACACTCGCCTGAGCCAAACCTGTCAATTTCTGCCCCGCCCTTAGGATTAACTGGATGAGGCCAACGTAAGAACAAGTGCGCCAATACCTGAGAATGCGGATGCAGCATCCCAACCGTGCTCAACTAAGACCTTTACTAAGCTGTTCAGCCGAAAGTTCCTACGAAATTTGGCGCTACTTGGGTCCACCGTCCCTTGAGAGATCTTGGACCCGTTGATGATTTCCATAATTTGCCGTTCAACCTCTTCCATCGGGCCATTTGAGAGGTTTATTACAGCGCCATTTTTCCAGTCTGGCACGTCATCTTCTACCTCAATAGCAACCGCAGTCACGGAACTTCCGAGGTGAAAGCCTGGCATATTTTCTGTAAGAAATTCTTCCGCATCAACTAGAGCCTTAGGGTAATAATAACCTTGAGGTTTTGAGTTTCTTAGCTTCACTGCATGCCCGAGATCATCTCTATGGTTAGCGCCGTAAAATGAGAATCCAGGAACAAAAATGTCTAAGTCTCTGCCAGAGCTAAAGTGATAGTTGATAAAGTTTGCCGCAACTCGCCAAGGCACGCTCAATTCATCGTCGCGATAACGGCAAAAAAGAACGAGGGCAATGTAATTACCCTTGTCACGTTCCCCAATTCGTTCTTCGATATCTTTAATTGTAGCGGCGTCGATCATGGGGAGAAAAATCGCTTTCATGCTGAGGTCGAGGAGAGGTTGCCCGAGTACCAAGCCGACTGCAACGCGATTCTCTAGTTCTAACATCTTGCATCAACCGGGCATCGCATTGATGCGATATGACTTTCCACACCGAGTTGGCTTTGGTTGACGAATTTCCACTGCGGTATCCTGCACCCACGGTCGCTACGCCGCAGCAGCAAAAGGCAACTAAGTCCGCACTCCATACGTTCATTAGTTCGAGATGCTGCACCCCGTCTCGAATGGCGGTTTCGGTGAGTGCCGCCGCGCAGCATTGTACGAGACCGACCGGCCGGTAAGGGCCGTCACCTTCAGGCCCCAGCAGGAAACAACGCGATGCAGTTCGTACAGGCGACGCGGACGGATGAGGTCGCGATCATCCTTCGAGATGCCGCCTCCTTCCTCGTCCGGGTTTTGCGAATTCGCAGGGGTCGGCATCCTACAGGCCTCCCCGCGTACGGTTGTTGACCCAGGCTTCAACCTCGCTGCGCTTCCAGCCCACGGCGCGGGCGCCTAGACGCAGGGGCGACGGGAAGCGCCCAGCGCCGACGGCCCAGTAGATCCAGCTCCGTCCCATCCCCACCGTCGCGATGACGCGCGGAAGCCGCCAGATTTCTTCGGTCATTCATGGTCCTTTCAAGAAGTGTTTGAACCTCTCTGGACACATGACACGCGTGGGGTGCGGACTTCGTGGGGCTTTTAATGGGCGGTTTTTTTGTTTGTGTCCGCACCTTGAGGTGCGCAGGCACGATTCTAGCGGCGGCAGCTCGAAAGAGACTACGTCAGGGCGTCTCACTGAGGGGACAGCTCAGGCAGTCCTTGCGTTCGCCTCTCGGGAGGCAACAACGTGCAGCCACTTTGCAGACTTGGTCGCAAGCCTAGGGGCAAACAGGGAACGTCAGGCAGTCGAACCACGCGCATCGACAGCTTTACTAGGATGCGCCATCATCCTTTTTTCTGCTGCCGCGACCTCACCATCCGTGCTCTACTGGCAATCTCGCCTCCACGAACCGGCCCGATCGCGCTAGAGGTGCGCGACGGCTACAGCAGGTCCAATTCGCCTATGCCGAGGCCCGATTCCGGATACGGGCCTCTGAGCCAGATTTTTCGAATGACATCATAAGACTGTGGACGACGACGAAGCTGGACCATCGCCTGAGCGACTGCGTCACTTGCGCTGAACGCATTCGCACCCGGAGAGTCGTTGCGTGTTGGTTTCAGGTGGAATTTCTGCGCCACCTCACCCACTAGGTCGTGTATGTACTCGTCACGCAAGCTCGGAATTTTCGGCCTGCCTGAAATCGAGGGCGAACTGAGCCGACCGGTCAGAACGCCCATCAGAAACAAGCGTAGCTGTACCGGAAGCGGGGCGCCTTTTCCGAGAAGAAAGGTTGCATGGTGGTTGAGTATATCGAAGGACAATTTGTCCTCTGATGCCAGCTTTAGAAGCCGCGCGAGCTCTCGTTCGTATGGATCAGCGAAATGCAAGTCTCCGGTGGGCGAGCACCCTCGCTTGCATGCAAGTAGAATTGTCGGTTCGCTCAGATCCGCCGGATTGCCGTCCAGGCCTCTGAGTTGGGCTGAGCGTTGTTCTTCAAGTTCGACTATGCCGTCATGTGCATGCACAATCTGTGAAACCCACATGCCATCCTGTACTTCATCAAGAGCAGCTAATGTTTCTTGCAGTTCATCGACGACAAAAGAGACGATTTCCGGCCAAGGGAGCGAGTATATGAAGCGAGGGCTATCCCGTTACGGTGTGGACCGCAATGGACTCTTGAACAACGATATGACCCAAGGATAGTCATAAGGAACGCTCGAATGTCGTTGGCCTTTAGCGCGTCGCCAACGAGCTTACTAAGCTTCTATGCTGCCGACTCCGGCGCACTGCATTCGGACAGGCGCCCTATGGCTTCGTGTCCACCTTGGAAATGCGCCCTTTCGGAACTGAAACCCGAATCTTCCCCAAGCACGCCGGATATCGCACGCAACCGAGGAATTGCCCGTATCGCCCGCTGCGTTCAACCAGCCAGCCATCGCTGCATTCTGGACAGTTCGAGTAGCCGGCACCGCAGTCACATAGGGCCTCCGTTGTTCTCCCTGCGCGACGTGGCAGCGCTGTGCCACATGACGGACAGGCCGGGAGCAGGTTTCCGCAATGCTGGACATGCTCGCAGCGATACCAGATGCGACCGTCCTTCCCTGTGACGCCGAGCAATCGTCCACCGCATTTACCGCAGAGATAAGCCTTCGCTTCCGCGCCCAGCGCCGCTGCAATGCCGTAGGCCGGGTCGTTCCTCAGCTCGGTGACGAACGACGATGGTCGTGCTTTGGAAGCGAGGATTGTCAGCGTATGGCGCGCCCGCGTCATGGCCACATACATCACACGCCGCTCTTCCGCGTTCTGGAACGCTTCCTCCTCGGGCGAGACAAGCGACAGCAGGGGATCGTCGACGATCTCGGAGGGAAAGCCGGTCCTGCCGCTGTCGGCATTCAGGAGGATGACGTGATCCGCCTCGAGGCCCTTTGACGCATGAATGGTTTTGAAACTAATGCGCAGCTGCGGGAAGTCGTGCTTGAGACCACGCATGTCGGGTTCCAGGTATCGATAGCGCCCGAGCAGAAGCACACTTTCCGGCTGTGACCTCCCTTCAAGCTTGGTGGCTATTGCCTCGAGTACGCTGGATAGCCTCTGCTCATCCTCGCCTTTCGAGACGGTCACGATCCTAATCGCCGGTTCTGTTGCTGCCCCTGCGGGAACAATTTTCTTCTCGATCTGGGCTGGGTTGCGAAGGACAAAGGTCCTCGCCGCAAACGCTATCTGGTCGATCGACCGGAAGGTGCGGCCAAGATCGACCGTTCGGTGCACACCAGTTTGCCCGTCGAAGTTGCCGCCGAATTCCTCCCCGAAATGGCGCATCAGATGGATGTCGGACCCGGCAAAGCGGAAGATCGACTGCCAGTCATCGCCCACTGCAAAGATGCGCACATCGGGGTGTTGGGCCTTCAGTGCCTTCAGCAGCCGGGCACGGCTTTGCGAGATGTCCTGGAACTCGTCGACAAGGATGTGGCGGAACGGGCTGACATAGCGGCCGGTCTCGACATAGCGCGCGGCGCGCAGGATCATGTCCTCAAAGTCGATCCTTCCTCCCAACCTCTTCTGGTACTCCGCGAAGACCGGCGCGAAGACATCGAGGAATGCCCGGGCGCGCCTGCCCAATGTCATGCTTTCTGACTTCGCCTCACAGTCATCCAGAGTATAGCCACCACTCTTGAACTTGCGAAGAAAGGTTCCAAGCAGCTTGGAGAAGTCATCGACCTGCTTCAGCTCGACGATCCGGTCATAGATCGTGTTGGCCGGGAGGGGGTTCAGAGTGACGTATGGTGCCAACTTCTCGGCAAGGCCGGTCAGAAGGCGCCCCTCCTGCCGTTCGTAGCTGTAGGTCTCGATCAGGTTTGTCTCGTTCTCGGCGTGGATCTGCCGTTTCCATTCCATACCAGCGAGATACTCGTCGCGGTCGACGAAGGGCGCGGTGACCAACCGCTCGCGGCCGTCAGCCATCTTGTGGCGCCGCACGCCGAAATGTTCGATGTAGATGCCGCTTTCGGTCAGCCGGAAATCCGGCTGGTAATCGCGTCTGCCGGTTTTCGGGATCTTGTGCTCGTACAGAGGCTCGTACTCGTAGGCGACGCCATTTTCATAGAGCCAGTTGGCGATTTGCAGCTCTTCGTAGCTCTTGACCTTTTCTCCCTGCAGTGTGCGGAGGTCCTGCGCTTCCATGTGAGTGTAGAATTCGTGCTTGGTCTTGAACTCCCATTCGGTCTTCGGCTCGACCAAAAAATGCGCAAACCACTGGATGATCGCCTTCGAGACATCCGACAGCCGGTGGACAAGGTCCTTCAGGATCTGCTTGATCAGATTGGTAAAGGCGAGGTCGTCGGTGGCGTGGTCGGCCAGAGCAGGCTTTGACCCTTCCACGATACCGATGACGTCATAGGCAATCGCGTGGAAGGTCCGCGCCACGACAGGCCCCCCGGATCGGGCTTCGACACGCTCCGACATCTCTTCTGCCGCATTCTTCGCGAAGGCCAGAAGCAGGATTTCCTCTGGTTGTCGTATCCCCGCTTTGACCAGATAGGCCGCCTTCGCGGTGATGACGCTGGTCTTGCCAGATCCCGCGCCGGCCAAAACGAGGGTCGCATCTTCATCCACGACTACGGATAGCCGCTGCTCCGGTGTCAGCGGCTTACTCTCGATGGTATCGAAGAACTCATTCCAGCGTTCCAGTTCGGCAGTGACGAAGGCGGCGATACCCTTGGCTCGTGCCGTTCGCGGATCTGCGACGAACTTTCGGACAGGTGCAATGCGCGCGACCATCTCTGGACCGATGGCCTCGTCTTGCAGCTTCGAGAGGAGCGAAGCATCCAACCCGCGGGCTTCTTCGAGCAACGGCGCCATCTGACACGCGGCCGCATATCGAAGAGGTGCGCCCAGCGCATTGACGGCTGCTAGGATCCTCTCGAGACGCGCCGCTTCCTTATCGAGCACCGAAAGGTTGAATCGAACCCAAGCCTCCTTCACCTCTTCGGAGAATAGTCGGGCCGCCAAAGGGTCCGCGCCATTAAGCACGACATCGTCCTGGTCCTCCAGCCTCATGGTGACGACCGTTCCGAGTATCCCTTTCCGGAGAGCCGGAGGCCTCTTCAAAGATCGCAAGGACACGGAGGCGATGCTGTCTCGCCGCTTGACGCGCAGGTGATCGTCAGAGAGTTCGACGATCCGGACGCCATTGCCGAACGGGTTCCTCAGCAGTGCCAGCAGTCTACGTTGTTGCAGTAGAGACAAGGTCAGCGTTCCCAGTACCCTTTCCAGCTAGCGTGCCGCGCTATGAGATCGACTGCAACCTTAGTTGCGGCGCTTGGACTCGACCGCGGGCAACCGGCTCAGGCGGCACCACATCCGGGCGAGTAGCCACGATCAAGGATCATTGAAAATGTTCCTAGGCCGTTACGGTATTGGTGACTGACTGATCCGCGGGCCTATGCAGTGTTCAGACAGGCATGAAGATGACCCGGGCCGGCTTGCCGCAGCTCTGGTACGATCGCTTGGCAATGAGCGGACGCGATAGGACAGCGCGGGTGAAAATGGCAACCCAGCGGCGGGTGGAGCGGCGATGGAATTTCACCGCGGATAGGCAGAAAGGAACGGCGCTCCGACGAGATGCGTGGCATGCCTTCCAGCAGCATGCGGGTATAGGGGTGTTTCGGCGCATCGAACAACTCATCCGCTGGGGCAAGTTCCACCACGCGCCCAAGATACATGACCGCGACCCGGTCGCAGAGATGGCGTATCACCCCAAGATCGTGACTGATAAAGATCATGGCCAGCCCACTGTCTTGCCGGATCTTAATGAGCAGATTTATGATCTGAGCCTGGACCGAGACATCCAGCGCCGCCACCGCCTCGTCGCAGATCAGCATGTGTGGCTTCACAGCTAGTGCGCGCGCAACGCCGATCCGCTGCCGCTGCCCGCCCGAAAACTGGTGCGGATAGCGGCGCAACGCGTCCTCAGGAAGCCCCACACGTTCCAGCAGGTCCAACACGTATGGTCGCGCTTCGCGCCGAGCAACGATGCCATGCAGGATCGCCGCCTCTCCGATGATATCCTCGACTCGCAGGCGGGGGTTCAGCGATGACATCGGGTCCTGAAAAATCATCTGGACCTTCAGCGCGTCGCGAGTACGGCGCAGAAACGAGTCATAAACCTCGCCTCGGAAACGCCGGCTGCCCGAGGTCGTTGGCAGAATCCCCGCGATCATACGCGCCAGCGTAGATTTGCCGCATCCGGATTCTCCGACGATTCCCAGCGTCTCTCCTTCAGCCAGTTGCAGCGACACGCGATCCACCGCGCGCACCGCCAGCGGCTCGGCTCCGGTCCAGCGTTCGGTGAGTTGCTGAAACATACTGCGGGATCCGGCAAAGGTGCGGCTCATCGCCTCGGCTTCAAAGATGGGGGCGGTCACGAGTTCATTCCTCATGCGGATGGACGCACCAAATGCGATGCGTGGGCGATGTCTCGGCGACCGGTACCAGCACCTTACACGCGTCGGTGGCCCGGTCGCAGCGCCCGGCAAACGGACAACCCGGCCCCAAGGAGAGGATCGAGGGCATCGTCCCCGCTATCTGTTTCAGCATCGTTCCCGGCGCATTGCGCGAAGGCACGGATTCGAGAAGTTTCCGAGTATATGGATGGCGCGCGCTGCCGATTATCTCGGTAGTCGTGCCGATCTCCATCACCGCGCCCGCATACATCACCATGATCCGGTCGGCGAGTTCGGACAACGTCGCGAGATCATGGGAAATCCAGATCATCCCCAACCCGCGTGCGTCGATCTGGCGGCGCATCTCGTAGATGATCTGTGCCTGTATCGTCACGTCAAGCGCGGTGGTCGGCTCGTCCGCGATAATCAGTTCCGGCTCCATCAGCAGCGCGATGGCGATGACGATACGTTGCCGCATCCCGCCCGAGAACTCGTGTGGATAGGCGTCCAGCCGCTCCTGCGGCGACGGGATGCCTACCGCCTTCAGCGCCTCAATGCAGCGCCGCTCCATCTCTCGACGTGGCACCCGTTCGTGCGAAGATATTGCCTCGAACATCTGCTCGCGGATGCGCAGTAGCGGGTCCAGTGTCATCAACGGGTTCTGAAAGATCATCGCAATGCGCCGCCCGCGATAATGGCGCATCTCCTCGAAGCTCAGCCGAGTCAACTCCTCGCCATTCAGTCGGATCGAGCCGGATTCGATCCGGCCCGGATCATCGACCTGTCCCATGATCGACATGCCGGTGACCGACTTGCCCGAGCCGGATTCCCCGACAATGCCCAGAACTTCGCCCTTTCGCAGGTCGAATGACACGTCGCGCACGGATTTCACCACGCCGGCGCGGGTGTGAAACCAGGTGTTCAAACAGTCGACGGCAAAGAACGGCTCTGAGGTCATCGGCGCGTTCATCGTTCCAGCCTCGGGTTGTTCAGATCGCGAAGGCGGTCACCGAGCAGGTTCATGGCGACGATCATCACCAGCAGCGCGATGCCCGGATAGATGCTGATCCAGTACTTGTGCGAGAAGATGAACTCGTAGCCGTTGGCGATGAGCATACCGAGCGAGGGCCTTGTCACCGGCAGGCCGATGCCCAGAAAGCTCAGCGAGGATTCCAGCGAGATTGCGGCCGCGATGTTCAGGGTGAAGAGCACGATGACCTGTGGCAGGCAGTTCGGCAATACATGGCGGACCATCGTGCGCGTGGGCGAAAGGCGCAGACAGCGGGCGGCCTCGACATATTCCTTGCCCAGTTCGCTCAGCGCGACGGATCGCGTCGTGCGGGCGTAATAGCACCATTGCACAAGGACGATCGCGACGATGACCTTGCCCACGCCGCTGCCCAATATGGCCAGGATGGCAAGACCGACCAGCAGCGCCGGGAAGCCCAGCATGAAATCCACCGCGCGCATGATCAGGGCATCGGTGACGCCGCCGCGCCATGCCGCAAAAAGGCCCAGCGCTGTTCCGATCACCATGGCACCGCCAGCCGCGACCAGCCCGACGAGAACGCTGATCCGGATGCCGTAGAGGATGGCGGACAGCATGTCGCGACCGAAACTGTCAGTCCCGAGAAGGAAGACGAGCCCTGTTTCCCGCGGTTCGGCGCGCGCGATGGCCATGATGTCGAAGGATGCGGGGAGTGCCGTGTCCGAGGTAAGGCGCACGGTCGATCCCGCAGGGTTCCGAACCGTCCACCACGGCCGGACCGGATGTTTTCTCCCGCCCTCGACCGTGACCCCGCGAGGCAGATCGCGAAGCTCAAGGCTGGATAACGCGACACCCTCGGGCAGAGCGGAAAGATCAAGGCACCCTTCCCCGCAGATCGCCGCCCGAAAACTGGTGACGGCAGAACCAGCGGCCGAGACCGATGCGACCTGGCCGTCAGCGATGCGGATGTCGGTCCGAAGTTCCTCGCCCGGTACCACTTGCGCCGAGCCGGTGGGTTTAAGCGCGTCAGAGAGTTGCAGCTTCGACAGGTCATATGGGTTGGTCGGCGCGATCAGCGGAGCAAAGATGGCGCACAGGATGCAGACAAGCGTTATGGCGAGGCTCAGCACCGCAAGCGGACTTTCGGCGAAACGCCGGGCGTAGTCGGTGAAAGAGGTGTTCATACCGCCCGCCTTCCCATGGCCGAGCGCACGCGCGGGTCAATGACCATGTAGAGGATGTCGACCATGAAGTTGATGAAGATGAAGAGAAGCGCGGTATAGGTCAGCTGCGCCACGATCATCGGACGGTCCAGCACTCTGATTGAATTGATCAGCAGCTTGCCCAGTCCTGGCCACGAGAACACTGTCTCCGTTATCACGCCATAGGCCAGCAGGTTGCCGAGTTCGATCCCCACGACGGTAATCAGCGGGATCAGTGCGTTACGGAAGATGTGGCGCCACACGACCTTTCGCGTCGGAACCCCCTTGGCATAAGCGTATTTCACGAAGTCCACGCGGGTCAGTTCCATCGTCGCGGCGCGCGTGACGCGGATCAGCAGCGACATCTTGAGCAGTGCAAGACTTATGGCCGGCAGGATCACGTGCCACCAGCCGTCCAGCGTCCAGAGCGAGGATGTGATGCCGAACCGTGTCGCGACGTCGCCCCTGTCCCCCACCGGAACCAGAGGGATCGTCAGGCCAAATGCGATGATCAGCAGCATCCCTTGCCAGAATGTAGGGATGCTGACCCCGATCAGCGAAAACCCCATAATAGATTTCGCGCCGAGGGAGTTCGGCTTTAGCCCGGCATAAAGGCCCGCGGGAATCGAGATGGCCATCGCAATGACGAAGGCGACCATGGCCAGTTCGATGCTGGCCGGGAGCCGCTGGAGCAGGATGTCGGTCACCGGCTCGTGGTAGACGAAAGACGTGCCCCAGTCGCCTTGCATCGCATTGCCGAGAAAGATCAGGTATTGCTGCCAGAGTGGCTTGTCGAGGCCGAGGCTGCGGATCGCCGCCAGTCGCTCTGCCGGGCTTGCCTCGGATGAGATCAGCACGTCCACCGGATTGCCGATCATCCAGACCCCGACGAACAGCACGATGGAAAGGACCAGCACGACGATAAGGCTTTGTCCCAACCGTTTCAGAGCGAAATTCAGCATGGCGGCTCCACGTGCAGCAAGCGTTCCGCAGGTGTCGGAAGCGTGCCATTCGCGGCGCGCTCGGCCAAAGCGCCGAAGTGAAGCGCATACTCGGCGCAGATCCCGTTGCTGCCGCCACCGGAAAGGCGTCTGTCGATCTCTGCGCGCAGTTCCCCTCCGCCCGGCAAGCTTGCGATCTGCTCCATAAACGCCCGCCCCCCGTCTGCCGCACTAACGGCAATGTCATGGACCTTCTCATGCGCTGTATGCTTGCCCAGTGTGCGCCCCAACTGCATCATGGCGAGTTCGCCGTGGATCGCGCCATGCGAAAGGTTCAGATTCACCAGCATGCGTGCGGGATCGACGACGAGATCACGCAGCATCGCCTCGGTCCTGACCAGAACGTCGGCCATGGCGCCGATCGCATCGGGCATGGCGTCCTCGAAGATCTGGTTCGCCGAACCGTCGGATTCGAAAGGCCTGTGCGCCAGGGACATCAGCATCCCTGCCAGCGCGTAAAGCCGCTCTGCCCCGGCGATGATACCATAGGCGAGGATCGGATTGATTTTTTGCGGCATAGTGGACGAGCCGATCGAACCGGCGACGCGACCTTCGTGGATCTCGTCATATTCTTCCGCGCTGGTCTGATAGACTTCCTCGGCGATACGGTGACAGACAGCGGCAGCAAGGCCCAGCGCGTTCATGTAGTCGCACATGTGCGTCCGGATCGCGCGCGACGGGATCGCCATTTCACCCATGCCAAGAAGTTGCGCCACCTCGCGCTGGAACGCCGGCCCTTGCGGACCGAGGGCGGAAAAGCAGCCCACCGCACCGCCCGACATCACGACAAAGGCGCGGGCCCTGACCTCGTTCAGGCGATCGATGGCCTGCAGCAGTTCATCGATCCATACGGCGACCTTGAAACCGAAAGTGATGGGAACGGCATGGCGATAATGCGTTCGCCCCGCCATGGTCGTTGTCGCGTGCGCGCGGGCATGACGACCGAGATGCGCCAGTATCTCGGACAGAAGTTCGTCGAGCGTTGCCTGCGCTCTTTGCGCGAGCAGCAGGATGCCGCTTTGGATGACGTTCTGCGTCGTGATGCCCCAGTGCACGTAACCGCCATGTGGCTCTCCCACGACACGGACAAGTTCATTGATCAGCGGCATCAGCGGGTGCCGGGTGGTCGCGAAGCCCATCTCGATGCGCGACCTGTCCAAACGCTCGACATTGCAGGCCGCTGCGATGGCGGCCGCAGAGTTCGCCGGGATCATCCCGAGTTTCCCTTGGGCAAGGGCCACGGCGCGTTCCACGTCCAGAAAGGCCTGATAGATCGCCTCTGGTGCAAAGGCGGCGCGCAATCCGCGATAATCCAGCTGCGCCGACAGCCTGTCGTTGAAGTCGATGCCCATATTTCTGCCTTCCGGAGGAGGGGCGCGGCCGTTACTCGGGCCGCGCTGTATAGTAGATGTTCAGCAGGTTGGCATTGGGTTCGAAATGGACCCCGTCCCGCACCGCCCAGACACCCAGCTCGTGATAGAGCGGAATGATGCCGTCATCCTCGTGGGACTGTTTCGCCGCCGCGCGCACCAGGCTCTCGCGTTCGGCATCGTCCAGCGTCGACTGCGCCTTCTCAAGATACCCGTCGGTCACCTTGCTGGAATAGCGCCCGCGATTGGCCCCGCCCCAACCGGGCTTGCTGTCGCGCGTGGCTGCAAGGTTGATCATCTGGCTCAGACCTTCGCCCGTGTCGGCTGCCGCCCCGGCAAGGTACAGCGAATATTCATAGGCGCTGGCCTTGTTGAAGTAGATGCTGCGGGGGAATGTCTCCAGCGTCACGTCCAAGCCGATCTGCGACAGCATTGCCGCCACTGCCTGCGCCACCTGCGCGCCGTTCACATAGCGGTCGCTGGGCGCGGTCAGTGTCAGCGAGAAGCCATCGGGGTATCCGGCTTCGGCCAGCAATTCGCGCGCCTTGGCCGGATCATAGGGATATGGGGCGAGGTCGGGGTTGTGACCGAAGACACCCTCCAGAATGATCTGGCTGGCCGGTTGGGCCATGCCGCCCATGACGGTCTCAGCGATTTCGTCGCGGTTGATCGCGAGGTTCAGCGCGCGCCGCACGCGGGGGTCCAGATACGGGTTCTTGCCGTCTGTGCCCGATACCTTCGGCGTCGGCTCCTGATGCTGGTCCGGCAGCAGGAAGATCAGAAGCGTTGAGGGCATGTCGGCCAGATGGATGTTGCCTGCGGTCTCGATGCTGTCGATCGCGTTGATCGGGACCGCGTTGATCACGTCGACCGCATTGCCCAGCAGCGCGGCGATTCGCGCGCTGTTGTCGGGCAGCGACTTGATGGTGACGGTCTGATACCCGGCTGGTGTCCCGTAGTAGCTGTCATTGCGTTCCAGCCGGATTTCAGTGTCCGGCGTGAAGCTGGCCAGCTTGTAGTGCCCGATCCCGGTCGAGATGCTGCCGTCGTTGAAACCGTTGGTCTCCAGCCAGTTGTCATTGCCGCAAGTCGAGTCGTCAAAGGTCAGCGTCTTGCCCGTCGGGTTCTCGACGATGCCGATATTGCTGAGGCTGCGCAGCAGGTTCGGGTCCGGTGTCTTGGTGCGGATCGTGATCTGGCCGTTGCCGGCATCGGTCACATCCGCGACGGATTCGATGAAGCTGGTGTAAAGCCCCGGACTGTTCGGCACGTTTCGCACGCGGCAAATGGAATAGATCACATCGTCTGCACCAAGCGGCTGCCCGCTCGCGAACACGGCCTTCGGCTCCAGCGTCAGCAGCCATTCTGTGTCACCGACGATCTTCCACTCTCGGGCCAAGCGCGGTTCCAGATCCCCAGTCACACCATTCGCATAGGTCAGCGCGTCCGAGGTGTTTTCCCGCAGGTCGAAATTGTAGCCCGCGCGGTGAAAATGCGGATCGGCCGAAGTCGCGAGCGCCGCGACCCCGACCCGCAACTCTTGGGCCATCACCCCCAAGGGCAGTACCGCGACGATGCCGGCCAAAATCGCTCCCTGCACCACGCTGCGCTTTTCCATCTCTCCCCCCATTTAGAAACTCCCCGTTCTCCCTCGGGACGTTCAAAGCCTAGCGCCGCGCGTCGGCCGATTGAAATCGACGATTTCTCCTCTCCGTTGAGTTTTTCTCAATGGAACGCTATTCGTCGTCTCGGAGGTTGGGAGGCCCGATCATGAATTCGAGACATCCGCCGATGACGGCCCTGCCGGTCTTTGCCGCTGTCGGCCGGCACCTGAGCGTCGCCCGTGCCGCGCAAGAGCTTAATCTGACCCCTGGCGCGGTCAGCCGACAGATCAGGAACCTTGAGGATCACGTCGGCTGTCTGCTTTTCGAGAGAGGACACCGCCGGATCACCTTCACTGACGAGGGGCGTGCATACTGGACCGCCATCAACACCGCGCTGTCGGACATCCGCTCGGCGACGGACACGCTTGGGCAGAGCAGCGGGAATCGTGCGCTGATCATCGCCTGTCCGCGCGTTTTCCTGCAGTCATGCCTTATCCCGGTGTTGGGCAGCTTCTTCGCCAACCATCCCGAGGTCCAGGTCACGCTACAGGTGGACGGACCGAATGTGGACGGCGTGGATGGCAGGATCTTTGTGGGCAGAGAACCGGCAGCAAACCTCGTCGTGGACAAACTGATCGAAGGCGATCTCATCCTTGTCTGCTCGCCCGGCTACAAGCTTCGATCGCCTCCGTTGGATCGGCCGGAGGATCTGGCTCACCACGTCCTGCTTCGATCGGCCGAATTTCGACGGAACTGGGATCGATGGCTTGACCGCAACCTTTCCTGCCTGAAGCCCGGTTGCAGGTTCATGGACTTTGACGGTGCGGGGTTTGAACTTCCGGCCGCGGTGGAGGGGTTGGGTATCGCAATCGTCCGAACTCCATTGGTTCGGCAGGAACTGGCGACGGGGCGCCTTGTTACCCTATTCGACGATTGCCGGATCGCAGATTCCTACCGTTTCGAGTTTCACGAAAGACGGCTGCGACAGCCCGGCCTCCGTCGGTTTCGCAGTTGGCTCCGACAGACATTTCAATGTCGCGTCGACCTTACAGCTCGCCAGACTGTCAGCGCAGCCGGCGATCGGACCGGCCTTGAATCGCCGGAAGGTCGCTGAATCTAATGGTCGGTCTCGAAAGGATGTGCTTCGAGGTGATCAACGCTGCGCGTTCATTCGGTTTTGCAGCCGAGACACCGCCCGCGCGGGAGGTGCTGGCCGACAGCCGTACGATGAAGGGCCGCGGGGTGGCGGGTGTCGCGACGCTCTGCGCGGCCGGGGTCGAGAGGGCGCAGAGCGTCCTCGCGAAGACCCAATCCGCAATCCTGCCGCTCGTGCCGTATCTCAACACGCTGCGTTGGGTGTTCATCGCGGTCGCGCTCGGCGGCATAGCGGTCACGATCTACGCTCGGTTTGATGGCTGGTGCCGGGGCCGGCGATAGCCCGCGGGCCTACCCAAATTCCGCCCGCGGAGTATGCGCGCTCGTTCCTGGCATCGTGAGATACTGTTTCCTTGAATCCAGACGGTTGGTGGCCCCCGCCGGCTTCACCGATGATGATCTGGCCGGAGAAAAACGACGCTGGAGCGTGAAGACCGCCTTTGATTTTTCAGGCTTCGCTGCCTGATGCCCGCTTATACGGTTCGTGAGTGGGACAAGCTCGTCTACGGCGAGGCCGAAGGTCAGATCGCGGTGCACCATGCCGACCGTTTGGCAGGGCTGGCGGCCCGCTCGGCCTTCGCCGGACGCGGCGGCAGTGGGGTGCTAGAGCATGGCAGGAACGCCTTGCGTGCCCGCGGGGTTGTCGGAATTCTGGCGGCGGGTGATGCAAGCCTTGAGATCCTGCCAAAGATCGATGTGGCACCCGGAGAAACACCCGTTCACCAGAACGCCGCGATCCGAAAACGTCTGGTCCATATGCTTGCCGTCGCGCTTGATCTCAAGATTGACCTCGGTGTCATTACCGATCTCGCCTGGCAGCGCGAAACGCTCTTGGAAATCTTGATTCGCATTTTTTGCGACAAGCTGACCGAAACGCTGCGCAAAGGCATGCCGCGCCGTTATGTCGGGCGCGAAGAAGACTTGCCGACTTTGCGTGGCCAACTCGACGTGAACCGTCAGTTCACCCGCCATGCGGTCAATCCGTCGCGCCTCGCCTGCCGTTTCGATCTTCTATCGGAAGATACGCCGCTCAACCGGATCATGAAGGCAGCAATGGTTCACCTGTTTCGCCTCTCCCGGAGCAGCGCCAACCAGAAGCGCCTGCGCGAACTGGCATTTGTTTATGCCGACATCGCCGATGTTCCGGTCCTCGCTCTGCGATGGGACGAGGTCGTCATGGACCGGACCAACCGGTCCTGGCGAGAGCTGTTCGCCATGGCGCGTCTCTTCCTGCATGACCGCTACCAGACGACGACGGGCGGGACTGGCGAAGGAACCGCGATGCTTTTCGAAACGAACGCACTGTTCGAAGAATATGTCGGACGGCTGGTCGCTCGCGCTCTGGCGGGAACTGGATTTACCGCTTCGCTCCAAGGGGGTCGCCTGTTCTGCCTCAGCGCGCAGGACAGTGAACGCGGGCTGTTCCAGACCAGGCCCGACATCCTGATCCGAAGGCGTGGTGCCGTAACCCATGTCATCGATACCAAGTGGAAGCGGATATCTTCGCGGATTGACGATCCCAAGCAAGGCGTCTCTCAGGCCGACGTCTATCAGATGATGGCCTATGCGCAGCTCTATCGCGCTCCCCGCTTAACGCTACTCTATCCCCATCACCCCGGCCTCGGAACCGAAGACGTTGTCCATGCCCGCCATCGCATCACCGGGCATGCCACGATCCTTGAGACCGCCAGCATAGACGTGGCGAATAGTGCCAACATACTCGATAGACTCCGAAGATTGCTTGTCGGCGATCAGGCCATAGTCGAAGCAACTGGCCCCGGAACCGACAGCAGATAAGCGGCCTACTGACGGACGGAGAATGTTCGACCCCAGGCCCAACCGCTCCGCCACTTGGCTTGGCAAAACAAATCTACCCACACCGTCACAGTAGGATTTTCTCGTTGTTTTCGAGGGTTGTGTGTGATGGTCGTTTCACCCACCCCGTCAAGTCGAGCCTGATTTTCATTCTCCGACCGCCGTTCTCTCTCGAGCAGTTGACTGAGCCCGTTTCGGTGAAGTGCCATTAAAGACCTGTTTTTCATTTAGAAAATCATTGGAGGGAAAGCAGTTTCGACGCTGGGGGCATCAGCTTTCCTGCCCCTGACATCGAGAATTTGCCACCGCACCCATGCGCTTTCCTCTATCTTATTTGCGCGTGACAAAGCATCGCCGACCATCCAACGGCGCCGTTGCCCGCATTGCGAAGGTGGGCCCGAAACTTGCTCACGAAATGAACAGCGCGACACGATCACGGCGTCAACATTCGCGGTAGGCCGCGTCCCCACGTTGAGCGCCACTGAGCCAACGGCATCAGAGCGCCGTCTGGATCTTGGACAGGTCTCGCGGGCGGAGAGCAGCCTGATGGCGGTGCGGCGTTGCAGCTGCAGCAACTTGTCGGAGCAGCCGTTCGGAGGTGCCGCAGCGAGAGCCCAGGCGGATCCCCCGCGAGAGGGCGGCGAGCGGCCTGATGGAGGTGCGGCGTTGCAGCTGCAGAAACTTGGGAAAGCGGACACTCGTGCGCGGCGCAGCGATCACCCGGCCCAGCGGCCCGTGACGGGCGGAGTGCAGTCTGCCGCGATGTGGCATGGCAGCCACGGCAAAATCTCGGAAGCGGTCGTCAGGCAAGGCGCAGCGCGACAGGACCACTCACAACACAAATCGGGCGGAAAGCAGGATTGGGTCGGCGCTGCATTGTGCCAGCAAAAACCTAGGGAAGCGGCCACACAAGCAACGCGCTTCGAATGGCAGCACGAGGCTTGCCGAAGCAGACAAAGCGAAGCGCGAGCAGTGCTGCAGGTCCCTCCTCGACGGCCTACGTGATCTCAGCTTACAGGAACATTCCGTCGAGGCGCTGGATGACCCAGAACATGGCCACCGCGCCGATGGCATAGGCGGCAGCGACGGGTGCGATCCGGGGCAGCGACACCAGCCGCCGTGCCAGTGCGACAAGTCCCGACAGCAGCGCAATGAAGCAAAGCTGGCCCAACTCGACGCCGATGTTGAAGAACAGCAGCGCCAGCGGGATGTCGCCCTGCGGCAGGCCGATTTCGCGCAAAGCACCCGCGAAGCCCAGCCCGTGCAGCAGGCCGAAGGCGAAGGCGACGATCCAGGGCCAGCGCGTGGCAAGGCTTTCGCGGCCGCGGCGCAGGTGGACGGCCTCGACCGCGATCAGCACGATGCTCAGCGCGATCAGCGCCTCGACCGGGGGCGACGGCAGCGAGACATAGCCAAACGTCGCCAGCGCCAGCGTGATCGAATGGGCCACGGTGAAGGCGGTCACCGTCTTCAACAGCATCGGCCAACCGCGCACGACCAGGATCAGCGCCGCGACGAAAGCCAGGTGATCTACGCCCGCCAGGATATGCTCGACCCCGAGCCGGGTATAAGTCGTGACCACCTCCCAGGCTGAGGGTGCCTTGGGCACCAGGCGCGCGCTGTCCCGGGGCTTCAGCAGAAAGCTGTGCCGTGTCCCGTCGAGAAGCCTGATCTCGACCAGCGCGTCGATCGCGGTGCGTTCCAGATTGTCGATCTTGACCACCGTCCCCGGCAGGGCCCTCTCGCCGGTCAGGGTGTAGCGGAAAAGCACGAAGCCGTTCACGACGCTCTCGCCCGGAAGCGGGGTCAGGGTGAAGCCGGGCTCGAATGCGGGCCGGATATCCTGCACCATGCCGTCGCGCGTGGGCACCTTCCACAGCAGCTTGTAGTGGTGCGGGGTCTGCTCGTCGATCTGAAGATAGGCCGGGCGGATCTCATGCGCCTGCGCGCGCGGCGCCAGGGCGGCGAGGCTCAGGAACAGGGCAAGGAGGAAGCGCAGGGTCATGGCCGTGCATATTCCTGGATCACCGCGTCGGGGACGCCCTGCGCGTCGAAGCGGACCCTGTACTTGCCAAGCAGTTCCTTGAAGACGCGCTGCTGCGCGTCGAGCACGGTGTAATATTCGTATTGCCGGGCGACCTCATCGCGGATCTCGTCGAAGGGTGCGAGCCGCTCGGGCTGAATTTCGGTGACCTGCACCAGGTGAAGCCCCAGCCCAGAACGGACCGGACCGGACCAACTGCCGACGGGTAGCTTCGCCAAGGCCTTCGCAAAGCCTCCGCCAAAGGCATTGTTCAGATCCTGGCCCGAGGTCAGCGGCCAGTCGAGCGGCAGCGATAGCTTGCTGCGCCGATCGGCGGGCACCGCACCCCCCGAACGCAGCGTGGCAAGCGTGGTCTTGATACGGGCATCGCCCGCCTCGGAGGGAAGATACAGCACCTGCCGGAAGGCGAAGGCCTGCGGCAGGGTGAAGAGATCGGGCCGCGCCGCATGGAAGGCCCGCAGCTTCTCTTCGGTCGCGGGCTGCATCAGGCTGCTCAGGTCGCTCGCCACCGCCTCCATCTTCTGGGCCAGACGGGTTCGGATGATCTCGTCGTCGCGATCCAGCCCCATCTGCAGCGCCTCGCGATAGAAGACCTCTTGCTGCAGATGCCGGTCGATGATCGCGGCAACGTCCTCGGGGGCGGGATCGCGCTTCCATTGCGCCTTCCACATCGTCTGAAGATGGTCGAGCCGGGACTGGTCGATCACGATCACCTCATCCCCGGACCCGGCCGGCTCGGGCGGCGCCAGCCAGGACCAGGCCACGAAGATGAGCCCGCCCAGAACAAGGAAATGGAAAAGCGGCTCGCGCGCAATCTGTCGCAGCATGTCGGGTCTCAGTTCACTTCATGCCAGATCGGCGAGGCCCAGGCCCGCTCGACGATCTCGCGCTTGACGTTGTCGGGATATTTCACACCCGCACGCAACTCGTCGTAAAGCGTCCAGCGCGCGGTCGGCAGCTGAAGCACTCGGACATAGTAGAATGCCTCCTGCGCGGCATCCCATTCGGGATCGGTCCAGACGGCCATCAGCTCGGGATCGCCCTTCTCGGCATTGAACGCGCCAGTTTCCAGGTTGATCGGCGCATCGATCGGCGTCACCTTGCCATCCGCCTGCAGCCGGTCGCCCGAGGCAACCACGTCATAAACGCGGTCCTTCATCTCGCCATCCGCGTACCAGCCCTTGATGATCTGGATGCGGTCCAGATTGGGACCGATCGGGTCCTTCATCGCCCAGACCAGGAATTGCGGTGCTTCACTTCCTGTGTAATCCCCGCCCATCGGCACGCCCTTGGCATAGCCGTCGGTGACCATGGCCTCATAGCTGTCATACTTGTCGGCAAAGCCTTGGCCGGCAAAGACCCGCACCTTCATCCGCGGCCCCGAGGTGGCGAAGGTCTCCTTGGCCATCATGGAATCCCAGATCGCGCCACGGGTGTTCGATTCCGCCCAGACCGCGGTCAGCGCCCCCGGGTTCATGTCCGCGACAAGCATCTCGCCCTCGAGATTGCTGGTCGCGCGCACCTCGGCGGTCCGGTCGGCCAAGCCGTGGCTGCCCACGCTATAATTGTCCTCCTCGACATTGCTGGGCGTGCCGTTATGGCTGTCCGTGCCGCCGACGAAGCCGTATTTGAACGGGTTCACACCCAGGTCGGCATGGTACTTGACGCCGCGCCCAAGCCCGTAGCGGACGAAATTCTCCTTGACGAAGCCGCGACCGTTGAACTGCTGGATCGTGGTCGCGTTCTCGAAATCCGCGAATTCGTCCCTGGGCCAGAAATTCGGCACCACCTCGGAATTGCCCTTGATCTGCATCATCTCGATCAACGGCTCCATGCTGGCGCGCGTCTCGGCATAATCCTTGCCGATCGGCACGCCGGTCAGGCTGGCCTCGGCGAAAAGCAGCCCCTTGGATTCATTCGAGTTATGCGGGATTGCGAAAACCTTCTTGCCGTCGTCGCGCTGCGCCTGCATCCAGGCCCAGAGCATCTCCGGATCCGCCCCCTCGTTCGAGGAAAACGGCATGTCGGGCACATTGGTGTCGCGGAAGAAGACATTGCGATGCTGGTTCGACCCACCCGGCGCCGAGGTCCATTCATAGGCATGAATCGTCGTGAACTTGCCCGGCTTGTAGTGCTTTTCAGTGGCCTCGAAATTCTTCTTCCAGGTCGACTTGATCGCTTCTTCACCCTGGAAGAATTCCGGATGAGGATCACCGCCGCCAGCCAAGGGGGTCAGAACATACTCGGCATAGAGCCCAAGCGCGGTCTTAAGGTCGGGCGCCTCGCGAAACGCGACAGCGACCTCGTCGTCATAGCCCGGCGCGCCCTCGTTCATCAGGCTATAGGCCTCGCCCATGAATTCGGAATGATCGGTAACGGCGACGAAATCGAGCGGCCGCTTGATCTTGTGCATGCTGCCATTGACCATGATCTCTTCGCCCTGGGCGAAGCGATAGGCGTCGTCGGGCGTCAGACGGTTGCCGGCGATGAAGGCGTCCATCGACACGCCGGTATGGACATGCTGCTCGCCGAAATAGGCCTCCTTGAGGGGGTTCTTCGGGACGTCGCTTTCGGCGGTCTGGGCCATCGCCGCAGGGGCCGGCATGGCGGCAAGCAGACCAATTCCAAGGATATGCGCGCAACCTGGTCGGATCATGGCATTTCTCCTCGCTCCGGTGGGAATCGAAAAGTCCAGCGATAACAGCTTAGCATGCTGTCGCTCATGACGAGAGGCCTAGATTAGACCCGGCCGTCTGCTAGAATTGCCCATCTATGGGAAATTCGAAGAATATTGCCCTTACGCAATCGGACCGGCGCACCCTTCGCGGGCGCGGCTGGTTGCATGGCCGCCCCCTGCCCTTCGCGGATGCTGTTCTGGACAATTGCATGCTGCTGGGGATGGAGCGGGGCGACAGCGCGATGCATCTCGGCGACGAATCTGGCGGCCTTTACGGGCTGATCGAGGGGTGGCTCGACGTGCTGATCTCGCCCGGCGCGCTGGATCCGACGCTGGTTCATGTGGCGACGACCGGCTGGTGGTTCGGGGACAGCGCGCTGCTGACCCAAAGCCCGAAGCGGGGCGCTCATATTGCCCGCACGCCCTGCCGGATCGCCTATCTGCCCGCCGAGGCCGCAGGCCGGCTGGATCGCGCCGGGTTCGAGGCCTGGCGCAACATCGCCCATATCTCGGTCGGGGTGATCGACCACGCCTTCGCGGTGATCGCCGCGAACAGGACGCAGCAGCCGATCCAGCGCGCAGCATTGACGCTTCGCATCCTTCTTGGCGAGGGGCTGCATTTCGCCGCCGGCGCAGCACTCGATCCGCCGGTGCTGCCGATCTCCCAGACGGAATTCGCCGAGATCGCCAACCTGTCACGGAATGCCGCAGGCGACGCGCTTCGGCATCTGGCCCATTCCGGGGCCATCCGGCTTGGATATCGCGGCATCGAAATCGTCGATACCGCGATGTTGCATGAGCGGAACGTGGCGCTGGATCGGTGAGAGTGAATGACGGCTGGTCGTGAACCTTGCCGGTGGCCGGAACTGCCCGGTTGAGCTGCGGCCTCAGAAAGTCTGAAGGCGCTCGATGACCCAGAATGCGGCCGTGCTGCCGATCGCGTAGCTGGCCGCACGATTTGTCCAGGGGCTGGCGGTCAGGACAGCGGGCAACAGGCGCCGGGCGATCCAGCCAAGCGTGAGGACGGCCCCGATGAAGATGAGCTGACCGGTCTCGACACCGATATTGAAGGACAGCAGCGCCATCGGGATGTCGCCTTGCGGCAGGCCGATCTCGCGCAGGGCACCGGCGAAGCCAAGTCCATGGACCAGGCCGAAGCCGAACGATACCAGCGCGGGAAAACGCACGGCGATCTGGTCGCGGCGCGCTGGCGGCTTGGCAAGCTCATAGGCCAGGAAGACGATCGACAGCGCGATCACCACCTCGACCGGGGCCGAGGGCAGCGTCAGCCAGCCCATGGACGCGGCGGCCAGCGTGATGCTGTGCGCGAGGGTAAAGGCCGTCACCGCCCAGAGAAGGCGGCGGGGGTCCCGCACGAGCAGCAGCAGCGCCAGCACGAACAGCAGGTGGTCGATCCCCTCTAGGATATGCGTCACGCCGAGCGAGACATAGCTGGTGAAGACCTCGAAGGCGCCGGGGTCGGCGGGGACGGTGAAGCCCGGGGCGTCGGCGGTCAGGCGCTGCGTCACCGCCTTGCCCGGCGTCATCTCGTAGCGGACGAGGGTATCGGTGCGGGTATTTTCCAGCCCTTCGATGCGGATCTGCCCACCGGCCAGCCCGCCGGGACAGGTCGCGACATAGGCCGTGCTCCAGCCGCGCCCGTCGAAATGCGGCGCCGGGGGCGGTTCGGCGCCGCAATTCGCGGGCAGCGCGGGCGTGATGCCCATGGGGCGGCCGCTCACATCGGGCATCCGCCACGTCACGCGCCAGCGGTCCTTGCCCATGGCGGATAATTCCAGGTAGCCGGGGTCCAATGCATGGGCGAGCGCCAAGATCGGATGCAGGACCGCCAGCAAAAGGGCAAGCATGGCCGTGCGAAGGGTCATTGCCTAACCTCGTCGGGGATTTCCGGCAGTTCCAGCCGATAGCGCTGCAGGAGGTTGGCGGTATAGTCCTCGCGCAGCTTGCGGGCTTCGTCGGCGCGCCATTCCCCGAGCACGCGTTCACGCACCTGGGATAGCGGGGGCAGCACTCCTTCCAGGCGCTTTTCGAGCCGCACGAGATGCGCGCCATAGCCGCTTTGCAGCGGACCGGACCAGCGGTCCAGCGGCAGGCCCGCGACCTCCTTGCCGAAGCCCTTGCCGAAGAGGCGCTCGACCGCGGGCGCGGCCATGCCCTCGACCTGGGGCGGCAGCATGCTGGAATTGCTGAGCGCGCCCGGGTCGGCCCCCTGTTCGAGCTCTGCCTTTACCGCCTCGACCTCGTCCGGCCCGGCATTCGCGGGCAGCAGGACCTGCGCAAAGCTCAGCTCTCCGTCATGGCTGAAACGCGCGGCATTGGCCCGGTAATAGGCCGCAAGGGTGGCCTCGTCGGGGGTCAGCGCGGCGGCCGGAGCCTCGGCCAGGAACTCGACCTTGTTGCGCAGCCGGTTGCGGATCATCGCGTCGCCCTGGTCAAGGCCAAGGGCCAGGGCCTCGCGCACCGAGGCTTCCTCGATGGCCCAGTCGCGGATCTGGCCGCGCAATTCCTCGCGGGTCGGGGCGCGATGCCAGGTGGTGAAGAAGTCGACCACCAGCCGCTGGGCGTCGGTTTCGGAGAGCCGCAGCACGTCATCGGTCGGGGGCTGTTCCGAGGCCGGGTTCTTGAGGCTGTAATAGCCGAAGACAAGCCCCCCAAGAACGAAGAAATGCAGGAGCGGCGAGGCAAGGATCGCCCGGAACCTGGTCTTCAGCATCGTCCTTCAACCCTTTGTCGCGCCCTGCAGGGGCATTGTCACGCGGATCAGCCGGGCCGCGGCATCCGTGGCAAGTGTGGCGATCTCGGGACTTTCTCCCAGATTGCCAATGCCCATCATCGCGCCCGCATCGGCGATCCGGACAAGGCAGCCGCCGGGGCTTTGCTCCACGGCATAGCGGCGGAAGTCGGGACCCAGCTTCTCGGCGAAGGCCCGGTCGAGATCGATCCGCGCGGTCATCCCGAAACCTTCGGCCGAGAGCGCCGCGGTAACCGCCTCGACCGCCGCGTCGAAGGGGCGGTCGAGGGTCACGCTTGAGCCCAGTCCAGTCATGGCTCACTTGGCCGGGCCATACCAGATCGGCGAGCTGTAGGCGCGCTCGTTCACGGTCATCGGCACGTCGTCGGAGAAATTCGCATCCTCGAAATAGGCCGCGTCATAGGCCGTCCAGCGCGGCGTCGGGATCTCGAGTACCCGGGCATAGTAGAAGGCCTTGAGCGCCGGGTCGAACTCGGGATCGGTCCAGACCGTGATCAGTTCCGGGGCGCCGATCGTATTGGTGAAGGTCGCCTTCTCGACATCGACCGTATTGCCGACCAAGGGCAGCTTGCCATCCGCATCCGGCTTGCGGTCGCCCGACCAGGCAACGTCATAGATCTTTTCCTGCATCTCGCCCGCGGCATCGACCCAGCCCTTGACGATCTGGATGCGGTCGAGATTGCCCGAGAACGGGTCCTTCAGCGCCGCGACCAGGAAACTGGGCGCAGAGGCCCCTTCTGGCGCGGGCATCAGGTCGCTGCCCATCGGCACACCCTTGCCATAGCCGATATTGGCCGGCGTCCGCCCCAGCGCATCCTCGGGAACAAAGTCCCAGCCGCCGAAGAAGCGCAGCGTGATGCGCGTCCCCGTGGTGCCATAGACCTCCTTGCGTTTCATCGTATCCCAGATCGAGGCGCGGGTATTCTCGGGCGCCCAGACAGCGGTCAGCCCCGAGGCACCAAGCTTCCAGTCCTTGACGGTGCGGCCGTCGAAATCGAAGGCGTTGGCGGTCGAGCGTTCCGGTCCCGGTTCGCTGGCAGGGAACTTGCCCCAGAAGTTGTTCTCTTCCGTCGAGGAGATGCCGGTATGCGCGTCGGTCGAGCCAATCAGGCCGAACTTGAAGGGGTTGGTGCCGAACTCGTCCTCCAGCTTCAAGCCCCGCTTCAGCGCCTCGCGGGCATATTCGTAATCGATCATGCCCGGTTCTTTCGGTACGACGTTCAGGTTCCCCTTGTCCCAGATCTCGAAATCGGCGAATTCGTCGCTGGGTGCCAGCGACGGGTGCTGCTCGGACGTACCCTTGCCCTGCGTGACCTCGTAGAGGGGTTCCCACCTGGCGCGGGTCTCGGCCCAGGCGGCGTCAATGGGCTTCCCGTCCGGCGTCTCGGTCGCGAACATCAGCCCGTTCGACAGGTTGCCGTTATGGGGCACGGCCAGAACCTGGCCGCCGGTCTTATCCTCGTAGGCCTGCATCCATTCCCAGAACTGGTTCGGCAGCTCGCTATCGAAGGTCGTGTAGGGCCGCACCATGTCGGCCTTGTCCTTGCCGTCGCGATAGACCACGTTGCGGTGCAGGTTGTTGCCCCCACCGTAATTCGAGGTCCATTCGTAGCCGATCAGGGCGGTGAACTTGCCCGGGTTGTTATGGCTTTCGACGATCTCGGTCATCTTGTGCCAGATATCCATCTGGGTGTTGGGATCGGTCATGGGCTTCGGGATCTTGCCTTGTCCCTGAAGGGTGATCATCTCGATCACCACCTTGCTGGCAGCCTCGCCCCCCTTCTGCATCTCTTCATGCCAGCGCTTGAGCACCGGGTCGGCCATCATCGCCTGGTCACCCTCATAAATGCTGGCGACGACGCCCATCGCGTCGGAGTGGTCCGCCACCATCAGGAAGTCATAGGGTCGCGACAGGCGCACCGGCTGTCCGGTGCTCGAGGTGATCGTCTCGCCCTCGGCATATTTCAATGCTTCATCCGGCCCGACGCGGGTCCCCCCGGCAAAGGCATCGGGCGACCAGCTGGTGTGCAGATGGATCTCACCCCAGAGCGGTTCAGTCGCGAATTTGCGCCCGGCATAGGGCGAATAGCCCGGCTGGTTGAAGAAGCGCTCGATCATCTTTGGGTTTATCTCGCCCGCATCGGTATTGACCTGCGCCGCGAGAGGGCTGGCAAGGAAAGTCGAAGAGAGCGCGAGAAGGAGAATATGACGGGACATGTGAATACCCTGCGGCTGTTAAGGCGAGGAAGTCATGAGTCAGGTCCTTACTGTAAGTAAGAACCTTCTCCGAAGCTGCCGCAAGCCTGAAATGACCGCACAAGGCCCAAATGGCCGGTCTGGCGGAGCCCGCGCTTCCCTCAGGAAAGACGCGCCGCGGTGACGCAAGGCGGGTTCTTACCCCTTCTCAACGGTGGGTTGCTCGCTCGCGTCTGCGAGCCTCAAGGCGTGTAACAAATCAGGGAAGATCAGGCCCGATCCTGCGCCGTCAATCGCACACCTCCGGAGGCGCTGATCGGCAAATATCCCAGTTCATCCACCAGTGAGGCGGATCGGGCAAACGGACCTGGCGGCCGTTTGCCCGGTGAACGACATCCAGCCGGATCAGGGTTTCCACGAGTTGGCCAGCTTTTCCCCTGGCCTTTCCTGTTCGGGCGGGTTGACCAGTTCCATGGTCGAGAAGAACCGGACCTTGCGGCGTTGATGCGCGATACCTGGATGCCGACGCGGTTTCCCGCCTCTGGCAGGGTTGGGGTTTTGGACCACATCAGACGTGGAACTGGGGGGCAACACCCCCCCGGGGCAAAGCGTCATTCCATGAAGAAGGCAAATCGGATCACGAAAAGCCCCGCGACTACCCAGGTCGCCAGATGCACCTCACGGACCCGACCTGTCAGCAGCTTGATCAGCGCATAGCTGACAAAGCCGAAGGCCAGACCGTTCGCGATCGAATAGGTGAAAGGCATCATCAGAGCGGTCAGCACGGCCGGGGCCGACTCGGTCACGTCACGCCACTCGATTTCTTCGAACTCGCGCACCATCAGGCATGCCACGTATAGCAGCGCAGGCGCGGTCGCGTAGGCGGGAACCGAACCCGCGAGAGGGGCAAAGAAGATCGCAAGCAGGAAAAGTCCGGCCACGACCAATGCTGTCAGGCCCGTCCGCCCCCCCGCCTGCACGCCCGAGGCGCTTTCGACATAGGCGGTCGTCGAACTGGTTCCCAGAAGCGAGCCTGCAAGGATCGCGGTCGAATCCGCCATCAGCGCGCGTCCGAGATTAGGGTTCGTATGTGTCGGTCCTTGCGTCAGCAACCCGGCGCGCTTGGCAACACCGATCAGCGTGCCGGTCGCGTCGAACACCTCGACAAGGACCATCACCAGGATGACATGGAAAATTCCGACGGTCAGGGCTCCGGCAACGTCAAGCTGCAGGAAGGTCGGCGCGATCGAGGGCGGCATCGACAACACGCCTCCGAAAGGGCTCGCTCCAATCGCGATCGAGATCACGGTGATCACGAGGATGCCGATCAGGATCGAGCCGCGGATCTTGAGCGCGTCAAGCGCGGCGATGATGAAGAAGCCGGCCGCGGCAAGCAATGTCGGCGTCTGGGTCAGGTCGCCAAGCCCGACCAGCGTCGCGGGATTGTCCACGACAAGCCCTGCATTCTTCAGCGCGATAAGGCCAAGGAACATGCCGATCCCCGCCGCGATGGCACTGCGCATTGATGTCGGGATGCCCGCGATCAGCCAGCGCCGTATCCCGGTGACCGAAAGGAACAGGAAGACGAGGCCGGATATGAAGACCGCCCCCAGCGCCTGCTGCCAGGTGAAGCCCAGCGTTCCAACCACGGTAAAGGCGAAGAACGCGTTGAGCCCCATCCCCGGCGCCATGCCGATGGGCCAGTTGGCCCAGAGCGCCATGATGGCCGAGCCCAGGGCGGCTGCAAGGCAGGTGGCGACGAAGACCGCGTTGCGATCCATTCCGGTCGTCGACAGGATATCAGGGTTCACGAAGATGATATAGGCCATCGTCAGGAAGGTCGTGATCCCCGCGACCACCTCTGTCCTCACGCTGGTGCCCTTGGCCGCAAGGCCAAATTGTCTGTCTAGCATTGATCCTCCCTTTGGCGGTTTGCCCACCGAGGCGGACAGACTAGGACCAGCCATCTTCAACGCAAATGCCGGCTCCAGCGACAGAGTTTCAACGCTTTATGAGTAAAGCACCATTTTCAATGAAAGCTGGTCTCTGATTATAGCATTTCTTACCTTGCCGATGGCGGTGGCAAGGTGATGCTGCATTACAGCCGGAAATGCGAAAGGGATGCAAGCGATGCGATATAGCCGCGACATGATCGGATATGGCGAAAACGCCCCCGACCCGAGATGGCCGGGCGGCGCCAGGATCGCCGTTCAGATCGTGATGAATTACGAGGAAGGCGGCGAGAACAGCATCGAGCACGGCGACGCGGCATCCGAGGCATTCCTGTCCGAGATCATCGGCGCCCAGCCCTGGCCGGGGCAGCGGCACTGGAACATGGAATCGATCTACGACTATGGCGCACGCGCGGGCTTCTGGCGGCTGCACCGCCTGCTGAAGGATATTCCGGTCACCGTCTACGGGGTCGCCACCGCGCTTGAACGCGCGCCCGAACAGGTGGCCGCGATGCAGCGCGCCGGCTGGGAAATCGCGACCCATGGCTACAAGTGGATCGACTATCGCAACATCCCGCGCGAGGTCGAGGCCGAGCACATCGCCAAGGCCGTCGAACTGCATACCCGCGTCACCGGCGAACGTCCCCGCGGCTTCTACCAGGGCCGCACCTCGATGAACACGGTGGCGCTGGGATGCGAGGAAGGCGGGTTTGAATATCTCGCCGACACCATCGCCGACGACCTGCCCTACTGGCATGTCCACCAAGGCAAGCCGCAGCTCATGGTGCCCTATACGATGGATGCCAATGACATGCGCTTCTCGTCGGGCCAGGGTTTCGGCACCGGGGTCGAGTTCTTCGACTACCTGCGCGACAGCTTCGACGTGCTCTATGCCGAAGGCGCGGCCGGCGCGCCGAAGATGATGTCGATCGGGCTGCATTGCCGCCTCGCCGGCCGTCCGGGCCGCGCCATCGCCATCCAGAAGTTCCTGGAACACGCCCGCGCGCATGAGGGGGTCTGGTTCGCCTCGCGCCTGGACATTGCCCGGCACTGGGCGAAAGAACATCCCTACCAGCCCCGCCTGCGCCCCTCGGAGATGGAGCGCGACGTTTTCGTCTCGACCTTCGGTGGCATCTACGAGCATTCCCCCTTCATCGCCGAGCGCGTCTGGGACGGCGAGATGGGAAGGGTCCACGACACACCGGGCGGGCTTTCCGCACGCATGGCGCAGGTCTTCCGCGCGGCCAGCGACGAGGAACGCCTTGGCGTGCTGATCGCCCACCCCGACCTTGCAGGCAAGCTAGCCGAGGCCAAGCGGCTGACCGCGGAAAGCACGTCCGAACAGGCCTCGGCGGGATTGGATGCCCTGACCGATGCGGAACGCGCCGAGTTCCAGCGCGTGAACACCGAATATGTGGAAAAGCACGGCTTTCCCTTCATCATCGCCGTGCGCGACCATGACAAGGCTGGCATCATGGCCGCGATGCAGGCCCGCCTTGCCAATGACACGAAAACCGAGCGCGACACGGCCGAACGTCAGGTCATGCGCATCGCAGAGCTGCGCCTGAAGGACGCGCTGAAAGGATGAACAAGATGAGCGAAGTCAGCGCACCCCGCTATGCCGGGCCCCTTGCAGGCCTGCCGCCGCAGACGGACCTGTCGACCGATACCGCGGTCTTCACCGAAGCCTATGCGGTGATCCCGGCTTCGACGATGCGCGACATCGTCACCAGCTTCCTGCCCGGTTGGACCGGGATGCGGATGTGGGTGATCGCCCGCCCGCTTTCGGGCTTTGCCGAGACCTTCAGCCAATATGTCGTGGAGCTGCAACCCGGCGGCGGCTCGGCCCAGCCCGAGACCGACGAGGGCGCGCAGGCCGCGATCTTTGTCACCGATGGCAGCGTGACCCTGACCATCGACGGCAAAACCCATGAACTGACCCCCGGCGGTTTCGCCTATATCCCGGCAGGCATGGACTGGTCGGTCGCGAATGGCGACCAGGTCTCGCGCTTCCATTGGTGGCGCAAGCGCTGGCAGGCGGTCGAGGGTGTCGAGAAGCCCGATGTCATCATCGCCAATGAACGCGACATCGCGCCGATCCCGATGCCTGATACCGGCGGCAGCTGGGCCACGACCCGCTTCATGGACCCGACCGATATGCGCCATGACATGCATATCACCATCGTGACCCTGAGCCCCGGCGGCACCATCCCCTTTGCCGAGACCCATGTCATGGAGCACGGGCTATTCGTCATCGAGGGCAAGGCGGTCTATCGCCTGAACCGCGACTGGGTCGAGGTCGGCCCCGGCGATTTCATGTGGCTGCGCGCCTTCTGCCCGCAATGCTGCTACGCAGGCGGCCCGGGGAACTTCCGCTACCTGCTCTACAAGGACGTGAACCGCCACGCGCCGCTCTGGCGCTGAGATCGGGGCCTTCGGGCCCCTTTTGCATTTGCCGACCCGCCGCTAGATTGCCCGAAAACAGGAGATACCCATGGCCAAGGCAATCCATTCGATGATCCGCGTGCTCGACGAGGCCCGCTCGCTCGCCTTCTACGAGACCGCCTTCGGGCTCAAGGTCGCAGATCGCCTGGACTTCGACAGCTTCACGCTGATCTACCTGTCGAACCCAGAAACAGAATTCGAGCTTGAGTTGACGGTCAACAAGGATCGCACCGCGCCCTATGATCTGGGCGACGGATATGGCCATCTCGCGGTTTCGGTCGAAGATGTCGCGGCGGAACATGCCCGGCTGTCCGAAGCCGGTCTTGAGCCCCGCAAGCTGGTCGATTTCGCGCCGGGCGGAGAGGTCATCGCGCGGTTCTTCTTCATCGCCGATCCGGATGGCTACCAGATCGAAGTGCTGCAGCGGGGCGGTCGCTATCTCTGACCGGCCTGTCGGAATGTCAGGTTGATCCGGCAGCGCCCGGTTTCGGGGTGCTCGCCTGGTTTCAGGGTCAGGATACCGTGCCAGGCCAGACGCGACGGCCCGCCCCACACGGCCACGTCGCCATGGTGCAATTCATGCCGCCGCACCGGGTCCTTGCGATCGGTGCCGCCGAACTGGAAGGTCGCGGGCAACCCAAGGGACACCGAAACGATGGGCGCATCGAAACCGGCCTCGTCCCGGTCCTGGTGCAGGCCCATCTTCACGCCCGGCGCATAACGGTTGATCAGGCAGGCGTCGGGTTCGAAAGCTTCGAACCCGGCGATGAGCGCGGCCTCATGCGCCAGTTCCACGAAACAGGGGGGCATGTCGGGCCAGGGCCGGCCGCTTTCTGGATCGTGCGTTTCATAGCGGTAGCCACGCCGGTCGCTGACCCAGCCAAGCATCCCGCAATTCGTCATCTCGACCCCGATCTGACGCCCTCCCGGCGTCATCATGCGTCGAAAAGGCGCACGGGCTTCGACCGAGGCGAGACCGGCCAGAAGATCGCGGTCAGCCCCAATGCCGCGCAGGATCATCGCTCCGGGGGCGATGATTTCGTCCCGCCGGTCACCGAAAAGGTCGGATTCCATCCTTCTCTCCCACATGATTGTCATTTCAAGCCCCTTGACCAGCCATGGCCAGTCAGGCCCAGAATGCAAGAAGCGAAAGGAGCATCCCATGCGCCGCAAACTTGCCGCAATCGCCGCGACCCTGCTGATCACGCTGTCCTGCGGTGCGGCATCCGCCCAGGACATGACCGCGGCAGAGATCGCCGCGATCAAGAACGCGGTCTTCAACGATCCTGCTTCGCCCGTGATGGGAAACCCGGCCGGAGACGTCACCCTGGTCGAGTTTTCGGACTACAATTGCGGCTTCTGCCGAAAGTCCATGCCGGTTGTGATGGGCTTGCTGAAATCCGATCCCGGCATCAAGCTCGTCGTGCATGAGATCCCGATCTTCGGCGATGGGTCACGCTTCGCGGCAAAGGCCGCGCTCGCCGCCGCCAAGCAGGGCCGTTATCCCGAGTTCCACCGCGCCCTCATGGGCATGAATGGCCGTGCCGAGGAAGCTTCGGTCATGCGCGTCGCACGCGATCTTGGGCTCGACATCGCGCGCCTGAAAAAGGACATGGAATCGCCCGAGATCACGGCCCAGATCGAGAAATCGCTGGGCCTTGCGGATGATATCGGACTGGTCGGAACACCAAGCTTCGTGGCAGGCAATCGCGCGGTCTTCGGCGCCCTGCCCCAAGCCGATCTCGCCGAACTGGTGGCCGAGGCCCGTTCGGGCAAATAAGCGCAAGCTGCGGGCCCGCAAGCTCGGCATAGACGCGAGCTTTCCGAAGACCCCGAATTGGAAAAGGGCGACGGCTGGTTGGCCCGTCGCCCCATCTCGTCCCTGGTCACCGTCCGCGAAAATCAGGTCTGGATGTCGACACCCAGATGCTTCGCGACCGCAAAGATATCCTTGTCGCCCCGGCCGGACAGGTTAACCACCATGATGTGATCGCGGGGCAATTCGGGCGCGATCTTGATGACATGGGCCAACGCGTGGCTGGGCTCCAGCGCCGGAATGATGCCTTCGAGGCGGCAGAGGGTCTGGAAGGCCTCGAGCGCTTCGGTATCGGTTACGCTGACATACTCTGCCCGGCCCTGTTCCTTCAGCCAGGCGTGCTCCGGCCCGATGCCCGGATAGTCGAGCCCCGCGCTGATCGAATGGCCCTCGAGGATCTGGCCAGCATCGTCCTGCAGCAGATAGGTGCGGTTGCCGTGCAGCACGCCGGGGCGCCCGCCGGTCAGGCTGGCGCAATGCTCCATGCGCTCATCGACGCCTTTGCCACCCGCTTCGACCCCGATGATGCGCACGGAAGGATCGTCGAGGAAGGGGTGGAACAACCCCATGGCATTCGAGCCTCCACCGATCGCGGCGATGACGCTGTCGGGCAAACGGCCCTCGCCCTCCTGCTCTTCCAGCTGCCAGCGGGTCTCGCGGCCGATGATACATTGGAAATCGCGCACCATGGCGGGATAGGGATGCGGGCCCGCCACCGTGCCGATGCAATAGAAGGTGTCGCGCACATTGGTCACCCAGTCGCGCAGCGCGTCATTCATCGCGTCCTTGAGCGTGCCGCGGCCCGAGGTGACCGGCACGACTTCGGCGCCCAGAAGGCGCATGCGGAACACGTTCGGCGCCTGACGCTCGACATCATGCGCGCCCATGTAGACGATGCATTTCAGCCCGAAACGCGCGCAGACCGTGGCGGTCGCCACGCCATGCTGGCCCGCGCCGGTTTCGGCAATGATCCGGGTCTTGCCCATGCGACGTGCGAGCAGGATCTGGCCCAGCACGTTGTTGATCTTGTGGCTGCCGGTGTGGTTCAGCTCTTCACGCTTGAGATAGATCTTCGCGCCGCCCAGTTCTTCGGTCAGGCGCGGCGCGAAATATAGCGGGCTCGGACGGCCGACATAGTGTTTCCACAGGTCGTCCATCTCGGCCCAGAACTCCGGATCGGTCTTGGCGCGTTCGTATTCCGCTTCCAGATCCAGGATCAGCGGCATCAGCGTCTCGCTGACAAAGCGCCCGCCAAAGATGCCGAAACGCCCCTGCTCATCCGGGCCGGTCATGAAGCTGTTGATGAGATCTTCGGCCATGGCTCTCCTCGCGCGCGGTCGGGAATTGGATCAGAAGAAGGGCTGCCGCCCCTCACAGTGATTTCTTATAGCCGATATGGGAAGGGGTAAAGCCGAGGCGGTCGTAGAAACGATGCGCATCCGCTCTTGACCTGTTCGTCGTGAACTGCAAAAGCGCGCAGCCCGCCTCGCGGGCACGTGCCTCGGCATCGCGCATCAACGCCTCGCCGATGCGCTGGCCTCGATGGCTTGATGCAACGCGGACCCCCTCGATCTGGGCACGACGTGCGGCAGAAAGTGACAGGCCCGAAATGAAGGTGATCTGGTAACAGGCGACAACCTCTGTCGCGATCACCCCCACGACCAGGTGATTGCCCCCTTCTGCCCGCATGGCTTCGAACGCCGCCTGATAGGTCGACATATCCCCCCGCTCGCGGGTCTGGCCCAGCATGTCATCGGCCAGCAATGCGACGACCGGGGCGACGTCAGCCTGTTCCGCGACGCGAAAACTGATCGTCACCGCACATCCTTTCCAATTGATCCGGGCCGGGCGGGCCACTCGCCTCGGAACTGACCCCGGTCGCAGCCGTCAAAGGATCGGGGCCGTGGCCCGTGCAATGAACTTCGCGATCTTCTGTGTGTCTTTCACACCCGGCGCGGATTCGACACCCGAGGACACATCGACACCCTGGGCACGCGTCAAGCGGATCGCCTCACCCACATTGTCCGGGGTAAGCCCGCCGGCCAGGAGCCAGGGCTTCAGGATCTGCCGACCCGCCAGCAGCCGCCAATCGAAGGCAAGACCATTGCCGCCCGGCAGCACCGCATCCTTCGGCGCCTTTGCGTCGATCAGCAGCATGTCGGCCACAAGGCCGTAATCCCAGATCGCGTCCAGATCCGCCGGTTCGGCCACACCGACGGCCTTCATGACAGGAAGGCCCGTCAGGGCCTTGACCTCGGCGACGCGCTGGGGGCTTTCGCTGCCATGAAGCTGGACGATATCCAATGGCACCTGCGCGAGTGTCGCCTCCAGCGCGGCATCGTCCGGATTGACGAACAAACCCACACGCGCGATGCCCAAAGGCACATTGGCCACGAGAGACGAGGCCGTCGCGGCGGTGACATGTCGCGGCGATTGGGGGAAGAAGACGAAACCCAGATAGCGTGCCCCGGACTTCACCGCCGCATCGACGGCTGCAGGCTCGTTCAGCCCACAGATCTTGACGGAAACAGGCATGGCTAGCGCGGGGCCGGAAGAGCGGCGGCGGCTGCGGGTTTGGGCGCCGGGCGCGAAGCGGATTCGTCGAGGATGGCCAGAACGTCGTCCTTGGGCGCGGAATGGGTGCGGCGCAGGTCACCGACCTCGCGCTCAAGCCGGGCCAGTTCACGGGCGCGGGCCTTTGCTTCGGCGCGTTGGCCATGTTCGCGAAGCCATTCCCAGACCAGACCGACGATCAGACCGAAAACCATGGCGATAAACAGGGCAAGGAAGCCCGGCAGGGTCATCGACCATTGGCCATTGGTGAAACGAGATAGGCTTTCGGGCACCAGGTTGACCGTAATCGGTGCACGATTGGCCAAGGCCACAAGGATCAGCACGACGGCCAGAAGAAAAATAAGGACAAGCCTGATCACGCGCATGATTCACCCCGCAGCAGAATTCGCCGCCAATCTGGCTTATTCGCCCTCGCCGTTCAACCGCTCGCGGAGCAACTTCCCGGTCTTGAAGAAAGGCACATGTTTCTGGTCGACGCTGACCGCCTCGCCGGTGCGCGGATTGCGGCCCTGTCGGGCATCGCGCTTCTTGACCGAGAACGCACCAAAGCCGCGCAGTTCGACCCTGTCGCCCCGCGCCATGGCATTTATGATTTCCTCGAAGACCGTGTTCACGATCCGCTCGACATCCCGCTGGAACAGATGCGGGTTCTCTTCTGAAATCTTCTGGATCAGTTCGGATCGGATCATCTGAGTTCCCGGATTTTGGCAAGTTCCCACAACGACCTGCTGCGTTAATCTTAAATCAGCGCGGCCGCGTTTCAATGGCTGAACGTCGACTTCGGCAAAAGGTTGCGATTTTTTTAAGATAGATCACGCGGTTCGGCGGATTCTCGCATGAAAAACGCCCCCGACCGCGAGGGTCGGGGGCGTCTGTATCAACTGAAAGACCGATCAGCCTTTGTTCTTCAGCGCGGCGCCAAGGATGTCGCCCAGCGAAGCGCCCGAGTCGGACGAACCGAATTGCTCGACGGCTTCACGCTCTTCGGCGATCTCGCGTGCCTTGATCGACAGGCCCAGACGACGGGTCTTGGTGTCGATGTTGGTGACGCGGACGTCCACGTTGTCGCCAACCTGGAAGCGCTCGGGGCGCTGGTCCTGACGGTCACGGGCGAGATCCGAACGACGGATGAAGGATTTCATGCCGTTGTACTCGACCTCGACGCCGCCATCTTCGATCGCGGTGACGGTGACGGTGATGACCGAACCACGCTTCACGCCTTCGACGGCTTCAGCCATGGCGTCGTTTTCCAGAGCCTTGATCGAAAGCGAGATGCGCTCTTTCTCGACGTCGACTTCCTGGACAACGGCTTTCACCACATCGCCCTTGCGGAAGTCCTGGATGGCATCTTCGCCACGGGTATCCCACGAGATGTCCGACAGGTGAACCATGCCGTCGATATCGCCTTCGAGGCCAACGAACAGACCGAATTCGGTGATGTTCTTGACTTCGCCTTCGATGACGGTGCCGACCGGGTGGGTCTCGGCGAAGACTTCCCACGGGTTGCGCATGGTCTGCTTGAGACCCAGCGACACGCGGCGCTTGGCTTCGTCGATTTCCAGGACCATGACGTCAACCTCTTGCGAGGTCGAGACGATCTTGCCGGGGTGCACGTTCTTCTTGGTCCAGGACATTTCCGAAACGTGGACCAGACCTTCGACACCGGCTTCCAGCTCGACGAACGCGCCGTAATCGGTGATATTGGTCACGCGGCCAGCATGGACCGAGCCGATCGGGAACTTGTTGCCGACCGTATCCCACGGATCGGCCTGAAGCTGCTTCATGCCCAGGCTGATGCGGTGGGTGTCCTTGTTGATCTTGACGACCTGGACCTTGACGGTCTCGCCGATCGACAGGATCTCGGACGGGTGGTTGACGCGGCGCCAGGCCATGTCGGTGACGTGCAGCAGGCCGTCGACGCCGCCGAGGTCAACGAACGCACCGTATTCGGTGATGTTCTTGACGACGCCCTCGACCGTCTGACCTTCGGTCAGGTTGGCGATGACTTCGGCGCGCTGTTCGGCGCGGCTTTCTTCCAGGATCGCACGGCGCGAGACAACGATGTTGCCACGGCGACGGTCCATTTTCAGGATTTGGAACGGCTGCTTCAGACCCATCAGCGGGCCGGCATCGCGGACCGGACGGACGTCGACTTGGCTGCCCGGCAGGAAGGCAACAGCGCCGCCCAGATCGACGGTGAAACCGCCTTTGACGCGACCGAAGATAGCGCCTTCGACGCGCTCTTCAGCGGCGTAGGCTTTTTCCAGACGGTCCCAGGCCTCTTCGCGGCGAGCTTTCTCGCGCGAGATCGAGGCTTCACCGCGAGCGTTTTCGACGCGGTCGAGATAGACTTCGACTTCGTCGCCAACCGCGATCGAGGGAGCTTCGCCGGGATTAGCGAATTCTTTCAGATCAACGCGGCCTTCCATCTTGTAGCCGACGTCGATGATGGCCTGGCCTGCCTCGATGGCGATGACCTTGCCTTTGACAACCGAACCTTCGTCCGGGGTGTCGATGTTGAGGCTTTCATTAAGGAGGGCCTCGAATTCCTCCATGGTCGCTTTAGCGCACATATAGAATCAGTTTCCTTTGCGTGGTTTTCTGGCCTTGCGGTTGGCTCCGCCGGTCTTTTTGTAGGCGTCGAGATAAGCGCAAAGGGTCGCGGCATAGGCCCGACCCCTGTATGATGCGGCCTGTTGTGGCCATATCTCTTAACCCGACGGGCGTCGATATACCCATTAATCCACAGGCTGGCAAGGCTTTCCGGGCCGTAATTGCGAAGGTCAGCCGTGGTTTTGGCCCTAGCGGCGTGATCTGAGGCGAACCGCTTCGATCACGCGCGCCACCGCCTCGTCGATGCTGAGCTGCGATGTGTCAAGCAACATTGCGTCTTCGGCAGGACGCATGGGCGCCACATCACGCGCGGCGTCGCGCGCATCCCGTTCCCGAAGCTCCGCCAGGATATGCGCTTCGTCCGCCCCCAGTTCCAGTGCGCGACGGCGTGCGCGGATCTCGTCACTTGCGGTGACATAAAGCTTGAGCTGCGCCTCGGGGCAGATCACCGTTCCGATATCACGTCCGTCGAGAACAGCGCCGGGTTCACTGAGCGCGAAGCGACGCTGGAAATCGACAAGGGCGCTGCGGACTTCCGGGATCGCCGCGACCCGGCTGGCCGCCTGCCCTGCTTCTGCCGTGCGAAGGCCGTCGCGCGACAGGTCTTCGGGACGAAGCCTGAGGGCGGCCAGGATCGGATCGCCCCCGATCGCGCCGACCGCGCGGTAAAGCAAACCCGTATCGAGATGGACAAAGCCGAATTCGCGGGCAACTGCGCGTGCGATCGTTCCCTTGCCGGAAGCGGCCGGGCCATCGATTGCAATCGTAAAGGACATCTGCCCGCTCCTGTTATCCTTCGGAATTATCCCCGGTGGGCTACCCTTCCGGCTAGGTGAGGGTCAAGATGGCAGTCGCAAGTCTCACCGTACAGTTTCACGCCTTGTTGATCCGGCGCTGCCCAAAGAACCGGCCCCGCCCGAACGGACGGACAAAGATGCGGCTTTACAACAAGCTGCCCGTCCGAATGGGCAGCCAGCCTTGTCTGCTTGCCGCGAACCCAATAATTCCCGGCCAAAGCAGATGACGACGGACGTGACCCCGCATGCCCCTGATGACGGCCTTCGAACAGCTTCTTGCGGCACGCACGGTCGAAGAAGCATGGGCCCGCTACCTGGCCGAAATCGCAGAACTGGGCTTCCCGACGGTCTTCTACGGCGCTCAGCGGATCATCCAGACAGGCAGTGAAAGCATCATCGACGATGCCATCGAGATGACCTCATTGCCCGACGCCCTCATGACAGAACTGGTCAGGGGAAAGCTGATGCGCAATCTTCCGATGATGTCATGGATGATCCACAATCATGGCAGCTCAAGCTGGGACTGGATGCATTCACGCCGCGCAGCCGGAGAAATGGGCCCGAACGAGGCGCGCTGCTTGGAAACATTCGAGCGCTACAGGCTGGGCAGCGGCATCGCGATCAGCCTGTCAGATCTTGCCCCAAGGCTGCGCGGGGGCGTCTTGCTGCTTGGGCGTGCCGGAACGGCTCAATCGACGATCGACAGGCGCTGGAAAACGTCTCAACGGGAAATCGAGCTTCTGACCCAGCTTCTGCACCAGCGATTTGCGAACCTGCCCTTTCGGGTTCCGGCAGAGGTTCTCACGTCACGGCAACGCGAGGCGCTGGAAATGACCTGCATCGGGTTCACGACCCACGAAATCGCCGAACGGCTCGAAGTCACTCCTGCCACCATCGAAAAGCATATGCGTCTGGCCAGAAAGGCCTTGGGCGCCCGAACCACCGCTCAGGCCGTGCTGGTGGCGCTGACCAGACGCCAGATCTTCGTCGATCGGGGCGAGGGCCGGACCACTGAAGCGCCGCTTGCCAATGGGGCGAACGCCCCGGCCGCGTCGTGGAGCTATCGGCAATTCCCGAACTCGGTCGGACAAGAGCCGATGTCCGCCGAATAGTCCGAGATCCACGGCAAAAGAGAAGCGCCGGCTCCTTTCGGAACCGGCGCCATTCGCTCGGAAAGGGACGCGGCTTAGTTGGCGCCCAGGGTCTTGGCGACCTCGGCCGCGAAGTCCTCTTCCTTCTTTTCGACGCCTTCGCCGACCATCACGCGGGCGTAGCCGGTGATTTCCACGCCAGCTTCTTTCGCGGCCTGCTCGACCGTCAGGTCGGGGTTCATCACGAAGGCCTGACCCAGCAGGGTGTTCTCGGCGACGAACTTCTTCATCCGGCCCGGGATGATGTTGTTCTGGATGACGGCCTCGGGCTTCGGCTTGGCCGAACCGGCGTTCTCTTCCAGAGCTTTCGCGGTCTGGACTTCCAGTTCGCGGGCCAGCAGCGCCGGGTCAAGCGTCGCTTCCGACAGCGAAACCGGGGCGGTCGCCGCGATGTGCATCGCGAACTGCTTGCCGATTTGCTCGGCCTTGTCCTTGTCGCCCTTCAGGGCAACCAGAACACCGATCTTGCCCATGCCTTCGGTCGCGGCATTGTGGACGTAAGAGACGACGGTATCGCCTTCCAGAACGTGCATCCGGCGCAGGGTCATGTTTTCGCCGATACGGGCGATCGCATCGGTCAGCACGTCCGAAACCGGCTTGCCGTTCAGATGGGTGGCTTTCAGCACCTCGACATCGGTCGCGGATTGCAGCGCGACTTCGGTGATCTCGCGGACCAGCTGCTGGAAGTCGGAGTTCTTGGCAACGAAGTCGGTTTCCGAGTTGATCTCGATCGCGACACCGCGACCGTCAGTCACCTGCACGCCGACCAGGCCTTCGGCCGCAACGCGGTCGGCCTTCTTGGCGGCTTTCGCCAGGCCCTTGGTCCGGAGCCAGTCGATCGCGGCTTCCATGTTGCCGTCGTTTTCGGTCAGCGCCTTCTTGGCGTCCATCATGCCTGCGCCGGTCGTTTCGCGCAGCTCTTTCACCATAGCAGCGGTGATAGCCATCCGATGTCTCCTTGTTCTCAATGCGTCAGGCGGGGCTTATCCCCGCCTGATGAATGTTCCGTGAAGCCTCGCAGGGGCGGGCCAACGGCCCGACCCATCGGCCGGGCCATGTCCCGATCAGGCTTCGGCGGTCGCTTCTTGCGAAGCTTCGCCTTCCAGCTCTTCCTCGATGCTCGCTTCAAGCGCACCAAGGTCGACACCGGCGGCGCCCATCTGGGCGGTCATGCCGTCCAGAGCAGCGCGCGAGGCCAGGTCGCAATAGAGCGCGATGGCGCGCGATGCGTCGTCGTTGCCCGGGATGACATAGTCAACGCCCTTGGGCGAGCAGTTGGTGTCGACGATGGCAACGACCGGAATGCCCAGCTTCTTCGCTTCCGCGATTGCCAGGTCTTCCTTGTTGACGTCGATCACGAAGAGCAGGTCCGGCAGACCACCCATTTCACGGATACCGCCGAGCGAAGCCTGCAGCTTGGCCTGCTCGCGTTCCATGTGGAGACGCTCTTTCTTGGTCAGACCCTCTGCACCCGAGGCCATGGTCTCATCGATGGCCTTCAGACGCTGGATCGACTGGGAAACGGTTTTCCAGTTGGTCAGCGTGCCGCCGAGCCAGCGGTGGTTCATGTAGTACTGAGCCGATTTCTCGGCGGCTTCGGCGACGGCCTTCTGGGCCTGGCGCTTGGTGCCGACGAAGAGAACGCGGCCGCCCTTGGCGACGGTGTCACGGATGACCTGCAGCGCCGCGTCCAGCATCGGGACGGTCTGGGTCAGGTCGAAAATGTGAATGCCGTTACGTTCACCATAGATGAACTCGGCCATACGGGGGTTCCAGCGCTGGGTCTGGTGGCCGTAGTGAACGCCAGCTTCAAGCAGCTGACGCATGGAGAATTCAGGAAGCGCCATATCAAGGTCCTTTCCGGTTTGAGCCTAAGCGGGGTATTCAGGGACGGATGTCCCAACCGGTGGACCTGCGAAGGATTTCTCCCCTCGTCGGCCCGACCCCACCTGTGAAGTGCGCGCCAATTAGTCGCTTTTCTGCGCGATTGCAAGCCCCGATCCACGCTGCAGGCGCGAAGCCCCGTGACGAGCCGGAAATGCGATAGCGGCACAATCAATCGCGATCGGGTGAGGGTTGCAAGCGGCACTTGCACATGCTGCGTTCTGACGTTATCGGGAGGGCGGGCCGGTTTAGCTCAGCTGGTAGAGCAGCTGATTTGTAATCAGAAGGTCGCGGGTTCGATTCCTGCAACCGGCACCATCACCACATAATTATTGTAGATCAGTAACTTAAGCGGTGGCTACCACCTACGCTTACCACCTACGTTTGCAATTTTTTTTTGTAGATCCTGGATGACCCCTTAGGGGCGCTTCCCTAGAGGCTCAAAGCCACAATTTTTATATTGGAAATCAGTGGGCCTATCCCGCCTAGGTGAAGTCCTTGACGAGTGTTCAGGGGGGAGCTTTGCCGCGCGCGGGAAAGTGCAATGGCCGCGCTGCAGGGCAACCGATGCGTTGACGCGGTTCTGGTCGATGAAACCCATGGGTATCCTTGAATTGCTGGACGTCGTTGAGAGGGCGGTAGTTACAAGAGCTCGCCCTTCTGGGCGGGGCGGCCAAGCCTGACAGGGGTTTTCGAAGGCGGGTTCTCCGCCTTGGGCTTCGATTTCCTGGCTGGTATTGCTGGCGTAGAGGTCGTCTCCGCAGGCGCGTGATCGATGAGGCTTGCTCCGCCGAGTGGCAGGATCCCCGGGCCCGAGATCGCGGTGGCCAGAGTACCTGGGGCGACCGTGTCGATCGGCACGTGCGTGGTGACCAGCCGACATGAGGCAAACAGGCTCTTGGCCTTCTTGCGGGCTTCACCCACGTTGACATAGCTCCTGGGCAGCCGTCGCTCGACGCCGATCTTCTTGAGCTGTTCATGTCTCTCGAGGCGAACCTTTGCGATCCGATCTTCATAAAGCGTTGTCAACTCGGGGTTTTCGCGCGAGTACTGCGTCATCAACTCCAGGAATTCGGACACGGTCAGACCTGCGAAGACGGTCGTCCGGAGTGCCAGTCTGTACGGGTCCGGATCACGCGGAATCACTGCGGTTGCAAAGCTCAGATCGTCCGGATCGATATAAACGGTGACCTTGCCCTGGTGGTGTTCGCGGGCGGTCTGGAACTCGTCTGACGAATAGAAGAGGCCTTCAAGCACACGCACACGCTCATCGTTGGGCTGCAACTTGAATGGCCAGCCCAAGTGGACGCGACGGAGATCTTCATCCAAAAGACGAAATGTCTCCCTGGTCTCATTCAGTTCTTGATAGACCTCTGCTGGGCGGCGCCCGCTCATACCGACATCCGCTCGACATACGGCTTGTCGGCGGAGGCGTGGGTCCGCACATCGGTATTCGCCGATGCGATCCCCATGAGCGCGGACTTGACCTCGGCGTCCCGCAGGCCGGTACCGTTGTCGTTGCGCACCATGCCGAGCCCCATGGCCGGCATAGCCTCGCCCTCGCAACCGTAGATGCGCCTCTCGCGGGTCTTGTCGCGCGTTGCCATCCGCAGCAGCTGCATCGTGGCTTCCGCTTTTGGCTGGTCGCTGACAACCCAGGCCAGCGGCATGCGTGTTGCGACATCGATCATGACAAGGATGCTGAGGCGGCTGCGGATCTCCTCATCCGCCCATTCCATAGCCTTCTTCATATCTTCAGACAGCGTATGCCAATAGCCTTTGGCCTTGGCCGAGGTAATCAGGGATGCCCGACATTCGTCCATCTCGCAGAATTCGCCGATCATGAGCGCCCGCACGTCAGAAGTGCTGCGGCCCCGCTTGTTGCGCGCGTGGCGCTCGCCCTTCGTCGCGACCATGTATTCGGTCGGCGTGAGCAGCTCCTTGCGGTGACGAAGAACGGATTGATGGGATGGGACCGGGAGCGCGGGGAGGTCGTTGAGCGCCCGCTGCCGGTTTTCCCTGTTGATCAGCGCTGTGAGGTAGCCATGCACGTTCGCCACGGACGGTCCCTTGAGATCCAGGCCGATCTCCTCCCACGCCTCTGTCATGAGTTCTTTCAGACGGAGGGGCAGACGCGGTGTCTCGTTGCCTTTGAGGTGGTCAAGTGTCGCCAGCCCAGCGATGACATCGTCACCGTCCTGGAGACCCTGATAGATCCCGTAGAATTTCTTCAGCGTTCGCCCTTTGTAGAGAAACCAGCTCTTCTGCCGGCCGCCCTTCAAGGTGGCTGCACCCAGATGCACGCGCTCGCCGAAAAAGGCTTCGACGAGCGGACGCAAGAACTTCCTGTTCGCGGGGTCGTTCAAGCTGCCGATCGAAATCCGGAAGTCCTCACTGCCCTCGACAATGGTCCGGTGCCGATGGAGCTCGTCGATCGCCCTGCATATCGCGAAGTGGAAGCGGCCATAAGTCTGTTGCTCATCAGAGAGTTGGGCCGCGACGCTCAGACCACCCAGCCTGAGCTTGGCACTTCCCTCCGGCAACAGCTGCGAAGGGGCGAAAGTCACGACGCCGGATTTCATCAATTCGACGAAGGACGAGAACCCGAGGATACTCATCTGGCCGCCCATCGGGTCCGTCAGCTCATAGCCTTGCGAACCGACCTTGCGGAGCAGGAGGTCGCGCCCCTGGACCACGATTTCGGTTCCGTCTTCGAAGTTGTAGCGAGGCGCGATCGTCATGACGCAACCTCGATGCGCGACCATTCCGCGACCACATGGTCAAGGTTTGCGGTCAAGGCGCCGCGTGCGATCAGGCGATGGCAAGATTTGAAGACCGTCTTCTGCGGCAAATCGAGCAGCGGGAAAAGATCACGCATCAGCCAGAGCGCGCGATGATTGCGGGCGGTCCAGAGCACGATGTCGTCGATTTCAGGATCGGGTGTCTGGATGGCCTCATGCAGCCGGAACAGGTTCTCCCGTCGCTGCCGTGAGTAGCGGCCAGCATCGACGATGATCATGCTGTCTGCAGCGCTCGAGGGTGTCGCCGCTTGGATCGCTTCGATCTCGCGCCGCGTCCGAGGCTTTTGCAGGGCGAATTGGGTCCGCTCTTCAAACATCTCAAGGGCATCTATCTTGATGACGATGCCTTTGCGGGGTTTCGCGGGATCCTTCGAAACTATTTCCTGGAAATCTGGCCGTTGGCGCCAGGGGATGACCTTCTCGGGCAGGCCGTGACGGAGCGGCGCCTCCACTCCCTCACGTCCGCATCCAAGGAAACCGGCGTCGGCCCGGCTGTTCTGGATGATTTCTTGACGGAAGCAGGCGCGTTCGCATCCAGTGACGCGCGTGCCGATGCCCGCAAGACCTTTGATGCGAAAGCTTGGCAGCACGTCCTCGATGAAGTCCCGGCACTGGTTGGTCCCATTGCGCTGCGACGGGCAATCGGCGCAACCCTGGCCGAATTGAACGGGTTGAAGGCAGACGGTGTCCTCGTCCCGAGGACCAAAGTTGCAACGATCAAATCGCCTTGGCGGATTGCGGATGGCCAAGCTCTTCTTGAGGAGCTGGAGGCCTATGCGCAGCCGGTTGCCCCAGAGGAGCCAGGGTGGGAGAGGATCCAACTCGTTCACAAGCGACTTGGCCTTCCTGTTGGAGAGATCATTGCGGCTATCAGGGCTAGTTCTCTGCGCCTCGGGAAGCGTTCGGACGTGTTCGGCTACCACGGGCTTGTGGTGAAAATCAGTGAGGTTGCTGCGTTAAAGACGAAGGTCGCGCCGAAGCGCAAGCCATCGAACAACCAGGGAGAGGTGACAGCAGCGGCCTTCGCTCGGTCGGCGGGTATTCGTGGGAAAGGTCAATTCTTGCCTCTGATCGAAGGTGGTCACACGCCTGCGATGTTGGTTTTGAATCCTACGACCAGGCGTCGGGAATGGCGCATGAGCCGCGACGACATCGCTGCGTTTGAGGCCAACTACACGACACCATCGATGCTGTCGGCCGAAACCGGCGCGCATTTGAACACGATTCGGGCCGTTCTGCAGAGCGAGCGGGTCCAGCCGTTCCGACCCAACGGCTTGGATGTCGGACCGGTCTATCTTCGCAAGGCTGTTGAGCCGGTTGCTGCACTCCTGAAATCTCAGGGAGGAAAGTGACCGCTAGCCACGGGTTACGCTGAAATACCGTTCTATCCCAGTGTGCTAGAAGAAACCTTCGACACGGCGCCCCAAGCCTCTTGACAGGGGGTGTGCATGCAAATCGCCCAAACGTGCAAGCTTATGGTTCATTGGCAGGTGTCATTGCCGAAAAGTGGCGATCCCGGAAGGACTTGAACCCTCAACCTGCCGATTAGAAGTCGGCTGCTCTATCCAGTTGAGCTACGGGACCGTGCTTTTGGCGCAGTCATGGCAAAGCTTTTCGTCTTTATCAACCGCTCATTCGGCTTTCTCGAGTTCAAGCGTCATGTAGACGCTGTTCGGATCCAGCCGATAATTCCCGAAAGGACCGCATTGCTCGAAGCCGACCCGCTCATAGAGCATTCTTGCAGGCAGGAACATCGGCTGCGATCCGGTTTCAAGGCTCAGCCGCGACAGCCCCCAGGCCCGCGCATGATCGATCATGCCGTTTACCACGAAACGCGATAGCCCCCTGCCCCGCTCCTCGATGAGAACATGCATGGATTTGACCTCGCCGTGATCCGGGGCAATGCGCTTGATCGCACCCATTCCGATGGGCCGCCCGGCATCACGCAGCACGAAAAACGCGATCTCGGGATGCTCGAGTTCCTTGCGCGGCATCATGTGGATGGATTCCGGCGGGGTATCGGCATGCATGTCCTCGGTATGGCGCTGGAACAGCAGCTCCAGATCATCGCCCAACGGGCTTTCCTGCGCCAGGCTCAGGGTCGTCTGCGGTTCCGCCAGTCGTGCCATTCGATTACCTCATCCTTGTCCCCCGGGGCTTAGCAGAGCGCGTGACACTGCAGAAGCCCTGACCGCGGTGATGGGAGAGCCAATGTTGAAAAATAAGGACAATGGCAGGCCGTAAGGCCAACCTTCCTGAAGAAATTCCGCCGATTTCCTGCTGGCAAGGAACGGGAATCCACAGGGACCAAGACACCGGAACATCCTTCGCCGCCTGGGACGAACCGCCGTGATGCGCCGGCTTGAAGGCAAATCGAGACGCAGCTACCTCTGCCGCAAACCCCGGAGGCACGAATGTCGATCGTCATCGAGAACATGACCAAGAGCTTCGGCGGCACATCCGTGCTGCGCGGGATCGACCTGACCATCGAAAGCGGGGAACTGGTCGCCCTGCTTGGCCCCTCGGGCTCGGGCAAGACCACGCTTCTGAAGATCATTGCAGGGCTTGAATGGCCGAATTCTGGTGGCCTGAACGTCCATGGCAAGGATTGGCTGGGTCTTGCCGCGCAGGACCGCCGTATCGGCTTCGTTTTCCAGCATTACGCGCTTTTCCCGCATATGACCGTCAGGGACAACCTTGCCTTCGGCTTGACGGTCCGCCCGCGTGCCGAACGCCCCGGCAAATCGGTGATCGCGGCCAAGGTGGATGAGCTTTTGCACTTCCTTCAGATCGCGCACCTGGGCGATCGCTATCCGACGCAGCTGTCGGGCGGCCAGCGGCAGCGCGTGGCGCTTGGCCGCGCATTGGCGATCGAGCCCACGGTCCTGCTGCTCGACGAGCCTTTCGGCGCGCTCGACGCTGCCGTTCGCCGCGATCTGCGCGCCTGGCTGCGTCGCGTTCACGAGGAAACCGGATCTACGACCATTTTCGTGACCCACGATCAGGAAGAGGCGTTCGAACTTGCCGACCGGGTCGTCGTCATGGGTGATGGCAGGATCGAGCAGATCGGCAATGCCGACCAGATCCACGACCATCCCGCCACGCCCTTCGTTGCCCGCTTCATGGGGGCGACGATCGAGCTTCCCGTGACATTGCTTGCCGGCCGGGCCGAGGCGGCCGGGCTCGACACCAGCCGCCTGCCCCGCCGCGCACTGCCGGATGGACCCGCGACCCTGTTCCTGCGCCCTGCCGACGTGACGCCCATTGCCGATCCCGACGGACGCTGGCAGATCATCCGATGCGCCAGCAACGGCGCGCTTCTGCGCATTGAACTGACCGACGGCAAATCAACCATCCCGGTCGACCTGCCCCGACGCGCGCCCGAGGCGAACGGCCTGGCGGCAGGCACGAGGATCAACCTGCGCCCTGAAGCGGGCGCACTGTTTTCCGGCCCCCGCGCGACACAGCCCCAGGGCCAGACGATCGAATTCCCCCGCAAGGAGAAAACTCTGTGATCACCTCGAAACTTCGCCTCGCCGCCCTTGCGCTGCTTCTGGGCAGCACCCCGGCCCTGGCCCAGGACAAGATCCTGAACGTCAGCTACGATATCGCCCGTGAACTTTTCGAGGCGCTCAACCCCGAATTCCAGACCCACTGGAAAGACAAGACCGGTCGCGAGGTCAGCATCGACCAGAGCCATGGCGGTTCCTCGAAGCAGGCACGCGCCATCCTCGAAGGCTTGCCGGCCGATGTCGTGACCTTCAACCAGGAGACCGATATCGACGTTCTGGCCAAGAACGGCATGGTCGCCGAGAATTGGCGCGAGGCGCTGCCAAACGGCGCCTCACCCTATTACTCGATGCCGGCGTTCCTGGTGCGCGAGGGCAATCCCAAGGGGATCAAGGACTGGTCGGATCTCGCACGCGATGACGTCCAGCCGATCTTCCCGAACCCCAAGACCAGCGGCAATGCGCGCTACACCTACCTGGCCGCCTATGCCTATGCCCTGCAGGAAAACGGCGGCGACCACGACAAGGCGCAGGAATTCGTCGGAAAGATCTTTGCCAATGTCCCGGTTTTCGACACCGGCGGCCGCGCCGCGACCCAGACATTCGCCGAGCGCAGCATGGGCGACGTTCTCGTGACCTTCGAGGCCGAAACCCGCGGGATCGCCAAGCAATATGCCGATCAGGGTTTCGAGGCGGTGACGCCCTCGACCAGCCTCTTCGCCGCTTTCCCGGTTGCCGTAGTGACCGAGAATGCCGAGAAGAACGGATCGCTCGAAATTTCGACCGAATACCTGAACTGGCTCTACTCGCCCGAGGCTCAGGAAACCCTGGCCGAGCACAATTACCGCACGACCGACCCCGACGTCACTGCCAAGCATGCGGCTGATTTCCCCGAGGTGAAGCTGCTGACGGTCGATGACGTCTTTGGCGGCTGGGACAAGGTGCAGGCCGAGCACCTGGCCGAAGGCGGCATTCTCGACAAGGTCTTTGTCAACCGATGACGGCCGCCGCACCGATCCGTGCGAAACGCGTTCTGCCGGGGTTCAGCCTGAGCCTCGGCACGACGCTGCTTTACGTTGCGCTGATCATCCTGATCCCGGTCATCGCGCTGATCCTGAAGGGCGCGCAAATCGGGCCTTCGCAATTCTGGTCCATCGTCACCTCGCCGCGCACGCTCTCGGCGCTGCGTGTGACTGTCACCGCCGCAGCGCTCGCGACCCTGTTCAACGCCTTTTACGGGCTGCTCATGGCCTGGGTCCTGACGCGCTACGATTTTCCCGGAAAGCGCATCCTCGATGCGTTGATGGATGTGCCCTTTGCGCTGCCAACGGCCGTCGCGGGCATTTCGCTGACCGCGCTCTATTCGGCAAACGGCTGGTTCGGGGCGCCGCTTTCGGGCACCGGGGTCGAGATTGTCTACACCCTTGCCGGGGTTACGCTGGCCATGGCCTTCACCTCGACCCCTTTCGTGGTACGCGCGATCCAGCCCGTTCTCGAGGACCTTGACCCGACACTGGAACAGGCTGCAATGACCCTGGGCGCCCGTCCCTTCGCGATCTTCCGCCGCGTCGTCCTGCCCGCGATCCTGCCGGCTTGGCTGGCCGGCTCCACCGTGGCTTTCGCCCGCTCGCTGGGCGAATTCGGAGCGGTCGTCTTCATCGCCGGGAACCTGCCCTTCAAGACAGAGATCGCCGCCTTGTTGGCCTATATCCGGCTTGAGGAATACGACTATCAGGGCGCCGCGGCCATTGCGCTGGTGCTTCTGGGCTTCGCCCTGATCCTTCTGATCCTGTCGAACTGGCTGCAATTCCGCGCCGCCCGCCATCTCGAGGCCCGCCCATGAACGTCACTGCACTGACCGAAGCTCCGGGCCAGGGCCGGGCGGTGCCGCGGATGCTGATCGCGCTGGCCTTCGTCCTGACCGCGATCTTCGTCGTGGCACCTCTTGTCTTCATCTTCTGGCGCGCCTTCGCGGAAGGCTGGGCGACCTATATCGGCAATATCACCGATCCGTTGACCCTTCATGCCATCGCGCTGACGGCCCTGGTTGCCGTCATCGTCGTGCCGATAAACATCGCCTTCGGCATTGCGGCGGCCTGGGCCATCGCGCGTTTCCGCTTTCCGGGGCGTAAGCTTCTGATGACCATGATCGAGATCCCCTTCTCGATCTCTCCGATCATCGCGGGCATCTGCTACCTGCTGCTTTACGGCCGTCAGGGCCTGCTGGGCCCCTGGCTTGCGGCCCATGACCTGAAGGTCATGTTCGCCCTTCCCGGCATCCTGCTGGTGACGATGTTCGTGACAGCCCCCTTCGTCGCGCGCGAAGTTCTGCCGCTGATGCAGGCTCAGGGCTCGGAACAGGAAGAGGCTGCAGTGACCCTTGGCGCCCGCGGATGGCAGGTCTTCTCCCGCGTCACGCTTCCCAATATCCGCTGGGCGCTGCTTTACGGAGCTGTGCTTTGCACGGCCCGAGCGGTCGGCGAATTCGGCGGCGTCTCGGTCGTTTCGGGTTCGATCAGGGGGCAGACCAACACGCTTCCGCTACAGATCGAACTGATGTTCAATGACTTGAATACCACCGGCGCCTTCGCGGCAGCCTCGACCTTGACCGTCATCGCGATGGTTGTTCTGGTCGTCAAGGCCGCGCTCGAAAGCCGCAGGTGATCCGCCACAACTGGCGGTATTGTCAGTGGACTTGACCCTTGACCCCGCCTAGGCTGGAGCCATGGACGCCGCATTGAAGGACCCCCACAGGCAATGCCCCGAACTGCCGAAGCCGCGCAGCTTCTGGCAGCGGATTGCCGATCGCCTTGCCGCGATCGTCGGCGCGCGGCGCGCTGCGACCCCGCCCGAAAGATCCGTGGCCTTCACCATCGCGATCATCGCGCTGGGGGCCAAGCTGGCCAAGGCCGACGGCGCAGTCGAGCGGTCCGAGGTCGCGGCCTTCCGCCGCCTCTTCATCATTCCCCGTGCCGAGGAAAAGAACGCAGCCCGCGTCTTCGACCTGGCGCGGCAGGACGTGGCGGGTTTCGACGCATGGGCCAAGCGCATCGCGGCAATGTTCCCACCCGGTGACCCGGTCCTCTCCGACGTGATCGAGGGGCTTTTCATCATCGCCGTCGCAGATAGCGAGTTGCATGAGGCCGAGATTGTCTTCATCGACGAAGTGGCCCGGATCTTCGGTCTGACTCAGGCCGATGTCGCCGCGATCCGCGTCCGGCACGACCAGAAGATGGGCTGTTCTTCCTGCGAAGTGCTGGGCATCCCGCCCGAAACGCCTCTGCCCGAGGCGCGCAGGCGCTGGCGCGAACTGGTGCGCGAATCCCATCCCGACCGCGCCGTTGCGCGCGGCCTTCCCCCCGAAGCGATCCGCCTTGCCGAAGCCCGGACCCGGGCGCTGAATGCCGCCTGGGACGCGTTTCGAGAGATGCATCGCCCCCGGCCTGCCTGACTGGGAGAACTGCGGCATTTCTGCCGCCGTTTCATTCTGACAAGGAGAAGACCGATGCAGAGGCTTGCCGCATTTTTCCTTTCCACGGTCATGGCATCTGGCCCGGCTCTGGCCCAGACGCCCTATGAACCTCCGCCCGCCGATGATCGCGAAGGCGGGCTCGAAAGCGATATCGAAAACGGAATCCAGGGGTTCATGGAGAAACTGCTGAACGAGGTCCAGCCGCATCTGGATCAGTTGGGCCGGGATCTGAACGATACGATGAACAGCTTCAGCCCGGTTCTGGACGATCTCGGAAGCCTCATGGACGATGTGGGCAATTACCAGGCGCCCGAGCGGTTGGAAAATGGCGACATCCTTATTCGCCGCCGTGCGGATGCGCCGCCGCCACCCAAGATCGGCGACACCCTGCGCGACTTTCTCGCGCCCGAAACGCCACCAGGTTCAGAATCCGCGCCGTCACCCGATGCGCCGGAGCCCATGCCCGATTCTTCCGGCGCACCCGAGATCGAACTTTAGCCGCCAAAGCCCTCGACCCACTCGATCAGGCGTGGAAGGCATATCGACTTCTGGTCATAGCCTTCGACGATCGTTCTGCGTGCCGCCATGCGCAGACGATCCGCCTCCGGGTCGCCTGCAAGCCCCTTGATCAGGGCGGCCTCAAGCCCGCTCTGATCGAAGAAATCGACGAGGCGGCCATTTTCCCCATCCGTCACCAGCTCACGAACCGGCTCGGTGTCTGAGGCGACGATATAGCAACCCGCCGACATCGCTTCGGTCAGCGACCAGCTTAGAACGAAGGGGTAGGTCAGGTAACAGTGGACCCGCGCTATCCGCAACAAGGCCAGATATTGCGCATAAGGAACACGACCCATGAAATGGATGCGCGACAGGTCGATCTGGCCGTCGAGTTCGGCCAGCATTCTTGCCTTCCAGCTTTCCGCATCGCGAGGTTTCGTGCCGTAGCTGACCCCATCGCTGCCGACCAGAACGACCTGGGCCTGAGGGCGGGCGCGCATCACCTTGGGCAGAGCCCGCATGAAGCGATGGAACCCGCGATAGGGCTCAAGCGAGCGCGAGACATAGCTGAGCACCTCGTCCCTGGCGTTCAGGGTCCTGCCATCGGGCAGATCAAACCTTGCCTCGGGATCAGGGCTGACCTTCTGGGTGTCGATGCCGTCGTGAATGACCGCCAGCTTCTGTCGCAGCTCGGGTGGAAAGGAATCGGCCTGATATCGCGTCGGAGCCAGCCCCGCATCGGCCTGAACCAGGCCCTGGATCAGATGCGCGGAACGGGCAAGCGTCATCGCCCGCCCTTCGTCGCTGTCGGGTGTCACCTCGGGGTCGAAGCCGACATCGTGTCCCCGGGTCCGGTAAAGCAGCTCGGCATAGACGAGCAGCCTTGCCTCGGGCCAGATCTCACGCAGAAACAGGGTCTCACCCCATCCGGAATGACCCAGGATCAGATCGGGGTGGTATCCATGACGATCGCGCAGGGCGCGACAGCCGCGCGCGGCCAGCCAGCCACGTTCGGTATATTCGGCATAGGTGCGCGCGAAGCCTCGAACAGGATTTTCCTTCGGCGGCGCCTTGTAGCGGAGAACCCTGACCGGGGAAGGCCGCTTGTTGGACTCATCGGTCAGCGCCAAGACCTCGTGACCCCGTGCCGCCAGAGCCGGTGCCAGATGCAGGAACTGGCCCGGGAAATTCTGGTGCACGAGAAGGATCTTCATCTGCTCTTGCCCAGGAAGGCCGCCTCGATCAGGCTGCGAGTATAGTCGCTTTTGGCCTGCTCGAAGACCTCCTCGGTCGTTCCCTGTTCGACCACCTCGCCCGCGCGCATCACCATGATCTGGTGGGACATGGCCCGGACCACCCGAAGGTCGTGGCTGATGAACAGGAATGCGAGCCCGTGCTTGCGCTGAAGTCGGCGCAACAGCTCGACGATCTGCACCTGAACCGTCATGTCCAGTGCGCTGGTCGGCTCATCCAGAACGACAAGCTTGGGATTGAGGATCATCGCCCGCGCAATGGCGATGCGTTGCCGTTGCCCGCCCGAGAACTCATGCGGGTAGCGGTGCATCGTGGCGGGATCGAGCCCCACCTCGCGCATGATCTGGTCGACCATCTCGCGCCGGTCTCGGCCTTTCTCGACACCATGGACGCCAAGCCCCTCTGCGATGATCTGCTCGACCGTCATGCGCGGGGAAAGGCTGCCGAACGGGTCCTGAAAGACGATCTGCATGTCGCGCCGCAACTCTCGCAATGCCCGTCCGGCCAATTTCGAGATGTCGCGCCCCGAATAGACGATCGTCCCGTCGCTTTCGATGAGCCGCATGATCGCGAGCGCAAGCGTGGTCTTGCCGGAACCGGATTCCCCGACGATGCCCAGCGTTTCACCCGCGCGGACCGCCAGTGTCGCGCCGTTTACCGCCTTCACATGCCCAACGGTCCGGCGCAGGAAGCCGCGCTGGATCGGAAACCAGACCTTCAGATCATGCGTCGAGACAACCTCGGGCGAATTGGGCGGAACCGGATCAGCCTGGCCCTTCGGTTCGGCCGCAAGCAGCATGCGGGTATATTCATGCTGTGGATTGGCAAAGATCTCTTCAACAGGCCCCTGCTCGACGATCTCGCCACCCTTCATCACGCAGACACGGTCGGCAATGCGGCGCACAAGGCCCAGATCATGGCTAATGAACAGCATGGAAAGCCCCTCGGCGGCCTTCAGCTCGGCCAACAGCTCCATGATCTGCGCCTGGATCGTGACATCCAGCGCCGTGGTGGGTTCGTCCGCGATCAGAAGTTCGGGGCGGTTGGCCAGGGCCATGGCGATCATCACCCGCTGGCGCTGCCCCCCGGATAGCTGGTGGGGGTAATCGGCAAGCCGTGTCTCGGGATCGCGAATGCCAACGCGGGTCAGCAACTCGATCACCCTTGGCCGCGCCGTGTCCCCCCGCAGTCCCTGATGCAGTGCAAGGCTTTCCGCAAGCTGGCGTTCGAGCGTATGCAACGGATTGAGCGAGGTCATCGGCTCCTGGAAGATGAAGCTGATGTCGTTCCCCCGCACCTGGCGCAGAAGGGCCTCGGTCGCGCCGACCAGCTCCTGCCCGGCATAGCGGACAGACCCGGAAAGCTGGGCACTGTCGCCGAGAAGTCCCACCGTCGAAAGCGCCGTGACCGACTTCCCCGAACCCGATTCACCCACAAGCGCGACCGTCTCGCCCTTGCCGATGGCGAAGCTGACCCCCTTGACCGCAGGCACAAGCTTGCCGTCCTGCCGGAAACCGATCCGCAGGTCGTTGACTTCAAGAACCTGCGTCATCTGAAGGTCTTTCTTGGGTCGAAGGCGTCGCGGATGCCCTCGAAGATGAAGACCAGTAGCGACAGCATGATGGCGAAGGAAAAGAAGGCCGTGAAGCCAAGCCAGGGCGCCTGCAGGTTCTGCTTGGCCTGCAAGGCAAGCTCGCCCAGCGAAGGCGCCGAGCTTGGAAGGCCGTAGCCCAGGTAATCCAGCGCGGCGAGCGACGAGATGGTGCCCGTCACCACAAAGGGCAGCATGGTCAGCGTCGCCACCATCGCGTTGGGCAGAATATGGCGGAACATGATCTTGCGATCGCTTACCCCAAGCGCGCGGGCAGCGCGGACATATTCAAAGTTCCGTGCCCGCAGGAATTCGGCCCGAACCACGCCGACCAGCGCCGGCCAGCCGAACAGGATCGAGACGAAGACAAGCAGCCAGAAACTTCGCCCCAATATCGCAAACAGAATGATAATCACGTAAAGAGAAGGGGTTGAACCCCATATCTCAAGCAATCTCTGAAACACCAGATCGGTGCGCCCGCCGAAATAGCCCTGAATCGCTCCGGCCGAGATCCCGATCAACGATCCGACGATGGTGACAATCAGCGTGAACAGGATCGACAGGCGGAACCCGTAGATGACCCGCGCCAAAACGTCCCGCGACGTGTCGTCCGTGCCCAGGAGATGCTGGCTGTCCGGCGCGCTCGGCGCTGTGCCGACATTGTTGATCGTGCGGTAGTGATACGGGATCGGCGGCCAGATCATCCAGCCCCTCTCGACTGCCTCGCCCGAGACGGTGCCGGTATCGGCGGCTTCCTTCTCGACGGCTTCGGGATCGTCCCAACATTCCTCGCGACCACCGGTCCGGATCAGGCATTGCACCCCCGGATCGGTATAGATCGCCTCGGTTCCGAAATCGCCGCCGAAGGTCGTTTCGGGGTAAAAGCGATAGACCGGGAAATAATAGCTGCCCTTGTAGTTCACGACGATTGGCCGGTCATTGGCGATCAATTCGGCGAAAAGCGAGGCCACGAACAACAGGGAGAAGACGATCAGCGACCAGAAGGCCCGCTTGTTTCGACGGAAATTGCGCAGCCTGCGCCGGTTTAGCTCGGTCATCGCCATCAGCCGGCCCTCCGCTCGAAATCGATGCGGGGATCGACAAACACATACATCAGGTCGGACAGGATGCCCACCAGCAGGCCCAGCAGCCCGAAGACGTAGAGCGTGCCGAAGATGACGGGATAGTCACGCTGCACAGCGGCTTCGAAGCCGAGCCGTCCTAGCCCGTCGAGCGAGAAGATCGTCTCGATCAGGATCGACGAGCCGAAGAAGACGCCCAGGAACATTGCCGGAAAGCCCGCGATCACGATGAGCATCGCGTTTCGGAAGACATGGCCGTAAAGCACCTTGCCTTCCGTCAGGCCCTTGGCGCGGGCGGTCATGACATATTGCTTGTTGATCTCGTCAAGGAAGCTGTTCTTGGTCAGAAGCGTCAGCGTCGCGAAGCTTGAAATCGTTGTGGCGATCACCGGCAAGGTGATGTGCCACAGGTAGTCCTTGATCTTTCCAAAGAAGCTGAGGTCCTGGAAATTGTCCGAAGTCAGCCCACGCAACGGAAAGATCTGCCAGTAGCTTCCGCCCGCAAAGACGACCATCAGCAGAACCGCGAAAAGAAACGCCGGGATGGCGTAGCCAATGATGATGATGCCCGAGGTCCAGGTATCGAAGGCCGATCCGTTCCTGACCGCCTTGCGGATGCCCAGAGGGATCGAGATCACATAGGCGATCAGCGTCGACCACAGACCCAGCGTGATCGAGACCGGCATCTTTTCGACCACCAGATCAACAACCGAGATCGAGCGGAAAAAGCTCGTCCCGAAGTCGAACCGCAGGTAATTGCCAAGCATGATCATGAAGCGCTCGACCGCGCCGATCTTTTGCTTTTCGCACGCGTCCGATCTCAGGTCGGGCTCGCCCTCATGTTCGGGGCCGCAGACGATTTTCGCGAAGCCCATCTGGACTTCGAGCTGATCCAGGAGTTCCGGCGGGATGCCTCGCGCGCCGGCATATTCGCTGGTCTGGGCTTGTTGCGTATCACCGCCAGCCCCGGCGATGTTGCGAAAAGCGTCGCCTTCGCCCTGCACGCGGGCAATGACCTGTTCGATCGGACCACCGGGGACGAATTGCGTCAGAGTGAAATTGACCAGCATGATGCCGATCAATGTTGGAATGATCAGCAGCAATCGCCGCAGTATATAGGCTGCCATCCTGCCCCGTCTCTAGTCTTGCCCGGCCTGCAGGGTCAGCGCAGTGCGCCGGATTGTTTCAGCTTTTCTGCCTTATCCGCGTCATACCACCAGAAATCAAGTTCACCCAACGCATAGGCGGGCATGTTCTCGGGGTGACCGAATATGTCGTAATAGGCAATCGTGTAATCGGCCTTGTACCATTGCGGCACCCAGAACCGCAGCGCGCGCAATGCGCGGTCCAGTGCATGGATGGTGGTATCCATCTCGTCCTGCGAGGTGGCTTCGATGCCTTTCTTGATGAGCGCATCGATGGCCGGATTGGCCAGCCCCATCGGGTTGAAGACATCCGCCGTATTTTCCGAGCCGAAAACCTGCTCGGTGCCGCCGCTGATGTAGAAGCTTTGGCCAAGGCTGTCGGTCACCATGTCGAAGTCATGGCTGCGGGTGCGGTTGGTCATCTCGGCATCGTCGACGCGGGCATTGACCGCATCTATCCCAAGCGCGCGCAGGTTCTGGACGTATGGGTTGATGATGCGATCGAAGCTTTGATTGTCATTGAGGATTTCAAGCTTCAGGATCTCGCCCTTGGCATTGCGGCGCAGCCCGTCCGGGCCGACCTTCCATCCCGCATCGTCAAGAAGCGCCGAGGCCTTGCGCAAGTTGCCCCGATCAAGCTGTGTCTTGCCCGCGACGGGTTGCGTGACGGCATCATCGGTCAGCACACCGGGCGGCAGATCCTTGGCCAGGGGCTTCAGAAGCGCAAGCTCGGCCTCCGAGGGCTTGCCGGTCGCGGCAAGGTCGCTATTGTCCCAGAACGAATTCACCCGCGTGTTCAGACCGTAGAAAAGCGTCTCGTTCGACCACTCGAAATTGAAGACCAGCCCGATGGCCTCGCGCACACGGATGTCCTGGAACTTGGATCGGCGAAGGTTGAAAACCCAGGCCTGTCCACTTGCGATATCGCCGCGCGGCAGGACCTCCTGTTTCACGGTCCCGTCCTTCAGCGACGGGAAATCGTAGCGCGTCGCCCAATGGATCGACGAAACCTCGTTGCGGAACGTGTAGACGCCGGCCTTGAATGCTTCGAAGGCGCTGTCGTAATCGCCGAAATATTCCAGTCGGATACGGTCGAAATTGTGGCGTCCGACATTGATCGGCAGATCCTTGGCCCAGTAATCCGGGTTGCGCTTCACCGTCATCGAGCGACCCATCTCGGCCGAATCGAACATGTATGGCCCCGAGCCGAGGAACGGCTTGTCCGAGCTTTGCTCGATGTCGCGCTTGTTCTTGCGGAAATCTTCCCGCGAGAAGACAATCTGGCTACCCACCTGCTGGATCACGTCGCGGCGGGGATAACCGGTCTGGAACATGAACTTGATTGTATGGGGGTCGATCACCTCGGCCTTGGCGACCATCTTGGCAATACCCGTGCGATAAGAAGACAGCCCTTTGTCGCGCAGCAACTCGAATGAAAAAAGCACGTCATGCGCCGTCAGAGGCGTGCCATCAGAAAATTTCGCCTCGGGCCGGAGGTGGAAAATGACCCAGTCGCGGCTTTCCGGATATTCGATCGTCTCGCAGATCAGGCAATAGGACGAACCGCGTTCATCCTGCGAATCCTCCATAAGCCGTTCCAGCATGATGACCGAAAGCGGCCCGGCGCGGCCCCGATGGGTGAAGGGGTTGTAGCTGTCGAACCCGCCAAGCGCCCATTCCGAAATCTCGCCCCCCTTGGGCGCATCGGGGTTCACATAGGGCAGATGCTTGTAATCCGCCGGCAGTTCCGGCGCCCCGAAAGTCGAGATGCCATGCGAGACGACCGTTTTCTTCGGTGTGGTTGCAGAAGGCTCGACCGCCGTCGAAGCAGGTTGCTCTTGTCCGATCGCATAGCCCGGCAGCAAGGCCAGAAGGGCAACCATCGGGGCATGTCGCAACATTCGCATCTTCATGGGGTCTTGCTGATCCTCTTGTCCATCTTCCGGTCCGGCAGGGACCAGCCTGCCAACAGGCTAGCAGCCGAACCGCAGTGTTCAACATGCAAATGCGTGATCCGGCGACACAAATGCCAAATGCAAAAGGGCGCCCCATGGGACGCCCTGACATTCGGCAAGCGCACAAGGCTTACTGCTGGCTTTCGAGATAGGCGATCAGATTCGCGCGATCTTCGATCTTGGGCAGGCCATTGAAGGCCATCTTCGTGCCCTTCACGACCGATTTCGGGCTCGTGAGGAATTCCTGCAGCGCCGCAGGTGTCCAATCGCCGCCATGCGCCTGCATCCCGTCGGAATAGGAAAAGCCTCCGACACTCGCGACTGTCCGACCGACGACGCCGTTCAGGTGCGGACCGACGCCATCGCTGCCGTCAAGCTTGTGGCAGGCCTTGCACTTGCCGAACACCTTCTCGCCCGCCGCTGCATCGGCCGAAGCGTAGACCACTTCGAAATCCGGTCCTTCGTCCACCACCTCGCCATCGTCTCCGGCGGATTCCACCGGGATCGTGTAGGCCTGCGCATGCTCCTCCTCGCCATGGCCCGAGGAGCCGACATGGAAAATGCCCGATGCTGCCCAATTCATCAGCAGAAGGAACAGAAGCGCACCGATGAAAGCTCCGGCTGCCTTGGTGATGGTCATGGTATCGAACATATCTGCGGATCCCTGTTGCGGCCTGTCCGTGGAACATGGGTATCTAGGCGCTTTTGTTCTGTTGGATCAAGGTATAGTTGTGCCTTCGCATGGAACAGGCCGCGTGGGGGGTGCATCCCCGCAACGGCCGGAATTGAGGCTTCGACATGACCAAGAACGTGATCGCATTCCAGGGTGAACCGGGCGCCTACAGCCACCAGGCCTGCCGATTCTACAGGCCGCATATGGAGGCCCTGCCCTGCCGCACGTTCGAGGACACGATCGACGCCGTCCGCCAGGGCCGCGCGGAACTGGCGATGCTGCCAGTCGAAAACTCCACCTATGGCAGGGTTGCAGACATCCACCACCTGCTGCCGGAAAGCGGCTTGCACATTGTCGACGAGGGATTCGTGCGCGTGCGCATCAGCCTGCTCGGCGTTCCCGGAACCCAGATCGCGGACGTCAAGGAGGCGATGAGCCATCCGGTCCTACTGGGCCAGTGCCGAGGCTTCCTGCGGCAACATCAGATCCACGGAATCGTGGGGGCGGACACGGCAGGATCGGCGCTTGAAGTCGCCCGCCGCGGCGAAAAGTCGCTGGCGGCACTTGCCGCGCCGCTTGCCGGCGAAATCTACGGGCTCGATGTTCTGGCTGAGGGGATCGAGGACCGGCAGAACAATACGACCCGCTTTCTCATCATGGCGAGCGAGCCCGATTATACGCGCCGCCAGAACGTCCGGGGCGGCGACGTGATGATGACGACGTTCGTCTTCCGGGTGCGCAACATCCCTGCCGCGCTTTACAAGGCGCTCGGCGGCTTCGCGACGAACGGGATCAACATGACCAAGCTGGAAAGCTACATGGTCGACGGGATCTTCACGGCGACCCAGTTCTACGCCGATATCGAGGGACATCCCGAGGACCCGGCCGTTGCCCGCGCGCTTGAGGAACTGCGCTACTTCACCTCGAGCATGGAGATCCTTGGGGTCTACCCGGCCGATCCCCTGCGCGCGGAACAGCAGATCGCACTTTCGGCCTGACCGGCGCTGCCATAGGCCGCAGTCGGCAGGTCAGCCGACGGCGGCCCTTGTGATGAATTCTTCGATCCGAAGCGCGAACTTGCGATCGAGCTGACCCTTGCCAAGCTTGGCGGTCTGCAGAAGCAGGCGCGCCTTCATGCCGCGCGGCTGCACGTCAACCTCGAAGATCAATCGCGACTTGCTGGGCGAAAGCGCGACAACCGTCATCTGGATCGAGATCAGGAACTGCTCGGACTGGCCCGACATCACGATCAATTCCTTGGGCTGGAACGTCGTCACCTCAAGGCGCAGATCGCGCTGCCGTCCCCTCCAGTCGAAGCTGATTGCCCAGGCATTGCCGACATGGCCTGACGGCTCCCTGTCCAGCCGGCGCACGACGGCACCACGGCGCACGAGCATGCGCTCAAGCATGGGAAAGTCGCTGATCGCAGCGAACATCACCTCGGCAGAAAGGTCGGTATCCTGGCGAGTTGAGAATTTCATTGGGCACCGGGCAGATTGAAGAATGACCCCGTTAAAAGGGATCATCCGCAGCAATGCAAGTGCGGCAGGTCGAGAACCGGCGCCCAATCGCCGGACACAATCACAGGTTGCATAGTGCACGATATTGCCGCAACACTGTCGGCATGGAGCCACCCCTTCCCCAGTCAGCAAGGCGGGATGCCTGTGCAACGGTCCTGTTCAGGATCATGGCGACGACCGATCTGCACATGCATCTGCTGGGATTCGACTACTTCACCGGACGCCGCTCGCCCAGAATCGGCCTCGCACGCCTCGCCTCGCTGATCGAATCGCAGCGACGGACCCGTGCCAACTGCCTGCTTCTCGACAATGGCGACATGCTTCAAGGCAGCGCCATGGGCGATTATCTGGCGGAAATCCCGCCCGAAACCTGGCACGGCGAACATGCGGCGATCATGGCGATGAACCTGATGGGCTATGACGCCGCCACGCTGGGCAATCACGATTTCAGCTTTGGCCTGCCCTTCCTCAAGCGCGCGCTGGACGGGGCCCGCTTTCCGGTCGTCTCGACGAATCTGACCGCTTCGCGAAGCCTTGGCATTGCCAGACATCTGCTCCTGCACAGAAGGGTCGTCGACACGCGCGGCGCGAGCCGGGAAGTGTCGATCGGCATTCTGGGCTTCCTGCCGCCGCAGACCGTCGCCTGGCAGCCCGAACTTCGCGCGGAAATTGCCATTTCCGATATCCTCGTCGCCGCGCGCGAAGGCATTGCGACCCTGACGTCGCAAGGTGCCGATCTGATCATAGCCCTTGCCCATAGCGGGATCGCAGAGCGCGAACCCGCCCCGATGATGGAAAACGCCGCGACGGCGCTGGCCGCGCTACCGGGAATTGACGCGATCATCGCGGGCCACACCCATCGCGTCTTTCCCGCCCCCGATCACCCCTCGGGGCCGGGAATAGACAGCAAGGCAGGCACATTGGCCGGAAAACCCGCGGTCATGCCGGGTTTCTGGGGATCACATCTGGGAGTGGTCGATCTCGAAATTCACCGCCCGCCGGGCAGCGAAAGATGGAAGGTCGTTCAGCACGACAGCCGCGCCCTGCCCGTCGATGACCTTGACGAACATGAAGCTGTAGTAGCCGCACTATCTCCCGCCCATCACCGAACATTGCGCCATTTCCGGCGCCATGTCGGTCGGGCAAGAATTCCGCTTGCCAGCCACTTCACGCTTATCGGGCATGACAGCGCCTTGCGGCTCGTGGCCATGGCGCAGCGCTGGCAGGTCCGCAAGGCGCTGCGCGGCACTGCCTGGCAAGACCTGCCGATCCTCTCGGCCGCTGCCCCGTTCCGCGCCGGGGGGCGCGGTGGACCGGATCATTACACGGATGTCGCGGATGGGCGCCTGACCATGCGCAATCTCGCCGATCTCTACCTGTTTCCCAACCACCTTCGCGCGATTCTGATCAACGGGGCGGGTGTGCGGGACTGGCTCGAACGCTCAGCCAGCCAGTTCCTTCAGATCACGCCAGGCGCTCAGGATGCGCCGCTGATCGACCCAGATTTCCCCAGCTACAATTTCGATCTCATCGACGGACTCAACTGGCAGATCGACCTGTCCCGTCCACCGAGCTATCGCACCGATGGCCGACGGAATGTTCTTGATTCAGGCCGGATCACCGAACTCCGCCACGACGGCGCCCCGGTGCGGGATGACCAGCAGTTCATATTGGCAACCAACAGCTACAGGCTTGCCGATAGCGGTTTCTTCGCAGCGACAGCCGCCGGTCGACCCGTTCTCGTCGATGGGTGCCAGCGCATGCGTGACGTGCTGCGCCGCTATGTCTCGCATCATCGCGTGGTCGCGCCTGATGGTGACCTGGGCTGGCGCTTCAAACCCATGCCTGAAACGACGGTGGTTTTTCACACCGGACCGGGCGCAAAATCCCATCTGGACCGGCTCAGACTTCGCATCGATTGCCTCGGAACGGGGGTCGACGGCTTTCTTGCCATGCGGCTGCATCTTTAACTGCGGCGAAGTGCTTGCATCCGTCGCTGTTGCCGCTTATCTAGGCCGCGAGAGGTTGGCGCGGGTGAGCGCCTCGCCAACCCGGTCAGGTCCGGAAGGAAGCAGCCGTAACGAGCCCCGCTTGGGTCGTTGTCCAGCCTCTCACCCAATCCCCCTATACGGTCATATTTTCGGGCACGCCCCCATTCGGCGAGAGTGCCACCGATAGTGGCGCGAGCAAAAACGCCCTTGCGTCACCTGCCCTGTTCAGACGCGAATGAATGGTATAACAGGCCACGACCCCGACGAATTCGGCAAGTTCATGACATCTGCCCCTGCAATTTCTGTCGAGCGTTTCGTGATCATGGGACAGCTCGCTCCGGCCGCCTTCAGGCCCTGGATTTCCCGCCATGCCGGGCGACTCGGGCTTGGCGTCACGTTCCTCAGCGAAACATCCGAGCGGATTGACATCAGCGTGAAGGGCCCTCCGGACCTGATCGACGCGATGGAAATGGGTTGCACGCTGGGGCCGGCCGAAACCTGGGTCGAAACAATCGAACGACATCCTGTCACCGCCATGTCCTGACCCTGCTGCACTGCACAGATTATCAGCAATTTGAAAAATGCGGCGTCGAACGGCCCGGAAAACGGGCCGCCGACTTCCCCCCGCGCAGAGCAACCCTATCGTCACGCCAACCATCACGAGTCACCCCATGCCAAGCTGGACACCCGTCGCCCTTGCCCCCGATCTCTTGCCCGCCACGGCGATGCCCGCGCGGACGGAATTGGGCGAACTGGCCGTCTGGCGCGGCGCCTCGGGGCGCGTATCCGCGTTCCACGATCGCTGCCCGCATCGCGGCATGCGCCTGTCGCATGGCTTCGTGCGCGGCGAGATGCTGTCCTGCATCTATCACGGATGGCGCTATGACGGTGCGGGCCAGTGCCGCAAGATCCCGGCCCATCCTGATCTGGAACCACCAGCCGCGATCCGCGCGGGCGCGGTGGCATGCACGGAATTGGGCGGGGTGATCTGGGTCGCGCCTGCCGGAACCGAGACCCTGCCCAGCGATCCCGGCGCGGTCGAGCCGCTGCGCTCGCTTCCCGTGGCCGCGCGGATAAAGGCCGTGCGAAGCGCGCTAAGCTTCGAGGAAATGGGCACCGTCAGCCTGCCCGGCCTGCTATCGCCGCTGACCATCGCGCTTCAGGATGCGGGCGAGCAGACCATGCTTCACGTCCTGATCCCGGCCTCGGACCCGGCCGGCAGGATTGCCGCCTCGCGTGCGCTGGAAATCCTGCGCCGCGACATCGAAGCGACCGCAAAGGAGACCGCCGCATGAGCCGCGATATTCGCAACGAATGGTTCCCCGTCGCCATTGCAGCGATGCTTCCTGCGGCCCCCGGTCGGGAAACCCTGCTTTTGGGCGAAGCGATCCGGGTTCGCGGCGAGGACGATCAGCCCGTCGTCGAAACGCTCGGGGGTCGCACCCTGCCCGTTAAGATCGCCTATGGCCATGTCTGGACCTCGCTTGGCGAACCGGGCGACCTTTTCCCGCTTCCCGAAGCGGAACAGCCCGGTCGCCGCCTTGTCGACGTGGGCAGCGTTCGGGTGAAGTGCTCGCCGCTGCGGGCGGTAGAGAACTTTCTCGACATCGCGCATTTCCCTTTTGTCCATACTGATATCCTGGGCTCGGAACCCCATACCGAAGTCTATCGCTACGAAGTCCAGATCCGCGACGAGGTGGACGAGGTATGGGCGACCAAGGTCCGCTTCTACCAGCCGCAGGCCGCGAAATCGGCCGAGGGCGGGATCGAGACGGATTACATGTATCGCGTGCCGCACCCGACCTGTTCGGTGCTTTACAAGACCTCTCCGCCAATGCCGGGCGAATGGGATGTGATCGCGCTGTTCGTCCAGCCGCTGACCGAAGAGCTTTGCGAGGTCTGGCCCTGGATGGCACTGTTCGACGACACATCGCCCATGGCCGACCTGATCCAGTTCCAGCAGATGATCTTCCTGCAGGACCGTTCGATCCTTGAAAACCAGTTGCCGCGCAAGCTGCCGCTGGACCCCGGCATGGAAACGCCGACGCGCGCGGACATGACCTCGATCGCCTATCGCCGCTGGCTCAAGCGCAATGGCATCACCTTTGGCGCACAGGTAGTGGCAGCATGATCCTTTACGACTATATCCTTTCGCCCGAATGCTACACGGCCCGCCTGATGGCATCCTTGCTGGGCAAACCACTTGAAACCGTGGCGGTGGATTTCCATCCCGGCGCCGAACAGCGCGGCGCCGCCTTCCGCCGGATCAATCCGGCGGGGACGATTCCGGTCCTGGTCGACGAGGCGCTGATCCTGACCGAGCCCGCCGCGATCCTGACCCATCTGGCGGGCGATGCGCCCGAATGGCTGGGCCGGGGGGCCGTTGGCCAGGAATGGATCTCACGCGCGGGGCATTTCGCGGCAAGCCTTGGCGGCGCGCGCCTTCACGAGATGCTGAGCCAACCCGGCGACCTTGCCACGATGCAGGCTGATGGCGTGATGTGGCTGCGCATCCTTGAAGCCACGCTGACCGAGGCGCGCATTTCCGGCCATGCCTTCCTGACGGGGGAAAAGCCGACCATCGCGGATATCCTGATCTTTCCGCATGTCGCGCTGGCGCCCGATGGCGGGATCAGCCTTGACGATTACCCCTCGATCCGGCTCTGGATGCGGGCGATCCGTTCGCTTCCGGGCTTTGTCGAGATGCCCGGCATCCATCGCCTGCATGATCTCAGCCCCGAGCCGGGCCACGAGGTCGGGGGGGCGGCGGCCTGCTGATGTCCGTCCTGTTTCGCAACTGCGCGGCGATCGTCCCTTCAAGCAACGCCGCTGTCATTCGGGACGCCGACCTGCTCACGGATGGTCCGGCGATTACCGCCATCGGCCATGATCTGGTCGCTCCCGATGGGTGCCGCGTCATCGACGCCACGGGGTGGTTTCTCTATCCCGGCCTCGTCAACACCCATCACCATTTCTTCCAGACCTTCGTGCGCAACCGTGTCGAACTGGACTGGACGCGGCTTTCGCTGATCGAATGGCTGGACACGATCTATCCGATCTTCGCCCGCCTGACCGAAGACTGTTTCTACCACAGTTCGGTCACGGCCATGGCCGAACTGATCAAGCATGGTTGCACGACCGCATTCGACCATCAGTACTGCTTTCCACGCCATGCCGGCTCGCGCATCGTCGACCGCCAGTTCGAGGCTGCCGAACTTCTGGGCATGCGCTTTCACGCCGGACGCGGCGGCAATACGCTGCCGAAATCCGAAGGCTCGACCATTCCGGACGAGATGCTTGAAACGACGGACGGTTTCATCTCGGACTGTGCGCGCCTGATCGACGGCTATCACGACGCGGAGCGGTTCAGCATGCGGCAGGTGGCCATCGCCCCTTGCCAGCCTGTGAACTGCTATACCGAGAGTTTCACCGAATCCGTCCGTCTGGCCCGTGACAAGGGCGTCATCCTGCACACCCATGCGGGCGAAGGCGAAAGCCCGGTCATCGAGGCGCGCTTCGGGATGCGCACGATCGACTATCTGGAAAAGATCGGTTTTGCCGGGCAAGACACCTTCTATGCCCATTGCTGGGAATTGACCCCGGCCGAGATCGCCCGCTTGGCGAAAAGCGGTACCGGCGTGTCGCATTGCCCCGAGCCGGTCTATCTTGTCGGGGCCGAGGTCACTGACATTCCGGCAATGGACGCGGCGGGCGTGAGGATCAGCCTTGGCGCAGATGGTGCTGCATCGAACGACAATTCGAACCTGATGCACTGCATTCATTCCGGCTACATGCTGCAATCTCTCGCGGCCTCTGGCCGCAGCCACCCCGTGCCCCTGCCCTCGGCCTTCCTGCGCTACGCGACCGAAGGCGGAGCCTCTTGCCTTGGACGGGACGACATCGGCACGCTCGCCCCCGGCATGGCGGCGGATCTTTTCGCCATCGACACCCGGCGGATGGATTACATCGGCACACGCCATGATCCGCAAAGCCTGATCGCCAAGGTCGGTGTCGGCATGGCGACCGATCTGACCATGATCAACGGTCGCATCGTCTGGGAGAACGGCGAGTTCCCCGGACTGGACGAACAGCGCCTGTTTGCCCAGGCCGAAACGGTTCTGAATTCCACCCTGTTCTGAAGGATTAGCCAGGATGTCCCAAAATCGCCGTCAGTTCCTGACCACCGGAGCCGCACTTGCCGGTGCCGCCGCCCTTGGCCTGCCGAAAATGGCGCGCGCCGACGAACCGCTTGGCGTCGCGCTGATCGCCCCTTCGCCGAATGGGGATGTCGGCTGGACCCACGCGCTGGCTTCGGGTCTGGAAAAGGCCAAGGCCGAGATTGCGACCCCGATCAACATCACCGTGCTGGACAACATCATGGAAGGCCCCGATGCCGACCGGATCATGCAAAAGACGGTCGCCGACGGCAACAAGCTCGTGCTCGCGGGCTCATTCGGCTATCAGAACGGCGCGCTGCAGCTCGCGCGCCGCTTTCCCGACGTGACGGTGATCCACGCCTCGGGATATCAGGTCGCGCCGAATTTCTCGAATTTCGCGGCCAAGAACTTCGAGGGCACCTACCTGATGGGCATGGCGGCCGCAGCCGTCACGAAATCGAAGAAGCTCGGCTCGGTTTCGGCCTTCGCCATTCCTGAACTGATCACCTCGATCAACGCCTTTGCACTGGGCGCGCGCGCCATCGACCCGGAAATCGAAGTGTCCGTCGTCTGGGTGAACTCGTGGTTCGACCCGGCCAAGGAACAATCGGCAGCCAAGGCGCTGATCTCGCAAGGTGTCGACGTGATCTTCTCGAACGCGCAGGACACGCCTTCGGTGATTGCCGCCTGCGAAGAGGCGGGCGTCTATGCCTTCAACCTGAACTCGTCGATGAAATCCTATGCGCCCAAGACCTATCTTGGCTGCGTGGAAACCGACTGGGCGCCCTATTTCAAGGCCGAAATCGAGGCGCATCTGGCAGGCGAATTCAAGGGGTCTTCGCATTGGCTGGGCATTTCCGAGGGCGTGATCAAGGTGTCCGACTGGAACGCCGACATCCCGGCCGATGCCATGACCAGGATCGAGGAAGCCCGCGCCAAGATGGCCGACGGCAGCTTCAACCCCTTTACCGGACCGATCGTGAAAGCCGACGGGACCGAGGTCGCGGCTGCGGGGGCGATCATCCCCGACGACCAGGTGCTGGCCATGGATTACCACGTTCAGGGCGTCGTGACGCCGCTGCCGAAGTAACCGATGCAGCCGCTTCTGCGCCTTCGCGGCATCTCGAAATCCTACGGAACGGTGGCCGCCAACGCGGCCATCGATCTTGATGTCATGCCCCATTCCATTCACGCCATTCTGGGTGAGAACGGGGCGGGAAAATCGACCCTGATGAAACTGATCTACGGGGTAGAGACACCCGATGAAGGCGGCATGGAGTGGCAGGCCAAACCTGTCAGCCCCGGCTCGCCCGCCGAGGCGCGCGGGCTGGGGATCGGCATGGTCTTTCAGCATTTCTCGCTCTTCGAGACACTGACCGTCACCGAGAACATTTCCCTGATCGTCCCGGGCCGCAAGGCTGCGCTCGCCCAGCGTATCCGCAGCCTCGGCGCGCAATACGGACTTGAGGTCAATCCCAACGCGCTCGTGCATTCGCTTTCCGTGGGTGAGCGACAGCGGGTCGAAATCCTGCGTTGCCTGATGCTGGAACCGAAGCTGCTGATCCTTGACGAGCCGACCTCGGTGCTTGCCCCGCAAAGTGTCGAACTGCTTTTCGAGACCCTGCGCAAGCTGCGCGACGGCGGGGTGTCGATCCTGTTCATCTCGCACAAGCTCGAAGAGATCCGCGCGCTGTGCGACCGTGCCACCATCCTGCGCGCGGGCCGCGTGGCGGGTGAGGTCGATCCCCGTGCGCATAGCGCCAACGCGCTGGCCACCCTGATGATCGGGCGCGCCATGCCGGCCCCCCTGCCCGCGAAAGCCATGCCCGAAGGCAAGGTCATGCTGGACATCGCGGGCCTGTCCTATCCGTCCGACGATCCCTTCGGCGTGTCGCTTTCCCTCCCGAGCCTTCAGGTCCGTGCCGGCGAAATCGTCGGCATTGCGGGCGTTTCGGGAAATGGTCAAACCGAACTGGCCGCTCTGATCTCGGGCGAAACCTCCCTGACCGCCGACAAGCGCGACGTGGTCCGCATCCTGGGCCGGCCGGTTGGCCGAATGGGGGCCGCCGCCCGGCGCAAGCTGGGCTTTGCCTTTGTCCCTGAAGACAGGCTGGGTCGCGGTGCGGTGCCCGAGATGTCGCTGGCCGACAACAGCCTGCTGACCGCGCATCGGCGCGGCCTCGTGCGCCGTGGTCTCATCAACCGCCGCAAGGAAGCCGATTTCACCCGCAGATGCATGGCAGATTTCGACGTGCGCGCCTCTGGCCCCAAGGCCGAGGCCGGCTCGCTTTCGGGCGGGAACCTGCAGAAATTCATCATGGGTCGCGAGATCATGCTTGATCCCGATCTTATCTTCGTCGCCCAGCCCACCTGGGGCGTCGACATCGGGGCCTCGGCCCAGATCCGCCAGCGACTTATCGCGATGCGCAATGCCGGCAAGGCTGTGCTTGTCGTGTCGGAGGAACTCGAAGAACTTTTCGAGATCTGCGATCGCCTGCATGTGCTGCATCACGGCCGTCTGTCGCCTTCGTTGCCGCTGCCGCAGACCACGGTAGAGGAAGTGGGCGAATGGATGATCGGAGCGAAGGAGACGGCTCATGCGGGCTAGACTGATCCGCCGCGAGCGCGCCTCGGCCCGCGCGGCATTGTTTGGAATTCTGGCGACCCTGGCGCTGAGTGTCGTCACAAGCGGCGTGCTCTTCGCGGCTCTGGGCGCTCCGCCGCTCAGGGCACTGCATGCGCTGCTGATCGACCCGTTCCTGAGCTGGGGCAGCTTTTCGGAAGTGTTGCTGAAAATGGCGCCCCTGCTCATGATCGCGCAGGGGCTCGCCATCGGGTTCCGGGCAAAGGTTTTCAATATCGGCGCCGAAGGGCAACTGATCCTTGGCGCGATCTTTGCCTCGGCCATTCCGATCTGGTTTCCGACCGCAACCGGGGGCTGGATCTGGCCGCTGATGATGGTGCTGGGCGCGCTTGGCGGCATGCTCTGGGCCGCGATCCCGGCCTATTGGCGCAGCCATCTGAATGCGAGCGAGATCCTGGTGACGCTGATGCTGAGCCTGGTCGCCGCGCAGCTCTTGAACTACCTGCTTCTGGGACCGTGGAAGGACCCCGCGGGCTTCAATTTCCCGCAAAGCGTCATGTTCCAGTGGGATGCCATGCTGCCGACCCTTCTGCCGGGCACGCGGGTCAACATATCGCTTCTGTTCGCGCTGGCGGCGACGCTGGCCGCCTGGCTTTACATGCAGCACAGCTTTGGCGGCTACCGCCTGCTGGTGGGCGGACTGGCCCCGCGCGCCGCGAGCTATGCGGGCTTTTCGGAAAACCGCGCAATCTGGCTTTCGTTGCTGATCGGTGGCGCGGCGGCCGGACTTGCCGGAGCCGCCGAGGTCGCCGGTCCGCTGGGCCAGCTTCAACGATCAGTGTCGACAGGTTACGGCTATTCGGCGATCATCGTGGCCTATCTGGGTGGGCTGAACCCGATCGGCATCCTGTTTTCATCCTTCCTGCTGGCGGCGCTTTTCATCGGCGGCGACAGCGCAATGGTTTCTGCTGGCCTCCCGGTCGCGGCGGTCCGGGTCGTTCAGGGCTTGCTGCTGGTCTTCTACCTCGGCGGCGTGACCTTCGTGCGCTACCGACTGGTCTTCGGTAAGGGAGCCGAGGCATGAGCGCGATCGAGTTCATCCTGTCGGGCATGCTGGCTGCGGCCATGCCGTTCCTGCTGGCCGCCCTGGGCGAATTGGTCGTCGAGCGCTCGGGCGTCCTGAACCTGGGCGTCGAGGGCATGATGGCGTTCGGGGCCGCGATCGGCTTCATCTCCGTCTATCTTGGCGCCGGACATTTCGCGGGCTTCGTTCTGGCCGCGCTTGGCGGGGCGGCTCTTTCGCTGGTCTTTGCGACGCTGGTCCTGTGGTTGCGCGCGAACCAGGTGGCCGCCGGACTTGCCATCGGCATTCTCGGGCTGGGATTGTCCGCATTGATTGGCAAGCCCTATGAAAGCCTGACGATCACGGGATTGAAGGAAATCAGCCTGCCGGGCCTGTCCTCGCTGCCCGTGATCGGCGGCATCTTCTCGCAAGATATCGTGGTCTGGCTTGGCCTATTGGCCACAGTTTCGATCTGGTGGGTGTTTCGGGCGACCCGTCTGGGCCTGCTGATCCGCGCGGTGGGTGAAAACCCGCATGCCGCACTGGCCATCGGGACACCTGTTCTTGTCCTGCGCGCCTGCGCCATCGCCTTTGGCGGGGCAATGGCAGGGATCGCGGGCGCCTATGCGGCGACGGTCTACACGCCGCTTTGGGCGGACGGGATCATCGCCGGACGCGGCTGGATCGCGCTGGCCCTGGTCGTCTTCGGAACCTGGATGACGGGGCGGGTCTTCTTCGGCGCCTGCCTGTTCGGCGCGCTCTCGCTTGCAGAACTGACCGGACAGGCCGTCGGCTGGCATCTGCCCTCGCAATTGCTGGCAAGCCTGCCCTATCTGGTGACGATCCTCATCCTTGGCGTGATCTCATCGAACCGCGCCCGCATGAAGATGAATGCGGTCGCTTCGCTGGGCGAAACCTTCGAGCGCTGAGACCGAGTCGCGCATCGGATATTTCCAAACGCCGTCATGGCCCATGTTAGCGCTGCCTGAAAGGGCAGCACACATGTCCCATTTGTCCATTTTCACTAAGCAACCCGGTTATTCGCCCGCCTATTCCGATTCAGGTCACGCCAGATTCACATGCGCTGTTGCATGTTGGCCTTGCAGGACGGGTGTCCTGCCCGGGCGAGCCGGCGCCGTGTTCTGCCGGACGGGACCGCGCTCAACCCGGGGTCAGCAGCATTAACAAGTGGAGAGATCGGTCATGTTCACTGAACTATTGATCACCGCCTGCTTGCAAGGTTCGATGCCGGCAGGTGACTGCAAGGACTTCTCATTGCTCTATGATGCGCGCGATGTCAGCTTGTCGACCTGTTCCAAGGCCGGGATGTTTGAAGTCGCGCGATGGAGCGGCACTCATCCCAACTGGACGGTCAAGCGCTGGAGATGTGGCAATCCGGAAAAGGACATTCCGGTCTGAGGAAGACGCGCGCCCGAGATGTCTGCTACATCAAGACGGGCACTCAGCTTTCGCGCGATTGAAGCCAGGTGCGAATAATCTCGCGATGGCGCTGCCCGGAATAGGACGCGAAATGCCCGCCATGGACCACCCTGACAGGCAGGTCCAGCAACCTCCGCATCGAGCGGAGATAATCGGCGGGGTCGGCGTGGTAGGTGTCCTCGATCAGCGGCCCGTCATAGACGATGTCGCCTGATATGAGGATGCCCGTCGCGGCTTCCCACAACGCAATCCCGCCCGGGGAATGTCCGGGAGTATGGATGACTTCGAAATTTCGGTCCCCCAGGTCGATTCTGTCGCCATCCTCAAGAACCCGCGTCGCCGGAGCGGACTTCACCGCATAGGTTGCCGACTGATAGGGCAGCGGCGGCATCGCGTCGAAGATCCCGTCTTCGACATAGGGATCGGCCAGCGTGTTCTGCCGTGTCGGCCGCGCCAGGATATCGGCCTCGGCCGAATGGCACAGGCGGCAGTCGAATTCGTGGTGACAACCGATATGATCGAAATGCATGTGGCTCGCCACCGCGTCCAGCGGGCGTTCGGTGACCAGCGGCACCCATTCACGCAGCGACACGACCCCCATCCCGCTATCGACCAGCATGTCGCGGTCCCGGCCGCGGACATGCCAGATATTGCAGCGATAAAATTCCCGGATGAACGGTTCGTCGATCCAGGTGATGTCGTCGGAAAGCCTTCGTATCCGATACCAGTCCTGTGCAGGCACGCGGTTCATGCCGCGGCCTCGTCGCGCAGGATGACGGGATGATTTGCGTAAAGCTGGACTTCCTGCCCCGGCGCGGGATGGCTGCCCTGCGGCAGATGGGCGACAAGCTGGACGCCGGGCGCGGCCAGCGGTTCGAAATGGCAGCGATGATGGCTGCCGAAGAACGAGGCATCGACCAGCCGGGCGGGCCCCAGTGCCAGATCGCCTGCCAGCCCGACGTTTTCAGGTCGCAGGCACAGCACCCCGCGCGATTGCGGCATGGGCAGGGCAAGCTGTCCGAATGCAGTCTCTGCCCCCGAACTCGAAGCCGTCACGGGGATGCGGTTCATTTCCCCCATGAACCCGGCCGAGAACAGCGATGCGGGCTGCAGATAAACTTCCTCGGGCGTGCCGCAATGTTCGATGCGACCATGGTTCATCACGACGATACGGTCCGCGACCGCCATCGCCTCTTCCTGGTCATGGGTCACATGCACGAAGGTCGTGCCGACGCGGCGCTGGATCGCCTTCAGTTCATCCTGCATCTGGCGGCGCAACTTCAGGTCAAGCGCCCCCAGAGGCTCGTCCAGCAACAGCACATCGGGCGAGACGGCAAGAGCGCGGGCCAGAGCGACGCGCTGACGCTGACCGCCCGAAAGCTCGTGCGGGCGGCGGCCCGCCTTGTCGCCCAGCCCGACCATCTCCAGCATCTCCTGCGCGCGGGACCGGCGATCTGCCTTGCCCACGCCCCGCATCCGCAGGCCGAAGGCCACGTTTTCCCGCAAAGACATATGCGGGAACAAGGCATAGTCCTGAAACATGGTCGTGGTCGGGCGCTGGCGCGGCGGGACCTGCGTCATGTCCTTGCCGCTGATCAGAACCTTGCCGCTGGTCGGGGTCAGGAAGCCGCCCAGGATCGACAGAAGCGTGGTCTTGCCACAGCCCGATGGCCCCAGCAGCACGATAAATTCGCCCGGTGCGATCGTCAGATCGACCTTCTCCAGAGCGGTGAACTGACCGAAGCGGTGATGGACGGCTTCAAAACGGACTTCGGCGGTCATTTGCGCGCCTTTCTGAAAAGGGTAAGCTCAAGCGTCACGATCACGGCGATCGAGACGAGGAAGACGAGCGAGCCGATGGCATTGGTCGCAGGCGACAGGCCAGAGCGCAGCATCGACCAGATCTCGACCGGCAGCGTGACGTCGAAGCGCGTCAGCAGGAAGGCGATGATGAACTCATCCCAGCTGAAGGTGACGGAAAGGAAGAAGGCGGCCGCCAGAGCCGGCGCCAGCATGGGCGCCGAAATCAGCGCGAGCACCTGCCATTCCCTGGCCCCGAGATCGCGCGCGGCGCGCATGGCATTGCGCTGATGCTCGCCCATCGCGGCGTAGATGATCGAAAAGCAAAGCGGCAGGTTGATGACCACATGCCCGATCCCCGTCGCCATCAGGGAAGGCCGGACCCCGACAGTGTTGAACACCTGAAGCAGGCCAAGTCCGATGATCAGATAGCTGACCGTCATGGGGGCGATCAGCAAACCGCGCATCAGGACCGATCCGGGCAGCACCACCCGCGACAATCCCGACGCGGCCATGAAACCCAGCACAAGCGCAACCGCCGACGAACCGATGGCCACGAGGAAGGAGTTGCCAAGCGCGGCCATCAGGTCGCGATCCGCAAGGACCTTGGCATACCAGTCCAGCGTCACCCCCTTGAGCGGCGGCACCGGCAAGCGCCCATCCTGAAACGAAAACAGCACAAGCGCGCCGACGGGCAGCAGGATGAAAAGATAGATCACAGCCATATAGGCCCAGGACAGATAACGCATCACACCCGCTCCATCTTCAGCCAGCGGGCGCATCCGGCATAAGCCAAAGTCACCAGCACCATCAGCACGACGGCCAGTGCCGAAGCCATGGGATAGTCGCCACGTCGTCCCAGTTGCAGCATGATCAGTTGCGGCAGGGTCAGCTCGGAATTGCCGCCAAGGATCTGCGGCGTGATATAGTCGCCCATGCATAGGACGAACGTCAGGAATGCCCCGGTCACGACGCCTGGCAGGGTCAGCGGCAGGATCACGAGACGGATCACCTGCCAGCGCGACGCGCCAAGGTCTTCGGCCGCGCGGGCATAGTTCGGCGAAAGCTGGACGAGATTCGAATATATCGTGAGCGTCAGCAGCATGACGAAGAAATGGACGAAACCGATGATCGTCGCGGCCCGCGTCGCCATGATCTGGATCGGGGTGTCCAGCAACCCGATCTGGATGAGGCTCTGCATCACGATGCCGTTTTCCCCAAGCACCAGCGCCCAGGAATAGGATCGCACGACATAGGACGTCCAGAACGGCAGGACTGCAAGCAGCAGGGCAAGCCTGCGCCAACGCTCGGGAACCCGCGTCGCGATGATCCAGGCCAGCGGCCAGGCCAGGATGACCGAAAGGACCGTCACGATGCTTGTGATCTCAAGCGAAACGACGATGCCCCGGAACAGCGACGGGTCCGTAAAGATGCGCAGGTAATTCCCGAAACCCGGCTCGTTGACGACCTGCCGCCCCTCCATATGGGTAAGCGACATCCAGATCATCGCGGCAAATGGAAGAACGAAAAAGGCGATGGTCCAGATCAGGGCCGGCGCCACCAGCGCCGCCCCCTGCCTGCGTTCAAGACGTTCGATGCTCATGGCTCGTCAGTTTTGCAGCATGTCGGTCCAGAGATCCTGCATCGCCGCGTCGTCTTCGGCGCTGGGGATCGGGTAAAGCTGGGCGCGCTTCAGGAACTCGGCCTGTTCGTCCCACCGCAGCACGGCCTTCTGCTCGTCGGTCAGATGCTCGCCCGCCTTGGCATTCGCAGGCATGCCCCAATAGCAGGACGAGGTCGCAAGGCGCGCCTGACCCTCGGGCGAGGTCACGTATTTCACGAATTCCAGCGCCAGTTCCGGGTTTCCGGCATCCTTGAGCACCGCGATCGATTCAGCCCAGAGCGCCGCACCCTCTTCGGGAATGATCCATTCCAGATTCGGGTTTTCCGCATGCAGCGTGGCGGTCAGGTATTCTCCACCACCAAGCAGGATATCGACCTCGCCGGTGGCCAGGGCCGTCTGGCTGCCCACCACGTCCGCAACGAGCTTCGTGTCCTTCTTCAGCGCCATCAGCGGCTCGCGCAGCTTTTCGATGTTGTCACCGCCCAATTCGGCAGTCGGAATGCCTTCGGCGATGCCGACCAGACCAAGGCTCGGCAGGTAGTAGTCATAGATCCCGATACGTCCTGCATATTTCCCGGACCAGAGCGACTTGAGGCTGGTCATATCGGCCGGGTCGACCTTGGTCTTGTCATAGGCAAGCGTGTTGTAGCCGAACTTGTCGGTCACAGCGTAAGTCACGCCGTCCTTGGTGTTGTGCGAGGCCATGACCAGTTCGGGAAAGAAATCCGTAGTCGGCAGCGCCTCGGCCGGAAGTGGTGCCAGAACGTCGCGTTCAACCGCGCGACCGACATCGACGGCATCGATCACCAGCAGGTCCCAATCACCGGGCCGCGACTGTTCGAGGATCGTCAGCGCCTCGGCCGTTCCCTGGTATTCCTTGACGTTGATGCGAACGTCATGCGCCTGCTCGAAAGGCTCAAGCAACGCAGGATCGGCGTGATCGCACCAGATCAGGGCGTTGAGCTCGGTTGCGGCATGGGCAGAAATGGGCAAGGCAGCCGCGCAAAGCGCAAGTGCGGTGCAGGTTGGTCTTGAAATCATCATTTTCTCCTGTCGGGAAGAGGACCTCTGCGGGTCCGTCACAAAAAAGTTGAACGAGTTCATTTTTGCAGTCAATGATATTTTTCAGCGAAACAAGAGGAAGCGATGGCCGGACTGCGCGAGAAACAGAAAGCCGACAGGCATCGCCGCATCATCGACTCGGCGAGCACTCTTTTTGGGCAGGTCGGATATGACGCCGCCCGCATCGACGCCATCGCGGAATTGGCGGAACTGTCCGTCGGGACTTTCTACAACTACTTCGAAACCAAGGCAGACCTGCTTCTGGCCATCGTCTCGATGGAGGTCGAAGAGGTCCTGAGCCAGGGCGAAGGGGTCCTGGTCGATCCGCCTGACGAACCGCTAGCTGCGCTCGGTCTGCTCATCCGGACATATTATGGCCATTCGCTGGTCTACCTGACCAAGGACATGTGGCGATCGGCGATGGCGATGGCGATCCAACAGCCAGAGGCGCCTTTTTCGCGGCGCTACCGTGAACTCGATGCGGCCCTTGCCGAGCAGGTCTGCCGCCTGATCGAGAAGCTGCGGCTGCGCGGTGATCTTCGTTCCGATCTCCAGTCCCGTCCACTGGGCGAGCTGGCCTTCAACGACCTGAACGCGCTTTTCACCGAGTTCATTCTTGATGAAGAGCAAAGCCTTGACCAGCTTCAGAGCCGGCTTCAGGCCCATCTGACCGCGTTGGCAAGCCTCATCGTGACGAAAACCCAGGGCGCGACTTGACCGCTCCGTTTCTCGCGCAGCGCTGAAGACCAGGAAAAATCCATCCTGCGCGGGCGATCAGGCCCGCGCATCCTCGATAATCATCCGCGCGGCCTTTTCCGCGATCATCAGGGTGGGCGAATTCGTATTGCCGCTGGTGATGGTCGGCATGATCGAAGCGTCGACGACCCGCAACCGCCCCAGCTTGCGGAAGCGCAGGCGCGGATCCACGACGGCCCCGTCATCAGTCCCCATCCGGCAGGTGCCGACAGGGTGAAAGATCGTTGTCCCGATATCTCCCGCTGCGCGCGCCAGTTCCTCGTTGCTTTCGTAGGATGGACCCGGCTTGAATTCCTGCGGGTTCAGTCGCGCGAATGCGGGCTGCGAGACGATCCTGCGCGTGAGCCGGATCGAGCTTATCGCCACCTCGCGATCCCCCTCGGTCGACAGGTAATTCGGCCGGATGGCGGGCGCTGCACGGTAATCGGCGCTTTTCACATGGACCGAGCCGCGGCTTTCCGGCCGAAGGTTGCAGACCGATGCGGTCATCGCCGGAAAGGCGTGCACGGGCTCGCCGAACCTGTCGAGGCTGACAGGCTGCACGTGGTATTCGAGATCGGGCGTTTCCTTTTCGGGTCCCGAACGCGTGAACACACCGACCTGGCTTGGTGCCATCGACATCGGCCCCGAGCGCCTGAAAAGGTATTCGAACCCGATCGCAGCCTTGCCCATCAGCCGCGACGCCTTTTCGTTCAGCGTTGGCACGCCCTCGACCTTGTAGCAAAGCCTCAGCTGCAGGTGGTCCTGCAAGTTCTCTCCCACCCCGGCGACCTCGACCTGAGGGGCGATTCCCGCCGCTTGCAACACCTCGCCTCGTCCGATTCCCGATAGTTCCAGCAGATGCGGAGAACCGATCGCGCCTGCTGATAGGATCGTTTCGCGCGTCGCGCGCGCTTCCTTTCTTTGGCCCTCATGATGAAAGACAACCCCCGAGACTTCGCCATCGGCGATCACCAGCCGCTCGGCCTGCGCGCCGGTCAAGACCCGCAGGTTGGGGCGCGCTGCCGCAGGACGCAGGAAGGCCTTCGAGGTGTTCCAGCGGATGCCCGCACGCTGGTTCACGTCGAAATAGCCGCCGCCCTCATTCGTGCCAGTGTTGAAATCCGCTGTGCGGGGAATGCCCGCCTGTTCGGCCGCATCAAGGAAGGCGTCCAGGACGGCCCAGCGGACGCGCGCCTTTTCGACACGCCATTCGCCGCCCGTGCCGTGCATCCGATCGGCCCCGCGCCAGGAATCCTCTTGCGACTTGAACAGGGGCAAGACGTCGTCCCAGCCCCAGCCGGAACACCCCATTTGCCGCCATTGGTCATAATCCCTCGCCTGCCCGCGCATGTAGATCATGCCATTGATCGAAGAACAGCCACCCAAGACCCGTCCCCGAGGATAAAGCAGGGCGCGCCCGTTCAGCCCCGGCTCGGCTTCGGTCGAAAAGCCCCAATCGGTGCGGGGATTGCCGATGCAGTAAAGATAGCCCACGGGGATGTGGATCCAGTGGTAATTGTCTCGCCCGCCCGCTTCCAGCAGCAGGACGCGGTTGCGCGGATCGGCCGACAGCCTGTTGGCCAACACACAGCCGGCGCTGCCTGCCCCGATGATGATGTAGTCGTAGTTTTCCATCCCTCAGCCACAGGCGTCTCGCCCATGGTTCCCTGCCCTCGTCCGGCGCAGGATGAAAGCGAAGCGGCCCCGGTGCAAGTGCCGGGGCCGCCGATCGGATCAGAGAGTTCGCGAAGCGATCAGACTTCGTCGCGCCCCGAGGCGAGGATGCAGAGCAGCGTGATCACGGCAGCCGCCAGCATGTAATAGCCAACATGGCCGAGCCCGTAGGTCTGTTGCAGCCAGGTTGCGGCATAGGGCGCAAGCGAAGCCCCGAAGATCCCGGCAAAGTTGAAGGTGATCGACGAGCCGGTATAGCGCACCTTTGTCGGGAATGGTGCGGCCAGCGCTGCACCGATCACGCCATAGGTCAGGCCCATGAGGAACATGCCGATGGTGACGAAAAGGTACATCATGCCCTCGCCTCCGCTCATCAGCGGCGCCAGCAGGAACGAGAACATGCCGATCAGGATCGTGACGACGATCAGGAAGGATCGGCGACCGACCCGGTCCGCGACCTTGCCCGCGATCGGAATGGCGATCCCGAAGACGATTGCCCCGAAAATCTGGATCGTGAGCGCGTCCAGGAACGGGATCTGCGCCACCTTGACGTTATAGGACAGAAGCCAGGCCGAGCAGATGTAGAACAGCACGAATGTCACCAGCGCGACGAAGGTGCCCAGGAACAGGCTGCGCTTGTGATTGCGGAAGACCTCGACGACGGGCACCGCGACACGCTTGTCCTTCTTGACGGCCTCGGCGAATTCCGGCGTTTCGGTGATCGACAGACGGACCCACAGGCCCAGCGCGATCAGCAGGATCGAAGCGAGGAAAGGCAGGCGCCAGCCCCATGCCAGCAGATCGTCCTGCGACATGAAATGCAGGAGGATCCAGAAGAAGCCCGAGGACAGGAACAGGCCGACCGGCGCACCCAGTTGCGGGAACATGCCATACCAGCTGCGCTTGCCTTCCGGGGCATTCTCGGTGGCAAGCAGAACCGCGCCGCCCCATTCGCCGCCCAAGCCGAAACCCTGGCCGAAACGGCACAGTGCAAGCAATGCGGGCGCGGCGACACCGATCTGCGCGTAAGTCGGCAGAAGGCCGATCACGACGGTCGAAATGCCCATGGTCAGAAGCGCCGCGACCAGCGTGGCCTTGCGCCCGACACGGTCGCCGAAATGGCCGAATACGATCGCGCCAAAGGGACGGGCGAAGAAGGCGATCGAGAAGGTCGCAAACGAGGCCAGAAGCGCCGTCGTCGGGTCCGAAGCCGGGAAGAACAGCGCCGGGAACACAAGCACGGCGGCCGTGGCATAGACGTAGAAGTCGAAGAATTCGATCGTGGTGCCGATAAGGCTGGCAAGGAGAACCCGGGCCGGAGAGTTCAGGCGGGCTTGCCCGCGCGCCGCATCAACGGCGCCGATGGTCTGGTCAGTCATAATTTCTTGTCCGCATTCCTGGGAGGGGACGCACCGCGGAAGATGCGCCAGCCGCGCGCAGTAATGCATCACGTCGACGATGAAAACCGCAGGACGATCAGAAATTTCGTGCGCATGGCTGGTTTGCGTAATTGTATTAGCTAAAACCAGATTAGGTCAGCAATTATTCCATAGTTTGCCGCGATGCAACCCCGAAAAAAGGAACTGACGATCCGGCCCTATCCATTGCCCGATCAAAGGCGGATGCGATAGCGCGCGAAGCCGTCCTCGCCGTGTCCGACTTCTTCCAGATCCAGACCCCGCTCGCGCATCGCCGCCAGATAAACCCGCGCTTTCGGTCCGGTATCGAACACGGCGCTGGCACCTTCGACAGGGACAAAACTCCAGTTCCTGTCGGCATCGGGCGAGATTGTGCCCTGTTCGATGATGTAGCGCACCAGCACGTCGCGGTTGGTATCGGGCGCGGTAAGGATCACCGTCGATCCGTCGGCGCCGGGGAAGTTTCCCCCACCCGAGGCACGGTAGTTGTTCGTAGCGATCAGGAATTCCTGTTCCGCGTCCAAAGGCTTTCCTTCATAGGCAAGGTCGATGATGCGGCTTGCGGCTTCATCCAGCAATTCGCCCTCGGCCACACCGTATTTCGACGGCTGGCTCAGGTCGATCCGATAGCTTACCCCATCGATGACATCGAAGTTATAGGACCGGAAATCGGGGTTCAGCAGCGGGGCATCCTGCGTTCCGGGAACAATCCGGTTGAACTGCCCGGCCGAACGCTCCAGCCAATCCTTGAGCTGCGCGCCTGTGACCTTAACGATCTGCAAGGTATTGGGATAAAGATACAGGTCGGCGGCGTTCTTGATGGCGACGGGCCCCTTGGGCACATCGGTGTAATATTCCGGCCCGCCCCGTCCTCCCGCCTTGAAGGGCGCTGCAGCGGAAAGCAGCGGCAGGGTTTCATATTCGCTGCCCTTCAGAAGCTGACCCGCATACCAAAGCTGGGCCAGAGACACGATCTGGACGGAAGGGTCATCGGCGACCTGCGCGAAATAGCTGAAAAGCGGCGAGTCGGTCCGACCGATCTCGGCCCGCACATATTCCAGGGTTTCTTCGTGGCCCTGCCTGGCGGCGGCCAATGCCGGCGCATAGTCGCCGACAAGGGGCTCGATCTTGCGATCCTCGGTCAGCCGCGAAATCGGCCGCGCTTCGCTGCTGCTGTCGACCACCTGCCAGCGCTTCCCGTCATGTTCGAGCAAAAGGTCGATCAGCCCCATGTGAGAGCCCCAGAACCCGGCCATCACCGCAGGCACCCCCTTGATCCGGCCACTTGTCGGATCAAGACCTTCGCCGGCGTAGTCGTCGGATGGCCAGACAGCATGGGCATGACCCATCACGATGGCATCGATCCCCTCGATATCGGCAAGATAATAGGACGCATTCTCCATCCCCGGTGATGCCGGGTCCAAGGAAAGGCCCGAATGCGACAGCGCGATGACCACCTCGGCACCTTGTGCGCGCATCTCGGGGACCCAGGCGCGGGCCGCCTCGACAATGTCGCGGGTCTCGAACCTGTCGCCCAGATGCCCCGCGTCCCATTGCATGATCTGGGGCGGCACGAAGCCGATCAGGCCGATGCGGATCGGGCGCTTGCGCCCTGCCCCGTCGACCATTTCCCGGTCAAGCATGACGAAGGGCTGGAAATGGAGCGCATCGTCCAGCGGATCTTTCGAGAGCTTGCGCGCGAAATTCGCGCAGGTGATGGGCCGCGCCGTCTGCGCCGTCACCTTGTCGAGAAACTCCATGCCATAGTTGAACTCGTGATTGCCAACGGTTCCGGCATCGAATTCCAGCGTGTTCATCGCCGCAGCCACCGGATGCGTCTCGCCGCTGTCCATACCCTTTTCATAGGCCATGTAATCGCCCAGTGGATTACCCTGAATATAGTCTCCGTTATCAACGAGGATCGAGTTTCCCGCCTCGGCGCGGATCTCCTCGATCAGGCTCGCCGTCCGTGACATCCCCACCGTGTCGTTCGGTTTGTCGGCGTAATAGTCATAGGGGTAAAGGTGGCAATGCAGGTCGGTCGTGGACAGGATGCGCAGATGCGCCTGTCCTGCCTGCGCGCGCGCAGCGAAGGGATGCAGCGTGACTGTGCCGGCAAAGGCGGCGGTTCGGGCAAGAAATGAACGGCGGGACAACGACACGGGGGATCTCCTGCGATGAAATCTGCAACCTGACCGCGAAAAACTCCCGCAAAGTCGAGCCAAGGTCAAACCCGAAACTGGCCGTTCGGACCTGCTCGGCGGCCCGGCGCCGCCTTGGCGTTCAGAACCACAACTGCGCGATGTGCCAAAGCGTCTTGCCCCGAGACAGGAAAGCCGGTATCAGCCTCGGCCTTTCCAGAAGCAGGGGCCAAGCATGCAGGACGATATCATTGCCGTCGATTTCGGCACATCGAACAGCGCAGCGGCCATCCTGCAGGACGGTCGGGTCCGTCGCGTTCCGATCGAGCAGGGATCGGATACCCTGCCCACAGCGGTCTTCTTTCCGACGCGCGGGGGCGCGATGCGGATCGGGGCCGCGGCCGCCGAAGCCCTGATCGAAGGTGATGACGGGCGCTACATGCGCGCGCTGAAAAGCGTGCTTGGCACCCAACTTGCCAACGAAAGCCGGCTGATCGGCGGGAAGCGCCGGACGATTTCACAGATCGTGACCGAGTTCCTGGGCGAGGTGAAGGCGCGGGCCGAGGCTGCGACCGGACGACGCTTCAACCGCGTGCTGTCGGGCAGGCCCGTGCATTTTCACAGCAACGACTCCCAACGCGACGAACAGGCCGAACAGGATCTGCGCGCCTGCTATCAGGCCGCCGGCTTCGACGAGGTCGAATTCCTCGTGGAGCCCGAGGCAGCCGCCATCGCATCGCATGGTCTGGGCCGCCCCGGCGGGCTTGGCCTGATCGTCGACATCGGAGGGGGCACCTCGGATTTCTCGGTTTTCCAAAGCGAAGAAGGCCGAGTCCGCATTCATGCCAATCACGGTATCCGGCTTGGCGGAACCGATTTTGACCATGCGGTGTCGATGCAGCACGCGATGCCCACGCTAGGTCATGGCGGCGAATTGCGTCGCGAGATGGGCGAAGGCAGGCTGCCGGTGCCGAATGCGATCTATTCCGACCTCGCGACCTGGGCACGCATTCCGTTTCTCTACACGCCGGAAACGCGGCGCATGGCGCAGGACATGGCCAGGCTTGCGGTCGATCGCAAGGCCATGGGCCATCTCGTCACCGTCCTTGACGAAGAACTGGGGCATGAACTGGCCTTCGCCGTCGAGCATGGCAAGATCGCGGCGAATGCAGGGGACGAGGCGGCACGCATCGCCATGGGCTTCGTCGCGCCGGGGCTGGGCTGCGACATCACCCCTGCATCACTTGACCGCGCGCTGATGTCCTATCGCGCCGACCTGCTGGATGCCGCGCGCGAAACCATCGAAATGTCCGGCGCGCGGCCTGACCAGATCGACCGGGTGATCCTTGTCGGGGGCTCCAGTCTGATGGGGCTGGTGCGCGATGTCGCGCAAACCCTATGCCCCAATGCCGAGCTGAAGCATTCCGAGGCCTTCACTGCCGTGGTGGACGGGCTTGCCCTTGCGACATCGCGCGTGGCCAGGCAAGCCGCGTGAACCGGCAGAAGGTCATTTTCACGTCATGACGGTGCGAGACAACTGGTCAGGCCGCCCCGCAGGCGGGCATTCCCTGCTTGCAGCCCCGGTCGATCTGTTATGATGTGATCCCGCGCATTCCGGACGAGGAAGATGACTACTGCAGAGGCAACCGACCGCAAGACCGGAAAAAGCACGCCCGCCTCATCGGCGACAGTGCGCGCGACGGGTCTGAGACCGCACCGCCAACCGCTCCTGACCAATATCTCGGCCGCGCGCTGGCTGTTGCTCGGGATCGTGCTGGCTTCAATCTATTTCTTCCACGGCTTTCTGGTTCCGGTTCTCGCCGCCACGGTGATCGCGCTGGCAAGCTGGCCGCTGCGCAACCGCGGCGTCCATCAACTGAACCTCGGACGAACCATGACGGCAACGGTCATGGTGCTCTTGCTGGTTTGTTTCCTTGTCATTCCGATCGCCATGGCGCTGATCTACGCCTTTGGCGAATTGAAGGACTGGATCAACTGGGCGATCTTCGTGAACGCCTCGGGTGCGCCGACGCCCGGCTGGATGGTCGAATTGCCCCAGGTCGGCCCCTGGCTGGACGAGCAGTGGCGGACCTATATCGGTCACCCCGGCGGCATCAGCGAAATCGTCCAAGCCGTCTCGGGCTCGAATATCGGGACGATCTATCGCGGCGCGCTCACGGCGGGATCGCTTGCGTTTCACCTGACGCTGACACTTCTTTTCATGCTGATCACGCTGTTCGTGCTTTACCGCGATGGCGACCGCCTCGTGGCTCAGCTTGACCGAGTGGGCGCGCGCATCCTGCCCGACCGATGGGACAGGCTCTCGCGCGTGGTGCCGGCGACGATCAGTTCAACGGTGACGGGGATGACGCTGATCGCCATCGGCGAAGGCGTGATCCTTGGGATAGCCTACTGGATCGCCGGTGTCCCTTCGCCCGTGACCTTCGGCGTGATCACCGGCTTCATGGCCCTGATCCCGGGTGGCGCACCGCTTTGCTTTACGCTGGTCTCGGTCTATCTCGCGGCCAGCGGTTCACCCGTTGCGGGGCTTGCGCTGTTCATCTGGGGCACCTGCGAACTTTTCATCGTCGACAAGACCATCCGGCCATTGTTGGTCGGCGGCCCGGTCAAGCTGCCCTTCCTGCCCACATTCTTCGGCCTTATCGGCGGCGTGAAGACACTGGGCATCGTCGGCCTGTTCGTCGGCCCCGTCCTGATGGCCCTGCTCGTGTCGATCTGGCGCGAATGGCAGCGCGAGATTTCCGAGGACGAAGTTCGGCTGGCCAACCAGCCCGTCACGCCCGAATAGGTCCCGACTGGCAGCACCTGCCTGCTTTTTGGTCACAATCCTCGACGCAATTGGCCGACATGGCCAGCAGTCGTTTTCAAGGCAGGCGACCGGCTGCTAGCAATTCCTGAGACAACAGGAAATGGACGGACCATGTCGATCAAGGCCAGCATCTATCACCTGACCCACTACAAATACGACACTCCCGTCATTCTCGGCCCCCAGATCATCCGGCTTCGCCCAGCGCCCTACAGCCGGACCCGGGTGATCTCGCATGCGCTGAAAGTCAGTCCGGGCGGGCATTTCGTCAACCACCAGCTTGATCCCTTCGGCAACTGGCTTGCGCGTTTCGTCTTCCCCGAGCCGGTGCGCGAGCTGAAGATCGAGGTTGATCTGGTTGCCGACATGACCGTCTACAACCCGTTCGACTTCTTCACCGAGGAAAGCGCCGAAGAATGGCCTTTCGACTATCCAGAAGATCTGATTGACGAGTTGGTCATCTATCGCAAGCCCGAACCCGCCGGGCCGAAACTGCAGAAGCTTCTGGACAGCATCCCCCGCGACAGGCGGCGCACGACGGATTTCATCGTCTGGCTGAATTCGCGGATCTCGGAACTGGTCAATTACACGATCCGGCTGGAGCCCGGCGTCCAGACGCCCGAGGAAACGCTGGCACTGGCCAGCGGCTCCTGCCGCGACTCGAGCTGGCTTTTGGTGCAGGTGCTGCGCAATCTCGGATTCGCCGCAAGGTTCGTCTCGGGCTATCTGATCCAGCTCAAGCCCGATCTTGAAGCCCTGGACGGTCCGTCCGGAACCGACAAGGACTTCACCGACCTCCATGCCTGGGCCGAGGTCTATATTCCCGGCGCGGGCTGGATTGGCCTTGACCCGACCTCGGGGCTTCTTACCGGCGAAAGCCATATCCCGCTGGCCGCGACCCCGCATTACAGCAATGCCGCGCCGATCAGCGGCGGATATTTCGGTCAGGCCAAGACCGAGTTCGATTTCGACATGCAGATCCGCCGGGTGGCCGAGCATCCGCGCATCACCAAGCCCTTCTCGGATGAGGCGTGGGAAGATCTGAACGCACTTGGCCGCAAGGTGGACGACGCGCTGAACGCAGGCGATGTCCGCCTGACAATGGGGGGCGAGCCGACCTTCGTTTCGATCGACGATTTCGAAAGCGGCGAATGGAACACGGATGCGGTCGGGCCACAAAAGCGCGCGCTGGCCGATACGCTGATCCGGCGCCTGAAGACACGCTTCGCTCCCGGCGGATTCCTGCATTACGGCCAGGGCAAATGGTATCCGGGCGAAAGCCTGCCGCGCTGGACGTTCTCGCTTTACTGGCGCCGCGACGGCGCGCCGCTTTGGCAGAACCCCGATCTGATCGCGACCGAAGGGGTGGACCAGCAGGCCACCACGCTGCAGTCGCAGGAATTGCTGCGCGAAATTGCGGTCGAGCTGGACGTGCCGCAGGACAATATCGTTCCTGCCTATGAGGACCCCGCCGAATGGCTGGTCAAGGAAGCCAACCTGCCCGAGAACGTCACGCCCGAAAATTCGAAGCTCAAGGACCCCGAGGAACGCCACAGGATCGCAACCGTGTTCAATCGGGGGCTGACGGCCCCGGTGGGGTTCGTCCTTCCGGTCCAGCCCTGGCAGTCGCGTGCTGGTCGGAGGAAATGGCATTCGGAACCCTGGCGGTTGCGTCGCGGCCGGATGTTCCTGGTCCCGGGCGACAGCGCGGCTGGCTATCGCCTGCCGCTGAACAGCCTGCCCCATCTGACGGCCGCGCAATATCCCTATACCAACCCGATGGACCCGACCATCGATCGGCCGGACCTGGAACCACCCGGACAGATCGATCCGGCGCGCAAGTCGCAGCCGATGGCAAGCTTCGTGCAGGCGTCGCCCCAGCAACCGATCCAGCAGCAAGACACGACCGAGATCGAAGGTTTCGTCAGAACCGCCCTGACCGTCGAGCCGAGAAACGGCAGGCTTTGCGTGTTCATGCCCCCGGTCACGATGCTGGAGGATTATCTTGACCTTCTCCATGCCGCGGAATCCGCCGCGCTGCGCCTTGGTCTCAAGATCCATATCGAAGGTTACGCGCCGCCTCAGGACCCCCGCCTGAACGTGATCCGCGTTGCCCCCGATCCCGGCGTCATCGAGGTGAACATCCACCCCGCGCAGAACTGGCAGGATTGCGTGGACATCACCTCGGCCGTCTATGACGAGGCCCGCCAGTCCCGCCTCGGCGCGGACAAGTTCATGATCGACGGCAAGCATACCGGCACCGGCGGCGGCAACCATGTCGTCGTCGGCGGCCAGACCACGATGGACAGCCCCTTCCTGCGCCGCCCCGACCTGCTGGCGAGCCTGATCCTGCACTGGAACCGGCATCCCTCGCTCAGCTACCTGTTCTCGGGCCTCTTCATCGGCCCGACATCTCAGGCGCCGCGCATCGACGAGGCGCGCCACGACGCGCTTTACGAGATGGAGATCGCGCTTTCGCAGATCCCCGCGCCCGGCGAAGGCATGCCGCCCCAGCCCTGGCTGGTGGACCGCCTCTTGCGCAACATGCTGACCGACGTGACCGGCAATACCCATCGCGCCGAGATCTGCATCGACAAGCTCTATTCCCCCGACGGCCCGACCGGGCGGCTAGGCCTGATCGAGTTCCGGGGCTTCGAGATGCCGCCCGATGCCCGCATGAGCCTTGCCCAGCAATTGCTGATCCGCGCCCTGATCGCGCGTTTCTGGCAAAGCCCGGCCAAAGGAGAGCTTAGCCGTTGGGGCACGATGCTGCACGATCGCTTCATGTTGCCCCATTACCTGTGGCAGGATTTCCGCGACGTGCTGGCAGATCTGCGCCAGCACGGTTTCGATTTCCGCGAGGACTGGTTCGAGGCGAGCCGCGAGTTCCGCTTCCCGTTCTGCGGAGAGGTGGAATATGAGGGCGCGCATCTGGAATTGCGACAGGCGCTGGAACCGTGGCACGTCTTGGGCGAGACCGGCGCGATCGGCGGCACGGTGCGCTATACCGACAGCTCGACCGAACGGCTTCAGGTCAAGCTGCGCACGGCTGACCCTTCGCGCTACCAGGTGTTGTGCAATGGCCGCCGCGTTCCCTTGCAGGATGTTGGCGGCGGCGAGGCGGTCGCCGCTGTGCGCTTCAAGGCATGGCAACCCGCCTCGGCGATCCATCCGGTCCTGCGCGTCGATGCGCCCCTGACCTTCGATATCTGGGACAACTGGTCGGGCCGGTCACTGGGCGGCTGCACCTATCATGTCGCACATCCGGGCGGGCGCAGCTATGATACCTTCCCCGTCAATGGCAACGAGGCAGAGGCCCGCAGGCTGGCACGTTTCCAGCCGAATGGTCACAGCCCAGGCTTGGGATATCGGCCACAGTCCGAGCGAATTTCCACCGAATTCCCCATGACGCTTGACCTGCGCAGACCCGTGGGCCTCTAGTCTGGTCCATGGAAACCGCGTCTGGCAGCGACAGCAAATCCGCGGCCCAGCCACGCCGTGGCGGGCTGGGCATCGCCGATTATGCGCCCTTGCCCGGCGTCCCCGACGAAATGGTGGATGCGCTCGGGAAGATCCGGCCCCTGTGGAAACCGCTTTTGGACCACATCGAACGCCTGCCGCCCGACCTTCTGGCGCGCTCGCTGGCGCGGGCGAACCAGTATCTTCGCGATTCAGGTGTCTTCTATCGCCAATATGGCGGGGGAAACTCGACGGCCCGTCCCTGGCCACTCAGCCATATTCCCGTCCTGATCAGTGAACGGGACTGGGAAGAAGTCAGCGCCGCCCTGATCCAGCGCGCCGAGCTGCTTGAGGCCGTCATGGCCGATCTCTACGGGCCGAACCAACTTGTCGCCGCCGGACATCTTCCGCCATCGCTGGTCGCCTCGAACCCGCAATGGCTGCGGCCGATGGTCGGGATCAAGCCGCGCACCGGGCGCTATCTGAATTTCATCGCATTCGAGATCGGTCGGGGCCCCCAGGGCCTATGGTGGGTCCTGTCGGACCGGACCCAGGCACCTTCGGGTGCGGGATATGCGCTGGAAAACCGCGTCGCTACCTCGCGCGCCTTTGCCGATCTTTTCGCTGTCCAGAACGTCCATCGACTGGCAGGCTTCTTCCGCGATTTCCGCGATCATCTCTTGCAGGTCCGGGCAGACAATGATGCCCTGATCGCGATTCTGACCCCCGGCCCGCTGAACGAAACCTATTTCGAGCAGGCCTGGATTGCGCGCTATCTTGGCTTCATGCTTGTGCAGGGCGACGACCTGGTGGTCGAGAACGGGCACCTGATGGTGCGCACCGTGTCGGGATTGCGGCCGGTTGACCTGCTTTGGCGACGCATGGATGGCGAATATACCGACCCGCTCGAACTCAACCCGGCTTCGCGCATCGGGACGCCCGGTCTTGTTTCGGCCCTGCGCAAAGGCGGGCTGAGCATGCTCAATTCGCTGGGGTCGGGGGTGCTCGAAGCGCGCGCGATGATGGCCTTTCTGCCCAAGCTTTCGGGCCTGATGACAGGCAAGCCGCTGGCCATGCCCAATATCGCCACCTGGTGGCTGGGCGGCAGCGCCGAGCGTGACGAAGTCTTGGCCAATCCCCGCAACATCGCGCTGAGCCCCGCGCTTGGCACCGGACTGCCCTTTGACAGCGAAACCGCTCCGGTGCTGGCGTCCGGCCTGACATCGGACGAGTTGCGGCAACGTCTCGCGCAGGAGGGGCCGGAGCTTGTCGCGCAGGAAACCGTCGGGCTCTCGACCACCCCTGCCCTGATCGACGGCAGGATCGTGCCCCGTCCCTTCAGCCTGCGCGTCTTCCTTGCCCGGACCGCCGAGGGCTGGGAGGTGATGCCCGGCGGCTTTGCGCGGATCGGAAACAGCGAAGAGGCCACTGCCCTTGCGATGCAGCGCGGGGGGGCCGCGGCCGATGTCTGGATCGTGAGCAACAACGAGGTCCCGGCAGTCACCATGGTTCCGACGCAGAAGGGCCCCTATCGGCGAAGCGCGCCAAGCACCCTGCCGTCGCGTGCGGCGGATAACCTGTTCTGGATGGGACGCTATGTCGAACGCACCGAGCAAATGGTCCGCATCCTGCGCGCGCGCCATATCCGCGAAGCGGAAAGCGGCCGCGGCGCGGAACCCATTCAGCATGCGCTTGACCGGCTCTTGAAGACCTACGGGATCAAGGGCGGCGCGCCTATCCCCTCGGAACTGATCGACACGCTTTCGGCGGCGTCGAGCAGCGCAGGGCAGGTTCGCGACCGATTCTCGACCGATGGCTGGTCGGCGCTTTCGGATCTCGAGAAGACGGCAAGGCAGATGGCCGGGCGGGTCTCATCGGGCGATGATGCGGCCCGCGCCCTGTCGGCCATCCTGCGCAAGCTCGCGGGCTTTTCCGGGCTGGTTCACGAGAACATGTATCGCTTTTACGGCTGGCGCTTCCTGGCACTGGGGCGGCTCCTGGAACGGGCGCTCGGCACGGCCGGGATGGTTGCAGCCCTGGCCGAGCCGGACGCGCCGCAAGGGGCACTCGACCTTTGCGTGGAACTGGGCGACAGCGTCATGACCCATCGCCAGCGCTATGCCGTTTCGACATCGCGCGAAACGGTGATCGACCTTCTGGTGCTCGATCCGATGAACCCGCGTTCCGTCCGCAACCAGATCGACGAGATGATGGTGCAGATGGCAGAACTGCCCGGCAGCGTCACTCATGGTGAATATTCCTTGCTGGCCCGCGCCATCCTGCGCTGCCAGACCAAGGTCGCCACCGAAACACCCGAAACCTTGTCCCGCACCGCGCTGCTGGACCTGGCCACCCAGATCGCCGCGATTTCCGACAATCTGACCGAGGCATATCTGCGATGACGATCTATCGGATGCAGATCGCGTTCCAATACACGTTCGAACGCCCCGCTGGCTCGGGCCGACAGCTTTTCCGCATCCTGCCCGCCACCGTCGCAGGCACGCAAAACGTCCTTAACGCATCCCTGCAAGTCGATCCCGATCCGACGGAAACCGATGAATTCGTCGATTTCTTCGGGACGCGGGTGATCGAACTCGTCATGCCTGCGGGTATGACCGAACTTGAGCTGGTGCTCGAAGCGGATGTGCAGCGCATCGCACATGAAATCGGTCTGGACATTTCAGCACCCCTCGAACGGCTGGGCGGCGAGATTGCCGGTCATCGCGGCCTCGGCCCCAGATCGCCACACCATTTCCTGGCCTCGACCCAGCGCATTTCTCCTGATCTCGAAATCGCCAGCTTCGCCCGGCAGATGACCCGATCCGCGGCGACGGCGCGAGAAGCGCTCGAGCAGCTCGGGCTTGCCCTTCATGGCAAGATGACCTTCGATTCAAAGGCGACCGACGTGAACACGCCCCCGGCCGAAGCCTTCCGCCAGAAGCGAGGCGTCTGTCAGGACTTTGCCCAGATCATGGTCGGGGCTTTGCGCAGCCTCGGCATACCGGCCGCATATGTCGGGGGCTATCTGCGCACCCTGCCCCCACCCGGACAGCCAAGGTTGGTCGGCGCCGATGCCAGCCATGCCTGGGTTCGCGCCTGGTGCGGCACGGATGCGGGCTGGATCGACTATGACCCGACCAACGCATGCTATGCGCTGGGAGATCACGTCGATATCGGCTTCGGGCGGGATTATGACGATGTGGCCCCGGTGTCGGGAATGATGCGCCTTGATGGCGCGCAGATCGGCACGCATAGCGTCGATATCGAGGAAGCGCCGCTGCAGACCCAGCCAGTTCAGCCGCCTTGGACTCTGCTTGGCCTGCAGGTCAGACCCCGATCACGTCACAGCTCAGGATCGGGGAAGAATCCCCTGTCCGAAACGGTCTGAACTCGTTTCGAAATTTGAAAAGGGGCAAAGCGATGCTTTGCCCCCTTCCCTGCATGCTGCGGCCTGGCTCAGTTCGCCGGGACAGGCGGGACAATGCTTTCCTGTTGCGGCGGCGGAGCCAGCGACTCGGGAAGAGGCGTCAGCTTGACACCGGCATTTTCGCCCAGCGGCTGGCCTTCACGGTTGGTGACGTCGGGCGCGAGCGTTTCTTCCTCTTCGTCGGTTTCTGCGACCGGGGCCGGCGCAGGCGCGGCCGGGACCGGGTTGGCATTTTCCGATCCATCATTGCGCAGATAGTCGAAGAACTCGCCTTCCGGCTTGATTACCATCGAGCTGTTCTCACCTCTCAGCGACCGTTCATAGGACGTCATCGAGCGGGTGAAGGCGAAGAACTCGGGGTCCCTGCCGAATGCCTCGGCGTAGATCGCGTTCCGGCGGGCATCGGCCTCACCGCGAACGATTTCGGCCTTCTTGCGGGCCTCCGAGGTCAGTTCGACCACGGTCCGGTCGGCGGCGGCACGGACGCGCTGCGCGGCCTCGCCACCGCGGGCGATCTCGTCGGCGGCCTCGCGTTCGCGCTCGGCGCGCATCCTGGCATAGGTCGCGGTCAGGTTCTGCTCGGGCAGGTCGGTGCGGGTCAGGCGCACGTCGATCACGCGCACGCCCAGATCCTCGGCGTTCTGGCGCGCCAGATCGCGGATCTGGTTCATCAGCGGCGTCCGGTCATCCGAAAGCACGGTGGTCGAAGGCACCGAGCCCATGACCTGGCGGATGGCGTTCGTCACGATGTCGGCCAGTCGCTGCTGGGCGAACTGGATGCCGCCCGCGGCGGTGGCACGACGGAACTGCACGACATCGGTGATCTGCCAACGCGCGAAGGCGTCAACCACAAGACGGCGGTCGTCAAGCGGCGTGACCTCCAGCGGCGGAGTCGGAATCCCCAGGATACGCGCGTCGTAGCGCACGACCTGGTCGATGAAGGGAACCTTGAGGCCAAGACCCGGATTTTCGCGCACATCGACAACTTCACCGAAGCGCAGGACGAGGGCTTTTTCACGCACGTCGACGATATAGACCGATGCCGAAACCAGAAGCGCCACGACGGCGACGAAGGGCAGAACCAGAATGGAAATTGCGCGGCTCATTATTGGTTCCCCCCGCTGGTGGTGTCGGTTTTCCCGGTGGCTGTCGACGCGCCGCTGCGCAGCTGGTCGAGCGGCAGGTAAGGCACGACGCCCTGCCCGGTTTCGCCATCCAGGATGACCTTGTTCACCCCGCCAAGGACTTTCTCCATCGTCTCGAGGTACATCCGGCGACGGGTCACGTCCGGCGCCTTGACATATTCGTCATAGACCGAGTTGAAGCGCGCCGCTTCACCTTCGGCGGTGTTGACGGCATCCGCCCGATAGGCTTCCGAGCGTTCGATCACCGCGGCAGCTTCACCACGGGCATTGGCCAGCACGCGATTCGCATAGGCATCCGCCTCTTTTTCCAGGCGGTCGCGTTCCTGCTGCGCGGCCTGCACTTCGCGGAAGCTGTCGATCACCTCGCGCGGAGGGTCGGCACGGTCGAGGTTGACCCGGACCACGTTGATCCCGGCCTCATAGGCGTCAAGCGTATTCTGGACAGCCAGTTTCAGGTCTTCGCCGATGGTGCCGCGGTCGCGGTTCAAGATCGGAGCGAGTTCCGAGCGGGCGACGATGTCGCGCATGGCGGATTCCGCCACGGCGCGGATCGTGTCCTCGGGATCGGCCAGGTTGAACAGGTATTTCTCGGGGTCCGAGATATTCCAGACCACCTGGTAGGCCATGTCCACGATATTCTGGTCGCGCGTCAGCATCAGGCCGCTATCCATCGGACCGGCGCGGCCCGTGCCGATTTCGGTGGTGCGTTCGCTGGAGACCGAGACCACCTCGGCGCGCACGACAGGCCAGGGGGCAAAGTTCAGACCTTCTTCAGCCGTCGCGAAGGGGCGACCGAACAACAGCTCGACCGAACGTTCTTCGGGGTTGACGGTATAGAAGGACATGAAGGCCCAGAACGCCACCGCGCCAAGCGCAACGAGGCCCCAGGACCCGCGCGACATCTGCGGACCCTGCGAACGGCGCGGGCCGCTGCCACGCGGGCCGCCACCCTTGCCGCCCATCAGGACGCGCAGCCGGTCTTGTCCCTTGCGCATCAGCTCTTCGATTTCCGGAATCTGTTCGCCGCGGCGCGGACCTCGTGGATCCTCCCCCTTCTTGCCGCCCTGGTTGCCTCCGGCATTGCCCCAGGGGCGCTGGCCCCCTTGGGGTGGTTCCTTCCCACCCTTGCCGTCATCTCCTCCACCGCCCCAAGGGCCTTGTCCTGCCATGCCTCTCTTGCCTCGTATGCTATTCGTGCGACTATTTCAGCTTGTAACTGGGGCCGAAGGCCCAAAAATCAAGCCGAACCAACGGTTTTGTCAGGATGGGCCCCACCGATATGACGCGTGGGCCTGCGCATCGTCACAATCTCCTCGGCCAGCGTCGGATGCACCGCGATGGCCGCGTCGAAATCGGCCTTGGTCGCCCCCATACCCATCGGGATCGCAACCAACTGGATCATCTCGCCGGCTTCCGGCCCGAAGATGTGGCAACCGGTGACCTTCTTCGTCCCGGCATCCACCAGAAGCTTCATGATGACACGGGCATCCGATCCCGCAAAGAGCGAACGCATCGGCCGGAAGCTCGCGACATAGACTTCATGCGGTCCCTTGGCGGCGGCCTCTTCCTCGGTCAGGCCGATGGTCGCGACCTCATGGGGTCGCACATAGACCGCCGAGGCGACCAGGCCGTGATCGACCTTGCGTGGCTTCGCGCCAAAGATCGTGTCGGCAAAGCTGTGACCTTCACGGATGGCGACGGGCGTAAGGTTGACCCGATCGGTCACATCGCCCACGGCAAAGATCGAAGGAACCGAGGTCTGCGACCATTCATCCACGACGACCTCGCCCCGCGCGCCCAGCTTGACGCCCAGTTCGGTAAGCCCTAGCCCCTCGGTATTCGGGGTCCGGCCGGTCGCGAACATCACCGCATCGTAGCTTTCCTGCGCGCCGTCGGACCAGATGACACGGGTCCTTTCGCCGTCCTTTTCAAGCTTGGCTGGAACGGTGCCCAGCTTCAACTCGACGCCCACGACCCGCAACTGCTCGGTCGCGTGGCGGCGCATTTCCTCGTCAAAGCCGCGCAGCACCGCGTTGCCGCGATAGCTGAGAACGGTTTCGGCGCCCAGGCCCTGCAGGATGGTCGCGAACTCGCAGGCGATGAAACCGCCCCCGATCACCAGAACACGACCGGGCAGCTTTTCCATCAGGAAAAGATCATCCGAAATCAGGCCGAGCTCCTCGCCTTCGATCCCCGGGCGCTGTGGCCGGCCTCCGACCGCGATCAGGATGTGCTTGGCGCTCAGGCGCTGGCCATCGGCCAGTTCGACCGTATGGGCGTCGACCAGCCGGGCGCGCTGCTTGTGGATTTCGACATCCGCCGCGACAAGGCCGCCGGTATAGGCGCCCTCAAGCCGTGTCAGTTCGGCATCCAGCTTGTTGCGAAACATCGTCCAGTCGAATGCGCCCGCATCGGCCGTCGTCCAACCATAGCCACGGGTTTCCTCGACGATTCCTTCGGCCTGCGAGGCAAAGATCATCAGTTTCTTGGGCACGCAGCCGCGGATCACGCAGGTGCCCCCCATGCGGCTTTCTTCGGCAAGGCCCACGCGGGCGCCGTATTCGCTGGCCGCAATGCGGGCGGCGCGCACGCCTCCCGAGCCGCCGCCGATCACGAACAGGTCGTAGTCGAAGCTCATTCCAGATCCTCTCGCAGCAATTCGACGACCGAGCCGTCGGGACGGCCGATGATCGCAAGGCTGCAGATATTCAGGAAAAGCCCATGTTCAACCACTCCGGCGATCGAAGACAACTGCCGGGCCAGTCCATGCGGGTCGCGGATCTCTTCCAGCGCAAGATCGAGGATCAGGTTGCTTTCGTCAGTCAGGACGGGATTGCCATCACGCTCGCGCAAGATGATCGGACGCCCTTCCATCTCCAGCTCGGCAAGGGCGCGCTCGATATGGGTGCGGGTCGATTTCCAGCCAAAGGGAATGACCTCGACGGGAAGCTTGAACTTGCCCAGGCACTCCACGACCTTGCCCTGATCGGCAACGACGACCATACGATCGGACGCCGTCGCGACGATCTTTTCGCGCAGATGGGCAGCGCCGCCGCCCTTGATCAGGTTCAGGTCCGGATCGACCTCGTCGGCGCCGTCAATGGTAAGATCCAGCCAGCCCAGATCGTCGAGTTCCTCGACGACCAGTCCCAGCTTGCGCGCCTGGTCCGCCGTCGCCTTCGATGTCGAGGCGCAGCGCAGGTCCATTCCTTCGTCATGCACGCGCTCGGCCAGGCGATCCACGAAGATCTTCGCCGTCGACCCGGTCCCCAGGCCAAGTTTCATGCCATTCTCGACAAGCGCGACTGCAGCACGGGCCGCGGCGTCTTTCGAAAGGTCGATGGTTGCAGGATCGGTCATGGCAATGGCTCCGAAGCGGAATATCTGTTGAATGTGTCGGCCCGGACGGGCGGTCCCGAACCTTATACGCAGAACCCTTGAAATGAGCCACATGCCACGCGGCGGAATCTGCTCGGTCCACGCGGGCCAAAGGTCGCAGCTCGTGCCGATTGCCTAGACGGGCGGGCTCGCCTAATCATGCCGCCATGAAGATACCAGAAACATATGCGGCGATCATCACCGCGGCGGGACGCGGCACCCGCGCGGGCGGCGATGTCCCGAAACAATGGCGCAGCCTGGACGGGCGCAGCGTGATCTCGCGCAGCGTCAGCGCCTTCGCCGATTTTCCCCGCATCATCGTCACCATCGCGCCCGAGGACATGGAGCGCGGCATCGACGATCTTGCCGGACCGGTCGTTCTGGTCACGGGGGGCGAGACCCGAAGCGCCAGCATCCGCGCTGCACTCGAAACGCTTGAAGGGTCCGGCGTGACCCATGTCCTGATCCATGACGGCGCGCGCCCCCTCGTCCCGCATGAGGTCATCCGGGGCGTGGTCGAAGCGCTGGAAGCGGGCGCCGAAGCTGCAGCCCCCGCCCTTCCTGTCACCGATGCGCTATGGCGTGCGACCGAAGGGCGTGTAACCGGAACGGCAAGTCGCGACGGGCTTTTCCGTGCGCAGACACCGCAAGGTTTCCGGCTGGACGCCATTCTGGCCGCCCATCGCGCCTTCCCCGAGGGAGGGGCGGATGACGTCGAACTGGCCCTGCGCGCGGGCCTTTCCGTGACCGTGACCGCCGGCGACGAGAACAATCTGAAACTGACCTGGCCGCAGGATTTCGCGCGCGCCGAAGGCATCATGGGGGCCGCGATGGACATTCGCCTTGGAAACGGATTTGACGTGCATGCCTTTACGCAAGGCGATCATGTCTGGCTTTGCGGTGTGAAGATCGCGCATGACAAGGCGTTGCTGGGGCATTCCGACGCAGATGTCGGCATGCATGCGCTGACCGACGCGATCTATGGCGCATTGGCGCAGGGCGATATCGGGCGGCACTTCCCGCCCTCGGACCCGCAATGGAAAGGCGCGGAAAGCCATATCTTCCTGCGCCACGCAATCGAACTTGCGCGCTCGATGGGGTTCACGCTTTCAAATGCCGATGTCACGCTGATCTGCGAAAGGCCCAAGGTCGGGCCCCATGCGGGTGCCATGCAGTTACGCCTGTCCGAGATCATGGGCGTCGATCCCGACCGGATCAGCGTCAAGGCAACCACCTCAGAGCGGCTTGGCTTTACCGGGCGCGAGGAAGGCATTGCCGCGATCGCAACCGCCACCCTGATCGGGAGCTGAGCATGGAACGTCAGATCGCAACCTTTTTCGGGGTCGGGCTTCTGCGGCCAGCGCCGGGCACCTGGGGCTCGGCGGCAGCGGTCGCCCTTGCCGTGCTGTTTTACGAAATGGGGGCAGCGCTTCTGGTGCCGCTGGGCTTCGTGCTGGCCACAATCCTCGGCTTCTGGGCGGTGCCTCGTGTCGTGGCGAACAGCGAAAACAAGGACCCTTCCGAAATCGTCATCGACGAGGTGGCGGGACAATGGCTTGCGATGTGCTTCACCATGATCCCGCTCTGGCGGCACGGCATCTCGATCCTCGATGCCTGGCCGGCCTATGTCGTGCCTTTCCTGCTGTTCCGGCTTTTTGACATCTGGAAACCCTGGCTCGTGGGTCGGGCCGATCGGCGTGGCGACGCACGCGGCGTGATGCTGGACGATCTCTGGGCGGGCTTGTTCGCAGGCGTAGTTTCGGTGATCCTTGCCGGGCTTTATCATACCGTCTTGGAGCCCATGCTGTGACCCCTGCCGAAGTGCTCGACTTGGCCCGCGGGCGCGGGGTAATGATCGCGACCGCCGAAAGCTGCACGGGCGGGCTTATCGTGGGTAGGTTGACCGACATCCCCGGGTCGTCCGAGATCGTGGATCGAGGCTATATCACCTATTCGAACGCCGCGAAGATCGAGATGCTGGGCGTGCAGCCCAGCACGCTTGATGCCCATGGCGCGGTCAGCGAAGAGGTCGCGGCCGAGATGGCCCAAGGCGCACTGAGCCGCTCGCAAGCGGGCATCGTCGTCGCCGTCACCGGGATCGCGGGCCCCGGCGGATCGGAGCACAAACCCGAAGGTCGGGTTTGCTTCGGCATTGCGGATGGCTGGGGCGTCAGGACCGAGACCTTCGAATTCGGCGCGCTCGGCCGTGACAAGGTGCGCGCCGCGACGGTCGAGCGCGCGCTTGTTCTGTTGGCATCCGCGCTGAGCGCAGATTAGGCGCCGCGCAGCAGGTCCAGCAGATCGGTTACCTCATCTTCGCGGGTGGCCCAGCTCGTGACAAGACGAACCGTGACCGGCTCGCCCGGAGCCGGAAGTTCATCCTGCCAAAGATGATAGACAGCGCCATGCGCACGGGCGCGTTCATGCGCGTCGGATGGCAGGCGGGCAAATACCTCGTTCGCCTCGACCGGCACCACCAGGCTGCCCCCGGCCTGCTCGATCCCCTGTCCCAGTCGCGTGGCGGCTGCATTCGCATGACGCGCAAGATCAAGCCACAACCCGTCCTCGACAAGCGCGAGCATCTGCGCCGCAAGGTAGCGCTGCTTGGAATAGACCTGTCCCGCCTGCTTGCGGCGATAGTCGAAGCCGTCGGCACGGGCCGGGTCGAAGAAGATCACCGCCTCGGCGGCAAGCGCCCCGTTCTTCGTTCCGCCAAAGCACAGCACGTCGACACCTGCCTGCCAGGTCAGCGCGGCCGGATCGCTGCCCAGCCCCGCCACGGCATTGGCAAAGCGGGCGCCGTCCATGTGCAGGGGCAGCCCGGCTTCATGCGCGACCGTCGCGAGTGCCGCCACTTCGGAAGGGCCATAGCAGGTACCCCATTCCGTCGCGTTCGTGATCGAGACCATGGCATTGCGGCCGTCGTTCAGGCTTCCCGCCTTGCCGAACCGGATCGCCTCGGCAAGCGCGGCGGGGCCGAACTTGCCCTGCGCTCCGCTCAGCGGCACAAGCTTCGCGCCATGGCTGTAGAATTCAGGGGCCGAGCATTCATCGCGATGGATATGGGCGGACTCGTGGCAATAGATCCGACCGAAACTGGGCGAAAGCTGGGCACAGACCAAAGCATTGGCCGCGGTTCCGGTCGCGACGAAGCGCACGACCGCGTCTGGGGCATCCAGCAACTCGCGATAGGCCGCTTCGGCCCGTACGGTGACAGGATCGGCGCCATATGACCCCATCGCACCCTCGTTGCAGTCAGACAATGCCTGCAGGACCTTCGGGTGAACGCCATGCACATTGTCAGATGCAAAATTCATGCCAGATCCTCGATGATGTAATCGTCCCAATCGTCCTCGGTCACGGTCAATTCGCTGACCGTGCGGCCCCGGATGCTGATCCCCGCCTCATGGACGGATTCGCGCGACCCTGAAATGAGGTGATGCCAGGGGTAAAGCGGCTTGCCCTCGGTCCTGAGCCGATAGGCACAGGTCGCGGGCAGCCACCAGGCGATTTCCTTAAGCTTCTTCGGCGTCAGTACGATGCAATCGGGCACATAATCGTGCCGCTTTGCATAGTTCGAACATTGGCAGGTCTGACCATCCAGCAGCTTGCAGGACACACGGGTGAAGGCCAATTCACCGGTATCCTCATACTCGATCTTGTTCAGGCAGCACTTGCCGCAACCGTCGCAAAGCGCCTCCCACTCATCGGGCTGAAGGCTTTTCAGGGGAAGTTCCCAGAATCGATCGCGCATCAGCGTGCCTCCAGGATCGCGCGCGCCTTGGCGCTATCCTGATCCATCTGGGCGATGAGCGCATCGATGCTGTCGAATTTCATCTCGGGGCGCAGGAATTCGACCAGCGCCACGGAAACGTGCTCTCCGTAAAGATCCGCTTTGAAATCGAAGACATGCGTTTCGAAGTTGGGACGATTTTCGCCGAACATCGGCCTGACGCCAAGATTGGCAACGCCGGTATAGCCACCGCGTTCGGGGCCGGTCAGGACGTCGATCAGCACGGCATAGATGCCAAAGCGTGGCAGATGCAGGCCGCCCACCGCCATGTTCGCCGTCGGATAACCCAGATCCCTCCCGCGCTTGTCGCCATGCACGACCTCGCCATCAAGTCGATGCCAATGCCCCAGCATGCGCTCGGCGTCGCGGGTGCGTCCATCGGCCAGGGCCTCGCGGATGGCGGTCGAGCTGTATTCGTTTCGCCCGTCACCGATCAGCGGCGCGACCGTCACACCAAAGCCAAGCTCTCGGCCAAGTTGCGTCAGCGTCTGGGCGTTCCCCGACCGCTTGCGGCCGAAGCAGAAATCGGCCCCAACCGTGACATGGCGGATTCCCAGCCCGTCGACCAGCACCTCGCGCGCGAAATCTTCGGGCGCCAGACCTGCGAGAACCGCGTCGAAGGGCAGTTCGTAAAGATGATCGACGCCCAGGCGTCCAAGCCGGTTCGCGCGCGATTCGGCATTCATCAGCCGGAACGCCGGAGCATCGGGTTGAAAGAATTCGCGGGGATGGGGCTCGAAGGTGATGACGCCCAAGGGTGCATCGGCCGCAGCGCGCGCGGCATCGATGACCGAGCGGTGCCCCAGATGCACACCATCGAAATTCCCCATGGCCACTGTCGCTCCGCGTGCCTCGGGCGACAGACCTTTCCAATCGTGATGGATGCGCAAACGGGCCCCCGATGGGCCGATCTGCGGCCCGCTCAGTTCTCGAACTTTCGGCTTCGCGGCCGAATGCCCGCTTCACCCTTCAGAACGACCGTATCGCCGAGGCCGCAGCGGGTTGCAAGCATGACGCGAAGAAGAAGCGGCGATCTTTCAGATCTGCCGGCCCGTAATCAACGCAGCCGACCGATGCTGTAGCGCGGGTTTTCATTGCGCATCGCCAGCCATTCGTTCAGCTTCGCCTGATCGGGGCTCTCGACATCCGCGCCGAACTGGTCGAAAGCGAGACCGCCCGAAACGAAAAGGGCGTCGATCCCCTCTCCTGCGGCGCCGGGAATGTCGGTCGCGATCCCGTCGCCGACGGCAAGGATGCGGGCATCGTCACCCAGGCCCAGCTTGCGACGCGCCAGATCATAGATCGGCGGGTGGGGTTTGCCGAAGTAAAGTGAGGTGCCGCCCAGATCCTCGTAGAACTCGGCCAGGGCGCCCGCGCAGTAAAGCCGCGTCTCGCCCAGATCGACGATCACGTCTGGATTGGCGCAAAGCAGCTTCATGCCGCGTTCCTTGGCCAGCATGAGGCGCGAGCGGTAATCCTCGGGCGTTTCGGTCGCATCATCGAAAAGGCCGGTGCAGACGATGCCCTCGGCCTCGTCCAGCGGCACGCGCTCGATCGCGGGCGCATCGTGCCATTCCGGCGGCACATCGGCAAAGAAGCCTTCGTCCTTGGGCATGGCGATCGCCCAGACCTTGCGACCGACGGCGCCGGCAAACATGGCGTCCTGCGCTGCATCGCCCGAACTGACGATGACGTCCCAGGCATCCTTGGGGACCTCCATGCGGTCCAGCTGGGCCTCGACATATTTCCACGGGCGCGGCGCATTGGTCAGCAGGACGACCTTGCCACCCTGGGCGCGAAACGCCTGCAATGCGGCGACGGCGGCCGGATAAGCCGCCACACCGTTGTGAAGGCAGCCCCACAGATCGCAGAACAGCACGTCGTAATCGGCCGAAACTTCGGCCAGCGAATTGATGATCTGCGTCATGAGAGCCTTCTAGCTTAAATCGCGAGCGCGGGGATGATCTGCTTCTTGCGCGACATGATGCCGGGCAGCACCACGGTGTCACCCGACACGGTGGCGTTGAAGCTCTTCTCGGCGACCTGCCTGACGAAATCATTCGGCACGAAAAGCGTCGCTTCCTCGTTGAGGATGTCGATGATGAAAAGCAGCACCTCGTCAGCACCATCGGCGCTGGCGACACCCGGCATGGCCGCCATCAGCGCGCCCTTGCGGTCAAGCAGGACCTTCGGCGCTGTGGTTTCCAGAACCGAAACCCGCAGCTGCTTGCCGCCAAGCTCGTATTCCTTGCTGTCCATACGCAGGAGAGCTTCTTCGGTAAATGCCGAGACATCCGACTTCGCGGCAAACATTTCGGACGCGTATTCGGGGATCGAGATGCCCAGATCCTTGGCGAGCTTCTCGGCAACGAAGCGGTCATGCGCGGTGGTGGTGGGGCTGCGGAATTCCAGCGTATCCGACAGGATGCAGGTGAGCATCGCGCCCTTGATCGCGCGGGGCGCGCGCGCCAGGGCCTCGTCGCCCATCAGGTCGTGCATGATGGTGGCGGTGCAAGCCAGCGGGCGGATCGTGATGTTGATCGGCAGGCGCGTCTTGATACCGCCGGCCAGAAGGTGGTGGTCGATGATCTCGATGACCTCGGCCTCGTTGATCGAGGCGGGCAGCTCGGCCGGATTGTTCGTGTCGACGACGACGCATTTTTCGCCCGCGGCCACATCCGCGATGATCTCGGGTTTGGGCAGATCCCATTTGGACAGCATCCAGGCGGCCTCGGTATTCGGCTCACCCTGAAGCACGGCAACCGCCGGCTGCTTGCGGACCTCGGAGAGATACCAGGCCCAGATGATGGGCGAACCGGTCGAGTCGGTGTCGGGTGCCTTGTGGCCGAAAACCTTGATCATGGAGCTACCTTCACGAGATCGGAAAAGTCGTGCGCGTTATAGGGCTTGAGCCCGGGATTGTCTATTGACCCGCCGCCACAAGGCATTCGCCCGCACATCGTCTGCGCGACCCATGCATTGCCCGGCCGGTCGGGACAGGAAATGCTGCGCGCAAGGCCGTCGAAAACGTTCCCGGCATTTCAGGAACAGACGGTCGGCGTCAGACCGGCGTCTGCTGATGCTGCAGGATCCGCCAGTCGCCTTCGCGCCTGATCCAGGTTGTCGTGCAAAGCGCGCGATAGGCATCCGCCCCCGAGCGGCGCGCCGTGGCGCGATAGGCCAGCACGCAGACATCGTTCGTTTCGACCACGGCGCGATCGGACATCGAAACTTCCTGCCAGCGCGGCGTCGATCCAAACCGTTCGACGACCTTGCGCCGGGTCAGGATACCGGTCGGAGCAAAGGCCATGACGCAGGTTTCATCAAGCTTCCGGGCCGCCTCGGCCGCTCCGGCCAGCCAAAATTCGCGCTCTTCGCGCCAGAGTTCATCCGCCATTCGCCCCCTCCCCTGATAGGATCGGCTGGATGGCCCAGCCCGCATTCTGCAAAAGCGAAAGTACGCCCTCGCGCCCCGGAAGATGCAATGCCCCGAAACCGACGACGATGCCCTTTCCCTTTTGGGCGGCATCGGCAGCCGCCGCCTCGATCGGACCGATCCAGCTGATATTGCGCTGGTCGATCAGCTTTTCCTGCGCCAGGCGCATCTGATTGTCGACCTCGGCCCGCGACAGGCCCGACCTCGCATAGGCGTCGAGACGACCGAATTCCCAGATCAGCCAGCTGTTTTCGGAAAAATATGCCTCGGTCAGCGTCACCGCATAGTCATCCGCATATTCCGCGGCAGGCATCGCGGCGCGGATCATGTCGATTTCTTCATCGGCGGTCATGCCATCGAAAAGCGAAAAGACCGTGTTCCAGGGCTCAAGCGCATGAACCGCGACACCCGCTTTCTGAGCCCTTTCGATCAGCTTGTGGTCAAGCCCGCCCGTCTCGCCGCTTTTCCTCACCGTATCGAGCATGCAAGGCGAGATGCCCAGCATGACCGAGACATACCAGGGCCGCATCCGGCTGCTGATGACGGCAGGCATGCCCCGCGCCTCGAGTGCGGTCCAAAGCGATTCCCAATCTTCGGGCGACATGCGCTCGGGCAGGGTCGGCCCCTTGCTGTCCATGATCAGCGACGGGTCAGCCGCGATGGCGTCCGAAAGGCGCTTTTCCTCGGTCGGGCCTGCCTCGACCAGCAAGGCCCCCGCCGCATCGACGAGCGGCCCGAAACGGGCCATCGTCTGGCGATGACGCGGATCGTCGAAATGATAGGTGCCGATCAGCGTCACCTGCTCGTTCCCCTTGGTTGCACGCCAGAAAAGCCCCTCGTGAAAGGGCTCCTTGCGGGTCGCGGCCTCAAGCGCGGCAAGCTGTGCGGGCGGCAGGTCATCAAACAGGTTGCGCCCGACACATTCACCGGCAGCGACGGGCAGGCCAGCAAGTGCGGCTACAATCAGGGTGGCAAGAAATTGGCGCAGGCGCATTGTCGGTTTCCATTTCGCTTGCGCAAAGAATGGCATGGCCGGGGGCGCGCTGCAAATGCGTCGCATTCGAAAGGGCCCGACCGGTTCCCGCGGCAGCGGACGCGCAGAGGCGAATCGACATTCCGCAGCGCCTTCCCCCTCCGGCCGGGCCGGGCCGCACTTGCCAATCCCGCGCCGGGAAACGGCGTCGAGAAACCTGAAATGAAAATTCGCGCGACAGAGCCGTTGACACGAAATCGGCTGCTGCCTAGATGTTCCGGCACTGGCACTCACCAAGACCGAGTGCCAACAACGAAAACACTGCAACCTGTAACACCGGAGTGTTCACATGGCTTTCAAACCGCTGCACGACCGCGTTCTGGTCCGTCGCGTCCAGTCGGACGAGAAAACCAAGGGCGGCCTGATCATCCCCGATAGCGCAAAAGAAAAACCCGCTGAAGGCGAAATCGTCTCGGTTGGCGAAGGCGCTCGCAAGGACTCGGGCGAGCTGATCGCACCCGCGGTCGCGGCTGGTGATCGCGTCCTGTTCGGCAAATGGTCGGGCACCGAAGTCACGATCGACGGCGAAGAGCTGCTGATCATGAAAGAAAGCGACATCCTGGGCGTCATCGCCTGATTTCCGCTTTCCGCTAACCCATTCCAGGAGAAGAACAAATGGCTGCTAAAGAAGTCAAGTTCAACAGCGACGCCCGCGACCGCATGCTGAAAGGCGTGAACATCCTCGCGGATGCCGTCAAAGTGACCCTCGGCCCGAAAGGCCGCAACGTCGTGATCGACAAGTCCTTCGGCGCCCCGCGCATCACCAAGGACGGCGTTTCGGTCGCCAAAGAGATCGAGCTTTCGGACAAGTTCGAGAACATGGGCGCCCAGATGGTTCGCGAAGTCGCTTCGCGCACCAATGACGAAGCTGGCGACGGCACCACCACCGCCACGGTCCTGGCCCAGGCCATCATCCGCGAAGGCATGAAGTCGGTTGCGGCTGGCCTGAACCCGATGGACCTGAAGCGCGGCATCGACCTCGCGACCTCGAAAGTCGTCGAAGCGATCAAGGCTGCTGCCCGCCCGGTCAACGACTCGGCTGAAGTTGCGCAAGTCGGCACCATCTCGGCCAACGGCGAGGCCTTCATCGGCCAGCAGATCGCCGAAGCCATGCAGAAAGTTGGAAACGAGGGTGTGATCACCGTCGAAGAAAACAAGGGCATGGAAACCGAAGTCGAAGTCGTCGAAGGCATGCAGTTCGACCGCGGCTACCTTTCGCCCTACTTCGTCACCAACGCCGACAAGATGATTGCCGAGCTGGAAGACGCCTACATCCTGCTGCACGAGAAAAAGCTCTCGTCGCTGCAGCCGATGGTCCCGCTGCTGGAATCGGTCATCCAGTCGCAAAAGCCGCTGATCATCATCGCTGAAGACGTCGAAGGCGAGGCCCTGGCCACGCTGGTCGTCAACAAGCTGCGTGGCGGTCTGAAAATCGCCGCCGTCAAGGCTCCGGGCTTCGGCGATCGTCGCAAGGCCATGCTGCAGGACATCGCGATCCTGACCGGCGGTCAGGTGATTTCGGAAGACCTGGGCATGAAGCTGGAAAACGTCACCGTCGACATGCTCGGCCGTGCGAAGAAAGTCACGATCAACAAGGACAACACCACCATCGTCGATGGTTCGGGTGAAAAAGCCGAGATCGAAGCCCGCGTTTCGCAAATCCGTCAGCAGATCGAGGAAACCACCTCGGACTACGACCGCGAGAAACTGCAAGAGCGCGTTGCCAAACTGGCCGGTGGCGTTGCCGTCATCCGCGTCGGCGGCATGACCGAAATCGAAGTCAAAGAGCGCAAGGACCGCGTTGACGACGCCCTGAACGCGACCCGCGCTGCGGTTCAAGAAGGTGTTGTCGTCGGTGGCGGCGTTGCCCTGGTTCAAGGCGGCAAGGTCCTCGAAGGCCTGACCGGTGTGAACTCGGACCAGGACGCCGGCATCGCCATCGTCCGCCGCGCCCTGGAAGCTCCGATGCGCCAGATCGCTGAAAACGCTGGCGTCGACGGCGCTGTCGTGGCCGGCAAGGTCCGCGAATCCTCGGACAAGGCCTTCGGCTTCAACGCCCAGACCGAAGAATATGGCGACATGTTCAAGTTCGGCGTCATCGACCCGGCCAAGGTTGTCCGCACCGCGCTGGAAGACGCCGCCTCGGTTGCAGGTCTCTTGATCACCACCGAAGCGATGATCGCCGAGAAGCCCGAGCCGAAAGCTCCGGCCGGCGGCATGCCCGACATGGGCGGCATGGGCGGCATGATGTAATCATCCGCCTGTCGCAAGACAGACGAGGGCCGTCCCGAAAGGGGCGGCCTTTTTCGTTCACCCCGCCATGGCGGCGCTCAGCGCGCGCGTGACCGGCAGGTGAAAGGGCAATTCGGTATTGGTATGATGCCATGCCCCCGTGACACGATGATCGGTCGGGATATCCAGCCGCGAGTTCAGCAGGCCAAAGCCATCCATATCCCCCATGATGTCGATCACATCGTGCCAGTCGCGCGGCATCTGGATCTTTGCGCTGATCGTCGCGATGCGGCCTTGTTTTCCCATGGCCTTGCTGCGCTGGGGCGCAAGCTCCGAAAGCATGTAGAGGGCCTCGGATATGACCAGATTGCCCTTGGAATGCCCGACAAGCAGGGAAATATCTGTCTGCGCGCAAAGCGCATGGACGGTTTTCACGTCCAGACTACCGCGGATCGCCGAACTGATGGAGCCTGTCGAATATTCAAGCGAGGAAGGGGAAATCCGCGTCGCGACATCAAGCGATTCGAAGGCATGGCGCAGCGAGTTCATCCAGCCGAACCAGAAAAAACCGCCAAGCGCCTCTGCGGCCAGATCCGAGAGGCCATAGCCCGAGACGACCGCCAAGACAGGCTTGCCAATGGCATCCGCGACATTCCGTCCAAAGGCAGCCGTTCCCAATGCAGAAGAGCCGACCCCGGCCACGGCCAGACAATCGCAAGGGGTCGCTGCCGCATCTGCCTGAAAGGCGTCGAAATGCGCCCAGACCGTCAGCCCGCCAATATCGCTCGGCTGAACAAGGATCAGCGCACCTTCCTTGGCATACCAAGGCGCAAGCATCTCGACCTCATCCGTGGTCAAGACGCCGATATCGTAGAAGAAATGATCAAAGACCGCATTTCGCTCGCGCAGCGGCTCCAGAACCGCCTCTTTGAGAGGATTGGGTGCGGATAGCTTTTCCGGCAGGGACCCATAACGCGCGGCCTGAGCGACGCCCAAAAACTGCAATGACTTCATGAAACACCTCACTCGTGAAAGCGGTGGAAGTCATTCAATCATAGCACTGCCCAAAGATTGGTCGGCGCGTTTTCGTTCGGCCGAGCCTCGCTCGGTCAGAAATCCCGCAGGCTTGCCGCGTCAACATCCAATGCCTGCCGCGGATCGGGCAAACGGAGCTTAACCGGCGTCTTTCTCGGCCAATTCCAGCCACTCCTCCTCGGCCGCGGCCAGCGCCGTCTGCCGCTCGGCCAGCCCCTCGCTCGCCTTGGCGAATTTCGCCGGGGCGCTGGAAAACAGGTCGGGCTGGGCGAGGAATTCATTCAGCTTGCCGATCTCGGCCTCAAGGCGCTCCATAATACTGGGCAAAGCCTCAAGGCGCTTTTTCTCGGTGAAGCTCAGGCCCGAACGCTCGGCTTGGGCCTTGGCCTCGGGCTTAGGTGCTGCAACCGCGGGCTTGACCTCGACCTCGGGCGCGTCCTCGGGACGCTGGGCGCGGTAGTCCGACCAGCCGCCGGGATAGATCACGGCGCGGCCATCGCCCTCCATCGCCACCGTGGTCGTGGCCACGCGGTCGATGAAATCGCGGTCGTGGCTGACCAGCAGCACGGTGCCGTCATATTCGCCCAAGATGTCCTGCAGCAGATCCAGCGTTTCCACGTCCAGATCGTTGGTTGGCTCGTCCAGAACCAGCAGGTTCGAGGGTTTGGCCATGATCCGCGCCAGCAGCAGCCGGGCCTTTTCGCCGCCCGACAGGCTGCCGACCGGCGCACGCGCCTGCGCGTCATCGAACAGGAAATCTTTCAGATAGGCTACGACATGCTTGGGGTTTCCGCGCACCATGACCTGATCGTTCCGGCCCGAGACACTCATCGAGGGATCGCCGGTCAGCGCGTCCCAAAGCGTCACCGTCTCATCGATCGCGCTGCGGGCCTGATCGAAGATTGCGATATCCAGATTGGTGCCGGTCTTGATCTCGCCCGAATCCGGGGCGATCTCGCCGGTCAGCATCTTGATCAGCGTGGTCTTGCCTGCGCCATTCGGGCCGACAAAGGCCACGCGGTCGCCGCGCAGCACGCGCAGATCGAAGGGCTTCAGGATGGTGCGATCACCGAAGGACTTCGAGATGCCCTTGGCGTCGATCACGCGCTTACCCGATTGCTGGCCCGATTCCAGCTCCATCGCGGCCGTGCCCTGACGGCGGATCTGGTTAGCCCGCTCGTCGCGCAGCGAGGCCAGTGCCCGCAGGCGGCCCTGATTGCGCTTGCGACGTGCGCTGATGCCCTCGACAGCCCAACGGGCCTCGGCCTTGATCTTGCGGTCCAGCTTGTGGCGCGCCTCGTCCTCGGCGGCCCAGACTGTCTCGCGCCAATCCTCGAAATGCTCGAAGCCGCGTTCCTGGCGGCGCACCTCGCTGCGGTCGATCCACAGCGTCGCGCGGGTCAAAGCCCGCAGGAAGGCGCGGTCGTGGCTGATCAGCACGAAACCCGTGCGGGTCATCGAAAGCTGCTCTTCCAGCCAGCCGATGGCTTCGATGTCGAGATGGTTCGTCGGCTCGTCGAGCAGCATCAGTTCCGGCGCTTCGGCGAGCAACCGGGCCAGGGCGGCACGGCGACGCTCACCGCCCGAGGCGGTGGCGACAATTCGGTCGGGGTCGAATTTCAGCCCCTCGGCGGCCATTTCGACGCGGTAATCCTCGCCGTCATGCAGGCCCGCGCGGGCGAAATCACCCAAGGTGGAGTAGCCCGACAGGTCAGGCTCTTGTTCCATATAGCCGACCTTGACGCCGGCGGGGGTGATGACCTCGCCCTGATCCGGCTCGACCAGCCCGGCCATGACCTTCATCAGGGTCGATTTACCCGAGCCATTGCGGCCGACCAGCGCGAGACGGTCGCCCTGCTGGACGGTCAGGTTCAGACCGTCAAAGACGGGGTTGCCGCCGAAGGTCAGGGAAATATCGGTAAGTTGCAAAAGGGGTGCGCGTGCCATCAGGCGCAGATATGCTGCCCCGCAGGGTTGGTCAACGCCCGCTCACAGGCTTTGCACCAACTCGCCCGCCAAGGCGTGCAGTTCCTGCCGATACCCCGTCCGGGCCGAGGGCTGGTCGGGGTCCGAGGTCATGGCAATGGCGACGGGATCATCGCCGGGAAAGACATAGATCATCTGCCCGCCATAGCCCCAGCCATAGCGCACCTCGCGCCCGCCGATCCGGCTGATGAACCAGCCATAGCCATATTGCTCGCCATTGAAGATCGAGCGCGTGCGCGGCTGCCAGCTTGCCGCGATCCATTCGGGTGGGATCACCCCCTGCCCGCCCTGCGCATAGGCCGTGCCAAAAGCCAGCAGGCTGCGCGTCGACATCGCCATCTGGTTGCCGCCGAGATAGATCCCCTGCGGGTCCTGTTCCCATGCGGTGATCGCGAAACCCGGGATATCCAGCCAGTCACGCGCCAAGGCCAGGGTCGATTTGCCGCCGACCTTGGTCAGCATCGCCGAGACCAGATGGCTTGAGGCCGTCGAATACAGCATCCGCCCGCCCGGATCGGTCTCGAAAGGTGCTGCCAGCGCCGCGCGGACCCAGTTCCGGCTGCTGACCCAGCACCTGCACGCATGTCTCAGTCCGTCTCAACCCGTCTCGAATTACGATTGTATAACATCAACTTAAGAGAGAGCCGCCGCGCATCCGTATTGCAACTTGTCGCGTTCAGCCGCATATAATCCTACTTAGGATGCTGGGTAGGATGCTAGGAGCTATGCCAAGGAAAGCAAACGAGTTGAGCGCACTCGCCGTCAAGGCGCTGGGGCCGGGAGTGCACGCGGTGGGCGGGGTGCCGGGCCTCTACATACAGAAGGTGGGCAACGGGGCCAGTTGGCTTCTCAATGTCAGCATCGCGGGCAAACGCCGCAGCATCGGCCTCGGCGGCTACCCCGAACTGCCGCTAGCCAAGGCGCGCGAGGTTGCAAAGGCCATGCGCTTCCGCATCAACCACGAAGGTGCGGACCCGATCCAAGAGCGCAAGGACGCCCGCGCTGCCGCCAAGGCCGCCGCGCCCATGACGTTCGCAGAGGCGGTGGAAGGTTACTTCGCTACCAAACCCGACACGCCGCACAACCAGCAGTGGCGGGAAGCCCTGCTCAAGCTGAAGCTGCCGACGGTGGCCAAGATCCAGCCCAACGATGTTGAAGCGGCGCTGCTGCCCATCTGGACTGAGACACATGAAACAGCCAAGCGCACCCTCACCCATCTGAAAGCCGTGCTGAACTGGGCCACCGTCAAGGGGGAGCGGCAGGGTGAGAACCCCGCCGCGCACGTCAAGCTTCTGCTGCCCGAGGTGAAGGCCAGCAACAAAAACCATGCGGCGCTGCCTTGGCAGCAAGCCCCGGCCTTTATGGCGGCGCTGCGGCGCGAAGCTGGCAGCGGCCCCAGAGCGCTGGAATGGCTGATGCTGACCGCCTGTCGGACGCAGGAGGCAGCCGGGGCCAGGTGGGACGAGATCAAGGACGGCGTGTGGACGGTCCCGGCCAGCCGGATGAAGATGGGCAGGCCGCATCGCATTCCCCTGCCCTCCGCATGCGTGGAAATGCTTGCAGCACTTCCTCGGCGCGGTCCTTTCCTCTTTCCCGGCCACAGCGGTGGCCCCATCAGCGACAGCACCCAGCGCGCGGTCATCCTGCGCATCCCCGGCTTCACGCCGACCGATGGCAGGCAGCTAACGGTCCACGGCCTGCGGTCCTGCTTCAAGGATTGGGCGGACGAGCAGGGCTATGACCACCGGTTGTCGGAACTGGCGCTGGCGCATGCCCCCGGCAGCAAGACCGAACGGGCATATGCGCGGAGCGACATGCTGGATGCGCGGCGGGAGCTTATGCAGGCGTGGTCGGATTATTTGGGCGCTCGATGATCTCGGCTAGGCTGCGCATGCGGAAGAGGGTTGAGTTGTCTGCGACGGTCTTGCAATTTGCAATACCGCTCTTAGACAGCCAGTTCCCAAAACGCTGGTCGATGCTGGGGTATACCCTAATTTATGGTAAACCCATGCACCAAAACGCTGGTCGATGCTGGGGTGTATTGCAAGTTGCAAGACACCCTTCATCCAAGCCGCTAATGCGCGCGAGTATGGGGTGTACCATAAATTAGGGTACACCCTGCCGAAAGCGTGTTGACGAATCACCCCGGTCTGCCCCACTTTGGCCCTGCATAGGTAAAACCCAGCACGGTGCTGCTCCCCCTTCCTGCGATCGCATGAAAGGGATTTTGCTATGCAAAACCATCTATCTGTGAAAGACCTCGCCGCCGCGCTCGGCATCAGCCCGGCCACCGTATGGCGCTGGGCGGCGCAAGGCAGGCTGCCGCAGCCGCGCCGTTTCAGTCCCGGCTGCACCCGCTGGTCGCTTGATGAAGTGCGGGAGTGGCTGACGTGAGAGCGTTTGTCGTTGAGTTCGGTGAACACGCCCTTGCGGTGGAAGCCGAAGACGAGTCCGAAGCTGTCCAGAAACTGGATGAGTGGCTTCGCGACGGATTGAAGCGCGAGTTTCCGGACATCTATTCGGATGACGACGGCCCGTTCATCTCTCTGGGTGAGTCCTCGGACAGCACGGAGGACGAGGGATGACGCGTTATCGTTTCTGGTGCAGTAACCTCTTCGGGATCGTTCGAGCTGACCACGAAGAGGATGCGATTTACAAGATCGAAGAGAGCTTCGTCGGGGATTTCGTTCATGACGGCAGCAGCCCGCTCATCATCTTGGACGAAGGCCCGGACGAGGACGAAAGCACGGACGACGAAAGCACGGAATAATGCACGGTAGGCCGGGGAAACCCGGCCTATCCCGTTGTTCTGCAACCTCGATGCGGGTGCTGGCATAGCACACGCAATGGTTGCAGGGCGTTCTTCAATCGGATGCAGCATGATCCAATAGAAAAGCCCTATCGGATAGCATAAACCTTTGTATATACTGCATTTTTTGCTTGCCTTTGGGGCGCAGGCATAATAGCTTTTAGCTGGGCCAGTTCCATGGTCGGCGGGTGGCAATGATCAACCAGCTTGCTGGGTGCCCCCGCCTCATGGGACCGGCTCAAAAGGGGCAAACATCCTGACGCTTTGATCAGCGTCCTAACCAATGGAACAGGAGGCCCGCTCTCCATGCAAGACGATCCCTTTAACGCCTTTGGGGCGCATGGCCGCGCATTGCCCGCAGCAGGCCCGGCAGCGCCCCCGGCCCCTGCCCCCTTGCCGGGGCGCGAGACCCTGCCCAGCGGGGCGTATAGCGAGGCTGGGGCGCGATGACTGACCTCTCCGATCTGGCAGAGGCCCTTGGTGGCAAGGCGGGCGAGCTTCGAGGAAACGCGCCGTGCCCGATATGCCAGCCAGAAGCGCGGAGGGATCAACACGGTCTTTCCATGCGCTACAACGAAGAGGGCAGGCTGTGGTTCTGGTGCCATCGGTCCGGCTGCCGGTCTTGGGACATCATCCAAGAACTCAGGCGGCTGCGCCTGTGGCCGATAGACCAGCTTGACCCAGACGAAGCTCGACGCCGCATCAGCGAGCATGAACAGCGGCAGTCCGACAGGGCGAAGCAAACATGGGAACAGGCTCAGCCCATCGAGGGCACGCCGGGCGAGGCCTATTTCCGCCTCCGCGGTCTCTCCTGCCCGCTGCCGCCCAGCCTGCGCTTCCACCCCGCCCTCTATCATGGCGCTGTCGACAGATGCCTTCCTGCCATTGTGGCGTTCGTGCGCGGCGGCCCACCTGCGATCCATCGCATTTACATTGACCAGCACGGCCGCAAGGCGGCGGTCGACAATATCAAAATGTCGCTCGGGCCGGTCAGCGGCGGGCATGTGCCGCTGCGCTTCGGTGATCTTAGCAAGGTAATCGTCGCAGAGGGCATAGAGAACGGGCTGGCGCTAATGTGCGACACGCTGGCGGATTACTTCGGGCATGACGTCTCTGTCTGGTCGGCTCTTAGTTCTTCGGGCATGGCGGCCCTGCGGTTGCCCGACCCCGACCCCGGCGACCAACTACTCATCGCGCCTGACGCTGATGAAGCTGGCATGGCAGCGGCCAGCCAGCTTGCCGCCGCCGCGCTGGGCTGGCGAGTGCAGGTGATCCCCGCACCGCAAGGTATGGACTGGAACGATCTCATCAAGGAACCCCAGCATGGATGACCGTGGGAAAATGGAATGGCAGGCAATCAAGGATCCAGCCGAAGCGCATAACGAAGCGCTTGAAGCAGAATGGCGACAAGCCTTAGCGGACGAGGCCGCGAAGGACGAAAAGCTAGAAAGCCACCGCCTCGCCTCAATTGAGGAAAACCGGCGCATCTACGGACCGTGGATCGCAGGCACTCCATACCCTATTGAGCAGCCCTCGCTGATCGAAGCGCTGGCGTGGAACGCGCCGGGGCTGATTGGGCGAATGGTGCGCGAAGGCGCGGCCAAACGCGCAGAGCGCGGAACACTTATTCCTCAGCTTGGCGCGGCGCTGGTTTCCTTCTCGGTCATGGTGCAGGGAAAATTCGTTAGTTACTGGGACGGCCACTACACCCCGCCTTGCGCGATGCTGGTTCTCGTCGGCGGGACGGGTAGCGGGAAAAGCACGGCGATCAAGTTATTCGCCGACTACAAGACGTATTTGGCAAACAACACCGCCGCCGTATTCATCAGCCGCCCGAAGTCCGGGCCGGGTCTTCTGCAGTATGCCAGCCGCTCCCCCATCGCTGCGGTTAACATCATCAATGAAGAGGCGTCCGGCATCCTTGGTGCCACTGGCGAGCACTCTGATAGTTCGCGCCGCATGATGGCGCTGATCTACACCGCATATGAAACCGGCATTGATCCAGAGCCGTCCGCCGATGACAAACGGACGACCGAACCCCTGCCCTGCCCCCAGCTTTCCGCGCTCCTTTGCATCCAGAATGAGTTGCTACAAAAGTACGACAAGAAGTTCGCGGCACTCGGTGAGTTAGGACGAATGCTTTTCATCCAGATCCCGGACCTTGATCTTATTGAGTATGAAAAGCGGCCACAGTTTTCCGATGCTCTCATCAAGGAGATTAATCAGTTCATCAAGCTCGCCCCGCCCATGGTGCCCACTGGCGGCCTGTCGTCCAACCCCTTGAAGTGCGAGATCAAGCAAACCCCGCTTCTGGCGCATTTCTCTTACGTTATCCAATACAGCGCAGAGGCTGATGAATACCTGAAGTCGCTGCGGCTCGAATATGATACAATCTCCCGCGATGAAAAACGAGACCTGCTGGTGCGCTATGTTGCCAAGCGGATGGTGGAGGCCATTAATCGAATTGCGACAATCTGCGGCATTGCCGCCGGTGAATGGGAGACCGGCATCAGCATCCAAACCGTGCGGTGGTCCGCCGCCTTCGTCAAGGAAAGCCTCCAGTTTGTCATCGACATGGCCGCAGATACAGGAGTGGTTGATTCCGGCGCTCCCGCCCCACAAAGAATACGCGGAGCAATTAAGGCGGCGTTTTCCAGGAGCTTAGACGAATGGGGCGCTGATGCTCGGCAAGGCATCAACGACCGGCTCGAAGTCAAGCGCGGGGCGCTAAACCGGCTTGTCAAGGATAAGACCGGCCTTGGCGCTCAGGTGAAAGCCGAAATCCAAGATATGATTGACGACAAGACTCTCGGCGCGATTAAAGAACAAACGCGCGGAGAGCGAGACAGGCGCGGCCCGAAGCCGGAATGGGTTTTTGTGCTTCGTCGCTTTTGAATAAGGGGGACGCGCAAATAGGGGGCGCAATAAGGGGGCTGCCCCTATTTGAAAGCCAAGCTATTGGTAATAAAGGGAAATTAATAGGGGGGTATAGGGGGGTACGGGCAGCCAATTTCACCGTCACAGTCACGGCCAAGCACTCACAAACTGCCTAGATTTTCAGCAGTCCCCCAGAAGGCTGCGCCCCTTGCCCCCTATTCCCCCCTATTATTTATTTTATATATATTAAAGGCTTAGGGCTTAAACTAGGGGACTTAATGAGGGGGATAACTAGGGGGAGGTTCCCCTTAATTAAATTTGCACAAAACGGGTCTATTTCGGCCCAATATTCTTGCCTCCGCGGGGTTAGCCGCCAATGGAAGTGACGATCTTTTCAAGCAGCGCAATGGCACCTGTGGCCATCAAGTTTCCGGACGCCCCTGCCAATGCGTTTTTCGCTAGATCGACCAATCCCCCAACCCGACCGGTGTCGGGATTCGGGGACGATAGCTCTATGTTTATTTCCGCAACTGTCCTTTCAAGAGAGGGAGTTGCGCCTGCCGCAATCAACGCTGGAGTATGTTGTTGAAGCTCTCGCGCGAGATTAAGGGCTTCGGGAATATCGACGGTGTTTACGGTAATTGCACCGCTCGCGTTTCCCGCACCGATATTCCCTGCGAATGTCCCAACGGAACCATGGACCGTGATGTTATTCATCACACGCGCAGCCTCCTCCTTCTCTTCCTTACTAAACGTCATATTCTCCCCCACCACCCCTTGTTTTTCCATCTCAATTGCCCAGTCAAGAATTTTGCCCCGGACGTGATCTAGCACTGCGGCAACTTGACCGGAAGTGATCCGCGTTCCCGCCGCCGCTATATGCCCTGCGTTTCCTTCAATGAATTTTTCTACTATTTGGGGAGAGAAGAAAATCGTGAATGTGCCGGAGTTACCGTTAGACATTGCTTGGGCCATCATCGTTTCAAGCAGAGCAACAGAAGCCCCAAGGTTGCGCTGCTGCATTATGCTTAAAGTTATAGGATCTCCCGAGACAATCTCCCAACCTCGATAATGGCTCTTGACGACTACTTGCCCCGTGACATTACGATATTCGGGAACGTCCTCCTCTTCGACATAACCGTTTAATTCAGTGTCCACCCATGACTCAACTTCTGGGAGTCCTAGACGCAGCGCAGCAACTTTCATCATCCGAAGCAAAGTGACTAGGCTTTTCTCGCCCGTCATCGCCCCTTCAGTGATTTCCCCGATCAAGCTACTTGCCATCCAAACCTCCTCGATTTTGGCTTATTGAGCACGCGCGCCCCCCTGTGGGCAAGCCTGCCCAGCGCCGCGCCCCACGCCTGCCCTGCGCATGCCCCATTCCTCCGCTGCAAGGCCCCTAGCAGGGCCGAGGCGGCCTGCCCGGCTAGGGGGCATAGGGCCGCAGCGCAAGGCCCCCTGCGGGCGAGGAAAATGGGGGTTCAGCCCGCGACGTCCGGTTGCCAATTAAGCAACCGCAACAACAGCCGTAATTAGTTAATTATCCCATATATGCAGAGGCTTGTTGGATGTAAGCCCTGCATTTTACCATGCAAAAAAGCTTGCGAGCTAATAGGGGCGGGGCCTATTATGGGGCATGGGGCAAAAGGAGAACGCCCATGCCAAGAAGCCATACCATCCAAGTTGTCGTCAGTAAGGACGAAAAGGCAGCCTTCTCGCGCATTGCCTGCAAGCATGGCACCACCGCCAGCAAGTTCGCCCGGCAACTGATCACAAAGTCCATCACCGAGAAGGAAGCGGCCTATCTCGCGCTCCGCGCCAAGGGCGAGAGCCACGAGGACGCCTATCGCATCGTCAACGAGGGGCCGCCCAAGCCACCCGGTGGCCAGTCATGACCCAGCCGTTCATCCGAGATGGTCGTCTGCTCGGCACGCCCTTCACCGGCCTTGCTGCATATGACGTCAAGCATCTGAGCCACGAGCAGGCGCAGAGGGCGATGAACCTGACTGCCAAGGCGCGCGACGGCAAGAAACTCAGCGGCGAGGACATTGCCGATTTGATGCGCATTCGGAAGGCGGCCAGCGTGGCCCCGGCCAACCCTGTCGAAAAGCTGTCCGGCCTGCTGCGCGATTTGAAGGACGCAATGAGGTGAGCAACCTGCCTGAGCCATTGCTGCGACAGTTAAGGGGCCTGCCGCCTAAAGCCGCCCAGCGCCTAGCGCAGCGGATGGCGGTGCCTTTCTGGATGATCGAGTCATGGGCGGAAGGCGGCTACGTCAGCGAGCGGATGCAGGAAAGGCTCATCAAGCATCTGGAGGCGCTGCATGAGCCCGGATGAACGCCTCGCCCGTGTTGCCGCCGTGCGCGACAGCCTGCCGCCCGGCATCAAGCGGGATGCTTGGGCCGACCAATACCAGCGGATTAAACGAGGATACGCGACCCTTGCGGAGGCTGAGGCCGCCATTGACGCAGCACTAGAGCGGGAGGCGCGGCAATGATCCTCGGCCTCAACACCCCGGCAGGCCGCCGCATAAGTGCAAAGCAGTTGCTGTGCTGGCCACCAGAGTTCCTCAAGCTGATGTGGAGGATGAGCAGTTGAAGATCGAAGGCTGGGCCAGCGTGCCAGAACCGGACTGGGCGGGGCACATTGTGGAGCCGGGAGCCTTTGCCGCCAGCATCGCCCGCAAGGGCTTGGGTGGGCCGGGCGGCGTCAAGCTGGTCATCAAGCACGACATGGGCAAGCCCGCAGGCGTCATCACGCGTCTGGAACAACGCAACGGTGGCCTTTGGCTGGAGGCCCTGCTGGACGAGGGCATCAGCTGGAGCCGAGATTGGGCAGCTGCAGTGCGCGTCAACAATGGCCTCAACTTCAGCGTCGGGTTCTTCATTCTCGATGCGGACATCGTGAGCCGCAACGGCGTCGAATACTTGCAGATTATCCGTGGCGAGCTTGAAGAGGTGAGCCTTGTGGTGGAGCCAGCCAACCCACACGCCAAGATGACGAAATGGGAGGACGACGCGTGACTGATTGGCCAGCCCTGCGAGAACGCATCAAAGCCCTTAGCCCTGAGCAGCGCACCGCTCTGCGCTACCAGTGTGGGCTGTCCAACGGGGAGCTAGATCGCTTCCTTCACCCCGATCCAAACAAGCCCCGCGACCACACGGTGGCCCGCCTGCTCGCTGCACATTTCGAGGTCCACCATGCAAACTGAGACATTGGAGCTGCTGCTGAGCCGCCAGACGCCGGAGCAACGGGCAAGCATGAAAACCGCCCTTGCCCTTTCGGTGCAGGACATTGAGCGCCTCGCCTACGGTGGCCAAGTGCAGGACGACACTCGCTTCAAGGTCGAGGCTTGGCTGTTAGGCCATTTCGTGCAGCGCGGCGATGCTGAAGGCTGGGTTTATCGGCCGCCCAACCTGCCCGCTCCCGCAAAGATTCTCATGCGGCCCCCGTCCATCAGTGTACTGCCTGAGCGGTATCTGCCGGGCACGGCCGCCAAAGGTTGCGTTGTCTCCCAAGCGGAACGCCAGAAGCCCAAATCCGACCAAGCCCCGGTGGCGAAGAAGGAACCCGCCCCTGCTGGCGGTGGCGGCTTCTGGCGCGGGAGCAGCCTTGGGTAAACTCAAGAGGTAAGTCATGGCTAGCTTTGTTGAACAGGCCACACTTCGGGTAAACGATCAGTCGACCAAGTCGCTGCAAGCCATCAACAAAGAATTGGCCAAGCTCTTCAAAACGGCGGGCAATGCCAGAGGCATCAAGATTCCGGGGCTGGACGAGCGTAGCTTGCGCAACATCAACCGCGAGCTTCTGTCAGCCGCAAGGCAGCTTGAGAGGTCGTCCCGCAACCCCTTCCGCCCCTTGGTGCGCGACAGCCAACAGGTGCGAAACAACTTCAAAGCCACCCAACAAGAGATCAACCGACTGGCTAACAAGCGGCTACGCGTTAACCTGACCTTGCAGGGCTTTGCCGCCAATATGCTAGGCGGGGCCGCCGCCAGCATTGGCGCGCAAATGGCGCGAGGTTTCCAGCAAGGCTTGGGGAGCTTCAATGCTGCCGCTGGCCGGGGTGCCTTGAATATGGACACCGTCCGCACCGCCTATGGCACCGCAGGCTATACGGATGAGCAGACAGCCAGCGTGGAGCGCATGGCGGGGCGTGTCAGCGCGGCCTACCCGGTGGCCAGCCAAGCGGGCCTGATGGAAGCCTTCCGAGATGCCAACACCTTTGACTTGGGCACCACCGACGGCGCGGCCAAAGCCGAAGATCTTATGAACGCCATTGCGCGGGATATGGCGGTCATCCAAGCGGCCACCGGCAAGACAGCCGACGCTGCCAGCGACCAAGCCCGCATGATGGAGAAGTCGCTCAACCTGCTCGGGCAACAGGGGCCGCAAGCTCAAGCCTACCGCGAGGCCATGCTCCAAGCCAGCATCGCAAGCGGCGGCGATTTGGACATGGCCAACGTCTACCGCATGTTGCAGCAAAGCCCGCAGCTTAAGAACATGATAAGCCCGGAAACCCTGCTGCAAATCGCCCTGAACCGGGACAGTGCCGGGTCGCGTGGCACTGGCCAAATCGACCAACTCATTAGCGACCTGACGCGCGGCAACCTTAACGCCGAGGATACCGCCGCCCAGCAAGCTATCGGCCTCCGTGACAGGCAGGGCCGCAGCACCATCGCGGCAGATTTTGGCCGCGACTTCAACGCGACAGTGCGCGATGAGATCATCCCGCTGCTGCGGAAGGACAACATCGATCTAACCGACGCCAGCGCCATTTCCAGCTACCTGGACAACAAGCTCGGCCTCAGTAAGCAGGGCGGTATCAGCGCCCTGACCGATGCCATTATGAACCTCGACGCCAACACGCGCGAGCGCGACCGGGCACTCAAGACCAACCCGCAATACGCGATTACAAATCCCAGCTTCAAAAGCATGCGCGAGGCGCTAAACAGCCAAGTTGAGAACCTTGGGGCCACCGCCCTCACGCCTTTGATGCCCGCTGCCAAGGCGGTGCTGGACGCGGCCACAGACGCTGTGACCAGAGCGGGCAACAACCCGGCTGCCGCTGGTGCGGCTCTGCTAGGTGTTAACGCCGCTCTTACCTCCGCGCCTGTGCTGGGGGCGATGACGCTTTCCGCCATTACCAGCCGCGACCCCATCGTGCAGACCTTGGGTGTCATCGCACAGAACACGGGCCAGATTGCCGACAACACTGGCGGCATTGGCGGCAAGGACGGCGGCTGGATGAAAGGGATTTGGGGCACAGCCAAGAAGGCCGCAGGGGCGGTGTTGACCTACGGAGCCACCAAGCTCCCGCCCATCCCCTACGCTGGGCCTGCGGTCGGGCTGAGCTACGGGCTTCACCCCACGGAGGCCAACAAGGGCGAAGATCAGATGGTCAGCCAGATCTATGCTGACTACGCCGCAAAGGGTGGCAGGCCGCAGGCAGTAACCCCCAACCCGGCCGATCTGATTAACGAGGTTACAGGGCCAATTGGCTACGCGTTTGGAGACATAGGCCAGAAGGTGACGCAGGACTTCGACACGGCGGCCAGCATGACCATGTCGGCGGCGGACTACCAACGCGCACAACTACAAGGCGGGGCCGATGATTTCCGCACAAGCCTCAGTGGCATTGGCGCTGAGATAGCGGGGGCCATTCGCGGCGCATTGGCAAGCTTTGTACCAGCCACGCCGACCGAGCGGGCGGTGCTTGGCTATGGCAGCGTCGATACAGGAACACAGGTGCCGACAGAATGACGACATGGGATGAACTTGGTAAGCAGGTAGGTCGACCCCTCCGGGGTGAGCAAGAGGTGCCGCCCCATGCGGAGGCCCAGATTCGTGCGCATTACCGTGCTGTTGGCATCCCCTACCTCATCTATAACACCTACCAGACCGATAGCCGCCTCGTCTTCAATCTGAAAGGTGAGGACCAACTAAGGGTGCTTTCTTTCAGGTTCGATACGCCCGAGTGGTCGGATTTGATCAATCGCTTCCTGCGGCCCTTCCGCCCCTTCCAGGATATGGCCGAGCTACACGGGCGGCATGTGATGATCTTCGGCAACCCGCCCGCTACGGCGGCCACCGTTGATGACATCCGCTACGCCCTCGGCGCTGAGTGGGAGAAGGCCCAGCACCTGACCGATTATCCGATCCAATGGCCGGTGGTGTTGCATGAATGATGACTGGCAGCGGCAGAGCCTCGACGCCTTCGGCAGGGTAAGCCCGGAGGCCATGACGGCTGAGGGGTTCTGGTCCTATGCCCGTGCTTACTTCACTTGGGTCAAGGCCAACCCGCTGGTTGTAGAGAAGGCTGTATCTGGCCGCATCGTCCGCTATAGCGCGCCCCGCGCCATGACGATAACCGGCCTCCGTGCCTTCACCGGCGCAGAGCTGACGGAGCCACATTTGCAGCGCCCGGTGGAAATGGCGTTGGACGTGATGAACGAATATAACCTGACGCTGGGCTTGGTCGAGGTGTTCAACCCGATGCTCATAGCCCGCACTATGGGCCTGCCCGACAAGCAAGAGATACTGACGCCCGGCCAAGCCGACGCGCCCCCGGCCAGCGTTAGCATCGGGCAGCCCGCCAAGCCCGGCTTGCCAAAGCCGTGACGAGGTTCGTCTACTACGCCGACCGCAGGGCAGCCCCCGGCAATATCCGCTCTGCGCCGAAGCTGAACATCATCCCCATCCCGCATGGATGCTTCTTCGAGGGCAATCTGGTGCGCAAGCCCTGCGATGCAGCCTGCCCGCATTGCCGGGTAGCTGTGCAGGTAGACGAAATAAATGAAGAATTAGCTAGCAATAACAACTAGGTTGCTTTGCTGACCCAGCGTCCGTAATTCGGCCCCGATTGCCGTTCGAGCCCGGCCTGCATGGACAAGAGGTTGCCCAGCGTCAGGTCGTCCATGCGCGGGTCGGGATCGCTCGGAAGGTCGCGCGCCAGCACGTCCGCCACCTTGTGATCCGGCCCCGAGAACAGGCCCTTCGCGATCGCGATCCCGGCCAGGGCCGAGATGATCGATTTCGAGGCGGACTTGATATTCGTCGGCCGGTCAGGATCGAATCCGCCGTATCCGCGCGCAGCGACCTCCTGCCCACGCTGCCAGACGGCAATGGCGCGTAGCTGTTGCAGCGCACCTGCCTGATCCAGCAGCTGCTTTGCCGCCCGTGCCCGCCGTGGCGCGAAGCCAACAAGCGGGGCTGCAAGGGCCGACAGGATCAGGGAACGACGCTTCATTGCCGAACTATGCCCCCGCTGCCGCGCGCGCGATACCGGACAATCCGTAACGACCGGTCACATCTGCGTTGTTCGCCCTCGCTTTCGCCGAACTCAGCCAACGGTTGCCGGTCTGCCCTGCCATGTCTAATGTGACGCGGCAGAGAGAAGGCGGACCATGAGCGAAAGCGAAAAGACCTATCAAGTGCTGGCGCGGAAATACCGCCCCGAGACCTTCGCCGATCTCGTGGGCCAGGACGCCATGGTGCGGACGCTGAAAAACGCCTTTGCCGCCGACCGCATCGCGCAGGCCTTCATCATGACCGGCATCCGCGGCACCGGAAAGACCACGACCGCCCGGATCATCGCCAAGGGCCTGAACTGCACCGGCCCCGATGGCCAGGGCGGCCCGACGACCGAGCCTTGCGGCACATGCGAGCATTGCGTCGCGATCAGCGAGGGCCGCCATGTCGACGTGATGGAAATGGACGCCGCATCTAGAACCGGCGTGAACGATATCCGCGAAATCATTGAATCCGTTCACTATCGCGCCGCTTCGGCGCGCTACAAGATCTATATCATCGACGAAGTCCACATGCTCTCGACCAGCGCCTTCAACGCGCTGTTGAAAACGCTCGAGGAACCGCCGCCGCATGTGAAATTCATCTTTGCGACGACCGAGATCCGCAAGGTCCCGGTCACGGTGCTGTCGCGCTGCCAGCGCTTCGACCTGCGCCGGATCGAGCCCGAGGTGATGATCGCGCTCCTGCGCCGCATCGCCACCCGCGAGGGGGCCGAGATCACCGATGACGCGCTGGCGCTGATCACCCGCGCCGCCGAAGGTTCGGCCCGCGACGCGACCAGCCTTCTCGATCAGGCGATCAGCCATGGCGCGGGCGAAACCACCGCCCCGCAGGTCCGCGCCATGCTGGGCCTCGCCGATCGCGGCAGGGTGCTGGACCTCTTCGACATGATCCTGCGCGGCGCCGCTGCCGAGGCCCTGGCCGAGTTGCAGGCGCAATATGCCGATGGCGCCGACCCGATGGCGGTGCTGCGCGACCTGGCCGAGATCACGCATTGGATTTCCATCGTCAAGATCACCCCCGAGGCGATCGACGACCCGACCATCGCCCCGGACGAGCGCACGCGAGGAGAAGACATCGCCTCGCGCATCCCGATGCGCGCCCTGACGCGCCTGTGGCAGATGCTGCTCAAGGCGCTGGAAGAGGTTGGCCAGGCCCCGAACGCAATGATGGCCGCCGAGATGGCGATCATCCGCCTGACCCATGTCGCCGACCTGCCCGACCCCGAGGCGCTGATCCGCAAGGTTCAGGCATCTGCCGCCGCAGGCGAGTTCAACCGCGCACCTGCCGCCCAAGCTCCGGGCCGCGCCGAGGCGCCGCGTGCGGCCGCCCCTCGCGCGCCCATTGCGGCGCGCCCCGATGGCGGCGCGCTGGCCATCGCGGTCTCGCCCGACGCGCTCGCGGCCTTCCCGGATTTCGACTCGGTGATCGAGCTGATCCGCCGGATGCGCGACATGAAGCTGCTTCTGGATGTCGAGGATCACCTGCGGCTGGTGCGCTATTCTCCGGGCCGGATCGAGTTTCAGCCGACCGACGACGCGCCTCGCGACTTTGCCCAGCGTCTTGCCGAGAGGCTGCGCGGTTGGACGGGCGGACAACGCTGGGCCGTCACCGTTGCCTCTGGCGGTGGACAGCCCACGATCAGCGAACAACGCGCCGCGCGCGAGGCCGCGGCCCGCGCCCGCGCCATGGAAAACCCCACCGTACAGGCGATCTTTGCCGCGTTTCCCGGTGCAAAAATCACCGCAATCCGTCCCGTTCCCGTGCCGCAGGCGGTTGAAAAGCCTGTCGGCGAGGATACATCCCCGCATGAGCTGACCGAAGGCCCCGTGGCCGAGGTCGAGGAATGGGACCCTTTCGAGGACGAGGAATAAAAGATGTTCAAGGGACTTGGCGATATGGGCGATCTGTCGAAGATGATGGAAGCGGCCCAGCAGATGCAGACCAAGATGACCGAGATGCAGGAAGGGCTGAACCGCCTGAGCGTCACCGGCGAGGCTGGCGGCGGTCTGGTCAAGGCCACGGCAACTGCCAAGGGCGAGCTGACCGGTCTGGATATCGACCCGTCGATCTTCCGCTCGGAAGACAAGGAAGTGGTCGAAGACCTGATCCTTGCCGCGATCAAGGACGCGCAGCGCCGCGCCGCCGACAAATCGGCCGAAGAGATGCAGCGCCTGACCCGCGAAATGGGTCTTCCCGCCGACATGAAGATGCCCTTCTGAAATGAACTCGGGCCCCAGCGACGATATCGAGGCGCTCATCACCACGATGGCGCGCCTGCCGGGGCTGGGGCCCCGCTCGGCCCGGCGCATCGTGCTGCACCTGATCCGCAAGCGCGCGGGCCAGATGGCGCAACTGGCCAGCCTGCTGGCCGGCGTCGCGGAATCGGCGCGCGAATGCCTGACCTGCGGCAATGTCACCCAATCCGATATCTGCCCGATCTGCCAGGACCCGGCCCGCGCCAACGGCGAAATCTGCGTCGTGACCGATGTCGCCGATCTTTGGGCGCTGGAACGCGGCCGCGCCTTCAAGGGCCGCTACCACGTGCTGGGCGGCAGCCTTTCAGCCCTGGACGAGATCGGCCCCGAGGACCTGCGCATCCCGCAGTTGATTGCCCGGATAGCGGATGAGCATGTGACCGAAGTCATCCTTGCCCTTGCCGCCACCGTCGAGGGCCAGACCACCGCGCATTACATCGCCGAAGCGCTGGAACCTTCGGGCGTCACCGTTACCGGCCTTGCCCAGGGTGTGCCGATCGGGGGCGAACTCGATTATCTCGATGACGGCACCATTACCGCTGCACTCCGCGCGCGACGCAAGATCTGACCGGTCGTCCCGATCCTGTTGCCATCAAGAAGCGGCCGAGACCCCGAGCCGACCAATACGGCTCAAGCCGGGGCGGTTCGATGCGCATGGCAGGCTAGGAATGGTGAGGCCCGGCCCATCTTCCCCGGCGCCATTTACGCTAAATCTAAACCCGCCGCGACCTTTCGGTTGCGGCGGAGATCTTTCAGATATTTCCGAGCGGGGGAGAAATCCCCCGCCCCTTTCGGTTCTCAGGCATCGAGCTTTTCGACCGACTTCACGCCCTTGGCGATCGCGATCCGGCGTGGTTTCAGCGCCTCGGGGATTTCGCGGATCAGGTCGATGTTCAACATGCCGTCTTCATGGCTCGCGCCATCGACGCGGACATGGTCGGCCAGCGTGAAGCGGCGCTCGAAAGCACGGGTCGCGATGCCGCGATGCAGGAAGGTGCGGCCATCCTCATCGGCGGATTTCTTGCCCGAGACGATCACGGCGCCGTCCTTGACCTCGACATTCAGGTCATCGGCGCCGAAGCCCGCAACGGCGATCGAAATGCGATAGGCATTCTCGCCGGTCTTCTCGATATTGTAGGGGGGGTAGCTCGCGATATCGGCCGAGAGAGCACGGTCCATGACATCAGCCATGCGGTCGAAACCGACCGAGGCACGATAGAGCGGGGTCAGATCAAAATTGCGCATTTTCGCATCCTTCATTCAAGCGATACAAAGGCTTGCCCCCCTTCTCGGGCGGGCAGGTCCGTCGGCGCCCTCGGGCCCTCCGACATCACTCAGGTAGGAATGCGGCGTCCCCGTTTCAAGCCTGCAGCGCGCGCGGTTTCGGCCCGCCGCTCGCCCAGTCGAGCAGCTCGACCGTATGGACGACCGGCACCCCGGTCCCCGAGCCGATCTGCATCATGCAGCCGATATTCCCGGCCGCGATGACCTGCGGTGCGGTCGCCTCGAGCGTCGCGACCTTGCGGCGCTTGAGCTCTCCGGACAGTTCGGGTTGCAGCAGGTTGTAGGTCCCGGCCGAGCCGCAGCACAGATGCGGGTTTTCTGGCTCGACCACGCTGAAGCCCGCCTTCGCGAGCAGCGTCTTCGGCGTGGTCTTGATCTGCTGGCCATGCTGCAATGAGCAGGCCGAGTGATAGGCCACGCGCAGCCCCTCGCCCTTGCCCTCGGGCAGCCCGTGGAGGTCGAGGAACTCGGTCACGTCGCGGGCAAGCCGCGCCACCTTCTCGGCCTCGGGCTGCATCGGGTCGCCGGCGAAGATCTTGCCGTAATCCTTGACCGTGGTGCCGCAGCCCGAGGTGTTGATGATGATCGCGTCCAGCTCGCCCGCCGCCAGGAAGCCCCGGATGGTGGCGCGGGCGGAATGCAGCGCGTCCTCCTCGCGGCCCATGTGATGGGTCAGCGCGCCGCAGCAGCCGAAATCCTTGGGGATCACCACCTCGCAGCCCGCCCGGCGCAAGAGCCGGATCGTCGCGTCATTGATGTCGGTATTGAGCGCCCGCTGCGCGCAGCCGGGCATCATCGCGACGCGCGCCCGCTTCTCGCCGATCGCGGCGAAGACCTGTCCCCGGTCGTTCGCGCTGACGGGCGGGATGACCTTCGGGGCCATCGCCAGCATCGCCTTCAGCCGCGGATCGGGCATCAGCCCGGCAAGCGGTCGCGCCAGCTTCGCGCCCAGAAGCGCCAGCCGGAAGCGGCCCTGATGCGGCAGCACCTTGGCCAGCATCCAGCGCAGCGCCCGGTCGCGCCACGGGCGGCGATAGGTCTTCTCGACATGGATGCGGGCATGGTCGATCAGGTGCATGTAATCGACGCCCGAGGGGCAGGTGGACATGCAGCTGAGGCAGCTCAGGCAGCGGTCGAGATGCTTGACGGTCTTCTCGTCGGCGTCGCGCCCGCTTTCGAGCATGTCCTTGATCAGGTAGATCCGCCCGCGCGGGCTGTCGAGCTCGTCGCCCAGCACCTGGTAGGTCGGGCAGGTCGCGGTGCAGAACCCGCAATGCACGCAGGCGCGCAGGATCTTGTTCGACCGCGCGACCAGCGGGTCCTGAAGCTGCTCTTCGGTGAAATTCGTCTGCATGAAACCCTAGCTGGCAAAGATCCGGCGCGGGTCGAACCGCTGGCCGAGGCTGGCATTGAGCCGCGCCACGACCGGGTCGGGCGCGGGCAAGGTCAGGGCCTCGGCCCCGGTGACGCGGGTGGCATGGCCGGACCATGCCGGCAGGGCCGGCGCCTCGCCCGCAGGCAAGGCCACCCAGATCAGGCTGCCGCCCCAATCGAGCGCCAGAGGCTGCGGCAGCGCAGCCAGCAGGGCCGGTGCTTCCGACGGGCGGCAGATGATGCGCCACAGGTCGCCCTCGGCCCCTTGCGGGACGAGGCGCGACCAGCTTGCGCCATCGCCCTCGGCCACCTCGCCGAAAGCCGCCAGCCTTTCGGTCAGCGCCTTGCCGCGGATGGCCACGGAACCTTCCAGCCCTTCGATGCGGATCAGCGCCCCCTGCCCCGGCAGCCAGGCCGCGCCCGAGACATCGTAGGGCCCGGTCAGCGCCGAGGTCAGGGCCGCCACCGCCGCCGCCGCGTCCAGCCCCGGAAGCGCCAGGGTCGCGGAACAGGGCGGGATCGGCGCGGTCTTGAAGGACAGCTCGGTCAGGACGCCCAGGCGGCCCCGCGCGCCCGCCATCAGCTTCACGAGGTCATAGCCGGTGACGTTCTTCATCACCCGCCCGCCATTCTTGACGATCTCGCCCTGCCCGTTCACGTAGCGCACGCCCAGCAGCGCGTCGCGGCAGGCCCCGGCCTGCACCCGGCGCGGCCCCGAGGCATTGGCGGCGGCGATCCCGCCCATGGTCGAGCCGGGGCGGTCGTCTGGTTCGAAGGCCAGCATCTGCCCCTCTGCCGCCAGCGCCTTACGGACCTCGGTGAGCGTCGTCCCGGCGCGGACCACCAGCGTCAGCGCGGCGGGCTCGTAAAGCGTGATGCCTGTCAGGCCCGAGACGTTCAGCCGTTCGCCCGCCCCTTCACCCGGATGCAGCCGCGTGCCGCCGCCGATCGGGGAAAGCGGCGCGCCGGCCGATCGGATCAACTGGGACAGGTCGTCTTCGGTTTCAGGCCGCATTGCGGATCCCCTCGCGGCGCGGGGCCGAGACGGCCAGCGGAAAGACCTTGGCGGCGTTCAGAAGCCACTGCGGATCGAAGGCGTCCTTGACGCGCATCTGCGCCTCCAAATCGATGTCGGAAAACTGGGAACTCATCAGTTCGCGCTTTTCGACGCCCACCCCATGTTCGCCCGTCAGGCAGCCGCCCACCTCGACGCAGAGCTTCAGGATCTCGGCCCCGAGCGCCTCGCAGCGTTCCAGGTCGCCGGGCTTGTTGGCATTATAGAGGATCAGCGGATGCATGTTGCCGTCGCCCGCATGGAAGACATTTGCCACGTCGAGCCCGAATTCGCCCGAAAGCCGCGCGATGCCCGCAAGCACCTGCGGCAGGGTGCTGACGGGAATGGTGCCGTCGAGGCACATGTAGTCGTTGATCTGCCCCATCGCGCCGAAGGCCGACTTGCGGCCCAGCCAGATGCGGCGGGATTCGTCCTCGGACTGGCTTTCGCGGAATTCGATCGGCGAGAAGCGCGCGGCGATGTCGCGGATCAGGGCAAGCTGTTCGTCGATCTCGGGGGCGGTGCCCTCGACCTCGATGATCAGCAGTGCCTCGCAATCAGGATAGCCGGCATGGGCGAAAGCCTCGGTCGCGAGGATGCAGGGGCGGTCCATGAACTCGATGGCGACGGGCAGGACGCCGGCGCGGATGATCGCCGCGACGCAGGCCCCGGCGGTTTCCGAGGCGTCGAACGCGACCAGCACCGGCCGCGCCCCCGCGGGCTTGGGCAGGATGCGCAGCACAGCTTCAGTGACAATCCCAAGCTGCCCCTCGGATCCGCAGACCACGCCCAGCAGGTCGAGCCCCGGGGCCTCGCCCATCGGGCCGCCCAGCTCGACGATGGACCCATCCATCAAGACCACGGTCACGCCCAGCAGGTTGTTGGTGGTGACGCCGTATTTCAGGCAATGCGCGCCGCCGGAATTCATTCCGATGTTCCCGCCTATGGCACAAGCCAATTGGCTGGACGGATCGGGGGCATAGAAGAAGCCTGCCGCGTCGACAGCACCCGAAACAGACAGGTTCGTCCGCCCTGCCTGCACGCGGATGAACCGGTCATCGAAGCTGGTTTCCAGCACGGCATTCATGCGTGACAGGCCAATGATCACGGCATCCGCCGTCGGCATCGAGCCGCCTGCAAGGCTGGTTCCCGCACCGCGCGGCACAACTGGTACGCCCTCTTGATGGCAGATGCGCAGCACGGCCGCGACCTCGGCGGTGGTTGCGGGCAGGACCACGGCCAAGGGTGGGCAGCGATAGGCGGACAGCGCGTCGCATTCATAGGCGCGGGTTTCAGCCGGATCGTCGATCACGGCGCCAGGCACGACCTCGCGCAGCCGCGCGGCGATCGCGTCGCGTCGCGCGAGGATGCGCGGGTCCGGAGGCGGCATCTGCATCAGGCGCCCCCGTTCCTGATATCCAGGCTTGCAGCCATTGCTTCCTCCAAGGCAAAGACGACGTCTCTTGCTTAGACCCGTGGCAAGTCTCTGGCAACCGCCCTGCGCCGCGGCTAGTGTCTGCGCCATGGAGAACAGCATCTTCGATATTCCCGGCCCCTTCACCCGCGCCGACGCGGCTGCGGTCGCCTGGCTGTTCGTCTCGTGGTACGCGGTGGGCTGGTTCACCGAGCACCCGCCCAAGCGCTTCCCTTCGGTTTCGGTCCTGATGAAGGAATATCGGCGCGAGTGGATGCGTCAGTTCGTGACGCGAGAGCCGAGGATATTCGATAGCAATATTCTGGCATCCCTGCGCGAAGGGACCGCATTCTTTGCCTCGGCCTGCATGATCGCCATCGGTGGCGGCCTGGCCTTGATCGGCAATACCGACCAGCTTGCGGGCGTGGCGCGGCAGTTCGACATGGAGCACGTCCCTGCCCTGAAATGGGAAATCAAGATCGTCGTGGCGCTGTTCTTCGTCGCGAACGCGCTTTTGCGTTTCATCTGGTCGCATCGGCTGTTCGGCTATTGCGCGATCATGATGGCAGCCGTGCCGAACGAGATCGATGACGCCAACGCCGTCCCCCGCGCCCTGCAGGCGGCCGAAATCAACATCACGGCCGCCAAAAGCTTCAACTCGGGTCTTCGCTGCGTCTATTTCGCACTCGGCGCACTCGGATGGCTGGCCGGGCCGCTCTGGCTGATCGTCGCGACGATGGCTGTTCTGGCGATCACCATCCGTCGCGAATTCGCCTCAAGCTCGCGCAGGGTAATCCTCGAACGCCTGCCCTGAGGCGCGCGCCTGCCACCAGGCAAGCGCGAGCGCGATCAGCCCCGCGGCAGAAAGACCGACCCCTACGAAGCCGGATGACCTCCAGCCCCATCCTGCCGTGAGCGCAAGACCGGCAAGCCACGGCCCAAGGGCGTTCGCCGCGTTGAAGGCCGCGTGGTTCATCGCGGCTGCCATGGACTGAGCCTCACCCGCGACTTCCATCAGGCGGGTCTGCAGGGGCACAGCCATCGAGGCGCCGACCCCGATCAGGAAGGACGAGCCGATCATCAGCACCCAATCACCCACCGCGAAGGAAGCAAGCGCCTGCGTCAGCGCCATGAAGATCATCAGTGCCAGCGAGGCGCGAAACTCGCCCAGCCTGATCGTCAGCCGCGCGGCCATGATGCTCCCGAGCGTCATGCCGACCCCAAAGGCGGAAAGCAGCGCCGCCACGGCCCATGCCGGCGGCTCGGTCGTGGCCAGCATCGCGGCAGACAGGTAGGAATAGACCGCGAAGACACCGCCGCAGCCCACGGCGCCGACCAGAAGCGTCAACATTACGGCGGGATTTTTCAAAGCCTTGAGCTCGGCCAGCGGATTTGCATTGGGCGCGGCCCCAACGCGAGGCGCGAGGCGCATGATCAGCCAGCCCGCGACAAGCGCAAGAACGCCTGGCAGGGCGAAACCCCAGCGCCAACCAAGCCCTTGGCCCAGCACTCCGGCAAGCGGCACCCCCGCGATATTGGCGATGGTCAGGCCCAGCAGCACCTGCGTCACGCCCTTCGCACGCTGTTCCTTGGGCAGGGCATCGGCAGCGAAAAGCATGGCGACGCCCAGGTATCCGCCATGCGGAAGACCAGCCAGGAAGCGCGTCACGACAAGCGTGCCATAGCCGGGCAGAACCGCCGCCAGCAGGTTCATGATCCCATAAGCCGCGATCAGGGCGGCAAGGTAGCGCCGGCGCGGTAGCCTTGCGCCCAGGATCGAGGTGATCGGCGCGCCGACGACGACGCCGAGCGCGTAGGCGCTGATGACATGGCCGGCTTGCGGCTCGGTGATGGCCAGATCACTCGCATACCAGGGCAGCAAACCCATGGCGGCGAATTCGGATGTTCCGATGGCAAAGGCGCCCAGCCCAAGGGCAAGGATCGCAAGTTTCAGGTTCGGCTGGGGCGGCATTGCGTCACATTCCGGGATGCAGGGGGAATAAGGTATCCGTTGGCGATAACAGATCGCCATTTCCCCGTCTGCATCACCTCAAGCAGGCCCGCCATGCACTGCATGCAAGGCTTTAGCCTTGCCAGCCCGGTTTCTGCTTCTGCAAGAAGGCGTTGATCCCTTCGTGGGCCTCGTGCCCCTCCCAGACCCCAACCAGCGCGTCGATGCTCGTTTCGATCACGCTTTCGTCGATCCGGGGGCCAAGCTCTCGGGCAAGCCGTTTCGCGGCACCTACCGCGCCCGGCGCGCAGGACAGATAGGGCAGGATTTCACCCTCGACCGCCGCGTCAAGGATCTCGGCCGCGGCGATCGAGGAGACGAGATCCAGCCTCACCGCCTCATCCGCGTCGAAAAGCCTGCCCGACATGAAGACCCTGCGGGCCTTGGCCTCGCCCATGCGGGCGATGACATAGGGGCCGATCGTCGCCGGGATCAGACCCAGCCGCGTCTCGGTCAGCCCGAAGCGGGCCTCCGGAATGGAAACGGCCACATCGCAAACCGAGATCATGCCGACCCCGCCGCCAAAGGCATTGCCCTGCACCCGGCCGATCAGCGGCTTGGGCAAGGTGTTCAGCGCGTAGAGCATCATGGCAAGCTCACGCGCACCGGCGCGGCGCGTTTCCGCATCGGCGGCCATCTGGTCCTGCATCCAGCCAAGATCGCCGCCTGCGCAAAAGCTTTTCCCCTCGGCCGCCAACACGACGACGCGCACCGAAACATCCTCGCGCAGAAGTCGGGCCGCCTCGGTCAGCTCGCGGATCATCTGCGCCGAAAGAGCATTGTGCTTTTCGGGCCGGGCCAGCCATAGATGCGCGACACCCCGGGCGTCGGTTTCCAAGCGGATCGTTTCCATCATTCCCTCCCTGCGCGGATGGCGCGCGCCATGGCCGCGGCCTCGTCAATGATCGCCATATCAAGGCCCGTATCATAGCCGCGCGATGCGAGATGGGCGGCCACGCGCTCGGTCGCGACATTTCCGGCCGCGCCCGGCGCATAGGGACAGCCGCCCAAGCCCCCGACGGCGGCATCGAAAACGCGCAAACCCCGGGCAAGGCTCGCATCGATATTGTCCAGCGCGCGCCCGGCGGTGTCATGGTAATGCCCGGCCAACCTTTCGGCAGGCAACTCGGCCAGCACCGCAGAGAGCATCGCGTCGATCGTTTCGGGACGGCCCTGCCCGATCGTGTCGCCAAGGCTGATCTCGTAGCAGCCGAGTTCGCGCAGGGCAGCCGCGACGCGGGCCACGTTGGCGGGCGGCGTCGGCCCGTCGAAGGGGCAGTCCGTCACGACCGAGATATAGCCCCGCACAGGAATGCCATCCGCACGCGCCGCATGCGCGACGGGCGCGAAGCGTTCGAGGCTTTCGGCAATTGTCGCGTTGAGGTTGGCCTTGGAAAACCCCTCGGAGGCCGAGGCAAAGATCGCCACCTCATCGGCGCGCGCGGACCTGGCACCCTCATAGCCCTTCATGTTGGGGGTCAGCACGGCATAGCTGATGCCGGCCACGCGGGTGATGCCCGCCATCACCTCGGCTGCATCGGCCATCTGCGGCACCCATTTGGGTGAAACGAAGCTGGTGACCTCGATCCGACGAAAGCCTGCGCGCGACAGAAGGTTCACCAAGGCGATCTTTTCGGCTGCCGGGATGAGGCGCTTTTCATTTTGCAGCCCGTCGCGCGGGCCCATCTCGAAGATCTCAGCGCGGGGCATCGGGCACCTCGTAGAAATCGCGATCATAGATCACCCGCGTGCCCGGCGCGGGCAATGCCGCGCGAAATGCCGGTCGGGCAGAGCATCGGGCGGCATAGGCAGATAGCACGGGCCTGTCGTCGAGGGGCACGAAACGCGCCGCCATCCACACCGCATAGCCGATCTGGCAGTCCACCCCGGAAAAATCTCCCAGCAGCCAGTCGCGATCGGCCAGCGCCACTTCGATCAGCCGCAGCGCCCGCCCGAGCCGTGCGGCTTCAAGCTTCATGACCGTGGGCGAACGCTGCCAATCCTCGCGCAGCATGATGTGGTGCTGGGTCAGGTTCGCCAGATGCTGGCCCAGCGTCTCGCCAAAATGTATCCAATCGAGCCAATCCGCCCGTCCTGCGCCACCCGGCGCGCGCCACAAATGCGGAGCACGGGTTTCGCATAGCCATTCCGTGATCGCGCCGGATTCGTGCAGGGTCACCGGGCCGTCCTGCAAGGCCGGAACCCGGCCAACGGGGTGGACATCCGCGTAAGGCGGCTGGCGCATCGAGCCATCGAAGAAATCCAGCGTCTCGAGCCGGAAGTCGCAGCCGATCTCGTTGAGAAGCCAAAGCGCCCGCATCGAGCGCGACATCGGCACATGCCAGAGCGTCAGTTCAGGCATCGACTTCCTCTTCCAGCCGGATCAGGGGCGCGCCGGCCTCGACCTGCTCACCCGCCCTCGCCAGCACCTCTGCGACGCGGCCGTCACGGGCGGCGGTCAGGGTATGTTCCATCTTCATCGCCTCGAGAATGGCCAGCCGGTCGCCCGTCGCGACCTCTTGGCCCGGCTCGACGAAGACCGCCTTGACCAGCCCCGGCATCGGCGACAGCGTCAGCCCGCCGCCCGTCTCCGCACCGCCGCGCGCCAACGGGTCCAGCGGGCTCAGCGTCAGAGATCGACCGCCAAAGACGCTGGTTCCGGCGGCGTGATTCACGATACGCGAGGCGCGCGGGCTGCCATCCACCCACCAGCGCCCGCCCTCATAGCCGATCTGGTGCGTGTTTCCATCGACCGAGACACGCGCGACGCCGGCTCCAAGCACCTCGAGCACAGCCTCGCCACCTTCCCATGCAATGGTGCGTCGCAAAGGCTGCCACAGGGTCATGCCCCCCCGCACCCGCGGATCATCCAGCCCGGCAAGCCCCAGAACCGCCAGAGCCTTGCTGCGCGGATCGGGTTCGGCGGCCTCGACGAGTGCTTCGAGGTCGCGCCCGATCAGCCCGGTATCGACCTCGCCCCTGCCAAAGCCCGCATGACGTGTCAGCGCGATCAGGAAATCGACATTGGTCACCGAGCCCGCGACCTCGGTATCGACCAGCGCGGCTTCCAGCGCACGCAGGGCAATGGCGCGGGTCGCCCCATGGGTGACGACCTTGGCGATCATCGGGTCGTACCACGGGCTGATCGTGTCGCCCGGCCTGACGCCGGTTTCGATCCGGGCATGATCCGGGAAGCGCAGATGGGACAGCGTGCCCGTAGCTGGCAGGAACCCCGCCGGGACATCCTCGGCGTATAGCCGGGCCTCGAAGGCATGGCCGCGGATCGAAAGCTGGTCCTGCGTCGCGGGCAGCCCCTCGCCGCTCGCGACGCGCAATTGCCATTCGACGAGATCGACGCCAGTGATCAGTTCGGTCACGGGATGTTCGACCTGAAGCCGGGTGTTCATCTCCATGAACCAGAAGCCGTCAGGGCGAAGCCCGTTCGAGCCGTCGACGATGAATTCGATCGTGCCCGCCCCCGAATAGCCGATGGCTTCGGCGGCCCGCACGGCGGCTGCGCCCATGGCCCGGCGCATCTCGGCCGTCATGCCGGGGGCCGGGGCTTCTTCGATCACCTTCTGGTGGCGGCGCTGCAGCGAGCAATCGCGTTCGAACAGATGGACGGCGCGCGTCCCATCGCCAAAGACCTGCACCTCGATATGGCGAGGCTGCTGAATATATTTCTCGATCAGGACGGCAGCGTTGCCAAAGGCGGTCGCGGCCTCGCCCTGCGCCGATTTCAGGGCTTCGGCGAATTCACTGGAACGTTCGACCAGCCGCATCCCCTTTCCGCCGCCACCCGCGACGGCCTTGATCAATACCGGATAGCCGATCGCATCGGCCTGCCCCGCGAGATATCCGGGCTCCTGATTGTCGCCGTGATAGCCTGGCACGACCGGGACGCCCGCCTGTTCCATCAGCGCCTTGGCGGCGTCCTTGAGCCCCATCTTGCGGATTGCATCGGCCGACGGGCCGATGAAGGCCAGCCCGGCCGCATGAACCGCATCGACGAAACCCGGGTTTTCGGACAGGAAGCCGTAGCCAGGATGGATCGCCTGCGCGCCGCTGTTGAGCGCAGCCTCGATGATCGCATCGCCCCGCAGGTAGCTGTCACGCGGGGCGGGGCCGCCGATATGGACGGCCTCGTCCGCCATTGCGACATGCCGCGAGGCGCGGTCGGCGTCGGAATAGACCGCGACGGTCCGAACGCCCAGCTTGCGGGCGGTGTCGATCACGCGGCAGGCGATTTCACCGCGATTGGCGATCAGGATCTTCTGGAACATGCGGTCGCTCCTGTGGCGGGAACATCGGTTCGGCTGGGCTCGGTCTTCATGCCAGCGCCCCTTCAAGGATAAGAGCGGTCCTTGGGTCAAAGGCGACCAGCGTAATCGCAAGACCCAGGCCGTTGTTCTGAATGCTGTTAACGGCAATTCCCGCCGCGCGTTCGGGCGGGAAACCATAGATTCCCGTCGAGATGGCCGGAAAGGCGATGGTCGAAAGCCCGTGCCTCAGCGCAAGCCTCAACGAGCTGCGGTAGGCCGAGGCAAGCAACTCGTCTTCGCCCTGGTCGCCCCCCTGCCAGACCGGGCCGACGGCATGGATGACATGGCGCGCGGGCAGCAGATGGCCGGCGGTGATCCGCGCCTCTCCGGTAGGGCAGCCGCCGATGCCGCGACATTCCTCGAGAAGGCCGGGACCAGCGGCGCGATGAATCGCGCCGTCGACACCTCCACCGCCAAGCAGCGATCGGTTCGCGGCATTGACGATGGCATCCACGGCAAGCGTGGTGATGTCGCCCTGCCAGACGGTGATATCGGGCAGTTCAGCCATGTCGATCACATCCGGAAGATGCCGAAGCGCGTCGGCGCAATCGGGGCATTCAGGCTTGCGCGCAGCGATAGCGCCAGCACGTCGCGCGTCTTGCGCGGGTCGACGATGCCGTCGTCCCAAAGCCGCGCCGAGGCGTAAAGCGGGTGGGACTGGCGTTCGAACATCTCGATGGTGGGGCGCTTGAACTCGGCCTCGTCTTCGGCGGACCATGTGCCTCCGGCGCGCTCGATGCCGTCGCGGCGGACGGTGGCGAGGACGCCCGCCGCCTGCTCGCCGCCCATCACCGAGATGCGGGAATTCGGCCAGGTCCAGAGGAAGCGCGGCGAATAGGCCCGCCCCGACATGCCGTAATTTCCCGCGCCGAAGCTGCCGCCGACCAGCATGGTGATCTTGGGGACATTGGTCGTGGCGACCGCGGTGACCATCTTGGCGCCGTGGCGGGCGATGCCTTCGTTTTCGTATTTGCGCCCGACCATGAAGCCGGTGACGTTCTGCAGAAAGACCAGCGGAATGTTCCGCATCGAACAAAGCTCGATGAAATGCGCGCCCTTTTGCGCGGCCTCGGAAAAGATCACGCCGTTATTGGCGACGATGCCGACCGGGCAACCTTCCACATGGGCAAAGCCCGTCACCAGCGTCTCGCCGAAGCGGGACTTGAACTCGTCGAAGCGCGAGCCGTCGACCACGCGGGCGATCACTTCGCGGATGTCATAGGGTGTGCGCAGGTCGGCGGGGACGATGCCGAGGATTTCCTCGGGGTCGTAGAGCGGGGCCTCGGGGGATTGCCACGCGACGCTTTGCGGCATGGCGCGGTTGAGATTGCCGACGGCACGGCGCGCCAGCGCAAGGGCATGGGCGTCATCCTCGGCCAGGTAATCCGCCACGCCGGACAGGCGGGTATGCACATCGCCGCCGCCCAGATCCTCGGCCGAGACCACCTCGCCGGTCGCGGCTTTCACCAGAGGCGGCCCGGCCAGGAAAATCGTGCCCTGCTCGCGCACGATGATCGTCACGTCCGACATGGCGGGAACATAGGCCCCGCCCGCCGTGCATGAACCCATCACAACCGCAATCTGAGCGATGCCCTTCGCCGACATCCGCGCCTGATTGTAGAAAATGCGGCCGAAATGGTCGCGGTCGGGAAAAACCTCGTCCTGGTTCGGCAGGTTCGCGCCGCCGGAATCCACCAGGTAGATGCAGGGCAGATGGCATTCCTCGGCGATCTCCTGCGCGCGCAGGTGCTTCTTGACGGTCATCGGGTAATAGGTGCCGCCCTTGACCGTGGCATCATTGGCCACGACCATCACATCCTGCCCGTGAACGCGTCCAATACCGGCGATCACGCCCGCTGCCGGCGCCGCGCCGTCATACATGCCATGCGCGGCGGTCGCGCCGATTTCCAGAAACGGCGAGCCGGGATCGAGCAGGTTCGCCACCCGCTCGCGCGGCGGCATCTTGCCGCGACCGACATGGCGCTCAAGGGCCTTCGCGCCGCCCCCGGCAGCCGCAGCCAGCGCCGCCTCGCGCACGGTATCGAGCATTCCAAGATGCGCGTTGCGGTTGGCCTGAAAGGTCTCCGACGAAGGCAGGGCCTGTGAGATCAGCTTCATGGTTGTCGCATGTTCCTGAGTTCAAGCGCGCGCCGCGCCGTATGTTCCATCTGGCATGAGGCCGCAGAGATGCTGCGCATCGATCCGCCCTCGTAACGGTCATAGGCGATGTCGCAATCGGCATCGCGCATCTCTATCCAGCCCCTCTGGGCGGCCTTCAGCTTGTCACCAAGGGCGGGGATGCGCGCAAACTGGTCGCGCGTTTCCTTGTATTCGCGGTTCAGAAGGGCGTCCCAGGCCTTGGTCTCGGCCATGACGCACTGGCCGATCGCAACTGTCGTCTCACCTTCGCGACCCTGGCAAAGCCGGGCCGCGAAGCCGATGCAGTCGGGATCAACCGCGCCGTTCCGCGCAGACTGAAAACAGGCCTCGACCACCGAACCGTCGACCGAAACATCCTGCCCCATTGCTGGCACTGGCGAAGTTGCCAAAATCGGGATGAACCATTTCCACATCCGGGAGCCCTTTCGGATCGGCGTCAGGCCAGTTCCATGAGCTGGCGCCCGATCAGCATACGTCGAATTTCCGACGTGCCAGCACCGATTTCCATCAGCTTTGCATCCCGGAACAGCCGCGACACCACGCTGTCGTTCAGGAAGCCCGCGCCACCCAGCGCCTGTACCGCCTGATGGGCCTGCACCATCGCCTGTTCGGAAGCGTAAAGAACCGCGCCCGCCGCATCCTGCCGCGTGACCTTCCCGGCGTCACAGGCCTTTGCCACCTCGTAGACATAGGCCCGCGCGGTGTTCAGGCTGACATACATGTCGGCGATCTTGCCCTGCATCAGCTGGAAGGACCCGATCGCCTGGCCGAACTGCTTGCGCTCGCGCACGTAGGGGATGACCTCATCCAGACAGGCCGCCATGATGCCCGTACCGATACCCGAAAGCACGAGCCTTTCGTAGTCGAGCCCCGACATCAGGACCCGCACGCCCTTGCCTTCTGCCCCGAGCACATTTTCGAACGGGATCTCGCAATCCTCGAAGATCAATTCGCCCGTGTTCGAGCCGCGCATTCCCAACTTGTCGAAATGCGGGCTGGTCGAAAAGCCCTTCACGCCGCGCTCGACGATGAAGGCGGTGATGCCCTTCGAGCCCGCTTCGGGGTCTGTCTTGGCATAGACAACCAAAGTGTCCGCATCGGGCGCGTTGGTGATCCAGTACTTGTTGCCGTTCAGGATATAGCGATCATTGCGCTTTTCGGCGCGCAGCTTCATCGAGACGACATCGCTGCCCGCGCCCTCCTCGGACATGGCAAGCGCGCCGATCGCCTCTCCCGAACAGAGCTTGGGCAGGTATTTCGCCCGCTGCTCATCCGTGCCGTTCAGCTTGATCTGGTTCACGCAAAGGTTCGAATGCGCGCCGTAGGACAGGCTCACCGATGCCGATGCCCGCGCGATTTCCTCGGTGACGATGACATGGGCCAGATATCCCATCCCCGCCCCGCCCCATTCTTCGGGAACGGTCACGCCAAGCAGGCCCAGTTCGCCCATCTCGCGCCAGAGTTCGTTCGGAAAGGCGTTCGAACGATCGACCTCGGCCGCGATCGGCTTCACCCGCTCCTGCGCCCAGCGATGCACCATGTCGCGCAGCGCATTCACGTCCTCACCCAGATCGAACTCCATCCCTGCCGTGAACATCGGGCCTCCTCCGATTATTGAACGCTTGTTCATTTAATCCGGTTTATGCGTCGCAACATGTTCCGCGTCAAGTGCCGCAATCGGATGCTGCGTCGCGCGCGCCCTGCGGGCAAGACAAAAGGGCCGCCACTTTCATGTGACGACCCCAGATTCTTTCGCGTGCGTTTCTTGCCTTGATCCGACTCAGCGCCAGTCGAAAAAACCCCCTGGCGCACGGGACAACAGTTCGTCTGCCAGATCGGCGCCCATCGCCCGCCCATCTTTCGCCGCACCGCGCCGCTCTCCGGCAATGACCTCCCCGCCGTCGGGGCGCAGGATTTCGCCCCGCAGGTGCAGTTCGTCCCCCTGCAGCTCCGCAAGCCCCGCAATCGGCGTCTCGCAGGAACCGTCGAGTCGGGCCAGGAAGGCGCGCTCAGCCTCGACCCGAATGGCCGACGGGACGTGGCCAATTGCCGCAAGCAAGGACGCCGTCCGGTCATCCGAGGCCCTGCGCTCGACACCGATGCAGCCCTGCGCAACAGCCGGCAACATCTCGTCGGGCTCGACGGCGCCCCGCGCGACATCCGTCAGGCCCAGCCGCGACAGGCCGGCCATCGCAAGGAAGGTTGCAACCGCAACGCCGTCTTCAAGCTTTTTCAGGCGGGTCTGGACGTTTCCCCGAAACTCGATAAGCTGCAGATCGGGACGACGGGCGGCAAGCTGCGCCCGCCGACGCAGGCTGGACGACCCGACAACCGCACCTTGCGGCAGTTCGGAGATTGCACCGTAAAGGTTTGACACGAAAGCATCCCGCACATCCTCGCGCGGCAGGTAGCAGTCGATCAGCAACCCATCGGGCTGGAGAGTCGGCATGTCCTTCATCGAATGCACCGCGATATCGATCGCACCTTCGGTCAGGGCCTCTTCGATCTCGCGGGTGAAAAGCCCCTTGCCGCCGATCTCTTTCAGCGCCCTGTCCAGCACGCGGTCGCCGGTTGTCTTGATCGCGACGATCTCGAAGGCGGTTTCGGGCAGGCCATGCGCTGCCATCAGCCGGTCGCGGGTTTCATGGGCCTGGGCCAGCGCCAGCGCCGAGCCGCGCGTGCCGATGCGAAGAGGGTTCTGAGGATCGGGCATCTGGGTCATGACCAAGGGCTTAGCCTCCGGCCGCGCCCTTGACAACGGGGACACGCACGCCATGAAGGCGTGTACGAGGTGAACATGACCCAGAAAACGATCCTTCGCGCGCTGGCTGGCGAGCGTCTGCCCACCCCTCCGGTCTGGATGATGCGTCAGGCGGGGCGATACTTGCCGGAATATCGCGCGACCCGCGCCCAGGCGGGCGACTTCTTGTCGCTGTGCTACTATCCCGATCTCGCGGCCGAGGTCACGCTGCAGCCGATCCGCCGCTATGGTTTCGATGCTGCGATCCTATTTGCCGATATCCTGCTGATCCCGCAGGCGCTTGGCCTGGATCTGTGGTTCGTGACCGGCGAAGGCCCTCGCCTTTCGACCGTCACCAGCGCGGCCGAGGTCGCGGCGCTGAAACCGGTAGACGCGATCCACGACACGCTGTCCCCAATCTACGAGACCGTGCGCATTCTGTCGCGAGAATTGCCCCGCGAAACCACCCTGATCGGCTTCGCAGGTGCGCCCTGGACAGTTGCCACCTACATGATTGCCGGCCGCGGCACGCCCGACCAGGGCCCGGCCCATATGTTCAAGGATGCGGATCGCGCTTCCTTCACGGCATTGATCGATCGCGTGACCGAAGCGACCATCGCCTATCTCTCGGCTCAGATCGAGGCCGGGGCCGAAGTGGTCAAGTTGTTCGACAGCTGGGCCGGTTCGCTCAAGGGGCAGGATTTCGACGATTTCGCGCTGGAACCCGCGCGCCGCATCATCACCGAGATTAAGGCGCGCCATCCCGGCATCCCCGTCATAGCCTTTCCACGCGAAGCTGGGCCCCGCTATGCGGGATTTGCCCATGCGACCGGCGCCGATTGCGTGGCGCTGGACAATTCCGTCGATGCGGAATGGGCCGCCGCCCATGTGCAAATGGACGGCTGCGTTCAGGGCAATCTGGACCCCAAGCTGCTGGTCAGTGGGGGCCCTGATCTGGAAAGCGAAGTGCGCCGGGTCGTAAACGCATTCTCGAACGGCCCCCATATCTTCAACCTCGGCCACGGCATCACACCCGATGCCGATCCCCAGAATGTCAGCCGCATGCTCGCCGCGATCAGGGGCTGAACATGTGGATGATTGCCACGCTGATCGCGGCTGCGGCGCAGACCGCGCGTAACGCCGCTCAGCGCGGCCTGACCGCCGAGATCGGCACGATGGGGGCAACGGCTGTCCGCTTCCTGTTCGGCCTTCCCTTTGCAGCGACTTTCCTTTTGCTCTGGAGCATCTGGACACCCCTGCCACTGCCGGGAGGCGAGGCGCTGGCATGGGTGATGCTTGGCTCGGTCAGCCAGATCGCCGCCACGGCGCTGATGCTGCTGACGATGAAGAACCGCGGCTTTGGCGTGACGACGGCGCTGATCAAGACCGAACCCGTGACCCTTGCCCTGACCGGCGCGCTGCTATTGGCCGAACCGCTGGGGCCTTTGCAAATGGTCGCCATCGCAACGGCGACATTCGGGGTCATCATGATGTCGGGCGTGAACTGGCGAAGTGGCGACTGGAGAGCGGTGCTGCTGGGCCTCGCGGCCGGCGCGCTTTTCGGCCTTTCGGCGATCGGTTTCCGCGGCGGCATCCTTGCCCTGCCGCATGGCGATTTCATCACCCGTTCGGCCACTGCGCTTGCGATCAGCCTCGCCATGCAGACGATCCTAATGCTGATCTGGCTTGGCAGCATGGACCGCGCCGCTTTGCGCGGCATCGCCCATCATTGGCGCGGCTCGATGAAAGCGGGTTTCCTCGGCTCCTTTGCCTCGCTCTTCTGGTTCTTCGGCTTTGCCCTCACGGCGGCGGCCAATGTCCGCACGCTCGCTCTGGTCGAGGTGGTCATGGCACAGATCGTCTCCGGTCGGGTATTTCGCGAAGGTGTGGGCCCGCGCCAGCTTGCCGGAATGGCGCTCATCGTCCTGGGCGTCGGAATGCTGATCGCCGTCAGTGCGAGGTGACGACGGGCAGCATCGAAGCCACCAGCAACAGCGCCATCGTCAGGTTGAAGAACCGAAGCCTGCGCCGATCGGCCAGAAAGCCGCGCAGCCCCTGCCCCATCGCCACCCAGACAGCGACCGAGGGCAGGTTCACGAGCGTGAAGATCAGCGCCACCCCCATCACGCCGCCCGCCCCGACCGAATAGGCGGAAAGCGCCCCCAGCGCCATCATCCATGCCTTGGGATTAACCCATTGGAACGCGCAGGCAGCGCCGAAGCTCATCGGTCGCGCAGCCGACCCGTTGTCGTCCGCCGCAGGCGGAGCCGCATGGGCAATTTTCCAGGCAAGCCAGAGAACATAGGTCAGGCTGACCCATTTCAACCCTTGCGCGAGAAGGGGAAGCTTGGTGATGATCTGGTCGACACCAAGCCCCAGCAGCGCGACCATGCCACCGAAACCGAAGGCCACGCCCAGCAGGTGCGGCAAGCTACGCCGCATCCCGAAATTTGCCCCTGATGCCATAAGCATCAGATTATTGGGCCCTGGCGTGATCGATGTGACGAATGCGAAGGCAATCAAGGCCAGGATGACGTGCTGTGACATGGAATTCCCTAGGAGAATGATCGAACAATGATATTCTACTATGGCCACAATTTTTGATCTTACATGGACGTCCAGACCAAATTGTCACAACCAGCGCCAGAAAATGACCCCATCTCCGAAAGAATATTGCGCATCCTTTCGCAGAACGGAAGAATTCCGAATCAACAGCTTGCATCCGAGATCGGCCTGTCCCCATCCGCTTGCCTGCGCCGCGTCCAGGAACTGGAGCGTCGAGGCGCGATCATGGGCTATCGCGCCGTCATCCATCCTGCGGCGCGCGAGGCCGGGTTTACGGCTTATGTCACGGTCGGCCTGTCGCGACATTCGAACGACGCGCAGCAGGCTTTCGAACGGGCCTGTCTTGCCGCGCCACAGGTCCGAGAGTGCCACAATATCACCGGTTCGGTCGAATATCTTATCCGCGTCGAGGTCCGCGATCTGGAATCCTACCGCCGTTTTCACAGCGAGGTGCTGGGCGCTTTTCCCCAGATCTCGACCATCACGACCCATGTGGTGATGGGCTCACCCAAGGACGAGCGGGCTTGATGGGACTTTCGCGGCAGGACTGCGCAGGCTAACAGGGGCCATGACCCTGCCCGCACTTTCCCCCGATCAGGCCGAGGCCTGGGATGCGATCGCCGCTGCCCTCGAGGAGACGGGCATAGATCTCGTTTCCGAAGAAGTGGCTCCTGCAACTGCCGGCAAGGGCCGTGTGATGGCTGTGATCGGCAAGGCCGGCTCGGGCAAGACCCTGCTGCTGGCCGAGTTGACCCGCGCGCTGAAAGCCGCCGGGGTGGACGTGATCTCGGGGGATTATGAAGGCAGGAAGCGCAAGGAACGCCGCACGGTCGCGATCCTCGCCCCGACGAACAAGGCGGCCTTTGTCCTGCGCATGCGCGGTGTTCCAGCGACGACGATCCATCGCATCCTCTACACGCCCGTTTACGACCCGGACTATGAACGGATCGCCGACTGGCTGACCGGCGCGGGTGATCGGCCTGCCGTCGAAGGCGTGATCGAAGGCCTGACGGATGCCGCGCTCGACCGGGCCAAGGCGTTCTACCAGCAGCATGCCTCGATCCCCGGCGCTTTGGCGGCTGCGGGGCTGCGAGGCTCGGATTTCATCCGTGGCTGGAAGCGGCGCGAGGAAGGGCTGGATATAGGCCTGATCGACGAAGCCTCGATGCTCGACGAACGCCAGTTCGACGATCTGCGCGAGATCTTTCCTGTGCTGATCCTTTTCGGTGATCCGGCCCAGCTCGCCCCGGTCGGCCAATCGGGTGAGATGGTCTTTGATCGGCTCGCGAAATCGCAGCGGCTGGAATTGTCGCGCATCCATCGCCAGTCAGGTGACAGCCCGATCCTTGACCTGGCCCATGCGCTGGCCGATCCGGATCTGGATTTCCCGGAATTCGAACGCATGGTGCGCGAGGCCGCCCAGCGCGACGACCGTGTCGTCTGGGCCGAGCGCGTGGAAAGCGATCTGATGGCGAGCAGCCCGGTCCTTGTCTGGCGCAATGTCACCCGCATCAAGTTGATCCAGGCCTTCCGCTCAGCCTATGGCGCGCCCGGCGACGCATTGCTTCCGGGCGAGCCTTTGATCTGCGACGGGCTGGAACTTCCGCTTAAGCATCGCAAGAAGCGCATCGACCTCGAGGCGCGCGGCCTCATCAAGGGGGCGCAGGTGATCTATCTGGGACCGGGTCGCAAGCCCGGCTTCTCGCGACTGCATGTTGTGGGGGCCGAAGATCCTCGCCTTTCCGCCGCGTCAATCGTGCGGATCGAGATGCCGGATGTCGAAGAACCCTTCATCCCTTATGCTGCAAGAATGGGGGCGACGTTCCTTCATGGCGCGGCTGTCACGATCCACAAGGCCCAGGGCAGCCAGTGGCCGGACGTCCAGGTCTTTGCCCCCGACATCAGCGCGGCAGCCTGGTCGAACCGGACCGAGGCGGGCGTGCCACTGTGGAAGCGCCTGACCTATGTCGCGATCACACGCGCCCAGGAACGGCTTCACTGGATCGTGCGCTCGCGTTTGGCGCGGCCATCCGCTCCGCTGGGCATCGACCATCTCGACACCGCCCCTTCAGCGCTGGAATTGACGACAGAAAGCGAAAGTTAGGACTTTGCACGACGCGCGGCCCGACCGGTCGAGCCGGGGCGGATCTGTTCCATGCGCAATGTCAGTGCCTCGATCAGCGCCTCGCGAGGCAGTCCCGTTTCCTGCGACAAGCGCAGCAGGCCGAACTGAACGCGGGCGACCTCCTGATAGTAACGCGTGAAGTTGTAGTTGATCGCGGCACCGGCAAAAGCGCCAAGCAGCGGCACGGTCTGGGCCGCGAGCTTCTGGGCGAGCGAGGCCGAAAGCCGCGGCGCGACCCGCGCAATCAGTGTCTGCACTGTCTGCCCGGTGATCGACATCCGCGCGGTCAACAGGCCAAGATCGGCGCCCTCATCATCGGCAAGCGGACCGGCCACGGCAAAAATCTGCAAGGCTTCACGCCGAGCCTGGTCGCTGTCGGGATCAAAGCCGTGCTCGGCCGCAATATCCATGATCGCACGCAACAGCAGCGTGACGGTGACCGGCAGTTCCAGCGTCGCCCCTGCGATGCCGGCGAAACCTCCAACTGCGCCCGAGGTCGTGGACAGCATGCGGTTGAACCAGTCCCCGCGATCCGTCAGCAAACCGCGCGACCGTGAGGCCGCATCGAACGCCCGGCCGAGCGCGCTGAGCGTGATTCGGTCCATCCGCGTCCGCACGGGTTTCGGCAGACGGTCCAGCAACCCCTCGGCCTTGCCGCCCACGGCGTTCATCAGCTCCATCGCGACGCCGCCCGCATTGAGATAGCGCCGCGCGAGGCGGTCAATCTCGGTATGTACGGTCGGGTCGGTGATAGGGGGCAGAACCGACTGACGCATGGGAATCGGGTTTTGCTTGGTCATTCCTTGGCTACCTGGGCTTTCGCTTGCGATCCACACGGACCATCAAAGAAACAAAGATGGGGCGCCAGAGGTTCCTTGTCACGGGGCACGGTCGATTGACGCACTTCCCTTGGGGGCATGTGCCTAGCGTTTCCCGGCGCCCGCCACTCCCCGCGAAGCGCCGGCGGGGGGTGAGATCACCACGCGGGCCTGGCTTTTTGGCGGCTCACGAAGCTGTTCGTTCAGACCGGCAGCGACCCGTGCGCTCGTCTCGCGCGTGACCGGACCGTTGACACCCCGCCAGGCGCCATCGACCAGTTCCAGGCCAAGCACGCGGTCCGGGTTGGTGGGCGGCGGCATTTCAACATCGTCAAGCTTGGCAAAGCCGAAACGCTGGTAATAGGGAAGATCCCCCACCAACATGACACGCGCCCAGCCAAGTTCTCGCGCCCGAGAAAGGCTTTCGCGCATCAGAAGCGCGCCCAGCCCTTCGCCCTGCGTCGTCGGATGTACGGCGACGGGACCAAGAAGCAGCACCGGCCTTTCCCCGACCCGCACGGGCCAATAACGGATCGCGCCGAGAAGCACCCCAGCCTCGTCCCGCAACACAAGACACAACGCCCAGACCTGCGGCACGCCTTCTCGCAATCGATAGGATGAAAGCGCGGTTCGTCCCGGCGCGAAGCACAGGTCCATCAGCGCCTCGACTTCGGGCGTGTCGTTTTGGGTCTCGGGGCAAAGTGCGTACATTGAGTCTCCCGCCAGGGATGATGGTGCGGGTCGGGATCCGACCGGCGCGCCCCCTAGCACGCTAGTCGCTGCGCGCAAACATTCTTTGACAGCGCGCGGATGAAATTATTTGCGCCCTTCGCCACGTCGGTCAAGCACGCGGCTTGACGCGAAACGGCGGGGCGGGCAGACGGAAGCGGTCAAGCGGCGCGGATTGGTCGCGCCCGGCAATCGGACCCGAGGAAACGGATGTTCTACCGACCCGAGGCCGGTCACGGCCTGCCCCACAACCCGTTGAATGCCATTGTCGCCCCCCGCCCTATCGGCTGGATTTCGACCCGTGGCAGGTTGGGTGACAATCTTGCGCCCTATTCCTTCTTCAACCTGACCGCCTATGTCCCGCCCCAGGTGATGTTCGCTTCAACCGCAGCCAAACCCGATCGACGCGGCACCAAAGACAGCGTCGAGCAGATCGCGCAAAGCCGGGTCTTCTGCGTCAATATCGCCGACGGCGCGATGAAGGATCAGGTGAATGCAAGCTCGGCAGCTCTGGCGGCAGGGGTAAGCGAGTTCGAGGCCGCAGGAATAGAGGCGGCCGAATGCGAAACCATAGATTGCCCGCGGGTTGCCCAGGCGGCGGCCTCGCTCGAATGTCGGGCAACGCGCATCCTTCGCCTGGCCGGCGAAGCGAACTACATGGTGCTGGGGGTCGTGACCGGCATCCATCTGCGCGAAGACTGCGTCATCGACGGCCGGTTCGACCCGCGACGCAACGGTTGGCTGTCGCGCCTGGGCTACAAGGATTACACGATCACGACCGAGACTTTCGAAATGGAGCGACCCTGATGGACAAACCGGCAAAGAGAAGCCGCGACACCCGCGAGGTCCGGGACTATATCCGAACGATCGTCGACTTCCCGAAAGAGGGTATCCTGTTTCGCGACGTGACCACCCTCTTCGCGGATGCGCGCGGATTTCGCATGGCAGTCGACCAGCTTCTGAACCCCTATGCCGGCGAACAGATCGACAAGGTCGTGGGGCTCGAGGCGCGCGGCTTCATTCTGGGGGGCGCCGTGGCCCACCAGCTTTCCGTGGGCTTCGTGCCGATCCGGAAAAAGGGCAAGTTGCCGGGCGCCGTTCTGAGCCAGGCCTATGAGCTGGAATATGGCGAGGCGGTCGTCGAAATCCACGACGACGCACTGAACCCCGGTGACCGCGTGCTGATCGTGGATGACCTTCTTGCCACCGGAGGAACCGCTGCGGCAGGCATCGCGCTTTGCGAGCGTCTTGGGGCAGAAGTCATCGGCTGCGCCTTTGTCATCGACCTGCCCGAGCTGGGTGGGCGCAAGCTGCTTGAAGAGATGGGACACGAGGTCTTCGCCCTGACAGCATTCGAGGGCGCCTGAACCTTGCGGCAGGCTGGGCGGAAGGCTAGGTGATGGGCATGGACAAGAAACCGCCTTTGATCCTTTACCTCGCTGCCCCGCGCGGCTTCTGCGCGGGCGTGGACCGCGCGATCAAGATCGTCGAGATGGCGCTGCAGAAATGGGGCGCCCCGGTCTATGTCCGCCACGAGATCGTGCACAACAAGTTCGTGGTGGACAACCTGCGTGACAAGGGCGCGGTCTTCGTCGAGGAACTGGATGAATGCCCCGATGACCGCCCGGTGATCTTTTCGGCGCATGGCGTTCCCAAAGCCATCCCGGCCGAGGCGCGTCGCCGCGAGATGGTCTATGTCGACGCGACCTGCCCCCTGGTCAGCAAGGTCCATGTCGAGGCCGAGCGCCATCACGCCGCGGGCCTTCAGATGGTGATGATCGGCCATGCCGGGCACCCCGAGGTGCTGGGCACCATGGGTCAGTTGCCCGATGGCGAGGTCCTTCTGGTCGAAACAGTGGAAGATGTGGCGGTGATCGACCCGCGCGATCCGGGCCGTCTCGCCTTCATCACCCAGACCACCCTTTCGGTCGATGACACCGCAGCCATCGTTGCCGCGCTGCAGGCACGTTTCCCCGCCATCGTCGGCCCTGCCAAGGAAGACATCTGCTATGCCACCACCAATCGCCAGGCCTCGGTCAAGGCGATCGCGGGTCAGATCGACGCGCTTTTCGTGATCGGGGCGCCGAACAGCTCGAACTCGCGCCGCCTTGTCGAAGTGGGCAGCGCGGCGGGCTGCGCCTATTCGCAACTCGTCATGCGCGCCGACCAGATCGACTGGCGCGCGATCGAGGGCGTACGCTCGGTCGGCGTCACCGCGGGGGCCAGCGCGCCCGAGGTGCTGGTCGACGAGGTGGTCGAAGCCTTCCGCGCGCGTTTCGACGTGACCGTGGAACTGGTCGAAACGGCGCGCGAGAACGTTGAATTCAAGGTGCCTCGGGTGCTTCGCGAGGCCTGATCCGCGCCTGATTTTCGCGTTAGGAGGCAATCGGTCCCTTCTGTTATTCTGCGGGGGCCGACCGCGACCATGCGGCGGCTGGCTTTCACGGGAGTGTTCCGCATGACAGTCTATCTGATCGCCGAAGTGAAGATCACGGACGAAGCCTGGATCCCCGATTACGTCGCACATGTGCATGAGATCGCCGCACGCCATAATGGCCGGTTCCTGTCCCGCAGCGGCAATGTCGAGACCATCGAAGGCCCCCCTAGCGAAGGCACGGTCATCTCGCTTCTGGAATTCCCCTCGCGCGAGGATGTCTTGGCCTTTGCCGATGACCCCGAATATGCGCCCTATGGCGCGGCGCGGCGGCAGGGATCGATCTGTCATTACCGGCTGATCGACGACACCGACCTTGCCGGCGCCATCCCCTATCTTGTGGGGCCTGCCGCCACTTGACGGGTCGTCAAATCGTCGGATGGACGGCAAGAAGTCTTGGCCACTATGCTGCTCCAAGTTGCCGCCGCCGATCGTAGCGTGCGGCTCGGGCAGGGAGGAAACCCGAATGACCGTTTTTCTGATTGCCGAGGTGCAGGTCACCGACGATGCATGGATCCCCGACTATGCCGCGCGTGTGCATGACATCGCGGCCCGCCATAATGGCCGCTACCTGTCGCGCAGCGGCAATATCGAGACGCTGGAAGGCGACCAGACCGACGAGACGCTGATCGCGCTGATCCAGTTCCCGAACCGCGACGATGCGATGTCGTTCGTGAACGATCCGGAATACGCGCCCTTCGGCAAAGCCAGGCAGGATGGCTCGGTCAGCCATTTCCGACTGATCGACGATACCGACATCGCAGGGGCCATCCCCTATCTGGCGAAACCCTCGTAACGCGCCATGATTGGGGCGGCCTGCTTGCGCTGGCCGCCTGATGCGATCCCACCTATAGTGCCGCGCAGATTTGGCTTGCCCGCCGCCGCGCGGGCAGCAGGACTTGGACCAAGGCAGGTGTCGAATGCGTCTTTTTTCAATGCCCTCTTCGGGAAACAGCTACAAGGTGCGACTGCTGATGTCGCTTCTGGGACGCCAGTGCGACACGGTCGATGTCGAATATGAGACCGAGGCGTTGGATCGCGCCAAGGCCGAAGGCCGGCTTCCCTTTGGCAAGGCCCCGGTGCTGGAGCTGGATGACGGTCGCCTGCTTCCCGAATCGAACGCGATCCTGTTCTGGCTGGCAGAGGGCACGAGCTTCCTGCCCGAGAATGCATTCCGGCGCGCCGAGGTCATGTCCTGGATGTTCTGGGAACAGAACCAGCATGAAGGCGTCATCGCCGTGCGCGGGGCATTGCTTTTCTATCCGCAGCGACGCCATCTCGCGACACCCGAACGCCTTGCCGAATTGCTTGAGCGCGGGCATCAGCTCTTGCAGGTGATGGAAGATCGCCTGGCCACACAGGACTGGCTGGTCGGCGATGCGCCCTCGATCGCAGATATCTGCCTTTATGGCTATACGCACACCGCCGAAGAGCGCAGCGGCTTCGACATGGCGCGCTTTCCCGCGATCAATCGCTGGCTTGCGCGCATCGCCGCCCTGCCCGGCTATGTGGGCCTTGGCGAATGACGGTCCTGCTGGCCTGGACCGACGGCGCCTGCAGCGGCAATCCCGGCCCCGGGGGCTGGGGCGTCCTGATGCGCGCCATGGACGGAGAAACTATCCTGAAAGAGCGTGAACTTTCGGGCGGTGAGGCGGATACGACGAATAACCGCATGGAGCTCATGGCCGCGATCTCGGCGCTGGAGGTGCTCTCCCGTCCCAGCGAGATCACGGTCACGACAGACAGTGCCTACGTGAAGAACGGCGTCACGCAGTGGATCCACGGCTGGAAACGGAATGGCTGGCGGACAGCCGACCGCAAGCCGGTCAAGAACGCCGAACTTTGGCAAAGGCTGGACGAGGCCCAGGCACGCCACAAGGTCCGTTGGGAATGGATCAAGGGTCATGCCGGCCATCCGGAAAACGAACGCGCGGACGAATTGGCGCGGGCGGGCATGGCGCCCTACAAGCCAGCAAAGGCGGCAGAGTGAGCCTCGTCTCGCTCATCGCTCTTCTCGACTATGCCAGCGTCCTGGTTTTTGCCCTGACCGGGGCGCTGGTCGCCAGCCGTGCGCAGCTCGACATCGTGGGCTTCATCTTCTTTGCGGCGCTGACCGGGATCGGCGGCGGCACGCTGCGCGACCTGCTGCTGGGCCAAGGCCCGGTCTTCTGGGTCGGGCGCCCCGAGCTTCTGCTGCTGATCGCGGCGGCGGCCGTGCTGGTTTTCTTCACCGCGCATCTGTTTGAAAGCCGCTACAACCTGCTTCTGTGGCTGGATGCGCTGGCGCTGGGGGTCGCGGTGCCCGCCGGGGTCGGCGTCGCGATCGAGGCCGGGGCCGGCCCGGTCGTCACCGTCGCCATGGGCGTCATCACCGGTACGTTCGGCGGCATGGCACGCGACACCGTCGCCAATGAGCTTCCGCTGGTCCTGAAGCAGGGCGAGCTTTACGTGACCGCCGCCTTTGGCGGGGCGCTGGTCGGCGCCGCGCTGATCGGCATGGGGTCTTCGCAAGGCTGGGCGCTGGTCGCCTGCGGGCTTACAGTCTTTGCGCTGCGGGCCGGCAGCATGGCCTTTGGCTGGAACCTGCCCACCTATCGCCCGCGCCCTCCCCGCAACAAGGGCTAGGTCTCGGACCAGACCGCCATCTCGGTCCCGCCCGGCTCGCGGAACTGGAAGCGCCGCCCGCCCGGGAAGCTGAAGATCGCCTTGGTGATCTCGGCCCCCGCCTCGCTGACCTGCGCCAGCGCGGCTTCCAGGTCATCGGCCTTGAGGATCACCAGCGGCGGCGCCAGTGGACCCGCCGCGATCCCGCCCGAGACCCCGGCTTCGACCAGTTCCTGGTAGTCCGGGCCGTAATCGTTGAAGCCCCAGCCAAAGGCGCGACCGAAGAAGGCCTTGGTGGCCGAAATGTCGGGGGACGTGAATTCCAGATAGTCGATCCGCATGGCAACCTCCGGGTTTGTTCCCGTTTTGTTTACGCCTCGCGCCGGTTCAGCGCAAGACCGGAGGCCCCGCCTTGGGTCGCATGTTCTCTACCCCCATGCGCAGCCCCGCGCCGATGCGATGGGCGAGCGCCGACCAGCCTGCGGCGCTCTCGGGCGGCAGGCTGCGGCGCAGCGTCTCGTCGAAAAGCATGAGCCAGTCGCGGAAATGCTCGGGCGCGACATTGCCCGCGCGCATATGGGCCTGCATCGGGCTGCCCTCGTAGCTGCGCTCGTGCAGGATCGCATTGCGCCAGAAGGCCGCGATCTTGGCCTCATGCGGGGGCCAGTCGGTGACATGGGCGGCGAAGATCGGGCCCAGCACCTCATGCCTGCGGATCGCGGCATAGAAGACCGCGACGACGAGGTCGATCTGTTCGGCGGTGACGGGAAAGCGTGGCGGGATCATCGCCCGGATATGGGCCGCGCGCGGGGCGCCCGCAAGGGCGCGCTTTGACGCGCGGCCCCGCGCCTGCTATGGCGCGACACCCGGTCGCAGCCCACCCGGTAAAAACAGGAGCAGATGATGAGCCATTACACCGACAACCTGACCCAGCTCGGTCAATCCACCACCCTGCCGCAATCCCCCGAGGACGCGGTGCTCGAGCGCGTGCCCAATCCACGCGCCGAGACCGCCTATTGCGTGCGCTTCACCCAGCCCGAATTCACCAGCCTCTGCCCGATGACGGGCCAGCCCGATTTCGCCCATCTCGTCATCGACTACGTGCCGGGCGAATGGCTGGTCGAATCGAAATCTCTGAAGCTCTATCTCGGCAGCTTCCGTAACCACGGCGCCTTCCACGAGGATTGCACCGTCAGCATCGGACTGCGCCTGGTCGAATTGCTCGCACCGAAATGGCTGCGCATCGGCGGCTACTGGTATCCGCGCGGCGGCATGCCGATCGACGTCTTCTGGCAGAGCGGCGCGACGCCCGAGGGCTTGTGGATCCCCGATCAGGGCGTCGCGCCCTATCGCGGTCGGGGCTGAGCCCACAAGGCGGTCCGAACGGGCAGAATTCCGACGGGTGCTTGCAGCCACCCTTGTGCATTTCTATAGAGAGCGCATGAGATTTCTGGCGTTCGGCATCCGAATTAGCAGCCCGGCGGCGTGAGGGTTCGCGCCGCCGGGTTTCTGCTGCCTGCCTGAACGACCGACAAAGGACCGCCCGATGAGCGACGCGACCCCCGACTACCGCGATACCGTTTTCCTGCCCCAGACCGATTTCCCGATGCGCGCGGGCCTGCCCCAGCGTGAACCCGAATGGCTCTCCCGTTGGGAGCGCATGGGCATCTATGACCGCCTGCGCCGCAAGGAGGGCCGCACCCCCTTCATCCTGCATGACGGCCCGCCCTATGCGAACGGCCATCTGCATATCGGCCACGCGCTGAACAAGGTGCTCAAGGACTTCATCACCCGCAGCCAGCAGATGATGGGCCGCGATGCGCGCTATGTCCCGGGCTGGGACTGCCACGGCCTGCCGATCGAATGGAAGATCGAGGAACAGTACCGCCTGAAGCAGCAGAACAAGGACGATGTCGATGTCGTCGAATTCCGCCAGGAATGCCGCAAGTTCGCCGAAGGCTGGGTGGAAACCCAACGCGAGGAATTCAAGCGCCTCGGCATCATCGGAAAGTGGGAAGACCCCTACCTGACGATGAACTACCACGCCGAGGCAGTGATCGCGGCCGAGTTCATGAAGCTTCTGATGAACGGCAGCCTGTACCAGGGCTCGAAGCCGGTGATGTGGTCGCCGGTCGAGAAGACCGCCCTGGCCGAGGCCGAGGTCGAGTATCACGACCATACCAGCCACACGATCTGGGTGCGGTTCGCGCCCAAGGGCGGCGCGTTCGACGGCGCCACGGTGGTGATCTGGACGACGACCCCCTGGACCATCCCGCAGAACCGCGCGGTGGCCTACAACCCGACCATCGCCTATGGCCTCTACGAGGTCACCGCCGCCGCCGAGAACGCCACCGCGAAAATCGGCGAAAAGATCGTGCTGGCCGATGCCCTGGCCGAAGGCGTGATGAAATCCGCCAAGGTCGAGGAATTCACCCGCCTGCGCGATGTCCCGGCCTCGGAGCTGGACGGCGTGGCTCTGAAGCACCCGCTGAACGGCGTCGAGAACGGCAATGGCGAATGGGACTATGACGTGCCGCTGCTGCCCGGCGACCATGTCACCGAGGATGCCGGCACGGGCTTCGTCCATACCGCGCCCAGCCATGGCGATGACGACTACCAGCTTGGCCTGAAATTCGGGCTGCCGATGACCTACAATGTCGAACCCGACGGTTCCTATCGCAAGGACCTGCCGATCTTCGGCGGCGAGGCGATCCTGACCGCCGAGGGCAAGGAAGGCCCGGCCAATGTCAGCGTCATCAAGCAGCTGGCCTGGGCCGGAGCGCTGCTCGCCAAGGGCAAGGTCAAGCACAGCTATCCGCATAGCTGGCGCTCGAAGGCGCCGCTGATCTATCGCAACACCCCGCAATGGTTCGCCGCGATCGACAAGGCGCTGACGGATGGCATGGGCGAATATGGCGACACCATCCGCGCCCGCGCGCTCGCCTCGATCGACCGGCTGGTGAAATGGACGCCGCAGACCGGCCGCAACCGGCTCTTCTCGATGATCGAGAACCGCCCGGACTGGGTCCTGTCACGCCAGCGCGCCTGGGGCGTGCCGCTGACCTGCTTCGTGAAAAAGGGCGCGCGCCCAGACGATGCCGATTTCCTGCTGCGCGATCCGCGGGTCAATGACCGGATCATCGAAGCTTTCGAGAAAGACGGCGCAGATGTCTGGTATCGGGCCGATTTCAAGGCGAAGATGCTGGACGGCGTGGCCGATCCCGAGGCTTACGATCAGGTCATGGACGTGCTGGATGTGTGGTTCGATTCCGGCTCGACCCATGCTTTCGTGATCCGCGACCGCGCCGATGGCTCGCCCGACGGCATCGCCGACCTGTACCTGGAAGGCACCGACCAGCATCGCGGCTGGTTCCATTCCTCGCTCCTGCAGGCCTGCGCGACCAAGGGCCGCGCGCCCTACAAGGGCGTGCTGACCCATGGCTTCACGCTGGACGAGAAGGGCATGAAAATGTCCAAGTCGCTCGGCAATACCGTGGCCCCGGCCGATGTCATCAAGGAATATGGCGCGGATATCCTGCGCCTCTGGGTGGCGCAGTCGGACTACACCGCCGACCTGCGCATCGGGAAAGAGATCCTGAAGGGCACCGCGGACAGCTACCGCCGGCTGCGCAACACCCTGCGCTTCGTGCTGGGCAACCTTGACGGCTTCTCGGATGCCGAGCGCGTCGAAGTGAAGGACATGCCCGAGCTCGAGCAATGGGTCCTGCATCGCCTCGCGCAGATCGACCACCAGCTCCGCAAGGGCTATGACGCCTATGACTTCCAGGGCGTCTTCCAGACCGTGTTCCAGTTCGCCACCGTGGACTTGTCGAGCTTCTATTTCGACATCCGCAAGGACGCGCTCTACTGCGATGCGCCGGACAGCCTGCGCCGCCGCTCGGCCCGCACGGTGCTGGACATCCTGTTCCAGCGCCTGGTGACCTGGCTCGCGCCGATCCTGCCCTTCACCATGGAAGATGTCTGGCTGAGCCGCTTCCCCTCGGACGAGGATTCGGTCCACCTGCACGACTTCCCGGTGACCCCGGCGGACTGGCTGAACGAGCCGCTGGCCCGCAAATGGGACGCGATCCGCCGCACCCGCCGCGCGGTCACGGCCGCGCTGGAAATCAAGCGCACCGACAAGGTGATCGGCGCCAGCCTCGAGGCCGCCCCCGTGGTCCATGTCGAGGATGCCGAGGTGCTCAAGGCGCTGAAATCGGTCAATTTCGCCGATATCTGCATCACGTCCGACCTGAGCCTGACGGCGGACCCTGCCCCGAACGAGGCCTTCCGCCTTCCCGATGTCGCGGGCGTGGGCGTGGTCTTCGAGCCGGCCGAGGGCGAGAAATGCGAGCGCTGCTGGAAGATCCTGCCCGATGTCGGCAGCCACAAGCATGCCGGAACCTGCGCGCGCTGCGACGAGGCGCTCGGCGGCAAAGGCTGAGCCCGCTTCGCACATTCGGAAACCACAAGGCCCGCTTCGGAACACGAGGCGGGCCGTTTCGTCACTGCAGGTAAAATTCGTCACTTCGCAGTTGAAAATCAGCAGATCCCGGTTGCCGAATGAATTCCTGAGGCAGGTTATATTCCGGTCGCCCCCGGTAAAATCAGCACTTGGGTACCTATCGGTGAATCGAGGCCGATTTACAGGGAATCCGTCCAGAGTTTTACCATACAAGCGAAGTGCAAACGACCTAATGAAACCATAATTCGGCGCGCTTCAGCTTGTGACGAATATTCTGTTCAGGTTGCGCCGCATTTTGCTCGAACATCGGTCGCAGTTTCTCCCGTCCCATTCCGTCCAGCACCAACCGCTGCACCGCCTCGTCTTCGGCAAAGACGGGGGCAATCAATGGATCGAGGATCAACTCTTCCACCAGCGTGACAATGTCATCCGCTTCACGGGCGTAGAGCAGCGACAAATTGCGATAGTGGCAGGTCAGATGGCCATCCAGCCCGGCCATTTCCGGCCCTGGCCTTCCCCCCGCGAACGAGTGGATGACCAGCGGCAACACGATCTGGTCCAGCCACGGATAGAGCGACTGGCAAGCCAGCTCGTCGCCCGGCTCGTCCCTGATCGCGATCGCCCATTCCCGGAAGCGACGGCCGAATTCGCGCGGATCGTCGCCGGTGAACCATCCGGCATTGAAATAGAGATAGCGTTCCCAATGTTCATCAGGCTGCGCCAGATCCAGTGTCGTCGAGAAATCGAGGCTGAACCGGTCATAGAGCGACTTCCAGATCGCGGAATATCCGGGGCCGTATAGCGGCGGTATCGGCCATGTTCCGGTTCGCCGCATCGACGCGCAGGGCCTCTGGAAATCGATCCCAAGGTCAGAAAGTTCACCAAGAACGACCGTATCGGTGTCAAAGAACAGAAAGGGCTCTGCGGGTGGAAGAAGCTCCAGAGCCTCTATCTTGTTGCCGTTGGGATAGTCTCTGCCGAAGGCTTGCGCATGGAGCGGGACAATCTCGGCGTCAAGATCCTGCAAGACACCGCGTTCGCGATCCGACAGGCGGGTATTGACCCCTTGCCACGCCCCATCGCCTGTCGGCTCCGCCACGATGAGCCTGCCGCTCCATTTTGGGGAGTTGCGTCGCAGGCTGGCCGCGAAAAGCACCGCCTCGCGCGCCAGGCGACCGTTCTGGGCGACGATCAGAATGTTGAACTCCCCCTGACCCGGCACGAGATTGCCGCGTGCCACGGCCCGGGCACGTTGGTTCTTGCGCCGCTGCGCCTCGCGTAATGCGCGTTGTTCCGCCCGATGAACCTCGCGCTTTGCCCGGTTTTCTGCCTGACGCGCCTCGCGCTCGGCCTGACGCAGTTCGGCTTCCGCTGACCCCGCATCGGCCGCGTCATGGGCTTTGCGCTCGTTTTCGGTCACGGTCATGCTCCTTGGCAATTCCGGCGCCCGCCAGGACGAATCATCGGCCAGTTTTCCAAACCGACCACGGAAAGGAAAGGGGCTGAACAACCTTAAGTTGTATATGTTATTTCGAAGCAATCAAGGGATAAAATTTCGCTCCGATTGTAATGATCCGGCGCCTGAACTTCACCAAAAAGTCAGGTTTCGGAATATCGGCTTTGCGGGCAGTCTGACTTCGAGCCGTTTTAAAAGTTCTTCGAGTCATGAGTACGGCCAGACCGGGTGAGGCTGGGCATTGTTCTCACCCGGTCGTCAGATTGCGCTTATCATCTGTTCCGCAATGTTGCGAGACAATTTCAGCGGCCGGCTTATTTTTAAGATTTCAGTTGCAGTTTCAAGCCTTGCCAGATGGGCGGCGTGACGTGGAGCCATTTTCGCCCGCCGCACGAAAATCTGCGCGCCGACGCCTGCGATCCCATGGACACCCTGTCGAGCGGTCGGGTGAATGTCCCGGGCAGGCCCGTCTTGGCATCTTTGGCTTGCGATCTGGGCAGAATGCCACAAAAGGCGCTCTGCCCCCCGAATGGCCGTCGAGAAGACGATGCCGTCTCCCCGAAAACCGATCACCGATCTTGGCCCTCACGGGCGAATGATCAGACGGAAATCCCTTGCCGGCCGGCGAGATCTGTAAAGAACTGCCAGGCGACGCGGCCCGAACGCGAACCCCGGGTCGCCTGCCATTCGATCGCCTCGGCGCGAAGTTGCTCGTCCGATACGTCGACGCCATATGCATCACAATATCCGCGCACCATGGCGAGATATTCGTCCTGTGAGCAGGGATGAAAGCCAAGCCAAAGCCCGAAACGGTCCGAAAGCGACACCTTCTCTTCGACCGCCTCACCCGGATGAATCGCGGTCGAGCGTTCATTGTCGATCATGTCGCGCGGCATCAGGTGACGTCGGTTGGATGTCGCGTAAAGGATGACATTTTCCGGCCTGCCCGCGATCCCGCCATCCAGCACGGCCTTCAGCGACTTATACTGCGTATCGTCATGGCTGAACGAAAGATCGTCCGAGAAAAGCACGAAGCGCCTGTCACTGGCCTGCCCAAGAATGCCAAGCAGACGACCGACCGAGCCAAGATCCTCGCGCGCGATCTCGACGAGGACAAGCGGCAGGCCCTGACGGACCGCCTCGGCGTGAACCGCCTTGACGAGCGAGGATTTCCCCATCCCGCGCGATCCCCATAGCAGCGCATTGTTCGCGGCATAGCCGCGCGCGAATTGCAGCGTATTCGCAAGCAGCGTGTCGCGCGAACGGTCGATACCGATAAGCTGAACCAGATCGACCCGATTGACCTCGGCCACCGGCTCGAGCCGATCTGGATCGGGCTGCCAGACATAGGCAGTGGCTTCGGAAAAGCTGGGTGCGGGCGCGGGCGGAGGCGCCATGCGCTCAAGCGCCTCGGCGATCCGTACCAGAAGATTACTCGACATCGGCTTCCTGTTCCTCGAGCGCGCGTTTCTTCTCGATACGGCGAACGAGCTGGATCGAAATTTCGTAAAGCCCGTAGATCACGGTGAACAGCACGACCTGGCTGACCACATCGGGCGGAGTCACGACGGCCGCCATGACGAGAATGACCAGAACCGCGTAGCGCCGCATGCTGGCCAGCCCCTCGGACGAGACAAGACCGGCCTTGCCCATCAGCGTCAGCGCTACCGGCAACTGGAATGAGATGCCGAAGGCCAGGATGAACTTGGTCGTCAGCGACAGGTACTCACTGACCGAGCCTTGGAACACGATCCCGGCCAGCGCATTATCCGCCTGCACCGTATTCGGATCATCGGGCAGCGCCATCGGACCCTGCTGGAAGCCGAGGAAGAAGTCGTAAGCCATCGGCAGGATAATGTAATAGGCGAAGGACGCGCCGATCAGGAACATGACGGGCGAAGCGACCAGAAACGGCAGGAAGGCCGCCTTTTCGCTGCGATAGAGGCCCGGTGCCACAAATCGCCAAAGCTGGTAGGCGATGATCGGAAAGGCGAGAACAAAGCCGCCAAGGAACGAAATCTGGATCGCGACGAAGAAACCTTCCTGCAATTTCAGCAGGATCAGCCCGCATTCCTGCCCGCGGGTTTCCAGCGCATGGCAGATTGGACGCGTCAGGAAATTGTAGATCGGGTTCCAGACCGCATAGCAAAGAACCATGGCCACGACAAAGGCCAGAACGGACCAGATCAGCCGGGTACGCAATTCGGCCAGATGCTCGATCAGCGGGGCCGAACTGTCATCGATTTCGTCGGGGCGCTTGGCGGAATTGGCGGACAATCAAAGGTCTTTCGTATCGGATCGGCGCACCGCATGCAGTCGGCGCTGGCCGGATTCAGGTTCTGCGGCCGGTGTTGTCGCCGCGGCAATGCCGGGGGCTGGCGGTGCACCCGCAGGTGGCGCGGCATCAGCTTCCGCCGTCGCAGTCTTTTCCGTTGCCGGCTGGGCCGGATCGGGAACAGCCTGGCCATCGCGGGGCGGAAGCTTGGGCTCCCATTTCTCGAACCGGTCGGCCGCCCGTTCAAGCGCGTCCAGTCCCAGGGCCTTTTTCGAAGTCAGGGATTTCACGTCGCGCAAGGCGTTCCCGGCCTCGTCAAGGCCAGTATCCTTGGCGGCATCCTCCATGGCGCTGGTGAATTCCCGCGCCATGGCCCGTGCCCGGGCGGTAATCCGACCCAGGGTATGGAACAGCTGCGGCAGGTCCTTTGGCCCGATGACGATCAGCGCCACGACTCCGATCAGCAGCAGCTCGCTCCAGCCGATATCCAGCATGTGCCGTGCCTGTCCCGCTTACGAGCGATCGCCGTCGCGCGGCGTCACGTCGCGCAGCGCTTCATCGGCGCGAGTGCGGGCGTCGACGGCGTCTTGGCTCGGCGTGTTCGAGATCGGACGAACCTCGGCCGAGTTCTTCTGCTCGGTCTCGCGCTCGATCTCTTCGCCGCCTTCCTTGACACCTTTCTTGAACGCGGTGATGCCCTTGCCGACCTCACCCATCAGCGAGGACACTTTCCCGCGTCCAAAAAGCACCAGCACCACCACGGCGATAAGAAGAAGGCCAGGAAGGCCGATGTTTTGCAGCATAGCTTAACTCCCTTGTCGGTTGGACCGACTTTGATCTGGCCATGTCTACCCCCCGCCGCGAAGCATTGCAAAGCACAAACGCGCATGTGATCGGATGATGACGGCGCCGCCTCAAGCCGTGGCAGAAACGGTCACGGCATTTCCCGAACCTTCGAGCCGTGATATGTCCGGCTTCATGGACAGCACCCAGATCATCAGCGCATTTGTCACGCTTTTCGTGGTCATCGACCCCGTCGGGCTGGTGCCTCTTTTCATTGCACTGACACGAGGCATGACCCCGGAAAGGCAGCGCCGAATCGGATGGCGCGCGCTGGCCATTGCAGCAGTGCTGATGACCCTGTTCGGGCTCGCGGGGGAGGCCATACTGGCGGGCATCGGTATCTCGCTGCCCGCCTTCCGCATCGCCGGGGGGCTCTTGCTGTTTCTTACCGCGCTCGACATGCTCTTCGAGCGCCGGACCGAGCGGCGCGAGGGCCAGACCAAGGATGACCCCGCCCGCGATGACCATGACGATCCTTCCGTATTCCCGCTGGCCACGCCCCTCCTCGCCGGGCCCGGGGCGCTGGCGACGATGATCCTGCTGGTGAACCAGAACGAAAGCGCGGCGCATACGGCGATGATCCACATGGTCATGCTGGTCGTGCTGGCAATCGTTGCCATCCTTTTCGCCCTGGCCGGACCGATCGCTCGACTTCTGGGTCGCACCGGAACCATGGTGGTGACACGGCTTTTCGGGATGCTTCTGGCCGCGCTTTCGATCCAGTTCGTGATCGACGGGCTGAAAGGGTCGGGATTGGTCTGATGGGAGACGAATTCGGCCGCATGGCCTATCTGGTGCTGCTGCTGATTGCCATCGGAGGGTTCCTGCTGGTCGAATTGCGCACAAGGCCGGGGCGAACGCTGCGCCTCGCTGCCGCATGGGCGATGATCTTTCTTGGGGCCATCGCCATTGCCGGGATGTGGGGCGAGATCCGCAGCACGATCTTTCCCCAGGCGCGGATCATCGGAAATGATCGCATCGAAGTTCCCATGAGCGACGATGGTCATTTTCACCTGACCGCATCGGTGAACGGTACGCCGATCCGCTTTATTGTCGATACGGGCGCCTCGACAATCGCACTGTCGGAAAACGACGCACGAAAAGTCGGCATAGACCCGAACAGGCTGGGTTATGTGGGCCAGGCCCGCACGGCGAACGGCGTGATCGAGACCGCGACGGTCACGCTGGATACGGTTTCGATAGGTGATATCAGCGATGAGCATGTCGTGGCGCTTGTCCTGCGCTCGAACCTCGACCTGTCGCTGATGGGCATGTCCTACCTGTCACGCTTCGCCCGCGTCAGCATCGAGGACAATCTCCTCGTGCTCGAACGCTAGGACATTTCAGAGCTTTCTTTCCCAGCGCCCGTCCGCTTCCGACCAGTATTCCATCTCGACGCCGTCGGCTTTCAGCTCACGCCACTGGTTTCTGGCGCGATCCAGCTCGCCGGGGTCGTTGCCGTCAAAGACGACGCAGACGCGCTCAAGCTGCTGGCATTCGGTTCCGCTGACGGCGGCGCCGTCCAGTGCGATGAGGCAAAGCGGCGCATTTTGCGCCGCCTGCCCTTCGACCGTCAGCAGCACCGGCTGACGGACATCATGCGCGCCCCCTGCCAGGCCGTGGGGCAAGAACCCCTCATCCTGCCAGAGGGTCTCGTCCAGCGCGACCTGCCGCGCGCGGTCCCTGCCCCGCAGCTCGACCCGCCAACCCGCATGCAGGCTTTTGCCCAGCAAGACGGGCAAAAGCTGTAAGGGCCCCGAGCGGGTCAGATGGTAGAACAGGGCCGACCCCATCAGGCCTTCGCCTCGTAGTGATCGCGGACCAGCCGGTTGAGCGTCATGACTCCCCAGCCACTTGCACCCTTCGGCGCGAGGTCGGTCGCCGCGGGCGGCAATGCGACGCCGGCGATGTCCAGATGGATCCACGGCACGTCCTTCGATACGAAGCGCTGAAGGAATTGCGCCGCCGTGATCGAGCCGGCCGGTCGGCCCCCGGTATTCTTGATATCGGCCAGCCGGGAATTGATCAGCTCGTCATAGGCTGGCGAAAGCGGCAGGCGCCACGCCCCCTCGCCCTCGGCGCCAGCTGCGGCCAACAATTGCCGCGCGAAGGCGTCATCATTCGAGAAAACACCAGCATTCTCATGCCCAAGCGCGATGATGACGGCACCGGTCAGCGTGGCCAGGTCGATCATGGCTGCGGGCTTGAAGCGTTCCTGCGCGTACCACAGCACATCTGCCAGCACGAGCCGACCTTCGGCATCGGTGTTGATGACCTCGATCGTGTCGCCCTTCATCGAGCGGACGATATCGCCTGGCCGCTGCGCCTTGCCGTCGGGCATGTTCTCGACGAGCCCGACAAGACCCACGACATTGGCCTTGGCACGGCGCAGGGCAAGCGTGCGCATCACGCCCGCAACGACACCCGCGCCGCCCATGTCCATCGTCATTTCCTCCATGCCACCTGACGGCTTGATGGAAATGCCGCCGGTATCGAAGACGACACCCTTGCCGATCAGCGCCAGCGGCGCTTCCTCGCCGCCACCATTCCAGCGCATCACCACGACCTTCGACGGGCTTTCCGAGCCCTGCCCCACACCCAGAAGCGCGCGCATGCCGAGCTTTGCCAGCTCGTCCTCGTCCAGAACCTCGATCTCCAGACCCAGTTCGCGCATCGCCAGAAGGCGATCCGCGAAATCGGTCGTCGTCAGCACATTCGCAGGCTCGCTCACGAGATCACGGGTGAAGAACACACCTTCGGCGACGGCGGCACCGTCGGCGGCGGCGCGGGCCAGCTTTTCAGGGTCGGCATGGATGAAGACGACGTTGCGCTGCGCGGCCTCGCCCGTCCCGTTGGCGTCTTCAGCCGCTGCCGGCGTTCCATCGGATGCGGCAGCTTCAGCGTCGCTGTCGCTTTTTTTGGTCTTGTAGGCCGAGAAATCATAGGCGCGCAAAGCAAGCCCCAAGGCGACTTCGGCAGCCATCGGGTGATCACCGGCCAGCACGGTGGTCTGCGTCTTGCCAAGCTTCGCGCCGATGCTCGCTCCGGCCTTGCGTGCCGTTGCGACATCGGTCCGGCGCGGCAGGGCGACCAGTTGAATGGCATCGGCCTGCAGGCCCGCAGGGAAGCCCAGTTCCAGTGACTTGCCCGGCTTGAGCGCCTTCCACGCATCCGAGGCCAATGCCCGCGCGACCGCCGCACGCGCGGGGCGCGGCAGCGAAGAGGGAACGCGCGCGTTCGGCGCCACCAGGACGGCAATGCGCCCCTTGCGCGAAACAAGGTCCTGGTTCTCTACTGACGTGAAAGAGATTTCTACCGGATGGGTCATCAACCAGCTCCTAGAAGTGATGAATCTGAGCGGAAACTAGTCACCCCGCAACCTCTTGACCAGTGCCGGGACTTCCGCAATCGGCAGACAGGGGTTAAGCAAAGCCCAATCACTCCTTGTGAAAGCGCCCATGCCCCGGATTGACCGCTACATCCTGTCGCAGCTTATGACCCTGTTCGGGTTCTTTGCGTTGGTGCTTGTGTCGGTCTACTGGATCAACCGGGCGGTGTCGCTGTTCGAGCAGCTGATATCGGACGGCCAGACAGCTTTGGTCGTGCTGGAGTTCACTGCCCTGACCCTGCCCCTGGTGATTTCGGTCGTGCTGCCGATCGCGGCATTCACCGCCTCGGCCTACGGCACGAACCGGCTTTCTTCGGAATCGGAACTGATCGCCATGCAGGCGGCAGGAATGTCCCCCTGGCGACTGGCGCGGCCTGTCCTGACCTTTGGCGTGCTGGTCGGGCTGATGGTCGCGCTGCTGGTTCATGCCGTCGTGCCGATGGCGCGGGGGCGGCTGAACGACCGGCAGGCGCAGATCGCGCAGAATGTGACCGCCCAGTTCCTGCGCGCGGGGGCTTTCCAGTATCCGGTCAAGGGCGTCACGCTTTACATCCGCGATATCGCTGCGGATGGCCGGCTCGAGGATTTCTTTCTCGAGGACGCTCGTGATCCCAACAACCAGGTGACCTATACGGCGACCGAAGCCTTGGTGATCAAGACGGAAAACGGGCCGCGCCTCGTGCTCTTGCGCGGCATGGTGCAGAATTTGCGCATTCACGACGGGAACCGCTCGGGACCGGCCCAGCTTTCCGTGACGCGCTTTGATGAACTCGCCTACGATCTCGGATCGCTCACCGGGTCCGGCGAGGCGCGCAAGCGCGACCTGCGCGCCTATCCGACGGGGCGCCTGCTTTCACCCGATGCCGAACTGCTTGACGCGACCGGCTCGACCGTCGATCGCGCGCAGGCCGAGGCGCATGAGCGGCTGAGCAAGCCCTTGCAGGCCCCGGTCGCCGCGATGCTTGGCTTTGCCATGCTTCTTCTGGGTGGCTTCAGCCGTTTCGGGGTCTGGCGGCAGGTGATCTGGGCGGTACTTGCACTGATCCTCGTGCAGTTCCTTGGGACGGCGGTGCAGAATCAGGTGGCCCAGAATGCCTCGCGATGGCCGTTGATGTACCTGCCCTCGGCCGTGGGTGGGTTGATCTGCGTGTTGATCCTCTGGCTCGCCGCCAAGCCACGGCGACCTCTCCAGCGCAAGCCCGCAAGCGGGGCCACGACATGATCTTGTCTTCCTATGTCGCCCGCAGGTTCCTTCGCACCTTCCTGATGGTCGCGGCCATTTTTGCGGCCATCCTCTTCCTGATCGACATCGTCGAACAGATCCGCCGGTTTTCCGAACAGGAGATCGGTCTGAGCGGCGCGGCGGGGCTGTCGATCCTGAACATCACCGGCAGCTTCTACTCGATCATGCCGCTGATCACGGTGCTTGCCGGGATCGCGTTGTTCCTCAACCTGTCGCGCAGTTCGGAACTGGTCGCGATCCGGGCATCGGGACGGTCGGGCATCCGTGTTCTTGCTGCCCCGGCCGTGGCCGCCGCGCTGACCGGCATTCTGGCGGTGGCGATCCTGAACCCGATGGTTGCCGCCACCTCCAAGCGATATGACGACGCGGTCGCCCGCATCCGCAGCGATGGTGGCCAGACCGTCAGCCTCAGCGAAAGCGGCGTGTGGCTGCGCCAGGCCCTGCGGTCGAATTCACCCGACGGCAGCGAGACCACCGGCCAGATGGTGATCCGCGCCACTCGCGCAAGCCCGGACGCGACGACGCTTTATGATGCCACCTTCATGGTATTCGCCCCCGACCAGGGGCCGAGCCGCCGGATCGAGGCGGCGCAGGCGCGGCTTGGTTCCGGGGCCTGGCAGCTATCCGAGGTGAAGGAATGGCCGCTGACCGATCCGAACCCCGAGGCGACGGCACGCCGCATCCCGCAGATGGAACTACCGACCGATCTGACTGCCGCCCGCATCCGGGACAGCTTCGGCCGACCCGAGGCGATTCCGATCTGGCAGTTGCCGCAGTTCATCCGCGGCATAGAGCGCGCCGGATTTTCGGCACAAAGGCACAAGGTCTGGTTCCAGATGGAGCTTGCCCTGCCGCTTCTGATGGCGGCCATGGTATCCATCGCGGCTGTGTTCACCATGCGCCACATGCGGGGCCGCAAGATGGGCATGCTTGTCCTCGCGGGATTTGGCAGCGGAATTGGTCTGTTCTTCCTGCGCAATCTCGCGCAAGTGCTGGGTGATAATGGCGACATACCCCCGATCCTTGCGGGTTGGGCGCCACCTGTTGTTGCGCTGCTATTCGCTCTCGGCGCACTCTTGCGTCTGGAGGATGGCTGATGGCAAGGCCCAGGAAAACACCCGCCCGCCCGGCGATCAGCACGCGACGCGCTGCATGGCTGCTTGCGGCCTGTGCGGCCCTGCCCGCACAGATGGCGCAAGCCCAGACCCTGGCTCCCGACGGGCAGACCCTGCCCGCCTATGGTCAGGATGACGGCTTCCTTGGCCGCTCGGACGAAGGTCCGGCGCTCGCGCCTACTGAAACGCCTGACGGAACGCACCGCTATGCCGATGGAACCGAGGCCTCCCAGGCCCCGTCGGTGGCCCGAAGCAGGACAACGGTCAGCATTTCACCCGCCCCGGAAGGCACCCGCACAAGCAGCCCCGCCACCGTGCTCGCGGATGTCGTCACGCTGGGAACGGATCAGACGCTGACCGCTTCGGGCGGTGTCGTGATCTGGCATCAAGGGGTGCGCCTGGTCGCATCGCGCGTGATCTATGACGGCAAGACGGGCGGCGCGGTGATCGAGGGGCCCATCCACCTGAGCCAGCCCGCGCTGCGCGGCACCGAAAACGAAACGATCATCATCGCGGATTCGGCCCAGCTTGACTCCAACCTGCAGGACGGGATCATTCGTGGCGCGCGCCTTGTGCTGGCACGCGAGTTGCAGCTCGCCTCAGGGCAATTGCGACGCGAACAGCAAGGCCGCATCACCACCATGGACAATGTCGTGGCATCAAGCTGCCAGGTCTGCGCCTCGGACCCGATCCCGCTCTGGGAAATCCGCGCCCGCAGGATCACGCATGATGCGCAGACCCGGTTGCTGCATTTCGATCAGCCGCAGTTCCGAGCCTATGGCGTTCCCTTGCTGAGCCTGCCGTCCCTGACCGCGCCCGATCCGACGGTCGAGCGCCGGACCGGCCTTCTGCGCCCCCAGTTCCGCACCACGTCGAGCCTGGGTGTCGGCATCAAGCTGCCCTATTTCGTAACGCTCGGGGATCACGCCGACATCACGCTGACCCCCTACCTTGCTGCCAGCAGGACATCGACGCTCGAGATGCGCTATCGGCAGGCCTTTTCGAATGGCGGGCTGGAGCTGAACGGCGCAATCAGCCGCGATGATATCGATCCGGGCGTGACCCGAGGCTATCTGTTCGGTGCGGCGCGTTTCGAACTGCCGCGGGGCTATCAATTGGGCGTACAGGTCCAGATGGCCAAGGATCGCGCCTATCTGCTTGATTACGACATCACCGATGCCGATCGGCTATGGAGCGGCGTGACCCTCGACCGGGTTCGGCGCGACCGCATGCTGACCGCACGCATTGGAAACTACGAATCCCTGCGCGACGATGAGCCAGCCGATACCACGCCCTCGCTGGTTGCCGATGCATTATGGCAGCGCCGCTGGCAGCCCGGGCTGATCGGCGGGATGGCGGGGATGGAATGGTCGCTTCATGCCCATCGCCGCTCGTCGAACGAAGACATCGTCGGACGCGACATGGCGCGCGGCTCGGTCGCGATGAACTGGCGGCGCACCGAGATCCTGCCCGCGGGTTTCGTCGGCGCGGTCGAGACGACGGTCGATGCCGATATCTACCGCATCAATCAAGACAGCCGGTATGACGACTGGATCATTCGTGCAAACCCGGCGGTTGCCACCGAATTGCGCTGGCCGCTCGCCCGACATTCCGGCGGCGTGACCCATATTGTCGAGCCCGTCGTGCAGCTTGTCTGGTCGCCAGAAACAAGCGATGACGATGAGGTCCCGAACGAAGACAGCACGCTCGTCGAATTCGACGAAGGCAATCTTTTCTCACTGGACCGCTTTCCCGGATGGGATACGCGCGAATCCGGTTTCCGGGCCAATCTCGGAATCGGCTGGACACGCATCGATCCGGCAGGTTGGCAGATCGGCGTGACCGCCGGCCGCGTGCTTCGCGAAAGTCCAGACCCGGCTTTCGATGGCACCGGACCTTTGGGCGGGGTGGATTCGGACTGGTTGCTCTCCACCAGCTATTCGGCCAGCAACGGCCTTGCCCTGGTCAACCGGGCCCTGTTCGACGACAGTTTTTCGCTTAGCCGAAATGAAACGCGCCTGGGCTGGCTCAAGCCCGGATTGCAGGTTTCGGCCGGCTATCTCTGGATGGATTCCGATGAACGCGAAGACCGCCCTGTCGACGTCTCCGAACTGACTGCGACGGCGGGTTGGCAGATCCGGGATGGCTGGTGGGCCAGTGCCGAGACACGCTATGATTTCCAGGCGGACCGCGCTCAGAAAGCCGAACTGGGGCTGGAATACCGCAACGAATGCCTCACCGTCGAAATGTCCATCGAACGGCGCTTCACCGATTCGGACAGCCTCAGCGAGGATACGAGTTTCGATCTGGGTGTCAGGCTGGCCGGTTTCGGAAAGCAGCGTTCCGGTCCGGGAACGGTGGCGCGCCGGGCCTGCCTGCGATAAGGTCCGTGCAAACGATGCGGCGAGGGAACTGATGCGGCAAATTCTTCTGGGGGCGGCGATGGCCGCATTGCTGACCGGGACGGGAATCGTGCCGGACCTGGTTGCCCATCCGGCCATGGCCCAATCGGCCGGCAACCCGTTCCAGCCAGTGGCCTATGTCAACGATTCGGCCGTGACCCGCTACGAGGTGGATCAGCGCGTCCGCTTCATGCAGATCCTGCGGGCGCCGAATGCCGATCGCGAAAGCGCCGAAAAGGCCCTTATCGACGATCGTCTTCGCAACTTTGCCGCCAAGCAGGCGGGGATCACCGTCGACGACGAGCAGATCCAGGTAGGCATCGAGGAATTCGCCAGCCGAGGCGGTCTCGGGGTCGATGAATTCGTGAGACTTCTGGGCCAGAACGGCGTCGACCGGCAGACGGTCGAGGATTTCATCGTCTCGGGCATACTTTGGCGCGAATATGTGCGCGCCCGGGTCTCTCCGCTGGTTCGCGTCGGCGATGCCGAGGTCGAGCAGCAGATGAAGAATATCATCGAAACGCCCGAAATCACTCATGTCGCAATGTCCGAGCTGATTATTCCCGCGCCTGAAGGGCAAGAGGCGCAGGCGCGTGAACTGGCCGATCGCATCGTGCAGCAATCAACCAGCGAAGCGCAATTCGCGGCCTTCGCGCGGCAGTATTCGGCGACCCCGTCAGGCGAAAACGGCGGCCGGCTGCCCATGATGCCGCTGGCGAACCTTCCACCCAGCCTTCGCCCGATCGTCCAGAACATGCAGCCTGGACAGGTCAGCCAGCCGCTCGAGGTTCAGGGCGCGATCGTTCTGTTCTTCCTGCGCGAAACCCGAGGCACCCTGCGCCCCGGCGCGACCGAGCAGGTGCTTGACTATCTCAAGCTGCGCGTCGCCTCGGCAGAGGAGGCAGCCCGTATCGCCGCCCTGGCGACCACCTGCGAAGATCTATACGTCCAGGCGCGCAACCTGCCCGCAGAGCAACTTCAGCACCAGACGCTGACACAGGGACAGATCCCCAGCGGCGAGGCCGTGAGGCTGGCTGTGCTTGACGACAATGAATCGACGATCATCAATTACGGTGGCGCGGTCGAGCTTCTGATGCTGTGCAAGCGCAGCCCTGCGCTGCTGGCCAACGAACCCGAAGCCCCCGTTGCGACCAGTCCGGGAGAAGAGCCGACCGCATCCGGCGACGCACTGCCTCAACGGGAAGATGTCCGGAACCAGATCTATAACCGCAAGGTTTCCGAAGCGGCCGAAAGCCAGCTGGCCGAGTTGCGCGCGAACGCGGTCATCCGCTACCCCTGAACCGTGGCTTGACCTGACGGAACGAGATGAGCCGCCGGTCGTCGAACCGGCGGCGAAGTCATTGACACCATTTTGGCAAACTGGACGAAGATCAAGATGAGCCTCCGCCGCCCCATTCTTTTGACCTGCGGCGAACCTGCCGGCATCGGACCCGAACTTGCGCCAAAGGCGCGAGCTTCGGGCGTGCCCTTCGTGTTCATGGGCGATCCCCGCCACCTGCCGGAAGGCACGCCCTGGGCCGAGATCACAACGCTTTCCGACCCATTGCCCGATGATGCGCTGGCAGTGTTGCGCCATGATTTTCCGGCCCCGGCCATACCCGGCCAGCCCGATCCGGCCAATGCGGCGGCCGTCATCGAGGTGATCGCGCGCGCCGTCCGGCTCGCCATGTCGGGCGAGGCCAGTGGCATCTGCACGCTGCCGATCAACAAGGAGGCGCTGAAGCGCGGCGCGGGCTTTGCCTTTCCGGGCCATACCGAATTCCTCGCCCATCTCGCGGGAGACGTGCCAGTGGTGATGATGCTGGCATCGACCACTGTCGATCCCCCATGCCGCGTCGTTCCCGTCACCATCCACATTCCGCTGAGCGAGGTGCCCCGCTCGTTGACGCCGCAAGCGATGGACCAGGCCGTCCGCATTACCGATGCCGCGATGCGCCGCGATTTCGGACTGGCCTCTCCTCGCCTCGCGGTTGCCGGGATCAACCCGCATGCAGGCGAGAATGGCGTGATGGGACATGAGGAAACCGACTGGATCGGTCCGCTGCTCGCAGGTTTGCGGGACGAGGGCTTCGATCTTTCCGGCCCCCTGCCGGCCGACACGATGTTCCATGCCCCCGCGCGATCACGCTATGATGCGGCGATCTGCGCCTATCACGACCAGGCGCTGATCCCGATCAAGACGCTGGATTTCGCTGGTGGCGTGAACGTGACCCTTGGCCTGCCTTTCGTGCGCACCTCGCCCGATCACGGCACGGCATTCGATATTGCAGGCAAGGGCGTGGCGGACGCGGACAGTGTCATTGCCGCCCTGCGCATGGCCCATGACATGGCGGAGAGAAGATGAGCGCGATCGACGGATTGCCCCCCCTGCGCGAGGTGATCGCGCGCCACGACCTGCAGGCCAAGAAGCAGCTTGGGCAGAACTTCCTTTTGGACCTGAACCTGACCGCCAAGATCGCGCGGGCGGCGGGCGACCTGACCGGCTGCGACGTGATCGAGGTCGGACCCGGCCCCGGCGGATTGACCCGCGGCTTGCTGGCCGAAGGGGCGCGCCTTGTACTCGCGATCGAGAAGGACGCTCGCGCGATGGCCGCACTGGCCGAAATCTCGGATTTCTATCCGGGGCGTCTGAACGTGATCAATGGCGACGCGCTGGAAATCGATCCCTTGGCGCATCTGACGCCGCCGATCCGGATCGTCGCGAATCTGCCCTATAATGTCGGCACGGAACTGCTGGTCCGCTGGCTGACGCCGAAGGAATGGCCGCCCTTCTGGCAGTCGCTGACGCTGATGTTCCAGAAGGAAGTGGCCGAGCGGATCGTGGCGAAACCCGGGGGCAAGGCTTACGGGCGGCTGGCGGTGCTGGCGCAATGGCGCTCGGACGCGAAAATCGTGATGACACTGCCGCCCGAGGCCTTCGTGCCCGCGCCCAAGATTCATTCGGCGGTGGTGCATCTGACCGCCCTGCCCGAGCCGCGCTATCCGGCCGATCCCGCCGTGCTGAACCGTGTTGTCGCGGCAGGATTCAACCAGCGCCGCAAGATGCTGCGCGCCTCGCTCAAGGGTTTGCACCCGGCGATGGAGGATCTTCTGCTGGAGGCGGGAATTGCGCCCACGGCGCGGGCCGAGGAAATCGGCCTTGAACAGTTCTGCGCGCTGGCGCGGGGTCTGGCAGCCGCGCCGCGCTGAACCGGTCGGCCCGGGCTTATTCGCCCGAGGCCTTTTCGGTAGCAGGAGCAGCTTCTGCATCGGCCGACGGCTTGCGGCGCGACCGCGTGCTGGTGCCCGAGGTGCTGCGAGTGCGACGACGCGGCGCGGCGGCCGGCGCTTCTTCTGCAGTAGCGGGCGTCTCGGCCTCAGGCGTCTCGGCTGTCGCCTCGGCTGCAGATTCGGCGGTCGGTTGTTCGACGGCCTTCTGCTTGCTCGGCTTTGCCTTGACCGGGGCTTCATCCTGCTCCTGAACCGGCGCTTTCACGGGTTCCGGGGCAGGCGAGGTCTCGGGGGTGTCGACAGGCCCTGCGAGTTCTTCGGACGAAATCGCAGGAGGCAATCCCTTTTCCTCGGCTTCGCTGCGCTGAGCGGCAGGCTGGCGATCGTCACGACGATCATCACGACGGTCGTCGCGGCGATCATCCCGGCGATTGTCGCGACGGTAGTCATCCCGCCGGTTGTCGCCGCGATCGTCATTGCGGTCGGCGCGGTGGCTTTGGCCATTGTGATGGCCGTTGCCGTTCTGAGGCTGCCCGCTGTCGCCCTGCCCGGCATCTTCGCGATCTTCATCGCGCGAAGCGCCGTTCTGGTGCTGCTGGCGTTCGGCCTGCTCGCGCTGCGCTTCGCCCAGCATCCGAGTGTAATGCTCGGCGTGCTGCAGGAAGCTCTGCTCGGCAACGCGATCGTTGGAAAGTTGAGCGTCGCGCGCAAGCGTCAGATATTTTTCGATGATCTGCTGCGGCGTACCGCGTACCTTGCCCTCGGGACCCGAGGAATCGAAGACGCGGTTCACGACATTCCCCAGCGAGCGCTGGCGGTTCGACTTGTTACGCGAACGGGATTTGGATGATCTCATCAGCTTGTTGTCAATTCGTGGTCCGGCCCTGGCCGGCACAGGTTAGGGTCATATCTTGCAGCGGGTGCCAGTTCAGGAGCGGCCCGGGGCCCGGATTCCTGCGTCATCAGTTTGAGGCTGAGTTACTGACCCGTGCGTGGGCGGCAACGCCCCCGTCACATCTGTCACTAAGCATCCCACAACGGCGCTGACAAGCAGAAATTTGGCCTTTCTCTGGCTTTTCGGCAATTAGGCGCTCCGAGATGCAGGTTTGCGCCCCCAGACGACCCGGTCGCGTCCGTCAAGATCCTGACGAACAGTCACCTCGACAAGTCCTGCCGCACGCATCAGTTCTGCAACCGCTTCGCCTTGGCTTGGTCCGATTTCGACCATCAGCCTGCCAGAGGGGGTAAGATGAGCCGGCGCCCCGGCGCAGAGTGCCCGGTAGGCTGTCAGCCCATCGCCGTCATCGGTCAGCGCCATGCGCGGCTCCCAATCGCGCACTTCGGGCGCAAGTTTGGGCATTTCGTTCAAAGCGATATAGGGCGGGTTCGAGACGATCAGGTCGAATTTCCGTGAAACCGACGAGAACCAGTCTGAAACCGCGAACTCAGCCTTCACCCCGATGATCTGGGCATTGCCCCTTGCAACATCAAGGGCTGCTGCGGACAGATCGACCCCCATGCCGCGGGCCTGTGGACGCTCGGCCAGCAGCGATATCAGGATCGCGCCGGTGCCGAGTCCCAGATCGAGCACGGAATCAAAGTGCTCGGTCAGGGCCAGTTCGACCAGCAGCTCGGTTTCGGGACGCGGATCAAGCGTGTCGGGCGTCACGCGGAAATCATGCTTCCAGAATGCCCGTCTTCCGGTGATCTGGCTGACCGGCTGGCGCGCCGCGCGTGCCGCGATCATGGGCTCGTAGATCGCTTCCAGACCTGTCGGAACAGCCGCGGCAAGATGCTCGCGCAGGGCATGGCGTGGAACGGGGCGATCCAGGCTTTGGCTTAGCGCGTGCAGGAACAGGACCTGTGCATCGCCTGCTGGGGCGTCGATTCCGGCCGCGCGCAAACGTTCCTCGGCTTCGGCACAAAGCTGCCGCCCGGTCACGCTCATCCCAGTTCGGCAGCCAGACGCGCCGCCTGATCATGCGCGATCAAGGCATCGGTGATTTCCGCCAGATCCCCGCCGATGATGCGGTCGAGCGCGTAAAGCGTCAGCCCGATGCGATGATCGGTCATGCGGCCTTGCGGGAAATTATAGGTGCGGATGCGTTCCGAACGATCTCCCGAACCGACCTGGCTGCGGCGGTCGGCGGCACGTTCGGCATCAGCGCGCATGCGTTCCATATCATAAAGCCGCGCGCGCAGAACGGCCATGGCATTGGCGCGGTTCTGGTGCTGAGATTTTTCGCTGCTGGTCACGACGATACCGGTCGGCAGGTGCGTGATGCGCACCGCCGAGTCTGTCGTGTTGACGTGCTGTCCGCCCGCCCCGCTTGCCCGCATGGTGTCGATGCGGATGTCGTTGGCAGGAATGTCGATATCGACATCCTCGGCCTCGGGCAGCACGGCCACGGTCGCGGCGCTGGTATGGATGCGCCCTCCGGATTCCGTCTCGGGGACGCGCTGAACGCGGTGCACGCCGGATTCGTATTTCAGCCGGGCAAAGACCCCCTCGCCCTCGATCCGGGCGACGGCCTCGCGTACGCCACCAAGCTCGGATTCGGACAGCTCGAGCAGTTGGAAATTCCAGCCACGCGATTCGGCAAAGCGTCGATACATGTTCAGGAGATCACCTGCGAACAAGGCGGCCTCATCACCCCCGGTTCCGGGCCGGATCTCGAGAATCGCTGGCCTCGCATCGGCGGCATCCTTGGGCAAAAGCGCAATGCGCAGTTGATGCTCAAGCGCGGGCAATTCACCGCGAAGGCGCGCCAGTTCGTCCTCGGCCAGCTCGCGCATCTCGGGATCGGCCAGCATTGCCTGCGCTTCGCGAATGCCATCGTCGGCGGCGCGCCACTCGGCGATCTGGGCGACGACCGGCTTCAGGTCGGCGTATTCACGGCTGATCCGCGCGATCTCGTCGGCGGATGGGCCGGCATTGAGCTTTGCCTCGAGAAACTCGAAGCGCTGAACAATCTGGGAAAGTCTGTCCTGGGGCAGCATGTCGCGGAGTTATCCCGTGTAACCGGCTGCCGCAAGCCGCATAGGGCGCACGCGGCCCAGTTATCTGAGCGACGGGATGGCCCCGCGAGAGGCCATTCCATGTTCGAAGCCGAATTACTCGGCCTTGATCGCTTCGACAGTGATGGCGATCGCAACATCGTCCGAAACTGCAGGGGCGAACTTGCCCATATTGAAATCCGAACGTTTCAGCACGGTTTCGGCGTCAAACCCGGCAGCTTCCTTGCCGGTCATCGGGTGCGCCGCAATCTGGTTCAGGTCGACATCAAGCACCACCGGCTTGGTTACCCCGTTCACGGTGAAATCGCCGGTCACCTTGGCTTCCTTGTCGCCATTCGGCTCGACCTTCGTCGATTTGAAGGTGGCGACAGCTTCGCCCCGATCGGCGTTGAAGAAATCTGCACCGAAGATGTGCTGGTCAAGGTCGGGCGAGACGGTATGCAGACCCGAAAGCGGAATCGTCGCCTCGACGGTCGAGTTCTCGGGGTTCTCGGCGTCAAGCTGCAGCGTGCCGGTCACGCCATTGATGATGCCGGTGCTGGTCGAAAAGCCCATATGGCTGTACTCAAAGACGACCTGGCTGTGCGATGGGTCGAAGTCATAGACGACCGGCTCGGCCAGAGCGGCACCAGCGGAAAGCAGCGAAAAAGCGATGACCGGGGAGACGAAGGATTTCATGCGGGACTCCTGATTGAACTTGTCGCGATTGGTATTTGGCTAGGAAATGTGTCAATCGCAACAAAGGTTTCCACACAACGGCCTGACAATTTTGTGTTGGCACGCGGCGTCGAAACAGTTTCGCCGACCCGGCGACTTTGCCGCCGTTTCTTGTCTCGCGGGCCGGTTTTGCCTTGCAATCCCCCGGCTCCCCGCTATAAGGCCGCATCCTTCCGCATCAGCGAAACCGGCGCAGCCTCTCGTGGCGGGGCGCGGAGGGTGATGTTCCGCCGTTGAAATGCGCCCTGAAACAAAGGTAGCAGTCATGCCGCTTTACGAGCATGTGCTGATCGCCCGCCAAGACCTGTCGAACACGCAGGCCGAAGGGCTGATCGAACATTTCTCGACCGTTCTTGCCGATAACGGTGGCAAGGTCGTCGAAAACGAATACTGGGGTGTCCGCACCCTCGCCTACAAGATCAACAAGAACCGCAAGGGCCACTATGCCTTCCTGCGTTCGGACGCCCCTTCGGCGGCCGTTCAGGAAATGGAACGCCTTGCCCGCCTGCATGACGATGTCATGCGCGTGCTGACCGTCCGCGTCGACGAGCACAAGGAAGGCCCGTCGGTCCAGATGCAGAAGCGCGAAGAGCGCGGCGAGCGTGGTGATCGTGGCGACCGTGGCGAACGCCGCGAGCGTCGTGACCGCGACGACCGGAACTAAGGGAAGGAACCAGAACAATGGCAAACAAACCCTTCTTCCGCCGCCGGAAAGTCTGCCCTTTCTCGGGCGACAACGCTCCTGCGATCGACTACAAGGACACGCGTCTTCTGCAGCGTTACATCTCGGAACGCGGCAAGATCGTGCCCTCGCGCATCACCGCCGTCTCGGCGAAGAAGCAGCGTGAACTGGCCCGCGCCATCAAGCGCGCCCGCTTCCTCGCCCTGCTGCCCTACGCCGTGAAGTAAGGAGAGACGACAATGCAAGTCATCCTGCTGGAACGTGTGGCCAAGCTTGGTCAGATGGGCGAAGTCGTCAAAGTCAAAGACGGCTTTGCACGCAACTTCCTTTTGCCGCAAGGCAAGGCGCTGCGCGCCTCGGACGCCAACATCAAGGCATTCGAAGCCCAGAAAGCTGAACTGGCTGTCCGCAACGACGAGAGCCGTGCAGAAGCGCAAGCCGCTGCCGAGAAACTCGACGGTCAGACCTTCGTCGTGATCCGCTCGGCTTCGGACGCCGGTGCGCTTTACGGTTCGGTCACCCCGCGTGACGCCGCCGACGTCGCCAATGCCGAAGGCTTCTCGGTCGAACGTCGTCAGGTCGTCCTGACCGCGCCGATCAAGTATCTGGGCCTGCACGAAGTTCGCGTGCACCTGCACCCGGAAGTGGACGCCACCATCACGCTGAACGTTGCCCGTTCGACCGAAGAAGCTCTGCTTCAGGCCTCGGGCAAGTCGATCCAGGAACTGGCCGCGGAAGAAGACGCCGCTGCCGATTTCGAGATCGCCGAACTGTTCGACGATATCGGCTCGGCCGGCCGCGACGAAGACGAAGCTGCGAACTGATCGCAGCCTTCTTCGCTGTAAACCAGGAAAGACGCGCCGCAAACCGGCGCGTTTTTTCATGCCTTGGCCTATCCGTGACCCGGCACGTCGCGCATGGCGGAACATTCCACCGGCTCTGGTGTTGAGCTTGCGACAGCGAGAATCGCAAGAGGATCAGGCAATGAGCAGCCACCAGCAGCCCTTCGACGACCCTGAACGCGGCGAAGCGAACCTTACCGATGCCGATGTGACCAGTGAGACCCGCTTTGGTCCGCGCCCGGTTCCCAAGGGGCATCGCCCTGCCCGCGATCGTCTGGAATCGCGCCGCATTCCGCCGCATGGGGAGGTTTCGCCCGACGGAAGTCGCGCCTATCCCCGACCCTCTCGACTGGCGAAATGGATGGTCTTGGGCGGTACCGGCATCGCCGCTGCGGCGTTGACGGCCGGCACGGTGCTGGCTGCGCGGCAATTGTCGGACATGCTTGGCGGCGACGGTCGGGCCAAGCGCCGCCCGCAATGGCCTTATCGGCCCGATGATGCCCCCACTCCGCGGATGCATCTGTCCGAGCCGGCCGAGCCTGAACCCACGTCGCAAAAGAGCACATCCCGGCCGGGACGCAAACGGCCCCGCGCCAGCCTGATGGATGAAATCGAGGCGAATACCGCGACCCTGACCCACAGCGTCGACAATGTCATGCGCACGGTCACCTCGGCGGTCGCCGGCTTTCGCGCAGTGGCAGCCCAGTCCAGCGAGATCGTGCGTGAATTCGGTGATGCCGCGGATTTGGTGCGCGACATTCTCGAGCGGAATTCATCCTCCGGGAAATCGCGGAGTAGAACACGCGCGCAGGGCTTCCGACCGGGCCATGACGGCCCAAAGCGACCGTTCCACCCCGCGCCGAAAGACCCGCTTGCGGGCGATCATCCTTCCGCACCTCCCCCGGACCTGCGCGATGACCCGCTAGTCCATGACCCCGCCGAAGGTCCCGAAGATGGTGGCCCCTCGGACCACGACCCGCGCAGACACCGGCTTTAGGGGGCAAGATCGGTCTGGAGATGGGAGCAGGCGGGCGCCCGGCTAAACAACTCGGCCTCGACGAGATCCATACCAAGGGCAACCCCCCGTTCTTGCCCTGGGGCGGGGCGGCTGCCTCCCTCGCATCGGATCTGAGCCGGGAAGGCAGGGAATGTCTTAGGGATGCACAGGGAGTCTTAGCCTCAGACCATCATGACGTGCAGCACCAGCGCCGCCGCAAAGGACAGGATGACGGTGCCTGGCAGCGTCGTTACCCAAGCGATCAGAATGCGTGAAATGGTGTTCATCTGCATTCGGTCACCAGAGGATTTCACCGCTCCCGCCACCCCGGATGTCAGCACATGGGTCGTCGAAACCGGCACGCCCCCGAAATCCGCCGCCCCGATCGAAACCATTGCCGCAGCCTGAGCGGCGAGGCCTTGGGCGGGGCTCATGGGCCTGTCGCCCATCTTTTCGCCGAGGGTCAGGACGATCCGCTTGTAGCCGACCATCGTGCCCACCCCAAGTGCCACAGCCGACAGCAGGATCACCCAATAGGGCACATGCTGGATCAGCCTTGTCATGGCATCATAGGCATCATCCAGCTTGTCCAGTTCATCGCGGGTCACGACATCACGCAGATCGGGGTTGTCCAACGCCTTGCCCAGTGACTGGTGCAGATCCAGAATCTCGGTACGGAACCGTATCCGTTCCTCGGGCGAAACCGGCCGCTGCTCGAAATCATGATCCGCCACCTGCCGAACATGTCTCAGTTCCTCAACGTACAGTTGGGCCCGCGGAACCGCGGGGTCGTTGAGATGGGCGTCGACGACATCCCGCATCTCTTGAATGACCTCGATCGTGCGTCGATAGCTCGCGGGGTCTTTTACGGGGTCGATGGCGAACACGCCCGGCGCCAATCCCATCAGCGCCATCAGCATCAGGCCGATCGATTTCTGCCCGTCATTCGAGCCATGGAGAAAGGACACTCCGGCTGCTCCGGCGATCAGGCTTGCCCGGATGCCCAGGGGCGGTCGGACACCTGCGGCATGAGGTTCGTAAATTTCCGGCCTGTGAAAGCAGCACCGCACCAGCCTGTAAAGCGCCCAGGCCAGGACAAAGCCAAAGATCGGCGAAATCATCAGCGTGAAAAGGACCTTGCGGCCTTCATGCATGTTGATCTGCTGGGCGATGGGCTCTCCCACCAGAAGCGCATGCGCCATCGAAACGCCCATCACCGCACCTATATAAGTATGCGTTGTCGAGTTCGGGATGCCATACCACCATGTCGCGAGGTTCCAGAGCACTGCCGTCCCGATCAGCGCAAGCATGAGCGACGCATCATGCGCGGTATCGATCCCTGCGATCATGCCCTTTGGAAGCATGAAGACAATGGCGAAGGCAACCGCGGTTCCACCCAGAACCACGCCCAGAAAGTTCATCAGCGCCGATAGCGCGATCGCAAGCGCGGGCTTCATGGAGTTCGAGTAGATGACCGTCGCCACGGCATTCGCGGCGTCGTGAAATCCGTTCACCGCCTCCTGCAGGACGATCAGGGCGAACACGATCAGCAAAGTGATTGTCGCCAATTGTGGAAGATTGGCCAATATTTCCTCGACTGCGGTCATCGGGCAGTCCCTTCGGCATGGTTGCTGTAACTGCGCAGGGCATGGAAACCCGACCTGCCAAGGCTGATGACATCATGCCGAAAAGGGCAAGGATCGACACAGGCAGGCGGTTTTCGATCGCTGCCTTGAAAACGACGGGCAGAAAGCAACCATCCCGGAAATTGCCGTTTCGAATCAAGCGACCACTCGAAGCTTCGATGAGACCCTGCCTGAACGCGACGGGAAATGACAAATGAAAGTGATCGCAGGAACCGTTCCCACAATGCTGAGCCATGTGACGACGCTGCAGGGAAGCTGACCAATTCCGATGCGCAGCGCGGCAGGCGCCCCAAAGGGCCGCGTTCAGGCTTGCGCGGTCAGGCCAAACCCGTTTTCCTCGGGCCGGGGGGATGACCAGGCGGAGAATGCGATGCACGAAGTCGAGAGCGATGGCGTCAGGGTACTTCGGCAGATGGTCCTGACCCCCGACCATGTCGCCTTGACCCTGCGGCCCGAGCCCGACCATGGACCGGAACCGGGCTGGACGCTTTTGAGCGATGACGAGATAGATCAACTCGCCCAGAGACTGGCAAAGGAATCCGGTGATGGGCCTTTATGGGTTTTCGCCTATGGATCTCTGATCTGGAAGCCCGATTTCGACGCGATCGGCCACCTGCGGGCCAGCGCCTATGGCTGGCACCGTTCCTTCTGCCTTCGAATGAATCGCTGGCGCGGTTCGCCGCAGCAATTCGGGCTGATGATGGCGCTTGAGCGTGGCGGGCGCTGTGACGGGGTGGTCTACCGCGTGCGCGACGATGACCGTCTGGACCAGATCCGGCGAATGGTCCGCCGCGAGATCCGCTTTCGCGACAATATCGGTATGGTGCGCTGGATCCGCGTCCATACAACGCAAGGCAGAATGCCCGCCCTCGTCTTCTGGGCTGGACCGACCGGAGAACGAATCCTGAGCCGGCTGCCCCTGGACGAGGTGGCGCATGTCCTCGCGCGGGCCTGCGGTCCAGCGGGGTCCTGCGCGGAATACCTGTTCAACACCGTTCTCCACCTGAAGGAATTCGGCATTCACGACCGCAATCTCTGGCGCCTGCAGGAGCTTGTCGCGAGGGAGATCGAGGATCTGCATTTTCCGCTGTCGGGCGAGGCTGCAGAATGAAAAGGCCGCCGGATGTCCGGCGGCCCTGTCACGGCTCTTGCACCGCATGGCCTAGTCGAGCGGCTTCAGGTCCGCTTCAATCTGGGCCCGGCGCGGCTCGAGGAATGGCGGCAAGGACAGCCGTTCACCCAGCGCCTCGATAGGCTCATCGACGGCGAATCCCGGATCGTCCGAGGCAAGTTCGAACAGGTTGCCACCCGGCTCCCGGAAATAGAGCGAGCGGAAGTAGTAGCGCTCGACCTCGCCGGAGCTGGGGATGCGCAATTCGTTCAGCCTTTTGGCCCATTCGTGAATCGCGGGCTTGTCCGGCACGCGGAAGGCCACGTGATGCACCGCGCCCGCACCCTGACGGGCGACAGGAAGATCGGGCTGAACCGCCACATGCAATTCCGCAGAAGGCCCCCCCGCGCCCATCTCGAAGACATGGACGCTGCCCTGCCCGTCCGGGCTGGCATAGTCGCGCACCTTGCGCATGTTCAAAACATGGGTCAGCACGATCTCGGTCGGGGCGAGATCAGGCACGGAAATGGTGATCGGGCCAAGGCCGTGGATCTGGTGCCGCGCCGGGACCGGGCTTTTTTCCCAGATACTGGCCGTGTTGCCGGCAACATCCTCGGTCAGGCGAAAACGCTGGCCTTCCGGGTCCTCGAAATCGAGACTGGTGCGTCCATCGAGCGTCCCGAGGGCGCCCGTGACAAGACCCTGTTCCCCCAGCCGCGAGGCCCAATAATCGAAGCTGTCCTTGCCGATCCGCAGACCCGTCCGACTGATCGAATGGGTGCCGCGGCGTTCTCGCGCGGCCGGCCAGTCGAAGAAGGTCAGGTCCGTACCGGGCTGGGCCAACCCGTCGGCATAGAACAGGTGATACGCGCTGGTATCGTCCTGGTTCACGGTCTTCTTGACCAGCCGCATCCCCAGCGTCTCGGTATAGAAGCGCTTGTTCTCGCGGGCCTGGGCGGTGATCGCGGTAAGATGGTGTATTCCGGTGAGTTCCATGACGGGTCTCCTTTCGCTTGCGGACAATATCGGCGCGGCCCCGGATTTCGGCCACAGCACCCTGCGCGAACCTCGTGTTCGACAGAAGCGAACGACATGGCCTTGGACGATCGGCATTCCTCGCCTATCTTCCCTCGCATGCGGTATGATCTCGACGATCTGGAAACCTTTCTGGCGGTCTTGGAACTGGGCACCGTCACGGCCGCCGCAGCACGCATGAACCTGTCGAAATCCGTCATCAGCAAGCGCATCACCGATCTTGAAGCCACGCTGGGGGCCGCACTTTTCCGACGCAGTGCAGGACGCATAGCCCCGACCGAAGCAGCCTTGCGACTGGCCGAACGCCTGCGGCCCGCCCTGAACGAACTCGTCGCGGCGGCCGAAAGCACCGCATGGGACATGGACGGCGTTGCCCCGCTGCGCGGCAGCCTTTCGATCTCGGCACCGATGAGCTTCGGCATCCTGCACCTAGGCCCGATCATCGCCCGCTTCGCGGCGCAGAATCCCGAGCTTTCCATCAGCGTGGATTACGACGATCGCACCCGTGACCTCGCGCGCGAGGGTTTCGACATCGCGATCCGGATCGGCAAGCTGCGCGACAACGCCTTGATGCAGCGCAAGCTTTGCGAGGATGAAAGCGTCGCCTGTGCGAGCCCCATCTATCTGGACGCCCATGGTCGCCCCGAAAGCCTGGCTGACCTGCGCGACCATCAGGTAATCGGCTACAGCCATCAGCCGAACAGCCAGCTTTGGCAGTTCCAGGACCGCGAACGCTATGTCTCTCCGCTGGTCGAGGGCAGGATCACGGTGAACAACGGAGAAGCCATCCGCGACCTGGCGATCGCGGGGTTGGGGCTGGCGATGCTGCCCGGCTTCATCGTGGCACCCGCGCTCGCCGACGGGCGGCTGGAACGCATCCTGTCCGGCCAACCGACCCGGCGCATGCCCATCGTCGCCGTCTGGCCGCCTGTCAATCCAATACCCGCCAAGCTGCGCCGCTTCATCGACCATGTCGCGGCGGAACTCAAGGAACCTCCGTGGCGCAAGGCTGCCGCGCCTGCACTGCTAGGATGAACATGAAGAAAATCGGATTTCTGTCCTTTGGCCATTGGTCGCCCGAGCCGGGCTCACACGCGCGCAGCGCCCAGGACGTCCTGCTGCAATCGATCGACCTGGCTGTCGCCGCCGAGGAACTCGGGGCGGATGGCGCCTATTTCCGCGTGCATCACTTCGCCCGCCAGCTCGGATCACCCTTTCCGTTGCTCGCGGCTGTCGGCGCGCGCACGAAGACGATCGAGATCGGCACCGCCGTCATCGACATGCGCTATGAAAACCCGCTTTACATGGCCGAGGATGCGGGGGCGGCCGATCTCATCTCGCAGGGTCGCCTGCAACTGGGGATCAGCCGCGGATCGCCCGAACAGGTGATCGATGGCTGGAGATATTTCGGCTATCAGCCGGCCGAAGGAGAAAGCGATGCCGACATGGCCCGCCGCCATGCCGAGGTCTTCCTGAATGTCATCCAGGGGCATGGATTTGCCAAGCCCAATCCCCGCCCGATGTTTCCGAACCCGCCGGGCCCTCTGCGCATCGAACCCCATTCACCGGGCCTGCGCGAGCGGATCTGGTGGGGTGCGGGGTCGAACGCAACGGCGAAATGGGCGGCGACGCTTGGGATGAACCTGCAAAGCTCGACACTCAAGGATGACGAGAATGGCAAGCCCTTCCATGTCCAGCAGGCCGAGCAGATCCGCACCTATCGCGAGACCTGGGCCGAGATCGGCCATGAACGCGCGCCTCGCGTATCGGTCAGCCGCTCGATCTTCCCGCTGATCGACGACCGCGACCGGATGTATTTCGGACGTGGCGGCAAGGAAAGCGATCAAGTCGGCATGATCGACCAGACCCGCTCGATCTTCGGTCGCGGCTATACGGGCGAACCGGAAAGGCTCATCGAAGAGCTGCGTGGCGACGAAGGCATCGCCGAGGCCGACACCCTGCTTCTGACAGTGCCGAACCAATTGGGCGTCGATTACAACGCACATGTCATCGAAGGCATCCTGAAGCATGTCGCACCGGCGCTTGGCTGGCGCTGAGGCTCAGACGCGGCGGATCTCGATCATCCAGCCGCCCGCGACGGGCTCGGGTGGAAGCACCGCATCGGGACCGTCGCAGATCAGCGCGTCCAGCGGGGCCAGGTCGAAATCCTTCCCCCCGGCGCGCAAGCTCAAGCGTTCGGTCGCAAGAACCAGCCGCAGGTCGCATGGGGCGGTCGCGGTGTCGTCCGAACGGATCATCCGGTGGGCATGAACACCCCGCCGCGTCATCACGTTCAGGTCAGTGATCGGCCCGTCGATGAGGCGGGCCGAACTGGGAATGTCGGCAGGAAAGGCCAGGGGCGGGTCATCAGGCGTCAGCCGATGAAGGCCATGCTTCTGAACCTGCAATTCAATCCCCGCACCGCTCAGCACCGCCAAGGTCCTGTCGATGCCGGGAAAGATCGAAAACTCGCCATCCTCCGCCACACCAGCCATGCTGATCCGCCATGCGAACGCGTCAAGCCCCGCCCCTTCGGGGAAGACCGCAATCTCCACGGTTTCGCCACGACCGTTCTTCCACGGCATGCGCCGATGTCCGTCGGCGCGAAGGATACGGATGGTCACAAAGTTCCTCCTTCGGGCTGGACCCAGCGATAACCGATACCCGGCTCTGTCAGGATCAACGCGGGCTTTGCCGGGTCCAGTTCCAGCTTCTGCCTGAGCTGGCCCACGAAGACGCGCAGATAGGGCACATCATCGACGTGAGCGGGGCCCCAGACCAGCGCCAGAAGCTTGCGATGCGTCATGACCCGGCCGGCATTCGACGCAAGGGCGGCCAACAGGTCGAATTCTTTTGGGGTCAGCCGCAATGGCTCGCCGTCGCGGCTGACCTGATGCGCGGCCAGATCGATCACCAGCCCGTCCTGCCGAATGACATCCGGCCGGGCGGCGCGGCGCTGACGCAGGCTCACGCGCAGGCGCGCGAGCAACTCTCCGATGCCGAAGGGCTTGGCCACGAAGTCATCGGCCCCGAGATCAAGCGCCATGATCTTCTCCATCTCCTGATCATGGGCCGAAAGCACGATGACCGGCAAGTCCGAGCGCAGGCGCAGCCGCTCGATCACTTCCTTGCCGTTCATGTCGGGCAGACCCAGATCCAGGATCATCAGGTCCGGTTCATGCGAGGCGATGCCCGCCAGCGCTTCGCTTCCGCTGCCGGCAAGCACGGTGTCATACCCCGCCGCCATCAGCGCATGGCCAAGGAAGCGTTGGATCTGTGGTTCGTCATCGACGATCAGGATGGTCTGGCGTCCGTTCATGCGCGATGCTCTTCTGGCACCGGCAGGCGGATTTCAAGGACCGCGCCACCCTGCGCGCGATGGCCCGAGGCAAGCGTTCCGCCAAGCGCAAGCGCGATACCCTTGCTGATCTGCAGGCCAAGGCCCGAAACCTGCGGCACCCGCGTCATGCTGTCGGATGTCAGCCAGTCGGCGATCGGATCGGGCAAACCGCGTCCGCGATCCGTGACCGACAGGACCAGCGTGCCACGCTCGACGCTTCCGGCGACCCTGATCACGCCCGGCGCGTATTTCACGGCATTCTCGATCAGGTTGAAGATGGCCTGCTCCAGCAATCCAACCTCGGCGCGGACCATCGGCAAGGGCGGAATGGTTGCTTCGATCCGGGCGTTCGGCCAAGACCTTCGCGCCCGCGCCACTGCCGCCAGCGCGGCGTCTCCGGCATCGACCCAGGCCATGTGGATTTCGCTGCCGGCTTTCAGCCGGGTCAACTGCAACAGCTTTTCGACATATCGCGCCAGACGCTCTGCCTCTTCCTCGATCGCGACAAGCAGATCGGCCTTGGCGGCTGGCGGCAAGGTCTCGCCCAGTTCGCGCAGGGTGGTGACAGATCCCAGGATCGTCGCCAGAGGCGTGCGCAGATCATGCGACAGCGATGACAGCAATGCCGCCCGCATCTCCTCGCTCGTGGCGCGGCGGCGCTCGGCTTCGGCTTTTTCGGCCAGGGCCATCCTTTGCAAGGTCTGCCCTGTCTGGCGCAAGATCACGTCGATCGCGCTTTCGCGCCAGCCGTGATCGCGACGGTCCGCTGGAATCCGGGCATGACCGATGACCGGACCGGGCGCGTCCTCTGCCCCGGTCGCGACAGGATAGAATGTCAGGCGCGATCCGTTCCAACCCTGCGCCGAAGCGAATTCAGGGCGGCGGCGCCGAAAGGCCGCATCGGCTGCCTCAAGCTCGCTGGCTTCGGGAAGGTAATCTTCGGGCTCGGCGGCCAGAAGGCGCAGCCGACCCTCGACCGGCGAAAGCGCGATCGACGGCCCCCGCGACAAGGCATTCAGATGGCGCACCGCGACTCGGGCGACATCCGAGGGTGCGTCCGCGCGCGAAAGCTCGATCGACACACGGGACAGAACTTCAAGCGCGGCCGCCCTTCCCTGAGCTGCATCCACCTGTTCCCGCAATCGGCCCGAGATCAGACCTGTGATTGCCGCGGCCAGCAAGAAGACCCCCAAGGTGATGACATCTTCCGGCTTGGCGATGAAAAGCGTGAAATGCGGCTCGAAAAACATGAAGTTGAAGCCCGCCAAGGCCCCGACTGCACTGGCGATCCCGACCCAGAAGCCGAAGCAGGCCGCGCTGATCAGGACGGCGATCAGAAACAGCAGGATCGCCACGGATTCCGGCAGGACATGGCGCGCCGACCCCACGAGTATCGCGACCGCGGTCAGGATCGCGCCGGCGCCGACGAAACCGCCCAGCGTGGGCGGGCTGATCCATCGGCGATCGTCCTTCAGCGGAGAGATTTCCTGGTCCATGTCCCGGATCTGGCGACAAGCGGGTGACCTTGTCCACAGTCTTTATGGCTTCCTTACGAGAGGCCCGCAAATTCGCATCGAACCTTTACGCTGCTCTGCGGCATCTTCCGGATCTTGTCGGGAATCCTCCCGCTATCGGAACTCAAGATGGCCAGCCTCGATTCACATCTTCCTGAAGCCCAACCACAACGTGCGGGTGTCGCTTCCTTGTCTCTCGCTGCGATCGGCGTCGTCTATGGCGACATCGGCACATCCCCCCTTTACGCTTTCCGCGAGGCGATCCTCGCGGCAGGCGCGCGGCATGGCGGGGTGACACGCGCCGATGTGCTTGGTGTGCTGTCGCTGATCATCTGGGCGCTGATCCTGGTCGTCACATTGAAATATGTGCTGATCCTGCTGCGCGCCGATAACGAAGGCGAAGGCGGCACGCTGTCGCTGCTCGCCCTGGCCCAACGCTCCATGGGCAAGCCCAATCGGGCGATCCTCTTTGTCGGCATGATCGGCGCGGCGCTTTTCTACGGCGACGCGGCAATCACACCGGCCATTTCCGTGCTTTCGGCGATCGAAGGGCTGAAGCTCGTGACTGACCAGGTCGATCCATTCATCGAGCCGATCGCGATTGCCATCATCATCGGCCTTTTCCTCGTGCAGAACCGTGGAACCGAGGCAGTGGCGCGCTTCTTCGGGCCGATCACGCTGGTCTGGTTCATCGTCATGGCCGCCGGAGGTACCCATTGGATGGTGCAGAACCCCGAGGTCCTGACGGCGGTCAACCCGGTCCACGCGATCCGCTTCGTCGCGGACAACGGCACGCTCGGGCTCATTGTCCTGGGGGCAGTGTTCCTGGCCGTGACCGGGGCCGAGGCGCTTTATGCCGATATGGGCCATTTCGGACGCAGGCCGATTCAGCTCGCCTGGCTGTTCGTGGCCTTCCCTGCCTTGCTTCTGACCTATTTCGGCCAAGCCGCGCTGGTCCTGTCCAACCCCGAGGCGATGGCGAACCCGTTTTACCTCCTGTTCCCAAGCTGGGCGCTTCTGCCGGTGGTGATCCTTGCAACCATGGCGACGATCATCGCCAGCCAGGCCGTCATCACGGGCGCCTATTCGCTGACGCAGCAGGCGGTGCAGCTGCGCTTGCTTCCCCGCATGAAGATCCGCCACACCTCGGACGAACATCAGGGCCAGATCTACATGCCGGGCGTGAACCGCTGGCTGATGTTCGCGGTGATTGCCCTCGTCGTGCTTTTCGGTTCGTCCTCGAGCCTTGCGTCGGCCTATGGGATCAGCGTCACCGGCACGATGGTGGTGACGGCCACGCTGGCCATGGTTGTGGCGCACAAGCACTGGAAGCTTCCGATCTGGCTTTCGGTCGCGATCATGCTGCCCTTCCTTCTGCTCGACCTGATTTTCCTGGGCGCCAACCTCATGAAGATCGGCGATGGAGGCTTTGTGCCCCTGGGCATCGCAGCCGTGATGCTGGTCATCATGACAAGCTGGGTGCGGGGCACGGCAATCGTCTCGGCAAAGGATCGCGAGGCCGAACTGCCGCTGGGCACGCTTCTTGACCAGGTCGAGCAATCAGACCGCCTCGTATCGGTGCCGGGAACGGCGGTCTTCCTGACCTCGACACCCGATCTCGCGCCGGCCGCGCTGCTTCACAGCCTCAAGCACTTCAAGGCGCGGCACGAACAGAACGTGATCCTGACCATCACGACGGCAGACGTGCCTCGGGTCGCCCTGTCCGAAAGAGTGCAGATCGAAGAGGTCAACGAACATTTCCGTCGCATCCTGCTGCGTTACGGCTATGCGGAAGAGCCCGACGTCCCACAGGCGCTGCTGCAATGCCGCAGGCAGGGGTGGAAGTTCGACATCATGGCGACCTCGTTCATCCTGTCCCGCCGCCGCATCCGGATTTCGACCCGCAGCCGGGTTCCGGGCTGGCAGGCGAAGCTGTTCATCGCGCTTTCGCGAAACTCGGCGGCGGCGTCGGACTATTTCCGCATTCCGGCCGGACGCGTGGTCGAAATCGGCACCCAGATGAACATCTAGTCGCGGAAGATGCGCGCCATGACCGGGGCAAGAAGGATCACCAGGACCATGCGCAGCAGGTGGTGGCTGACGACATAGGCAAGATCCGCCCCGGCGATGATCGCGATGACGATCATCTCGGCCTGGCCACCGGGAAGAAAGGCCAGAAATGCATCCAGCCCCGGTGCCAGGTCAAGGTGGGTGATGACCTCGATAAAGACGAGGCTGATCGCTGCAAGCGCAAGCGAATAGACCAGGCCCGCTGAGACATAGAGCCGCAATTCTCGCAGCGTGATGCCGGCATATTTCGATCCGACCGCGATGCCGATGAAATATTGCGCGATCTGGATCATCTCGGCCGGAGGGCGATGCTGGATCAGCCCGGACAGGGACAGGATCATGGTCAGGACCATCGGACCAAGGATCGAGGCGCCGAAGATCCCGATCCGCTCGGCCAGTTGCCAGCCGAGAAAGCCGCAGGCGCACATCAGCACAATCTCCTGCGGGGCGACGCTGCCGATCGGCTGGCCAGGAGGCTGCGACAGGTCCAGGCCCCAGGATACCGCCATGATCAGGGGGGCAACCGTGACGATGACAAGAACCCGTGTCGCGTGGATCAGCGACAGCGCGCGAACATTCCCGCCGGCTTCCTCGCCAAAGACAAGCATGTCCTGCAACCCGCCCGGCATGGCCCCGTACCAGGCCGTCGCATGGTCAAGGCCGAACGCCTTGCGAAACAGCGGATATCCGATCAGCGCGATCACCCCGATGAAGACCGGAACGAAGGCGAGCGAGGCTGCCATTTCGGGAAGCCCCGCCAGCACCTCGGGCGTGATCGAGGCCCCCACGGCGACGCCAAGGATGGTGCGCATGAGGATGCCGAACCAGCCCGCCCCTGCCATCGGCACGCCGGCGAGCGCGGCAATCAGGCAGGCCAGCATCGGCCCGAGCAACCACGGAAGCGGCAAATGCAGCGCCAGGAACAGCGCCCCTCCCGCCGCGGCAATGGCAAAGGTCAGGAAACGGCGTCCGGCAAGGCTCATGGAAGTCTCGGAAAAAATGCATGTGCACTCTTTCCGCCTTGCCGGGTCGATGTCAAATCGCCGCGCGCGGATCAGATGATCCGTGCCACTTCCGCACCATAGGCCAGCACCTTTCCCGCCTCGGCGAGCTGCTCAAGACGACCCGCGCGATGCGCTTCGATCCGGGTCTCCATCTTCATGGCCTCGATCACCGCAATGACTTGTCCCGCCTCGACCTCGGCCCCGGCCTCGGCCTGCCACAGCGTCAGCGTTCCGGCGACCGGCGCGGTCACGACAGATGCATCCGCCTCGGGCTCCGCATCGAGGACGACGCTGCGATCCCCCGCAGGCAGGGCCGCCAGCAGGTCGGCGGGCAGGCCCAGCTCATGCCGCTTGCCATCGATTTCGACCGCCAGCCTCAGCGTTTTCGACGGGGTTGCGGGGCTGACCCGGGCATGCGGCTTCATGGCCTTCGCAAGGGCATCGGCGAAGTCGGTTTCGATCCAGCGGGTATGAACGCGAAACTCGCCATCTTCGGCACGGAAATCGGACTGCTCCAGCACCTCCCGGTCGAAGGGCAGGACCGATGCCACGCCTTCGATGCGAAACTCGCGCAGCGCGCGGGCCGCGCGGGCAAGAGCCTCGGCGCGGGTCGCCCCTGTCACGATCAGCTTGGCCATCATGGAATCGAAGGTCCCCGGCACGACCGAACCCGAGGTCACGCCGCTATCCACCCGGATACCCGGCCCCGAGGGCGCGTCGAACACGTCAATCGGACCGGGTGTCGGCAGGAAGCCGCGCGCCGGGTCCTCGGCGTTGATGCGGAACTCGATCGAATGGCCACGCGGGGCGGGCACGCTGTCATTGGCAAGACGCGCACCCTGTGCAATGCGGATCATCCCGCGCACGAGATCGATCCCGGTGGTTTCCTCGGTCACGGGATGCTCGACCTGCAGGCGGGTATTGACCTCGAGAAACGAGATCGTGCCATTGGCCGACAGCAGGTATTCCACCGTTCCGGCCCCGCTATAGCCGGCATGGGCGCAGATCCGGCGGGCGGAATCATGGATGCGGTCGCGCTGCTCGTCGGTAAGGAAAGGCGCGGGTGCTTCCTCGACCAGCTTCTGGTTGCGTCGCTGCAGCGAACAATCGCGCGTTCCGATCACCTTGACCGTGCCGTGACGGTCGGCCAGCACCTGGGCTTCGATGTGGCGTGGGCGATCCAGGAACTGTTCGATGAAGCATTCGCCGCGACCAAAGGCGGTCAGCGCCTCACGCGTGGCGCTTTCGAAAAGCTCTTCCACCTCTTCCAGACGCCATGCGACCTTCATGCCGCGACCGCCGCCTCCGAAGGCCGCCTTGATCGCGATGGGCAATCCATGCTCGCGGGCGAAAGCCAGCGCTTGGGCCGAGGTTTCGACCGGACCGGGCGTTCCTGCAACAAGGGGGGCACCAACGGCTTCGGCGATCCGCCGCGCCTCGATCTTGTCGCCAAGTGCCTCGATCACCTTCGGATCGGGACCGACCCAGATCAGCCCCGCATCCTGCACGGCCTTCGCAAAATCGGCGCGTTCAGACAGGAAACCGTAGCCGGGATGAATTGCCTCGGCACCAGAGGCCTTGGCGATCTCGATGATCTTTTCGGCGTTCAGGTAGCTGTCGGCGGGCTTGTCACCCCCCAGCGCATGCGCCTGATCGGCCATGCGCACGAACAGCGCGTCGCGATCGCTGTCGGCATAGACCGCGATGGCTTCGATGCCCTCGTCGCGGCAGGCGCGGATGACGCGCACGGCGATTTCACCGCGATTGGCAATCAGCAGTCGGTTCAGCGGACGTTCGGGGCCAGTGGCGAAAATGGTCATGCGGGCCTCGCAGGGGTAATCGGGGTGAAGTCTTGGTCGGCGGTGAAGCGGATGCGCGCTCCGGGCGGGATCTGGCCTGCCAGATCCAGCGCCGAGGGCAGCAGCGTCGCGATCACGGGATAGCCGCCGGTCAGCGGGTGGTCGGCCAGAAACAGGACGGGCTGGCCGGAATGCGGGATCTGGATCGCGCCGGTTTCCGTCCCCTCCGAGGGAAGCTCGGTCGCATCCTCGCGGGTCATCGGCTGGGCACCTTCCAGGCGAATGCCCACGCGCGAGCTTTGCGGCGTGACCAGCCATTCCTGCGTCAGGAAATGTCGGACCATCTCGGGCGTGAACCAGTCGGCGCGCGGCCCCAGGGTGACGGGGAGTTCGACCAGATCGCCCGACTTTGGCAGCGCGGGCTGGTCCTGCGGTTCGGCGACGGCCCCGGCAGGAAGCCCGGCAAGACCGAGCGCGGCGCCAGCGCTCAGCGCGTCGGGTCCGACAAAGGCCAGCGTGTCGGTCGAAGCCGAACCCAGCACCGGCTCAATCTGGAAACCGCCCCGCAGCGCAAGATAACTGCGCATTCCGGCTGCGGGGGGCAGGATCACAAGCTCATCCCCGGCATCCATGGCGAAGGCTGCGCCAGCGGGAACGGTTGTGCCCGCCACGCTTGCCGTAGCCGCACCGCTGAGCGCCAGTGTCACCGCGCATTCAGCGCGCAGCTTGACCGGGCCAAGGGTGATTTCCAGCGCGGCACTGTTCGAAGGGTTGCCGACCGCGCGATTGGCACGATGCAGCGCACCCATATCCAGCGCGCCCGAGGCCGAGACGCCCTGGCCTCCCTGCCCCGGACGCCCTTCGTCCTGAAAGAGGATCGGATAGGCGGTCGAGACAACCTTGAGAACCGGTTCCGTCACCTGCGCAGGCAATGCGGCGGAAGGGTGGATTTCAGCCGCCCCCTCGACGAAGCGGGCGCGAATGCCCGGCCGCAGCAATGCCGGCGGATCGCGGCTCAGATCCCACATCGGCACTTTGGTCGTCCCGATGAGCTGCCAACCGCCCGGAGTTTCCTGCGGATAGATGCCACAGAACCGCCCGGCCAGCGCGACCGATCCCGCAGGGATACGTGTCCGTGGTGCCGCTCGGCGCGGCAGGTCGAACCGGGCATCATCGCAGGTCATGTAGGCAAAGCCCGGCGCGAAGCCGCAGAACGCCACCTGCCAGGTCGTCGCCTGATGCGCCGCGACGACCTCGGCGACGCTCAGCCCCATATGCCGGGCGACCTCATCCAGGTCCTCGCCCTCATAGGTCACGGGAATTTCGACCGTCTCTAACGGTCCATCCTCGCGGACCGTGCCGGGGGCGGGCTTGCGGCGGGCGACCTGCCCAGCCAGAATGGCATCTGCGCCGTAGCCGGGCGCCATGCGGATCATCAGGGTGCGCGCAGCAGGCACGATTTCGGCCACGCCCTCGACCGGGTCGGCCAGAAGCGCGTCGAACAAAGCCAGCGTCTCGTCCAGATCGGCAAGTTCGACCAGGATCGTGCGCGGCCCGACGGGAAGAAACTTCATGCTCATACCTGCCACCGACTGTCGGGCACGTCGGTGATGAACATGTGCCCCGGCGCATGCGTGATGGCGAAAGGCGGCTTCGAGGCCATGACGGCGGCTTGCGGCGTGACACCGCAGGCCCAGAAAACCGGAACCTCGCCCTCGCGGATCTCGACCGGGTCACCGAAATCGGGACGGGCTAGATCGGCAATGCCCAGAGCCTCGGGTGCACCGATCTGGATCGGCGCGCCATGCACTGCCGGGAACCGGCCCGAGATCATCGCGGCCTCTGCCACGCGATCGGCCGGGATCGGCCGCATCGAGACGACCAACTGACCGTGCAATCGCCCGGCGGGACGGCATTCGCGATTGGTGAGGTACATCGGCACATTGCACCCTTGGGTGACATGGCGCACCTCGATCCCCGCCTGCATCAGCGGGGTTTCGAAGGTGAAGGAACAGCCGATCAGGAAGGTGACCAGATCGGGATGCTCGGCCCAGACATCGGTCGCGTCGGCCAGCTCCTCGGTCAGCACGCCGTCACGCCAGACGCGATAAAGGGGCAGATCTGTGCGCAGGTCGGCCCCCGGCGCGAGTTCGGTGCGGTGGCTGCCGGGATCGGTCACGTCCAGGACCGGACAAGGTTTCGGGTTCCGCTGCCCATAGAGCAGGAAATCCCAGGCCCAGTCGCGGGGCAGCGAGATCATGTTGCATTGTGTAAAGCCCGGAGCCATGCCGGCTGTGGGGGCAACAAGCCCCTTACGGCATTGCAGGCGGGCAGCGGCGGCGGAGGCTGGGTCGGGGCGCAGCATCAGAGTGCCTCGGTGAAAGCGGTAATTGCGACGCCCGCGGCAAGCAGTTCTTCGCGGATGCGGCGGGCCATCTCGACCGCGCCGGCGCTGTCGCCGTGCACGCAGATGCTGTCGGCCTGAAGACGAAGGATCGTGCCGTCGATCGCCTCGATCACCCCTTCGGTCGCAAGGCGGACCATGCGCGCCGCGACCAGTTCGGGATCATGCAGGACAGCCCCCTTTTCGCGGCGCGAGACAAGCTGGCCTTCGGGCGTATAGGCGCGGTCGCCGAACGCCTCGGCCACGGTTTTCAGACCGGCGCCATGCGCCCTGTCAAGGATCGGGGCGCCTGCCAGTCCCATCAGCACCAGCGACGGCTCGATCGCCTGAATGGCTGCAATCACCGCATCGGCCTGGCGGGCATCGGTAGCGATCGTGTTGTAAAGCGCGCCATGCGGTTTGACATAGGTCACGCGCGTTCCGACCGAGGCGGCAAGCCCCTGCAGCGCGCCGATCTGGTAGATCACGTCCGCCGTCAGTTCGGCCGAAGTCACGTCCATCGGGCGGCGGCCGAAGCCCACCCGGTCGGGATAGGACACATGCGCCCCGACCGCGACACCTTTCGCCGCCGCATCGCGCAGCGTGGCAAGGATCGTCAGCGGATCGCCGGCATGAAAGCCGCAGGCCACGTTGGCCGAACTGACGATCCGAAGCATCGCGCCGTCATCGCCCATGCTCCACGCACCATAGCCCTCGCCAAGATCGCTGTTCAGGTCGATCGAATGGGTCATGCTGTCCTCCTCATTCTTGAAAGGCGGTGGCCCGTCGCTGGCCACCGCGGTGTTTTTGTCAGGTTAGCCGAGCAGGAATGAAAAGATCGTGCCGACCGACTTGAAGCCCATATACCAGGTCAGGGCGCAGACGACCGCGCTCGCGATCAGCAGCGGACGGTTATAGACATGTCCGCCCATCAGGTCCGAACGGGCAAATCCGATATAGGTGAAGATTGTCAGACCGATCGGCAGGATCAGGCCGTTGAAGCCGCCGACAAAGACGAGGATCGATGCCGGAGCCTTTCCGAGTGCCAGATAGACCACAAGTGAAACAGCGATGAAGATCACCGTGGCAATGTTTCTTCCGCGGTCGTCCATCTCGCCAAACACCGTGAGGAAGCTGACAGAAGTATAAGCCGCGCCGATCACCGAGGTGATGGCCGCCGCCCAGAGAACGACCCCGAAGACCCGCAGGCCCCATTCGCCTAGCGCCGAGGCAAAGGCTTGCGCCGCAGGGTTCGCAGCCTGGCTGGACAGATCCAGGGTGACACCCGAGGCAACGACGCCGAGGATCGCCAGGAACAGGACAAAGCGCATGACGCCCGTGACTGCGATGCCGGTCAGCGATGCGCGGGTGACGGCTTGCAGGTTCTCTTCCCCGACGAGCCCCTTGTCGAGCAGGCGATGCGCGCCCGAATAGGTGATATAGCCGCCGACCGTTCCACCGACGATCGTGGTGATGGTGGCGAAATCGATCGTGTCGGGCAGCACGGCCTGACGCAGGGCCTCGCCCACGGGCGGGTTCGTCGTCAGCGCGACGATCACGGTCATCACGATCATCAACAGACCCAGCCCGATGATCATGCGGTCCAGCAAAAGCCCCGCGCGCCTCGACAGGAAAATGCCGATGGCCAGCAGCGCCGATACCGCGCCGCCGATTTTCGGATCAACCCCCATCATCGCATTTAGGCCAAGCCCCGCGCCTGCGATATTGCCGACGTTGAAGGCCAGACCGCCGATCAGGACCAGCAGGGCCAGCACGTAGCCCGCGCCCGGAATGGCCGCATTCGCCGTGTCGGAAGCTCGGCGGCGGGTCAGCGCGGTGATGCGCCAGATGTTCAGCTGAACAACGAAATCGATGACGATCGAGGCGAGAATGGCAAAGGCAAATGCCGCGCCCATCTTGGCCGTGAACGTCGCTGTCTGGGTAATGAACCCCGGTCCGATGGCCGAAGTGGCCATCAGGAAGATTGCTGCCAGGAACCCGCCCTTGAGGCTGGTGTTGGCTGCGCTGGGAGCGGAAACGCTCATCAGGGATGCTCCTGTTGGTCTGAATTATTGCTCTTGGATGACGGAACTGTGAGTTTGAAGCGACCATCCGTCAAGAATTATGTGACATTGACATCTAGATTGTTGAGCAATTCATGACTGATAGAACGACAATATGCCAAGGAATTGAGCAGGCTGCCTGCTGATCTCACCGACAACTGCCACCATTCCGTGCGCCAACTTCGGCGAATCGATCTCGTCCGACTTGTCTGCCGCGCCCGGCTCGGACAAGATGCGCGACGCCTCAGACGGAACCATTCATGCGCGCAGAACCCAGCCTGACCGAAGAAATCGCCTCGCAATTGCGCGATCAGGTGACCGGAGGGACGCTCGTTCCAGGCCAACGCCTGTCCGAAGCGAAGCTGGCTGCCGAACTGGACATTTCCCGAAACACTCTGCGCGAGGTCTTCCGCCTGCTGACCCGCGAAGGGCTTTTGCGCCATGAGCCGAACCGAGGGGTCTTCGTGGCCGAGCCGTCAATGGCCTCGATCCTCGACATCTATCGCGTGCGCCGTCTGATCGAGGTGCCCGCGCTTGCCCAGGCCTGGCATCGGCACGAAGCGGTGGCCCGCATGACCGCGGCGGTGGAGCGGGCCGAACAGTTGCGCGAAAGCGGCAATTGGCGCGCCATTGGCAGCGCCAACATGGAATTTCACGCAGCCATCGTGGCGCTGACCGACAGCCCGCGCCTGATCGCCTTCTTTGCCCAGATCATCGCCGAACTTCGGCTGGCCTTCGGCCTGCTCGACAGCCCGGAATTGCTGCACGGCCCGTATATCCACCGCAATGCCGAGATCCTCTCGACGCTCGAGGCAGGCAAGGCCGAGCAGGCCGCCGAAATGCTCGACGAATATCTGGGCCAGTCCGAACGCGCCGTTCTACAGGCATTTGCGCGGCTGGGCTAATCCCTGCCTGCCAGCATTCGGCCAAGCTCCGCGATACGACGGACCCCTTCGTCGATATCGCTCGCCGCGATCGAGGAATAGGCCAGCCGAAAGAACCCTGAACCGGCCTCGGGGGCGCGAAAGAAGGGTCGTCCCGGCTCGATCAGAACGCCCTGCGGCCGCAACTCGCGCGCAAGCAGGTCGCTGTCCACGCCGTGCGGCGTCGCCAGCCAGAAGCTCGACCCGCCCGCCTTTCCTGTCGCCCCCCGGTTCATGTCGTGACGCATCAGGGCCAGGGAGGTTACCTTGTGCCGCTCGGCAAAGGCTTCGCGCATGCGTTTCAGCTGCCTGTCGTAATGACCAAGCGACAGGAAATAGGCCATCGTGCGCTGAACATGCCCCGGAGGATGGCGAAGCATCATCCCGCGCCTCGCACGCGCCTCGGCGATGAAGGTCGGATCGGCGACGATATAGCCGAGCCTCAAACCCGGAAAGACAGATTTCGAAAAAGAGCCGATATGGATCACGGCCCCGCTGCGATCCATTGCCTTCAACGCGGGCGAGGTTGAGCCCGCAAAGGAAATCTCGAATTCATAGTCATCTTCGACAATGACGATCTCGCGCTCGGCGGCCAGACGCAGCAGGTCCTCGCGCCGCTCCCGGGGCATGGTGCGGTTGGTCGGGCATTGGTGGCTGGGGGACGTGAAGACAACAGAGATGTCGTCCGGAATGGAAGCAGGCGGCAGGCCGTCGGAATCGAGCGCGACAGGCACGACATTCGCACGGAGCGTGGTCAGGATTTCATGCAGCCCCGGATAGCCCGGTTCCTCGATCGCGCAGGCCGCGCCGCGATCAAGAAGGATCTCGGAAATGAGCCAGAGCGCATTTTGCGCGCCAAGCGTCAGCAGGATTTCCTGCGCGCGGGCCTTGATCCCCCGACGGGGCAAAAGGTGGCGTATGATGAAATCGACCAGTTCAGGATCATCGCCATCATATTGATCGTCCGACAATGCGCCAAGATCACGACGGCCAAGGGCACGCACCGCACATTCCCGCCAGGCCGCATGATCGATCAGACGGTCATCCGTCTGACCATAGAGAAACCGGTAGGGATAGTTTCGCCAATCGGTCGGTCGGTCCTTCCGCCGCGCCGCAAGGTTGCGCCCGTCCAGCCGCGAAGACCAGTCGAACCGGGGCGCTTCCTGCAAGGTGGCAGGCCCGGGGCCAAGATCCTCGATCCGATCCGAGATGAAATAGCCCGACCTGCCCCGCGCAATCAGGTAGTCAGTGGCGACAAGATCGCCATAGGCTTGCGTGACCGTGATCCGCCCGACGCCGAGATGGGCGGCCAGTGCCCGGCTTGACGGCATCCGTTCACCCGGTCGCAACCGGCCTTCATGCACGGCAAGCACGATTTGCCGGCGCAACTGAAGCTGCAGCGGCTGGGCCACGGCCCTGTCGATCAGGAATGTCTCGGGTGGGATCTGCATGGCGGCCTGAAGCATGTCCGGGCCGCCATTCTAACTTAGCCGAAAACCCGGGTCAGCGCCGCGTCGATGGCATTCGTCATCAAGTCGATGTCATCGGCCGTGGCGATCAGTGCAGGCGAAAGGCACAGAGTATTGTTGAAACCCGGGACCGAGCGGTTCGTCGCGCCGATGATGACACCCTGCGCAAGGCAGTCTGCAACCACGGCCTGGACCTTCTTTTCATCCGCCGGTTCCTTGGTCAGGCGGTCCGCGACCAGTTCGGCACCGCAGAACAGACCCTTGCCACGAACATCGCCAATGACCTTGTGCTTTTCCATCAGCGCGATCAGGTTCGCGATCACGCGCTCACCCATCAGGGTGCAGTTGTCAAGCAGCCCCTCGTCCTCGATGACTCGCATGTTTTCCAGCGCCGCTGCGGGGCCCGAGGTGCAGCCGCCGAAGGTCGAGATGTCGCGGAAATAGCTCATCCCGTCTTCGGGCGCGTCCTTGAACATGTCGAAGACGCGCTCGGTCGTGACGGTGCAGGAAATCGCCGCATAGCCCGAGGCGACGCCCTTGGCCATGGTCACGAAATCCGGCTCGATGCCGTATTGCTGATAGCCGAACCACTTGCCGGTCCTGCCGACGCCGCAGACGACCTCGTCGATATGCAGCAGGATGTCGTATTTGCGGCAGATTTCCTGGACGCGCTGCCAGTATCCTTCGGGCGGGGTGATCACGCCGCCGCCGGCGGTAACCGGTTCCAGCACGATCGCCCCGACGGTGTCCGGGCCTTCGCGCAGGATGACCTCCTCGATGGCGTCGGCCGCGCGCTCGCCGTAATTCTCGACATCCCATTGCTTGCGATATTCAAGGCAATGCGGCACGCGGACAAAGCCGTCCGGATAGGGGCCGTATTGCATCGCGCGCTGATCCTGACCCGAGGTCGCGAGCGTCCCGATCGTGGTGCCGTGATAGTCGCGGTCGCGGTACAGGATCTTCCATTTCTTGCCGCCGTAATGGCGCGCCGCGATCTGGCGCACCATCTTGTAGACCTTTTCGTTCGCTTCCGAGCCCGAGTTCGAATAATAGACCCGGCTCATGCCCGGCATCTTTTCGATCAGGCGCTGCGCGAATGTCGCGCCCGGAACGGTGCCAGCGGCCCCCGCGTAATAGTTCAGCTTCACGAGCTGGTCGCGCACGGCGTTCGCGATGCTTTCGCGGCCATAGCCGACATTGACCGTCCAGACGCCGCCTGACACGGCGTCCAGGAACTCGCGGCCGGTGGCATCCCACAGCCGCATCCCCTTGCCTTCGACGAAGACGCGCGGATCGATGGTTTCATACTGTTTATGCTGGCTCAGATGGTGCCAGACATGGGCCTTGTCCGCTGCGATGACCGGGCTGAGGTCGTTCATTTCTTGCCTCTGTCGAAAGGAGGGGGAATCTTGACCAGACGACAATACGTTCCCAATGCCAGCCGTTATAGATCCAAATTGACATGTTCGATAGATCCAGCGTGAGAAACTGGACGCCTGACCTGACAGGGAATAGACAAAGCCGGAAAAAGACAGGGGGATGAATGCCGGAAGACGGGCAAAAACTTGAGCTGGCGGCGCGTGCCGCATGGCTTGCGCATGTCGCCGGCAAGACCCAGGACGAGATCGCCGGCATCATGGGTGTTTCACGGCAGACCGCGCAGCGGCTGGTTTCGCAGGCCATGGCCGAGGGGCTGGTCAAGATCCGCATCGATCACCCTTTTGCCCATTGCCTTGAACTTGCCCGAAACCTGCGCGCGAAATGGGATCTGGAGTTCTGCGAGATCGCGCCGGCAGACGCCGCCGAGGCGGGCGTTGCGCATCATCTCGCGCGGGCGATGGAACGCTGGCTGCGCCGAACCGAGCCGCTGACCCTGGCGATCGGAACCGGCCGAACCTTGCGTGCGGGCATCGAACGCCTGCCCCATATCGACTGCCCCCAGCACCGCATCGTGTCGCTGACCGGCAACATAGCTACGGATGGATCGACCGCTTATTACAACGTGCTCTTCTCGCTTTCCGAACTGGTCACCGCCCGCAGCTTTCCCCTGCCGCTCTCGGTCCTTGTTCCTACGGCAGCCGAGCGGCGTGCGATGATGAGCCAACCCGGCATCCAGCGAGTGATTGAAATGTCGCGTCAGGCAGAGGTCGCATTTGTCGGGATCGGGACGATGGATGACAGCGCCGCGCTGATGCTCGACGGCTTCCTGACCCGCCCCGATCTGGATCTCATGGTTGCCGCAGGCGCCGTCGGGGAAATCACCGGCTGGGCCTATGACGATACCGGTCGTCTGATCGAGGGCCTGAGCAACGATCGCGTCGCCTCGGCCCCGATCCCGCCACGCGACACCACGCTGGTCATCGGCGCAGCTTTTGGCCCCGAGAAGCTGCCCGCGATCCGCGGCGCCCTTGCCGGCCGGCTGATCGGCGGGCTCATCACGGATGCCGCGACCGCGGCGGCGCTTCTGGACAGCTAGCCACGACTGGCGGGATAAAGCGCCCGGAAACGGCTTCGGCCATCAGCGAATGCCTGGGTCATGCTGCGGTCCGGCAGGATCTCGGACGCGATCTCGGGCATCAGGCAAATTTCTTTGGGCTTGGCCCCCGTATCGGCCATCATGGCCAGACGTGCGGCGCCGAATGCCGCGCCATAGTCGCCGCCCACCGGCACGACCACCGGCAGGTCCAGCACGGTCGCGATGAGCTTCAGCCAGTAATCCGAGCGCGCGCCGCCGCCCAGCGCGAGAAGGGCGTCGAGACGAGCCCCGGCCAAGCGAAGTGCCGTAAGGTTGTCGGCCAAGGCATAGGTGACGCCCTCGAGCACGGCGCGCGTCAGAGCCGCGCGGTCTGTCGTAGGGGTGAGTCCGGCCAGCAGCCCCTTGGCGGCCGCGTCATTATGCGGCGTGCGCTCTCCGGCAAGATAAGGCAGGAAGAGAACCGTTCCCGGCCCCCGCAAAGCCCCCAGATGAGACGTGAGGTCGGCGGGTTTTTCCCGCAGCACCCCGGCGAGCCATTCGAGCGCCGCCGAAGCAGACAGGATCACTCCCATCTGGTGCCAGGTCTGGGGGATCGCGTGGCAGAATGCGTGGACTGCCGTTTCGGGCGCCGGCAGAAAGCGATCCGATGCCGCGAAAACCACGCCCGAAGTCCCGAGGCTCACGAAGCCCTGCCCCTCGGTCACGGTCCCAGCGCCGATTGCCGTCGCTGCATTGTCGCCTGCCCCGCCCGCGACGACAACGGAGCCCTCGATGCCCCATTCCTGTGCCAGTTCGGCGCGAAGATGGCCTGAAACCTCGGAGCCCTCGACCAGCGCGGGCATCTGCGACCGGCTCATCCCGCTGGCGGACAGCAATGGCTCGGACCAGTCCCGTGCCGCGACATCCAGCCAGCTTGTCCCCGAGGCATCGGACATTTCGCTGACGCGTTCCCCGGTCAGCCAGAACCGAAGATAGTCCTTGGGCAAGAGAACGGTCTTGGTGCGCGCGAACAGATCCGGTTCGTGTCGCGACATCCAGACGAGCTTGGGCGCGGTGAACCCCGGGAACACGATATTGCCCGACAGCCTGCGAATTTCAGGCGCGGCATCAAGCTCGGCGGCCTCGGCATGGGCGCGTGTATCATTCCATAATATCGCGGGGCGTATCACCTGCCCGGCGCCGTCCAGCGTCACCGCTCCGTGCATCTGGCCCGAAAGACCGATGCCCCGCACGCCCTTCAAACCATGGCTCCGAGCCAGCGCGCCCACTGCCTTGCGCGTCGCGGCGATCCAGTCGGCGGGGTCCTGCTCGGACCAGTTCGGGTGGGGGCGCTGTACGGCAAGCCGGGCCGTTTCCGAGCGCAGGACGCGCTGCGCCTCGTCGATCAGCGTCGCCTTGACGCCGGAAGTGCCCAGATCGATGCCCAGATACATTGCTCAGTTCCTTGCTGTGAGTTCCGAGATTTCAGCACGCTGCTGCTGCATGCGCAGGAAGACGGCCCAGTCCCGCTCGCGCCGGGCGACCGCCTCGGGGTTGGGCCGGGTCACCTCGACCGCGCGGGCAAACCGCTTGCGCGCGGCATGTATGCCGCCAAGAAGCGGCGCTGCGGCCGCGATCGCCGTCCCGCGCAGGACGGCATCCTCGGGTTGCCAGTGGATCTCGGCGCCGGTCGCGTCGGCGTAAAGCTGGCGCAGCAAGGGCGCGCGCGCCTGGCCGCCCGCCATCGCCAAACGATCGGGCCGCAAGCCCATATGCGCAATGACCTGCCTTGTGCCAAGCGCGATCCCGACGGCGGAACGCCAGTAAAGCGCGTCCAGCGCCGGCGCGCCGCGATCCAGTGACATGCCATGGACGACCCCGCGCATCAGCGGGTCCGCGAAGGGGGCACGATTGCCCTTGAAGTCGGGAAGGACGTGCAGCCCCTGCCCCGGCTCGGGCATCGCTGCAATGCGCGCCAGAATCTCGCCATGGCTGGTTTCGAACGGATATTGCCGACGAATCGAATCGAGCAGTGCCCCGGTGGCGGACTGGCCGCCCTCGCTCACCGTCTGATCGGGCAGGATCGCGCCGGGATAGGGCCCCCAAAGCGCGGGGGTTGCCGCAACATCCGGCGCCATGACGCAATTCGATGTCCCCGCGATCAGCGCCGGCATGCCTGGTGCGGCACCAAGGGCACCGGCGAACGCGTCGATCAGCCCCGCAGAGACGATACATTCACGATCAAGACCCAATTCCGCCGCGCCCTGCCGCGAAAGCGGCCCGATCTCGGCACCCGGAGCCAGCACCCTGTCTTCATGAGGGAAACCTGCAATCCCCAGACCCTCCAGAAGGTCATGGGCCCAACCGCCGCGATCGGGCAGATAGGGCCATTTCGCGGCCGCCGCGCAAAGCGAGCGAGCCGCGATCCCGGTGGCACGCCATGCAAGGTGATCGCACAGATCGTGCACAGCCCGAAGTTCGGCCCAGACATCGGGACGATGGCGCGCGAGCCAAAGAAGCTTCGGTGTCTGCATCTCGGGGGAAACCGATCCGCCCGCCCGGACAACGACCTCGTGGCGGATGCGACCCAGCTCCTCTGCTTCGGCCACGGCACGATGGTCGTGCCATGCGATCACGTCCGGGGCAAAGTTCGGAGCGTCGACGACGAGAGAACAGGTGGCATCGAAGGCCAGCGCCTGAACCTGCGCAGGACTCGCGCCGGCCATGCGACGCGCTTCGGCCAAAGCGTCGGAAACCGCCTGCCAGATCTCGGCAAAGTCGAAGCCAGCCTGGCCGCCGGGCGATGGGAGTGTCGCAAAGCCCCGGCTGGCACGGGCGACAAGCTGGCCCTCGACCGAGAAGAGCCCCGCACGCGCGCGGGCCGAGCCGACATCAACCGCAGCGATCAACAATGACCTTACCCCCTACCCCAGTCGGGCCAGAGTGTTGGGCAATTCCCGCGCATGTTCAATGAGCGCGTCGGGGGCAAGTGCGGCAAGCCGCTCGCGCAGCCGCGCCGGAGCAGCGTGGCTGCCGCCGAGAAAGCCAATGCAGCGCATCCCGGCCGCCCTCGCGGCATGGATCCCGGCAGGGCTGTCCTCGATCACGACGCAATCGCGCGGTTCAACTCCAAGGCTGCTGGCGGCAAGCAGGAACAGGTCCGGGGCGGGCTTGCCATTGCGCACCTGTGTCGCGGAATAGACATGCGGTCCGAACAGGGGGGCAATCCCCGTGAGCCGGAGCGACAGGGCCAGTCGATCGGGCGCGCTCGACGACGCCACGGCGCGCGGAGCGTCGCAATCGGCGATCATCTCGGCCATGCCATCGACCGCCTTCAGCTCACGGCCCAAGCGCTGTGCCAGGGCCTCACGGTAACCGGGAAGTGCGGGACGGACATCGACCGCGAAATCGCGCGCCACCGCATCAATGATGGTCTGAATCGAGCGACCCAGGAATTCATCGTAGATGCGGGCTGAGTCCACTGGCGCACCGATCCTGTCGAGCATCGCCAGCAGTTCGATGACGGCCAGCGGCTCGGAATCGACCAGCACCCCATCGCAATCGAAGATCAGCGCCTGCGTCAAATCTCAGCCCTTCAGATAGGCTTTCAGCGTCGCTTCGGTCCCTTCGCGCCAGAGCATGGCCAGCCAGCGTGCGAAGGGGGCGGCAAAACGCGGGTCCTGTCCGGTCGCGCCGTAGATCTCGGACATGCCGAGCCATGCCGACGGATTCGCCTTGGCCGCCGCGGCCTTTTCGGTCAGTCGATCCCAGTTCGGGTCATTCGGTTCGATCGTCGCGCCGCTATCGGTCATGCCTGCGCAATAGCGGCACCAGAGCGCGGATTCCAGCGCCAAGCCATCGACCGGAAGGTTCCGGGCCAGCCGATCGTTTATCGTCGGAATGATGAACTTGGGCTGGCGGTTCGATCCGTCAAGGCACAGCCGCCGTATGGTGTCGCCGATCTTGGGATTGGCGCAGCGCTCGGCCACCTTTCGGTAATAACCGTGCAGGTCGGTGCCGGGAACCGGGGGCACGATGGGGATGATTTCATCGGTCTCGATCTTGTCGAGAAAAGCCCGAACAAGTGGGCTCTCCATTCCTTCATGGACGAAATGGATATCCATCAGACCCGAGGGATAGGCAATGACCGCATGCCCACCGTTCAGGATGCGGATCTTCATCAACTCCCAAGGCGTCACGTCCGCGACGAACTCGACGCCTGCATCCTCGAGGGGCGGCCGTCCCGAGGGGAAATTGTCCTCGAGTACCCATTGGATGAAGTCTTCGGCGAAGACGGGATTGTCATCCTCGACCCCAAAATCCTCGCGGATCATCCTCCGCTCGCGGTCGCTTGTTGCCGGGGTGATGCGGTCGACCATGGCGTTGGGAAAGGCCACGTTGGCCGCAATCCAATCGGCAAGGTCGGGGTCGGACAGCCGCGCGGTTTCGACGACGGCCTCGCGGGTGACCTTGCCGTTATGGGGAATATTGTCGCAGCACATGACGGTAAAGGACGGGATGCCCGCCGCACGCCGCGCCTTCAGCCCGGCAACCAGCATGCCGAACACGGTCCTGGGGTTTTGGGGATCGCGGCCATCATCGACGATTGCCGGATGCGTCGGGTCAAAATGCCCGGTGGTCGCGTCGATGAAATAGCCCCCCTCGGTAATGGTCAGGCTGGCGATGCGAATGGCGGGATCGGCCAGCTTCGCCACGATCGCCGCGCTATCGGCGGGCGGCAGGTAGTCGATCATCGGCCCGATCACGCGCGCCCGCGACGCCTCGGCAGATTGCTCGACGACGGTGTAAAGCCAGTCCTGTTCGGCAAGCGCATTGCGCATCGCCGCGTCGCTTGGCATGACACCAGCGCCGATGATCGCGAAATCACGACCCTTGCCCAGGTTCATCAGCCGGTCGAGATAGACGGCCTGATGCGCGCGGTGAAAATTGCCCAGACCGAAATGGATGATCCCCCCGGCCAGCGATGCGCGGTCATATTGCGGTGTGGCAACCGGCAGTTGGGCTAAATTGGCTTGGTTCAGCTTGGTCATGTCAGCTCATCCAGTTCCCGCCATCGACATTATAGGTCTGGGCGACGATGTAATCGGCTTCGGGCGTGGCGAGGAAAATTGCCATGCCGGTCAGATCCTCGGCCGTTCCCATGCGCCCGAAGGGCACAGCGGCCGCGACTTCGGATTTCTTCTGCCCGCGCGCCTTGCCCTCATGTTCCGCGAACTTGGCGTCCACCCCGTCCCAATGCTCGCCATCGACGACGCCGGGCGCGATGGCGTTCACGTTGATGCCATGCGCGATCAGGTTCAGCCCGGCGGACTGGGTCAGGCTGATGACCGCGGCCTTGGTCGCGCAATACACACCAACCAACGGCTCGCCCCGCCGCCCGGCCTGGCTGGCCATGTTGATGATCTTGCCCCGCCTGCCTGTCGCGATCATGTGCCGCGCCACGGCCTGCATGGTAAAAAGCGTCCCACCCACGTTGATCGCAAAAAGCGTGTCATAACTGTGGCGGGTGATCTCGGTGATCGGCGCGAGATCGAACAGCGCGGCATTGTTGATCAGGATGTCGATGCCCCCCAGCGCCGAGACGGCATCGGCCAGGCCTGCGTCAATGCTGTCCTGCCGGGTCACGTCCATCACCACGGGATGCGCGCCGATTTCGGCCGCGGTCTGCCGGACGGCCACATCGTTGATATCGGCGATCGCCACCGCCACACCCTCGCGGATATAGGCCTCGGCAAAGGCGCGCCCGATCCCGCGAGCCGCGCCGGTGATGACGGCCGTCTTGCCCGCCAGCCTCATATCGCAAGCCCCTGCTCATCGAAGCGGTAGATCCGACCGTCTTGCGGGGTCAGCCAGATCCTGTCGCCGTCGTGGACGGGAAATTCCCCCTCGGCGCGCGCGACAACATGCGTGCCACTGTCGAGATCGACATGCAGGAAGGTATCCGAGCCAAGATGTTCCGCCACGCCCACGGTACCGGGCAAAAGCCCCTCGGTCGTGGACATGGTGAAATGTTCGGGACGAACGCCGATCGCATGCGCTCCCAGTTGCGCCGCGACATCTCCTTCAAGGAAGTTCATGTTCGGGCTGCCGATGAAACCCGCGACAAAACGGTTGGCGGGTTGGCGGTAAAGCTCAAGCGGCGATCCGACCTGTTCCACCCGCCCTGCCCGCAGGACCACGATCTTGTCGGCCATGGTCATCGCCTCGACCTGATCGTGGGTGACGTAAACCATGGTCGTCGCAAGCTTCTTGTGCAGCTCGGATATCTCGACGCGCATGTTCACCCGCAGCGCGGCATCAAGGTTCGAAAGCGGCTCGTCGAAAAGAAACGCCACGGGTTCACGCACGATGGCGCGTCCGATCGCCACGCGCTGGCGCTGCCCGCCCGATAGCTGACCGGGGCGACGATCCAGGTAATCCGTCAGGTTCAGGATGCCCGCCGCGTGTTCCACCCGCCGCGCCTGTTCATCGGCGGCCATGCCCGCCATCTTCAGCGGAAAGGCGATGTTCTTCCTGACCGACATATGCGGATAAAGCGCATAGGATTGGAACACCATGGCCAGCTTGCGCCTGGCGGGCGGCGCTTGGGTCATATCCTCGCCGTCGATCAGGACTTGGCCCGAGCTTACGTCCTCGAGTCCGGCGATCAGCCGCAACAGGGTCGACTTGCCACAGCCCGAGGGGCCGACAAAGACGACGAATTCGCCATCGTTGATCTGCAGGTCGACGCCGGGAATGACCTCGATGTCTCCGAATGCCTTGCGGACCTTTTGCAGCGTGATGCTTCCCATCATTCTCCCCTTTACTTCACTGCGCCGAACGTCAGGCCGCGCACGAGCTGCTTCTGGCTGAACCAGCCCAGGATCAGGATCGGGGCGATGGCCATGGTGCTCGCCGCCGAAAGTTTCGCGTAAAAGAGCCCCTCTGGGCTGGAATAGCTGGCGATGAAGGTGGTCAGTGGCGCCGCCTTCGAGGTCGTCAGGTTCAGCGTCCAGAAGGCCTCGTTCCAGGCCAGGATCACGTTCAAGAGCATTGTCGACGCGATCCCTGGAACGGCCATCGGCGTCAGGACATGCACGATTTCGTTTCTGAGGCTCGCGCCGTCCATCCGCGCCGCCTCGAGGATCTCGGAGGGGATCTCGCGGAAATAGGTGTAGAGCATCCAGATGATGATCGGCAGGTTGATCAGCATCAGGACGATGGTGATCCCGAGCCGCGTATCCAGCAGGCCCCAGCTGCGGAAAATCAGGTACATCGGGATCAGAACGCCCGCCGCCGGCATCATCTTGGTCGACAGCATCCACATCAAAAGGTCCTTGGTGCGTTTGCCGGGCTGAAAGGCCATCGACCAGGCCGAAGGGATCGCGATCAGCAGGCCGAGCAGGGTCGAGCCGATCGAGATGATGACCGAATTCATGAAATGCCGCAGATAGGACGAGCGCGCCTGAACCTCGGCAAAGTTCTCGGTCGTCCAGTCGAAGAACAGGAACTTCGGCGGGCTTGCGATGGCGTCCGCCTCGGATTTGAAGCTGGTCAGGATCGTCCACAGGATCGGAAAGAAGATCAGCAGCGCCACCAGCCATGCAAGGACGGTGAAAAACCAGCGGCGTCTGTCGGATACACGGCGTGCCATGGCGTTACTCCAGCGTCTTGCCGATCATCCGCATCAGGAAGATCGCGACGATATTGGCAAGGATGACGGCGATGATGCCGCCTGCGGATGCGCCGCCCACGTCGAATTGCAGCAGCGCCTGCGAGAAGACGAGATAGGTCAGGTTCGTCGACTGATAGCCCGGCCCGCCATTGGTGGTCACAAGGATCTCGGCAAAGACCGACAGCAGGAAGATCGTCTCGATCAGGATGACGACCGTGATCGCCCGCGACAGATGCGGCAGGACCAGATGGGTGAACTTGGCCCATGCCCCCGCGCCGTCCATCTCGGCCGCTTCCATCTGTTCGCTGTCCAGGGATTGCAAAGCGGTCAGCAGGATCAGCGTCGCAAAGGGCAGCCACTGCCAGGCGACGATCAGGATGATCGACATCAGCGGATATTGCGCGAGAAAGTCGATGGGCTGCGCGCCCACCGCCTTGGCCATCCAGGCAAAGAGCCCATTCACCGGGTTCATGAACATGTTCTTCCACACCAGCGCGGAGACGGTCGGCATGATGAAGAAGGGCGCTATCATCAGGATGCGCACGATCCCCTGCCCCATGATCGGCTGATCCAGCAGCAGGGCCAGCACGACTCCGCCCGCGACAGTGATCAACAGAACGCCTCCGACGATCAGCAGCGTATTCTGCATCGCGGTCCAGAAGGCCGGATCGGACAGGAAATACTTGTAGTTGGTCCAGCCGATGAATTGCTCCATGCCGGGCGAAAGCAGGTTGTAGCTTTGAAAGCTGAACCACAGCGTCATCGCCAGGGGAACGATCATCCAGCCCAAAAGCAGCAGGACCGAGGGCGCGACCATGAAGCGCGCAAGGGATTTCTGATGTCTGGTCGCCATGGCCGCGCCTCCCTGTCGCGGGGAATGGAGGAATGTGCAGGGGGCGGAGCCGCCGCCCCCTGCCTAGCCGAGGAGGCTATTTCGGATAGCCGGCCTTGGCCATTTCACGCTCGGCGATCTGCTGGGCCATCTGCAGCGCCTGTTCGACGCTGGACTGGCCTGCAAGTGCTGCCGAGAATTGCTGTCCCACAGAGGTGCCAAGAGCCTGGAACTCGGGGATGCCGATCCATTGCGTGCCGATATAGGGCACCTCGACCGTGGTCGGGTTCTTCAGATCGGCCGACATGATGCTGTCATAGGTCAGCTTCGCGAAGGGCGCCGCATCCAGGTATTCCTGATTTTCGTAAAGCGATGTGCGCGTGCCGGGCGGGACGTTCGCCCAGCCTTCTTCCGCAGCGACCTGCTCGGTATAGGCTTTCGAGGTCGCCCAGGCCACGAACTTCTTCGCGGCGTCCGGCGCATCGGTCGAGGCCGGAATGGCAAGGGTCCAAGCCCAGAGCCACATGGCGGGCTTTTCGCCTTCCGGCGCCAAGGCATAGCCGACCTTGTCCGCGACGGTCGATTCCTTGGGGTTCGACACGAAGCTTGCCGCCACCGTGGCATCCATCCACATGCCGCATTTGCCGGTCTGGAACAGCGCGAGGTTTTCATTGAAGCCGTTAGAGGACGCGCCCGGAGGTCCGGCCTCATTCATGATCGTGACGTAGTCGGTCAGCGCCTTGTTCCATGCTTCGCTGTCGAACTGCGGCTTCCAGTCCATGTCGAACCACGGCGCGCCATAGCTCGCCGCCATCGAGGTGATGAAGGCCATGTTTTCGCCCCAGCCCGCCTTGCCGCGCAGGCAGATGCCGTAGATCTCGGCGGATTTGTCGGTCATCTTGCGCGCAGCGTCGAACACGAAATCCCAGGTCGGGCGCTCGGGCATGGTCAGCCCCGCCTTCTCCATCAGATCGGTGCGGTACATGATCATCGCGGATTCGCCATAGAAGGGCGCGGCGTAAAGCTTGCCGTCCAGTGACAGCCCCTCGGCGATTGGCGGCAGGATGTCGGCGGCGTCGTAATCCTCTCCCATATCCTCGAGCGGCATCAGCCAGCCCTGCTTGGCCCAGATCGGAACTTCGTAATTGCCGACGGTAACGATGTCATACTGCCCGCCCTTGGTGGCGATATCGGTCGTCACGCGCTGGCGCAGGACGTTTTCCTCAAGCGTGACCCATTCCAGCTGGATGTCGGGATTCGCATCCGTGAAGGGCTTGGTCATCTTTTGCATGCGGATCATGTCACCGTTGTTCACGGTGGCGATGGTCAAGGTCTCGGCGGTTGCGGGGACGGCAATCGCCGTCAGGGCACAGGCCCCCATCAGGCCGCGCAGCATATTGGTCATTCTGATCCTCCTCCCATTCGGATCGGCATTTGCCAATGCGATGGGCAAATGCTCACACACGGAAGCGAGTCTGTCAACCCTGACGCCCTCTGGGCGATCAGGCGACGAAGGATCGACGCAGGTGGTCGACGAGGAAATCCGTAAGCAGGCTGGCTGCGGCACTCTGGTGGTGGGCGAGCGGGCGGCACAGTTCGAGATGGGTCTCGATCCGATCACGGGCGCAGAAGCGCCGCAGGGTAAGAAAGCCGCCCTCGATCTCACGCGCGACGGTCTGGCGGGGCAGGATCATCACGGCGGATCCGCGGCAGGCGAGTTCCTTCTGCAATTCCAATGATGCGGACACGAAGGCGAAATGGGGCGGCTCGAGGCCCGCGGCCTGAAGCCGCGCATCGAAAGCACGGCGCACGCCATATGTCCGATCGGGAATTGCGACCGGATGCTGCAGAAGTTGTTCCAGCGTCACTTCGGTCAGGGCTGCCAACGGATGCTGCGGCGCCATGACCGGTTCATGCCGCATCGGCAGGCGAAGCAGAACCTCGATCCTGGGGTCCGGGGGTGTGAACATGGTCACGGCAATCTCAGACGCTCCGGTCGCGGCAGCTTCCAGCGCAGCAGTGGCCGAGGTCACTGTCACCTCGATCTGGATATGAGGATGAAGGCGAGAAAACTCGGCCAATGCCGGTGCCAGCATCGAACTCGCGGCCACACCCGGCACATGCAGCGAGACGGTTCCGCGCTTGAGGCCGCGCAGGTCGTCGATCAGCCGGCGGGCCACCAGCAATTCACGAGAGATCTTCTGGGCGCGTTCGGCCAGAACTTCGCCCGCCGAGGTCAGACGAATGCCCCTCGGGCCACGTTCGACCAAGACAGCGCCAAAGGCGTGTTCAAGCTTGTCGAGTTGACGAGACACCGAGGTGGGGGAAGTATTCAGCGTCTCGGCCGCCTGACGGATCGAGCCTGCCCGGACAAGTTCGTTGAAGGTCGCAATGCTCAGCAAGTCCATGAAACTTCTTGTGCTCCGCAAATCGTGGCACTGCGCGCACAACTTGCCGACTTCCCCTGGCCTGCGCCAGAGATTTCAATCATCGGGCGAACATTGGGTAATTTCATGCACAACATTCTGGACCTGACCGCGCGTCAGGTCGTTTCCGCATTCACGACGAAGGAATTGTCACCCGTCGATTACATGCAGGCGCTGATCGCGCGGGTCGAGGCTTCGGAACCCTGGGTGCAGGCCTTATGGCTTTTCCGCCCCGAAATGGCACTGGAAATGGCCCGCGCATCGGAAGCGCGCTACCTGCGAGGTGCCCCCCTTGGACCGCTTGACGGGATGCCCGTCACGGTGAAGGAACTGATTGCCACCAAAGGCGACCCCGTCCCCACCGGCACCGCCGCATTGCCGCTCGATCCGGCCCGCGAGGACGCCCCGACGGTCGCGAGGTTGCGCGAGGACGGGGCCATCATCTTCGCCAAGACGACCTGTCCCGATTTCGGGATGCTGAGTTCGGGGCTGTCTTCATTTCACGAGTTGAGCCGAAATCCCTGGGATCTTAGCCAGAACCCCGGAGGATCGTCCGCCGGAGCAGCCGCTGCAGGTGCAGCCGGCTACGGCCCGCTGCACGTTGGAACCGACATCGGCGGATCGGTGCGTCTTCCGGCAGGTTGGACCGGGCTCTTCGGCCTGAAGCCCAGCTTCGGCCGGGTTCCGATCGACCCTTACTATACCGGCCGCGTTGCCGGCCCGATGACCCCGACGGTGGATGATGCCGCGCTGATCATGCACTCCATCACGCGACCCGACTGGCGCGATGCCACCGCGCTCGCATACGAGAGGCTCGATTGGGATGTCGGCCCCACCAATGTTCAAGGGCTGAAGATCGGGCTGATGATGGATGCCGGATGCGGCCTGCCGGTCGATCCCGATGTCAGAGAGGCCGTTGCCAAGGCGGCAATGACATTCGAGGAAAATGGAGCCACCATCATCCCGATCGGGCCGGTGCTGACGCGCCCGATGCTCGACGGTCTCGACCGGGCGTGGCGCGCACGCTTCTGGGGCCTCATGCAGAAATTGCCGGCTCAGGCACAGGACCGGATCCTCCCCTATATCCGGCAATGGGCCGCCTCGGCGGCGATGCTGTCGCCAATCGAAGTCGCCGATGGCTACGAACAGATCTACGCGATGAAACGCGCCACCAACGGCGCATTGCAGCGGATCGACTTCATTCTTTCACCTGTCAACCCAAAGCGCAGTTTCGCCGCCGATTGGGCGTCTCCGACGAATGACCCGACCCGCCCCTTCGAGCATATTGCCTTTACCGTTCCCTGGAACATGGGCGAACAACCCGCTGCCTCGATCCATTGCGGCATGAGTTCCACGGGAATTCCGATCGGCCTGCAGATCGTGGGCCACCGCCACGACGATCTGGGCGTCATGCGTCTTTCGCGCGCCTACGAAGAATGGCGCGGCCCGATCACGAACTGGCCTCGTCACGAAAGGTGACAAGGACCGAAGCCGCGGTGCTCCTGTCCGGTTTCTTCACGCGCTGGACTTCGCCTCAAAGGTGGCCGATTTGCGCCAATGATCCGACCTCGGCTCGGATTATCCTGGATGCCACTGGTGCTGCACCTGCATTCGCGACATAAGAGCAGGCTGTATTCACATTGTTTGCGGTCTCATGCGCGACAACCATGTGCTCGGGCCAAGCTTCGGACGGAGACGGAATTGACGTTATTTTTCATGCACATCACCAAAACTGCCGGCGGCTCTCTCAAGGAGCTACTCAAGACCGCCGCCCGAGCGGGGGACGACATTTCCTTCCACTATCCGGATGAGCCGCAATTCCGCCGTCATTTCGATTATGATCGCCTGCCCCGGATCATGTTCGGCCACTTCGTCTATGGGGCGCATGAGCGCGCCGATGCCGCGCCGAATTACGCCTGTTTCCTGCGCGATCCGATGGCCCGGACGATTTCGCATTACCATCACCTGAAAAACAACGACAACAGCAAGGTCGGGACCACGCTTCGCAGCTTTGACACGATGGCCTCTTACCTTCGCCATGCGCGTCACTGGGAATTCGACAACTTCCTGACCCGGACCATTTCGGGTGTGGCCGCGCAGGCGCGCTTTGGCGATGTGGGATACAATACCTATGAACGCGCCCGGCAGAACCTGCGCTGGCAGTTCAGCTATATCGGCCTTTTCGAACAGATGGATGAATCGCTGCAACGGCTGAGAACCATCGTTCCCGGCATCGGCCAGACGCTCCCCTCGGTCAATCGAGGCAAATACTCGCCCGAAGTGACGGACGAGGAATACCGGCTTCTCAGGGCGTTGAACCGCTTCGACGAAATGCTTTACGAAGAGGCCGTCTCGCTTTTCGAAGCGCACAAGCCCTGAAAAGGCAGAGCCCTGCTTCTTGGGCGGGGCTCAACAAGGTAACTTCTTTTTCCGGCACATGCATCAGTGCCGGAAAAAGCGCTTCAATCCCTTTCTGACCTTGGCTGTCAGCGGCTGGATCATGACGACATTCTGGCTTTGCGTCTGCAGGGTCGGACGCACGACGATATCTTGCGAAAGCACCTCGGCCTCGACGGAGAGCTTGAACTTGCAGGGCAATCTCGCCGTCATGCTGGGTCCGAACGCGATTTCCCGTGCCGTCCCGCTCGTCTCGATATCAAGGACATTCAAGCCGTTTCGAAGCTTGGGCCGGTCGGAATGGGCATCTATGTAATTGTCGGTGAATCGGAAGAACATTCTGAGCGGTTCATCTTCGCGGGTCAGACCGTCGCCCGCCTCGTATTGAACCCTTAAGCGCAGGCGCTTCGGAACGTTCGAGCCGTCCGCCATCCGCATCACGAGCTTCGGCGTCAGGTCCGTATTGCTGATCCAACCATTCAGGTCCCTGAAACCTTCGCCGATTTCGCGCAGGGCGATCTCTTCCTGCCTTGGTCCATCCTTCCCCTTTGCACAGAGAAAGAAATATTCCGGCAGGTTCACATAGCCCCCTCCTTCGCCGGTCACCATCGAGATCGCGCGGGCTCGGGTCGCCGCATCGATCTCGAGCCCCATGAAATCGGCCAGTTGCTCGGCCAGCAGACCACTCGCCTCGGCATTCTGTACCACGCGGTCGTAATTCACGAGCAGAACAGGTGACTTTGTCTTGGCATAGAAGGTATTGAGCGCTTCTTGATACGTATGGATGCGGTCAAGAACGCCGGCAATCTGGCCGGCGCCGCGCTGCATCCAACTGTCGAGAATCGAGAGCGTGTTTCGGTAGACCACGACATAGATCGGATTGCGAAGCTCCTTCTCGAAGAAGTCCAGCTTCATTGTCGCCTTGGGCATCTTGAACCCCCAAAGCGCGTTTTCCTCGTTGCGTTGGGCAATATAGCTCCGCAGCTCGGCCGGGTCATTGGTCAGGAAGCTCGGATCCTCGTGATTGAGCCCCGCGCTCTTGCCCATGCAGACACCCAGGGCGCGAATGACCCCCGAGACCATCGAGGTTCCACCGCGCTCGACACCCAGGACAACAACGGTATGCGGTATCGCCTTTTCTTTCTGCGGATTGAGCACGAAGGTGATCGCCTTGCTTTGTGTCCCGAGGCGAGGCTTGTTGACCGCGTTGTCGTCTTTCATGTCATCCCTCTCGTGGGCCTAGGCGACCCGCGGTAATGGCCTTCCATCTGGTGCTCTTCCCTTGGTCGCGGATTCTTCCCTTCCGCCAGGTTTGCGATCGGCGGCCGATCCCATGGGATGCGCCCAGTCAATCAGCTTGGTGTTGTCGATGCAAGCCGGAAGGCGCGCCGGATGCAGCTGATGGTGTCCTTCAGCGGCGCGAAAGTAGGCGGTCTGAACCGCCAGGTATCGCATTGGTACTTCTCGAATGTTTTCATTCGCGATCACGGAGATCCAGCCACAATGACCCAGTACGGTTTCACGCATGTCGTCAAAGATGATAAGCACGAATACTGGATGCGTCAGGGGGCTGGGGCTCAGGCTGCCTTCGAGGAAGCAATGGTCGCAATGACCGGGGTGCGGCCGCGAGCAGCACCTCTTCGCCCATAAGAACATCCCGCGAACATCCACCCCATCCCTTGTCGCATCCGTGTTGCACGGAAGAAATCGGAACGGCTGTAAGCCTTTGGAATCTTTGGGGAGCGGTCGGGACGCGCTTGCAACACGACGCGACACGCAAAAGCCGCCAGAGGGCGGCCTATGTGTTTGTTATCTTGCAGTAAAGTTTGGTTGCGGGGGCAGGATTTGAACCTGCGACCTTCAGGTTATGAGCCTGACGAGCTACCGGGCTGCTCTACCCCGCGCCGTTTTGCCTGGTTTTCGGCGTTTTTTCATCGTTTTGAGAGAACCGTTTCTTTCCAGGTCTGGCGGTGACCTACTCTCCCACGTCTTGAGACGCAGTACCATTGGCGCGACGGCACTTAACGGCCGAGTTCGGGATGGGATCGGGTGTTTTGCTCGTGCTTTGGCCACCAGACCGGGAAAGAAACGGATCGGCGTTACCCTTTGCAGGGTTTCGGTTGTCCAAGGATGCTTTTGGAAGCGTGACAGATTGATCTGTCTTCTTCCGGATCAAATCAAGCCAATCGAGCCATTAGTACCGGTCAACTGAATGCATTGCTGCACTTACATCTCCGGCCTATCGACGTGGTGGTCTTCCACGGCTCTCAAGGGATACCTTGTTTTGAGGGGGGCTTCACGCTTAGATGCCTTCAGCGTTTATCCTGTCCGTTCATAGCTACCCAGCACTGCCGTTGGCACGACAACTGGTCCACCAGTGGAACGTTCACCCCGGTCCTCTCGTACTAGGGGCAACTCCTCTCAAGTATCCTACACCCACGGCAGATAGGGACCGAACTGTCTCACGACGTTCTAAACCCAGCTCACGTACCTCTTTAAATGGCGAACAGCCATACCCTTGGGACCTGCTCCAGCCCCAGGATGAGATGAGCCGACATCGAGGTGCCAAACGATGCCGTCGATATGGACTCTTGGGCATCATCAGCCTGTTATCCCCAGCGTACCTTTTATCCGTTGAGCGATGGCCCTTCCACTCGGGACCACCGGATCACTATGGCCGACTTTCGTCTCTGCTCGACTTGTCAGTCTTGCAGTCAGGCTGGCTTCTGCCATTGCACTCAACGAGCGATTTCCGACCGCTCTGAGCCAACCTTCGCGCGCCTCCGTTACTCTTTGGGAGGCGACCGCCCCAGTCAAACTACCCACCACGCAGGGTCCCGGACCCGGATAACGGGCCGCGGTTAGACATCAAGAGTGCGAAGGGTGGTATCTCAAGGATGGCTCCACAGCGACTGGCGTCACTGCTTCGATGCCTACCACCTATCCTGCACATCACAATCCTGATGCCAGTGCGAAGCTATAGTAAAGGTGCATGGGGTCTTTCCGTCTAACCGCGGGAAGTCTGCATCTTCACAGACAATTCAATTTCGCTGAGTCCACATTTGAGACAGCGGGGAAGTCGTTACGCCATTCGTGCAGGTCGGAACTTACCCGACAAGGAATTTCGCTACCTTAGGACCGTTATAGTTACGGCCGCCGTTTACCGGGGCTTCAATTCAATGCTTGCACATCTCCTTTTAACCTTCCGGCACCGGGCAGGCGTCAGACCCTATACGTCGCCTTACGGCTTCGCAGAGCCCTGTGTTTTTAGTAAACAGTCGCCACCCCCTGGTTTGTGCCCCCCGCCGATAGTTGCCTACCAACGGGGCCTCCTTCTCGCGAACTTACGGAGGTATTTTGCCGAGTTCCTTAAATGTGGTTCTCTCAAGCGCCTTGGTATTCTCTACCAGTCCACCTGTGTCGGTTTAGGGTACGGTCTTGTGGAGGGCTATTTCCAGGAACCGCTCACCAGCCCTTCCAATCCGATAAGGAAGAACTAGCTCTGCGATCCGTCACCATCTCCTGGCCCAGGAATATTAACCTGGTTCCCATCGACTACGCCTTTCGGCCTCGCCTTAGGGGCCGGCTTACCCTGCTCAGATTAGCTTTAAGCAGGAACCCTTGGACTTTCGGCGACAGGGTCTCTCACCCTGTTTGTCGCTACTCATGTCAACATTCTCGCTTCTGATCACTCCACCGGATGCCTTACAGCCCGGCTTCACAGTCAGAACAATGCCTCCGTAACCCCGAAGGGCTAAAGAGGCAGCGTTCTATATCACAGAACGCTCCGCTACCACGCACATAAATGTGCATCCAAAGCTTCGGCTCGTGGCTTGAGCCCCGTTACATCTTCGCCGCAAGACCTCTTGATTAGACCAGTGAGCTGTTACGCTATCTTTAAAGGATGGCTGCTTCTAAGCCAACCTCC